>NZ_JBEXQX010000011.1:0-287553 GCF_040612795.1 Streptomyces sp. NPDC006335
CAGCGGCTTGCCCATCTCCAACGTCATCAGCAGCGCCAAATCCTCGGTGCGCGCGACGATCAGGTCGTAGGCGCGGCGCAGGATCTCGCTGCGCACCCGGGGTGCGGTGGCGGCCCAGGCGGCCTGCGCGGCGACCGCCGCCGCCACGGCACGCCGGCCGTCGGCAGGCGAGGCGTCGGCGACCTGGCACAACTCCTCGCCGGTGGCCGGGTTGTCGACGGACAGGGTCCGGCCGGACTCCGCGTCCTGCCAACTACCGCCGATGAACAGCTGCTTGGGAACATCACGGACGACAGTCATGGTGGGTGTCTCCTTGAGGGGTGTGGAAGGGCTGCCGACCGGTCAGCGGATGCGGTCCAGCGTCTTGTAGTAGGCGCCCGCGAAGGGCAGGAACCAGGCGGTGCCGTTGTAGAGGGGGATGCGGGGCGGGGCCAGGTCGCGGACGGGGCTGACCTCGGGGTGGCCGTCCAGCACCTCGGCCATGACGTGCCCCATGTGCGTGGCCATCTGTACGCCGTGGCCCGCGTAGCCCATGGAGTAGTGGACGCCGTCCTCGGTCTGCCCGGCGTGCACGATGCGGTCCATGGCGAAGCCGACGGAACCGCCCCACACGTACTCGACCTTGGTACGGGCGAGTTGGGGGAAGATCTCGCACATCTCACGGAACAGGACGGCACCGCTCTTCTTGTCCGAGGTGGGGTCGGAGGGTGCGAAGCGGGCACGCCCGCCGAACAGCAGGCGGTTGTCCGGGGTGAGCCGGAAGTAGTGGCAGACCTTGTTGGAGTCGACGATGAGGCGGGCCTTGGGAATGATGTCCCGGGCGAGGTCCTCGCCGAGCGGCTCGGTGACGATGATGAAGCTGCCCAGGCAGACCTGCTGGCGGCGCAGCCACGGGAAGTTCTTGTCGGTGTAGGCGTCGGTGGCCATCATGACCTGTCCGGCACGGATCACACCGCGCTCGGTGCTGACCTCGAACCGGCCGGCGGCGGTACGGCGCACTCCGATGGCCGCGTTGCGTTCGTGGATCTCGACACCGGCGCGCTCGCACGCCTCGGCCATGCCGCGCACGAAGCGGCCGACGTGCAGTGCGGCGCTGAACGGGTCGAGCAGGCCGCCGTGGTAGGCGTCGGAGCCGATCTCGGAACGCAGCTCGGCCTTGCTGATGAGTGTCGTCTCGTGCCCGAAGTACTTGGCCAGGTCCCGCTGTTGCGCCTTCTTGCTCTCGAAGTGCGCGGGGCGGGACGCCACCCCGAGGCGTCCGACGCGACGGAACTGGCAGTCGATCGACTCCTCGTTCACCAGCCGCTCGACGGTGTCCACGGCCTCGCCGTAGGAGTTGTAGATCTCGCGGGCCCGTTCGAGGCCGTACCGGCGGATGGCCTGGCCCACGCCGATGGTGAAGCCCAGGTTGGCCATGCCGCCGTTGCGCGCGGAGGCACCGGAGCCGATCTGGCCCTTCTCGACGAGGGTCACGCGGGCGCCCTTGCGGGCGGAGTGCAGGGCGGTGGACAGACCGGTCAGGCCGGCGCCGACGACCACCAGGTCGGTGTCCTCGGTCAACGGCTTGCCGGACCGGTCGGGAAACACCCCAGCGGTTTCTATCCAATAGGGAATCGTCTTCATTTCGGGTCCTTTGCGGGGAGTTTCGAAGCGGGGAGCGACCGGGCGCCACCAGGGGCCCGGCCGACGGCGCTGTCAGCGCCGTGACGGTCGGATCGACGTCGGACGGGAGGGCGTTGAAAACCGGGACCGGCAGGGTGTGCACATCACGTCAGCCGCGGTCGACCGGCGTCTTCTCCGGACTCGCTGCCGCGTGTCCCAGCCGCTTTTACAAGACCCTTTCGAGGAACGCCTGGGTTCGTTTCTCGCGGGGGTTGCCCAGGACTTCGCGGGCGTCGCCGCGTTCGACGGCTATGCCGCCGTCCATGAACAGCACCTCGTCGGCGACCTCGCGGGCGAAGCCCATCTCGTGGGTGACGAGCAGCATGGTCATGCCGTTGCCGGCGAGGTCGCGCATGACGGCCAGTACTTCCCCCACGCGTTCGGGGTCCAGGGCGCTGGTGGGTTCGTCGAACAGCATGATGGTGGGGTCCATGGCGAGGGCGCGGGCGATGGCCACGCGTTGCTGCTGGCCGCCGGAGAGCTGGGCGGGGTACTTGTGGCCGCACCCTTCCAGGCCGACCCTGGCCAGCAGTTCTCGCGCCTTGTCCCGGCTGGCCGCGCGGTCCTTCTTCTGTACCAGCACCGGTCCGGACATGACGTTGCTCTCGGCGGTCATGTTGGGGAACAGGTTGAACTGCTGGAACACCATGCCGATGCGGGCACGCTGCTCGGCCAGCCGCCTGGGGCGCACGGCGTGGTAGGCGTGGTCCTTCTCGACGTAGCCGAAGTCCTCCCCGTTGACCTTGAGGACTCCGCGGTCGACGGTCTCCAGGCCGTTGATGCACCGCAGCAGCGTCGATTTTCCGGATCCGCTGGGCCCGATGATGCAGGAGATCTCGCCGGCCGCGACGGTCAGGTCGATGTCACGCAGGACCTGGTGACGTCCGAAGCTCTTGCACAGCTTGCGTGCGACGATCGTTCCGTCGGCGTTCACAGCAGGGACTCCCTCGTGGTGGGCACGGGCTGGCCCGCCCCCGGCTCGGCCGAGGTGGCGGCCGGGGTCAGCCGCGTCCTGGTCGAGCGGGAGAAACGGCGCTCGATCATGGACTGCGGCACGCTCAGCACCAGCGTCATGATCAGGTACCAGAGGCTGGCCACGATCAGCAGCGGAATCGTCTGGTAGTTGCGGGCGTAGATCGACTGTGCGCTGTTCAGCAGGTCGGCGACGCCCAGCACGCTCACCAGCGAGGTCTCCTTGAGCATCCCGATCACCTGGTTGCCCGTCGCGGGGATGACCGCCGGCATGGTCTGCGGGATGATCACGTGCCGCAGCTTGGTGAACCCCGACATGCCCAGCGACTCCGCGGCCTCGTGCTGTCCGCGGCTGACCGAGGCGAACCCGCCGCGGATGATCTCGGACATGTAGGCGGCCTGGTTCAGCGTCAGCCCCACCACGGCCGCGGTCATCGGCGTCATGATCGCGTTCACGTTCACCGGCGTGGAGATGTCGGTGAACGGGATACCGATCGACAGGTTCGGATACAGCGCGGCGATGTTGAACCAGAAGATCAGCTGCACCAGCACCGGCGTGCCGCGGAAGAAGGCGATGTAGAGCTGGGCCAGCCCGGAGACGGGCCGCTGGTGCGACATCCGCATCACCGCCAGCACCAGCCCCAGCACCGTGCCCAGAGCCATGCTCGCCACGGTCAGAAGCAGCGTGATCAGCAGCCCGTTGAGAATGGTCTCGGTGGTGAAGTAGCTGAACACCACCGGCCAGCGATAGTTCTCGTTCGTCACCGCGGTCCACACCAGACCGGCCACGATCGCGATCGCGACGGCCCAGGCGACGTAGTCGCGCGGACGCTTCGGCGTGATCCGTTTCTTGTCCTCGGCCAATAGTTCTGGCACCGGTCGGCTCCCGGTCTTCGTACCGGTCAGATCGGTGGACATGTCAGTCCTGCGGGACGGCCATGGCCGCGGTCTTGATCCCGAGGCCATCGAAACCCCAACGGCCGAGCGCCTTGGTGTACTTGGGGTCGTCGATGATCGACTGGATGGCAGCCTGCACGGCGGGGGTCAGCGGCGACTCCTTCTTCAGCGCGACGGCCACGGTCTTGGTGGCCACCATGGGCTGCAGGACGTCGAACGTCTTGGGCTGCTGATCGGCCGCCCACCCGAGCGCGATGAAGTCGTTCATCACCGCGTCGATCCGCTTGGAGACCAACTGGGTGAGGGCGTCGTTCACGCTGGGCAGGGTCACCGCCTCGATGGCCGGCTTGCCCTTGCTCGTACAGTCCTGCTTGGACAGCTGGGGCAGCCACTGCAGCTCCGCGGTGGTGCCGGAGGCGACACCGACACGGTGCCCGCACAGGGTGTGGGTGCCCAGCTTCTGCGGGTTGCCGTAGGGGACGGACACTCCGGTTCCGGAGTTGACGTAGTCGACCATGTCGAGCACCTTCAGCCGGTCCTTCGTGGCACCCATGGTGGATACCGTGAAGTCGTACCGATCGGCCTGCAGGCCGGTGATGATGGTGTCGAACTTGACGTTGCTGATCTGCAGCTTCAGACCGAGCTTGGCCGCGATCAGCCGGGACATGTCCGGGTTGAACCCGATCGGGGTCTTGTTGTCGGACGCCATGAACGAGGTGGGCGGGTAGGCCAGGTCCATGGCCACCGAGATCGTGCCCTTGGCCTTCACGGCCGCGGGCAGCAGCTTCACCGCCTTCGGGTCCGGCTTCACGCCGATCGAGATGTCGTCGGTGTGCTCGGCCGACGAGCCGGAACCTCCACCCTGGGTCGTGCTCTTCGCCCCTGCGTTCTGCGCGATGCCGCCCGCCCCGCACGCGGTGAGCGCGAGTGCCAGGGCGGTCGTGACGAGCGGGACGCTCACGTGCCTGTTGACCTGCATGGCGGCGGCCACAGCGCCTGCGGTGCGGAATACGGTTCTGCGGCCTGTCCGGTTGCTTTCCATGGCGGTGCCTCCTGAAGAACGCTGGGAATGCGGGAAACTGATGGTGAGGGGATGACGTACGGGTCCCGACGGGGGCCGGGACGCCGTGAGTCGGCGGTCGGGAACGCGCAGGTCTCTTGCGCGACGGCGCGAGACCCGGGGGACCACCTGGACGAAAGTGCCGGGTGGGGGGGCGCGTCGCGCGTCAGATGCCGAGCATCTGGTTGAGCTCGTCCAGCGACTTCACCGTCACGTAGTCGTAGCCGTGGGTGACCGGGTCGTAGCCGCGGTCCAGCAGGACAAGGTTGCGGAAGCCCATGTCGTGCATCGACATCAGGTCGTAGCGGGTGTGCGAGGAGACGTGCACGAAGTCCTCGGGGGACGCGTCGAGCTGGTCGAGCATGTACTCGAACGCCGCGAAGCGGGGCTTGTAGTAGCCGGCCTGCTCCGCGGTGAAGACCGCGTGGAAGTCCGCCCCGAGCCGGGGCACGCTCTCCGCGAGGAAATCGTCCCCAGCGTTGGAGAGGATCACCAGCTTGTAGTTCTCCCCCATCTTCTTCAGCGGCTCCGGCACATCCGCGTGCGGGCCCCAGCCGCGCACGCCGTCGGCGAACCGCTTGCCCGCGTCCGGGGCCGCCTTGATGCCCCACTTGCGGCAGACCCGCTCGAAGGCGGCCTGCAGCGTCTGCTCGTAGGGGTAGTACTTGTCGAGGACCGAGTCGTAGCGGTAACCGCGGAACTCCTTGATGAACTGGTCCCAGTGCTCGGCCGGGATCTGGTCACCGACCAGCTCACGCGTGATGGGGGTCATCGGCCACTCGATCAATGTGCCGTAGCAGTCGAACGACACGTACTTCGGGCGGAACTGGAACGAGGGAATGGGCATGGAAGTGCACTTCCTTCTTGCTCGGGGGACGGGTTGCGGGGGTGTGGGCTCGATTTTCGACATGCCCATGACAGAGATGTCGGCTGGGGATGATGCCGACGACGGTCGCCGGGGGTCAGGCGGCGCCGACTCCTGCGGGAGCGAGGAAGTCGACGGGGTGTGCCGTGGCGCCGTCGAGCGCCAGGTCGGCGGCGATCTCGCCCATCGCGGGCGAGATCTTGAAGCCGCTGCCGGAGAAGCCGGCCATGACGATGATGTCGTCCTCGCCGGGGAGATGACCGACGAGCGGGTTTCCGGACTCCGTGTAGCCCTCCATGTAGGCCGACATCCTGATGGGGTCGGGGTTCAGGTCGGGCATGAGCTCACGGATGAGCTCGTGGAACGTGGCGAGTTCCTCGGGGCGGACCGTGCGGTCGAGCCGTTCGGGCTCGGGCACCGGCAGATGGCGTGCGTGGGAGAGACCGATCTTGACGGAGAGGCCGTCGGGCGACGGGAGCCCGAAGCAGTCGTGGGGTGTGCTGCGCACGAACGGAAGGGCCCCGTCCGCGAACCAGTCGTGTCGAGTGGGTACGTGCCAGGAGCAGATCACCCGGCGGACGTCGACGGCCCGCGGCAGGTCCGGAAGCAGTGTGTTGATCCAGGGGCCCACGGTCACCACGGCGGCGTCCACGTGGTCCGTGCCGTGATCGGTGACGATCCGCACGCCGCCTCCCGACGCGCGGGCGACCTCCCGCACCGGGGTGTAGCGGTGCAGCCGGGCTCCCAGCTGTTCGGCGCGGTTGGCGGCCGCCTGGACGGACGCCTCGGGCCTGATGACGCCGCCCATCCGGTCGAGTACGGCGGTGTGGCCTTCCGGGAGGCGGTGCTGCGGGTAGCGGCGGGCGAAGTCGTCCCGGTCCAGTACTTCGTGATCCAGCCGATGGGCGGTGCTGACGGAGAGGAGGAGGCGCATGGACGGAGAGACCGTCTCTCCCATCACGAGGCAGCCGCTGCGGCGTCGGAGCGACCGGCCCGTCTCCGCCTGGAGCTGCTCCCACAGCCCGTCGGCGAGCCGTAGCAGCGGGATGTACCCGGACTCGCCGAGGTGGGCGGCTCGGAAGATGCGGCTCTCGCCCCCGGCCGCGCCGCGGTCGTGACCCGGTGCGTAGCGGTCGTAGCCGATGACCTCGGCTCCGCGGGCGGCCAGTCGCCACATGGCCTGGCTGCCCATGCTGCCGGCACCGATCACGGCGACGCGCTTCGGGACGCGCATGAGGTCGCTCCTCTCGATGGTGTGGTCTGGGTGGCAGTCGGGCCCCGACACGGTGCGGACACCGTGCGGAGGCTTCCGGTGAGGGGCCCACCGGGGATGGCGACAACTCTCGGCCCGGCGGAACCCGCAGGTCAACCCACACTGTGTTCCACCTTGGGGCCTTCTCGAGACGGTCTGTACCGAGGACCGCCAGGGCTGCACAAAATGCCGGCCACCCCCTTGTCACGGTGAGTGGCCGGTGCGAAGGTGAGCCCGATTCCCCTGGATGAAAGCACCCCCGATGCCTCCCAGACATCCCCTACCCGGGCACTTCCCTACAGTCAGGGAGGTACTGCGCCTGCCCGTGCTCAGCGAAGGAATGCCCCGCGTGCTGGCCGGCGAGTCACGGCTGGACGGCGCGGTGCGCTGGGTGCACATCACCGAGCTGCTCAATCCGGCCGATTTCCTCGAGGGCGGCGAGTTGGTGCTGACGACCGGCATGCCGTATCCCGAGGACGCCTCCGAGCTGCGCGGCTACGTCGACCAGCTCGCCGACGTCGGCGCGGCCGGCCTGGTCGTGGAGCTCGGTTACCGGTACCGGAAAGTGCCCGACGAACTGGTGGCGGCCTGCCGTGCCCGAGAAGTGCCGCTGGTCGAGCTGGCCCGTGGCGTCCGGTTCATCGACGTCACGCAGACGGTGCACGCGCTCATCCTCGACGCCCAGGGAGCCCTGCTGCGCCGCGGGAGGGACATCCAGGACGTCTTCACCGCCCTGACGCTGCGGGGCGCGGAGCCCGAGGAACTGGTGCACACCACGGCGGAGCTCACCGGAGCCCCCGTGGTACTGGAGGATCTCACCCACCGGGTCCTGATGTGCGAACTGCTCGGCCGGCCGTACGAGCCGGTGGTGTCGGCCTGGTCGCGGCGTTCGCGGGCCGCCCCGACGCCGGAGAGGATCATGCCGAGCGGCCCGGAGGGGTGGCTGATCGCGCCGGTGCAGGACCATCACGGGCCCTGGGGACGGCTGGTCCTGCTGGAGGGACGGCTGAACGCCGAGCCCGACCCGGAACACGTCCTGGTGCTGGAGCGGGCGGCGGTCGCGCTGACCATGGCACGCCTGGCCGGACAGGCCTGGTGGGAGCGCCGGGCCCACCGCACCGTGCTGCGGGACCTGTACGAACGGCGCTTCCGCTCCCCCGCCGACGCCCGCGCCCGCGCCGAGGCCCTGGGGCTCCCCGCCTACGGGCACCGGCTCTTCGCGGTGGTCATCCGGCACCCCTACACCGGCACCGAGGGGGAGCACCTCGACGAACGGATCGCGAAGGCGCTGACGCAGACCGGCGTCCGCGCCCTGGTCGGCGAGACGGCCCCGGGCCGGATCGGCGTGCTCATGGCACTGGCGCAGGCGAGCGCCTGGCAGCCGGTCGCCGAACGGATCGGCCGTCTGGCCCGGGAGGAGCTCGGGGCGCAGGCCGTCGTCGCCGTCGGTCCCGGGGTGACCGACCTCGCCGGGATCGCCCGGTCGTGGCAGGAGGCGGAGCAGACGGCCGAGGCGATCACACCGGCCTCCCCGGAGCGGTGGTTCTACGTCCCCGCCGACGTCCGGCTGCCGGAGTTGCTGGGCGTCCTGCGCGAGGACACCCGTCTTCAGCGGTACGCGGAGCGGCAGTTGACCCGCGTCATCGAGCACGACGACCGCAACGGCGGCGACCTGCTCGCGGCGCTGCGCGCGTATCTGGCGGCGGCCGGGAACAAGTCGGTCGCGGCGAAGCGCGCCGGCATGTCCCGGCAGGCGTACTACCAGCGCCTCCACACCATCGAACGGCTCCTCGGCTGCGACCTGGAGTCCGGTCTGGAGCGTACGTCCCTGCACGTCGCGGTGTTGGTCCTGGACGCGTGCGAAGCAGCCGAGCCGGGCGACTGACGGGCACGTCGGCCGTCGGACGGAGCGTCATGAGGGCAGCGGCTCGCGCGGGCCGGGCAGCACCGGACCCGTCCTCGCTCGTCACCCCGCCTTCGTGCCGATGGGGAGGACTTCCCCCGAGCGCAGGTGCTGCCTCAGCCACTGCTCGGTGTTGGTCACGTGCAGCAGCGCGGCGGCCTGGCTGAGGGCGGCATCACGAGTGGACAGGGCGTTGAAGATCGCCTCGTGCTCGGCGAGCGTGCGGCCCGCCGCCTTGTCGTCGACCAGACCACGCCAGATGCGGGCGCGCAGGGTGCGGCCGGAGATGCCGTCCAGGAGGGCGAGGAGGCTCTCGTTGCCCGTGGCCGAGACGACGGCGCGGTGGAAGGCGGCGTCGTGGGCGTTGAGCCGTTCGACGTCGTCGCGGGCCTCGCGCATGGCGTCCAGGTGCCGCTCGACGTCGGCCAGTTGGTCGTCGGAGATCCGGGTCGCGGCAAGGGCCGTGGCCACCGGTTCGAGGAGCCGCCGTACCTCCATGAGGTCCTGCAAGGCGACCGCGTCGCCCTGGAGCAGCTCCACCGCGCCGCCGAGTCCCTCCAGGAGGAGGCTGGGCTGCAGGCTGGTCACATAGGTGCCGTCGCCGCGCCGGACCTCCAGGACCCGCGCGACGGCCAGGGCCTTGACCGCTTCGCGGGCGAGGTTGCGGGACAGTCCCAGCTGGGCGGCCAGGTCCGGCTCCGGTGGCAGCTTCGCCCCCGGAGGCAGGGCTCCGGTCCGGATCAGCTCACGGATCTGCTCGATCGCCCTGTCCGTCAGAGACACCGCGCTTCCCTCCCCCACCGTGCCCCGCGAGCACGTCCGCCCCGATCAGCCCCTGAGCGCGGAGATCGTCCAGACCGCGTCCGTCCGGACGTGCTGATCATGGAGTTCCACGTGTCGTCCGACCTGTTCGCACTCCGCACACCGAGGGTGACGTTGATGATAGTGGGACGCGTTCGGGAGAGTGATCACGGCGGCGGGCAGGGTGGTCCCATGCGCACCCCGCGGCCTAGTGATCGCGCACGACGAAAGCCGACCGCCGTCGCCCGGTGGGCCGTTGTGACCGAGACCCTGTGTCCAGGGCGCCAGTACGGCCCACGCGACCGCCGTCCCGATCTGGGGTCCGGTGAAAGCGCCGACCAGCTCCGGGCCGCCTGCACCCACCGCCACCCGCGCCGGGCCGCTCGTCAGGAGCCGCGCCGGCTCACGGCGGTACCGGACACGGCGAGCAGGGAAAGCAGGACGAGAGCGCCTGCCGGGGCGAGTACGGTCCAGGGCGCCAGTTCCCCGTACGGCTGGTTCTCGGACAGGAGGCGGCCCCAATCCGCGGTGGGCGGCTGCTCGCCCAGGCCCAGGAAGCCCAGGGAGGCCAGCACCAGGACGGTGGTGGGCAGGCGCAGGAGGGCGTTGCGCAGCACTCCCGGCAGCGCCGCGGGCAGCAGATGATGGCGGAGCAGATATCCGGGGCCGGCGCCGAAGGACAGGGACGCGAGCATGTGGCCGCTGGCCCGTTCCTGTTCGAGCAGGGCCGCGGCCTGGGCGGCGTACGGGGTCCAGCCGACCAGGCACACGGCGAGCGCGGCACCCCACGCCGACGGTCCGGTCACCGCGGTCACCAGCAGACCTGCCAGGACCGCCGGCAGCGTCGACACGGCCTCCGTCAGACCGGCGCCCACGTGCGCGGCCATGCCCAGCAGGAATCCGGTGACGGTGCACACCGCCGTCACCGCGAGCGCCACGCCCACGGTGCGCACCGCCCCGTGCCCGAGCCGGGCCAGCAGATCACGGCCGAGCGCGTCCGTGCCCAAGGGGTGCGCGGCGGAGGGTGGGAGCAGCCGGGCCGCCGTGTCCACCTGCAGGGGATCGCGCAGCAGCCCGGCGACGACCAAGGCGAGCAGCGCGGCGGCGCAGACGACGACGATCCAGCGGTCGGCGCGCCCACGCCGCGAGGTCGGCACGTGCAGGGCCGGCAGGGCTCCGTCCCGCAGGGCCGGGCCCAGCAGAGCGCGCCGCAGGACCCGGATGAGCAGGCCCGCGGTGATGCCGAGCAGGACCAGGACCAGGGTCGTGGTCTGCAGGGACGGGAGGTCCTGGGCGATGGCGGCGTCCAGGGCCAGGCGGCCGATCCCCGGGATGTTGAAGATCTTCTCCACCGCGACGGCCCCGCCGACCAGCGCCACGACGGTGGGCAGGAGTTGCGGAAGCACCCCGGACGACGCCCGGCGCAGTGCGTGCCGGGTGATCCGGTCGGCCGGGAGGCCGTAGGCCCGCCAGGTCCGCGCCCAGGGTTCGTTGTAGGCGGCGGGCAGCGCCTGGGACAGCAGGCCGCCGATCATCGCCCCGGACGGCACACCGAGGGCGAGTGAGGGCAGCATCATCGATCGCGGTCCCTCCCAGCCGCTGGAGGGGAACCAGCCGAGCCACACCCCGCACACGGTGGCGAGCAGTGAGGCGAGCAGGAACTTGGGCAGCGCTGCCAGGACGGCGGCCGCGGACGCCCCGCCGACCCGGTGGGACCGGCGGGAGCAGAGCCAGAAGGCGCGGGCACTGACCAGGACGGCGACCACGACGGTCACCACGAGCGCTCCGAGCATCAGCGTGAGGGACACCGCGAAAGCGGCCGCCACCTGGGGCAGGACCGCTTCGCCCGACACCCAGGAGGTGCCCGCGTCACCGCTGAGCAGTCCGCCGAGCCAGTGCGCGAGGTGGGTGAACGGGCCCTGGTCCAGGCCCAGTTGCTCACGAATGGCGGCCAACTGCGCGGGGGTCGGATCCTGGTCGGCGGAGCGGGCCCGCAGGACGGTGAGCGCGGGGTCGTTCCCGGACAGCCAGGGCAGCAGGGCGACGGCCGTCAGCAGCGCGGCCGCGGCGACCAGGCGGCCGAGGCCCGTGCGCCACCGGGCCGGCCGGGTTCCGACGGCGACCGATGTGACGCTCATCGCCGCTACTTCAGACGGGTGTCGACGTCGATCAGGGAGCGCTCGCGGGGGTCGAGGAGGACGCCCTCGACATCGGGAGCGATGCCCTGGACGACCTTCTCGTGCACGAGCGGCACGACGGCGTCGGTGCGCAGGACGTCCGCCTCGGCAGCCATGATCTTCTGGTGCCGCTTCGCCATGTCGCCTTCCTCGGCGGCCGCCCTGATGGCCTGGTCCACCTTGGCGTCTTTCAGGCCGGCGATGTTGTACACGCCGTCGCTCGCGAAGTCGCTGGCGAGGTAGGCGACCGCGTCGCCGGTGTCGAGGAGCGTCACGCGGGAGAAGACGAGGGCGTCGTACTTCCCGGCGAGGAGGTCGGCCTCCATCTGGGTGTACTCGCGGACGTCCTGCCGCACGCGGAACCCGGCCTTCTCCAGCTGCTGTTGCAGCACGGTGGCGGCCTCGGGCAGTTCCGCGCGGTTGGTGTAGGTGGCCAGGCGCAGGGTCCTGCTCCTGGTCTCGGACTTCACCTGTGCGGTGGTCGCGGCCTTGGCGCGTCCGGTGACCGCGACGCGCTTGTCGGCGGCCCAAGGGACGGCGGGACCGAACAGGCCCTGCGCGGGATCGGCGTACCCGCCGAAGACGGAGTCGACGAGCGCCGAGCCGTCGACGGCCTCGCGGGCGGCCGCGCGCAGCGCCGGGTCGGTGAAGAGGCCGCTGCGGGTGTTGAGGACGAGGCTGTCGGTGCGTACGGAGGGCACCACGTGGCGGGTGTTCTCGGCCAGCAGCTTCGCCTGTGCGGTGGGGATCCACTCCGCCATGTCGACGTCGCCGGCGCGCAGGGCGTTGGCGCGGGCGGTGCCGTCGGCGATCCATGTGACGTCGATGCCGGGCGCCTTGGCCTTGCCGCCCCAGTAGCCGTCGTAACGGTCGAGCGTGGCCTCGGACTTGTCGGTGAGCTTGGTGATCTCGAAGGGGCCGGTGCCGGTGCCGACCGGGCTGACCGCGCCGCCCTTGCCGTACGCCTTCGGCGCGAGGATGCTCAACGCCGGGCTGGCCAGCCGCAGCGGGAGTACGGGGTCGGCGGCCTTGGTCCTGATCGTGACGGTTCCGGCGTCCTCGGCCCGCGCGGTCAGGGTCACGTCGCTGAGGACGCGGGGCTTGGGCTCGGCGGCGGCCGCGTGGTCGAGCGCGTTGACGACGGAGTCGGCGGTGACCTCGGTGCCGTCCTGGAAGGTGGCCTTGCGCAGGGTGAAGGTCCAGGTGGTGGCGTTCTCCTGCTTCCAGGACTTCGCCAGCGCGGGCTCAGCGGCGCCGTTCTTGTCCAGCGCCGTCAGGCCCTCGCTGACGGAGAGCTTGCTCAGCACGGTGGCGTCGTTGCTGTACGGCGACAGGGCCTGCACCGGCGGCACGGCGAGCGCGACCTTCAGCCGCCCCGCGGAGCCGCCCTCCGTACCCGAGCCCGCCTCGCCGGACACGAAACAGCCGGAGAGCAGCGGTGTGAGAGCGAGCGCCGCGACGAGGCGGCGGGAGGTCGTACGCATGAGGGTCCTGTCGTGCTGAGGGAAACGCGAGGAGGCCCCTGCACGTCGGCCGGATCGAAGGGGCTGCGCCAGCATATAAGGCAAGCCTTACTTGATCTACCTGGGTAGGTGAACTGTTAACCAACGCCGCCGTCAGGTCACCTGCACCGCCGGGTACGGCGCGACGGTCCTGACCGGCTCGGACCTCATGACGTCCCGCTGCTGTCGAAGCGCATCGACAAGGGTGGAGGTCTCTTTCAGTCAGCTAAGCGCCCCATCAACTCCGCCTCCACCTCACGCCAGACTCTTGTTTCGCACGAATCTCTTCCGTTACCTTCGCCTGCCAGGTGAAGCGCTTCGATTCATGCCCTCCAGCCTCGCCACGACTCCACGAGAGGACCTATCGGGTGCCCAACCCCGTGATCCCCGGCTTCCACCCGGACCCCAGCATCTGCCGGGTCGGCGAGGACTACTACCTCGCCTGCTCCAGCTTCGAGTACTTCCCGGGCGTACCCCTCTTCCACAGCCGCGACCTGGTGCACTGGACGCAGATCGGCAACGTCCTGGACCGGCCGGGCCAGCTGCGGCTGCCGGCCGACATGCCGTCCTCCGGCGGGATCTACGCACCCACCCTGCGCCACCACGACGGGCGCTTCTGGCTGATCGTCACCAACTGCAGCGAGGGCGGCGGGAACCTCATCGTCACGGCGACCGACCCGGCGGGGCCGTGGTCGGATCCGGTCTGGGCGCCGGGTGTGCCCGGCATCGATCCCGACCTGGCCTGGGACGAGGACGGCACCTGCTGGTGCACGGTCGCCGGGGTCTCGCAGGTCCGCATCGACCCGTCCACCGGGCAGACGTACGGCACTCCGCACCGGCTCTGGTCGGGCGGGCCCGGCGCCAAGGCCCCGGAGGCGCCGCACCTGTACCGGATCGGCGAGTACTGGTACCTGCTCATCGCCGAGGGCGGCACCGAGCGCGGCCACGGTGTGTCGATCGCCCGCAGCCGTACGCCCGACGGCGCGTTCGAGCCGTGCCCGGCCAACCCGGTCCTCACCCACCGCGGCACCGACCACCCCATCCAGAACACAGGGCACGCGGACCTGGTCCAGGGCCCCGACGGCTCGTGGTGGATGGTCCTGCTCGGCGTACGACCGCGCGGCGGCACCCCCGGCTGGCACGTCCTCGGTCGTGAGACCTTCCTTGCGCCCGTGACCTGGGTGGACGGCTGGCCGGTCGTCGGCGAGGTCGGCCCGGCCCTGCCCGAACTCCCCTGGCCGCTCTCCCCCGGCTCGGTCGAAGAGCATCGCGACGACTTCGAATCGGCCGACCTGCGGCCGTCCTGGATCTCCCTGCGCGACCGGCCCGCCGAGCACTGCACCACCGAGGAGCGGCCCGGCTGGCTGACGCTCCGCGCGCGGGGCGATTCGCTGGACGAGCCCGACGTGGTGTTCACCGGCCGACGCCAGCAGCACCTGTCGTGCCGGGCGCGGACGCTGGTCGACGCCGCGGAGGGCAGCGGCGGCCTCGCCGTCCGGCTCGACGAGCGGCACCACTACGCGATCGAGGTGTCCGGTACACAGGCGCGGGTGATCGCACGCGTCGGCTCGCTGCGTACGGTCGTGGCCGAGCGATCGGTGCCCGCCGGTCCGGTGGTCCTCGCCGTCGCCGTCACGGACCCGCCCGCACCGCACGGGCCGTGCACCGGACCCGACGTGGTCTCGCTCGGGGTCGAGCAGTCCGACGGCACGTTCACCGAGCTCGCGAGCCTCGACGGCCGTTATCTGTCGACCGAGGTCGCCGGCGGCTTCACCGGCCGGGTCATCGGCATGTACGCCTCGGTCGGCACCGTTCACTTCGACTGGTTCGACTACGAGCCCCTCGACGGCTGAAGCCCGGGTGCCGCCCTGGCGGCCGCCTTCCTGAACGGCCGGTGCCCCGGTCGCCCTTCCCGGTGACCGGGGCACCGCGCTTCCCGCGGCCCTCAGGCGCGGGTCCACTTCTGGCCGGTCTGGCCGTTGCAGCTCCACAGGACCAGAGGGGTTCCATTGGCGGTGCCGGACCGGTCGACGTCCAGGCACAGCCCGGCGCGGACGTTGCGTATCGTCCCGTCGGAGCCGGTGGTCCATTTCTGGTTGTCCTGGCCGTTGCAGGGCCAGGTGATGACCCGGGTGCCGTTGGCGGTGCCCTGGTTGTAGGCGTCCAGGCACTTGTCGCCGAAGACGCGGATCTCACCGCCGGCCCACGTGGTCCACAGCTGGTTGGCCGCCGTGTGGCAGTCCCAGAGCAGCGCCGTGGCCCCGGCCGCGGTGGAGGCGTTGTCGACGTCCACGCAGCGCCCGGAGGCGTTGCCCCGCAGACGGGAGGTGGTGGCGGCCAGCGGGCTGCCGCCGGTCACCCGGAACACGGCCACGCCGTGCGCGGGGACACTGGCCGAGATCTGCCCCGCCGTACTGCTCGTACCGCCGGTCCACAGGTCCGTCAGCGTGAACGGCCCGCCCGACAGGCCGACTTGGGCCGCCGTGGTGGTGATGGTCGCGGTGCCGCTTCCCCGGTTGAACAGGCCGACCGCGACCGAGCCGTCGGACAGGGGCTTGGCGAACACCTCGGTGCCGCCGTCGTCTCGCACCCTGCGCCCACCCGCACCCAGCGGGTCCTGGTTCACCGCCAGCAGACGGGGGTTGCGCAGGATCGCGCTCACGTCGGCGGACATGGTGCGGATGTCGTTGCCGGCCATGAGCGGCGCGGACAGCAGCGCCCACAGGGCGAAGTGCGAGCGGGACTCCGTCAACGAGAGACCGGGGCGGCCCACGACCAGCATGTCGGGGTCGTTCCAGTGCCCCGGGCCCGACTGTGCCGCCAGCGGCGCGGTGACGTCCAGGACGTTGCCGACGCCCATCGGATAGCTGTTGGTGTTGCCGTTCTGCCAGATGTCGAGCAGGTCCTCGGTCGTCCGCCACAGGTCGGCGACCTCGCCCCAGTTGTACGTGGCGCCGGTGATCGCGTGGAAGCTGTTGGGGTTGATGCTGTAGACGATGGGCCGCCCGGTGGCACGCAGGGCGTCACGCATCAGCGTGAACCGCGCGACCTGCTCGTCGCGGGTGCCGCTGGAGGAGCACCAGTCGTACTTGAGGTAGTCGACGCCCCACGACGCGAAGGTGGCGGCGTCCTGCCTCTCGTGTCCCCTGCTGCCCGTCGATCCCGGATAGGCGCCGGTGGTCTGCGCGCAGGTGCGTTCGCCCGGCACCTGGTAGATGCCGAACTTCAGGCCCTTGCCGTGGATGTAGTCGCCGAGTGCCTTCATCCCGCTCGGGAATTTGGTGGGGTTGGCCCGCAGGTTGCCCGCCGCGTCACGTTGCGGGTCGAACCAGCAGTCGTCGACCACGACGTACCGGTAACCGGCGTCCCGCATCCCGGAGGACACCATCGCGTCGGCGGCCTGGCGGACCTGCGCCTCGGTGATCCCGCAGCCGAAGCTGTTCCAGCTGTTCCAGCCCAGGGGCGGGGTGAGTGCGGGGCTGCCCGGGGCGGCCGAAGCGGTGGAGTGGGCAGAGACCGTCAAGGACGCGGTGACCGCCAAAGCGGTGGCCGCGAAGCTTCGGAGCAGTCGTCTGCCTGAGGGTCGGGGCACCGTGAACTCCTTTTAGAGGGTGGCAGACAGGGGATGACGGTGGCGCGCGTCGGCCCGTGTCGGGTGGAGGATCCTCGCCGACAGTTCGAAATTTCGATCGGCTTTCGGATCGATGGCTGTACGGATGTTAGAGATGGAACTGGGCATGTCAACACCTGATAGGTGGTGAATTACCCAACCGGGCGTCCGGAGACCTTCCGCATCACCGAAACATTTCGATGCCAACAACGAATTTTGCGAAGGGCATTGACGGGATGTGTGAGCCTCCTATGATCCTGGATGCTCGACACGTCAATCGGCGTTCGCACTCTCGAACGAGCAGGATCAGCCCGCCCCCACAGCGCTCCCTCGCAGAGAGAACGACACATGGATATGTCATGTCCTCGTCAGTACATGGACCGTCGACGGGCGCTGACCGCCGCCGGCGGCCTGGTCACCGGCGCCTGCCTGTCACTGGCGAGCCCCTCCCCCACCGCCGCTTCCCCACGGGGGCCGTCCGGCGCGGCCGCCGCGCCGTACACGAACCCGGTGATCTGGCAGGACTTCGCGGACATCGACGTCATCCGCGTCGGCGGCACCTACTACGCCTCCGCCTCGACGATGCACTACTCACCGGGCGCGCCGGTCCTGCGCTCCTACGACCTCGTGAACTGGGAGATCGCCGGTCACTCGGTGCCCGTCCTCGACTTCGGCGCCAAGTACGACCTGAACGGTGCCCGCGGCTACGTACGAGGGATCTGGGCGTCGTCACTGGCCTACCGTCCGAGCAACAGGACGTTCTACTGGCTCGGCCAGATCGACTTCGCCAGGACGTACGTCTACACCGCCCCCGCCGCCGAGGGGCCGTGGAACAGGCTGACGACGATCAACACCCCCTACTACGACGCCGGGTTGCTCGTCGACACCGACGACACCCTCTACGTGGCGTACGGCAACACCACCATCAGCGTGGCCCAGCTCTCACCCGACGGCCGCACCCAGGTCCGCGCCCAGCAGGTGTTCACCACACCGTCGAGTGTCGGCACCCTCGAGGGCTCCCGCTTCTACAGGATCAACGGGCAGTACTACATCTTCCTGACCCGGCCGGCCAACGGCCAGTACGTCCTGAAGTCGTCGGGCGGCCCCTTCGGCCCGTACACCATGCGCCAGGTGCTCCTCGACCTGCGCGGGCCGATCCCCGGCGGTGGTGTCCCGCACCAGGGCGGGCTGGTGCAGACCCAGGGCGGCGCCTGGTACTACATGGCCTTCGTGGACGCGTACCCCGGCGGCCGGGTACCGGTCCTCGCGCCCGTGACCTGGACCTCGGACGGCTGGCCCGTCGTACAACTGGTCAACGGCGCCTGGGGCACGTCCTATCCCGGCCCGGTCGTGCCCACTCCGCCCCGGCAGGTCACCCCCATGACCGGCGTGGACACCTTCGACGGCACGGCTCTCAAGCCCAGGTGGGAGTGGAACCACAACCCGGACAACACCAAGTGGTCCGTCGGTGACGGCCTGACCCTGCGGACCGCGACCGTCACCAACGACCTGTACTGGGCCCGCAACACGCTCACGCACCGCATCCAGGGCCCCACCTCCACCGCCACGGTCCAGCTCGACCACGCGTCGATGCGGGACGGCGACCGGGCCGGACTCGCGCTGCTGCGTGACTCCTCCGCGTGGATCGGCGTCAAGCGCGACCGCGGGACGGCACGGGTGGTGATGGTCAACGGGCTCACCATGGACGGCAGTTGGAACACCACCGGCACCGGCGTCGAGGCCGCGAGCGCGGCCCTCTCGGGAAGCAGGGTGTGGCTGCGCGCGAGCGCGGACATCCGGCCCGGTGCGGCACGCCCAGGGACCTTCTCCTACAGCACCGACGGAATCAACTTCACCCGTCTCGGACCCGCGTTCTCCATGGGCAACGACTGGCGCTTCTTCATGGGGTACCGGTTCGCCCTCTTCAACCACGCCACCCAGGCGCTCGGCGGCGCGGTCCGCGTCCCGCGGTTCGAACTGTCGACGCCCTGACCCCGTCCCGTCGACGGCACAGCGCAACCCCCCACTCACCCGCACGAGGAGAAGCATGAACCCTCTGAAACGGCTCGGCCGTCGCCGAGCCTCGGTGCTGTCCCTGCTGGCCGTGGCCGCCCTGGTCACCCCCGGCGCCGCGACCGCCGCACCCGACGACGTCCGCGCCTCCACCCTGGGCGCCCAAGCGGCCCAGTCCGGCCGGTACTTCGGCACCGCCGTGGCTGCCGGACGGCTCGGCGACGGCACGTACACCGGCATCCTGGACCGCGAGTTCAACTCGGTCACGCCCGAGAACGAGATGAAGTGGGACACCATCGAGCGCTCCCGCGGCTCGTTCAACTTCGGCCCCGGGGACCAGATCGCCAACCGGGCGCAGTCGCGAGGCCAGCGCCTGCGCGGACACACCCTGGTCTGGCACCAGCAATTGCCGTCCTGGGTCAGCTCCATCAGGGACGCCAACACCCTGCGCGGCGTGATGAACAACCACATCACCCAGGTGATGAACCACTACAAGGGCAGGATCCACTCCTGGGACGTGGTCAACGAGGCCTTCGCCGACGGCGGCAGCGGCCAGATGCGCAGCTCGGTCTTCCGCGACGTGCTGGGCACCGGCTTCATCGAGCAGGCCTTCCGCACCGCGCGCGCCGCCGACCCGGCGGCCAAGCTCTGCTACAACGACTACAACATCGAGAACTGGAGCGACGCCAAGACCCAGGGCGTCTACCGCATGGTGCGCGACTTCAAGGCGCGCGGTGTGCCCATCGACTGCGTCGGCCTCCAGTCCCACTTCGGGGCGGGCGGACCGCCGGCCGGCTTCCAGACGACGCTGTCGAACTTCGCCGCCCTCGGCGTGGACGTCCAGATCACCGAACTGGACATCGCGCAGGCGCCGACGAGCGCGTACGCGAACACGGTGCGGGCCTGCATGAACGTGGCGCGCTGCACCGGCATCACCGTCTGGGGCATCCGCGACAGCGACTCCTGGCGCAGCGGTGAGAACCCCCTGCTGTTCGACCGCAACGGCAACAAGAAGCCGGCCTACCAGTCGACGCTCACCGCGTTGGGCGGCAGTGCCGCGGCACAGCGGGCAGGAACCCTTTCCACCCGGTCCGCCGCGGCGCTCCCCTCCTCCTTCCGCTGGAGTTCCAGCGGCGCCCTCATCGGGCCGAAGTCGGACGCGACGCACAACATCGCGGGGATCAAGGACCCGTCGGTCGTCTACTACAACGGCAAGTACCACGTGTTCGCGAGCACCGCGAACGCCGCCGGGTACAACCTGGTCTACCTGAGCTTCTCCGACTGGTCCCAGGCGGGTTCGGCCACCCACCACTACCTGGACCGCACCGCCATCGGCACCGGGTACCGGGCCGCGCCGCAGGTCTTCTACAACGCCCCGCAACGCCTGTGGTACCTCGTCTACCAGACCGGCAACGCGTCCTACTCGACCAACCCGGACATCAGCAACCCCAACGGGTGGAGCGCCCCGAAGAACTTCTACTCGTCGATGCCGGACATCATCCGCCAGAACATCGGCAACGGTTACTGGGTCGACATGTGGGTGATCTGCGACAGCGCCAACTGCTATCTGTTCTCCTCGGACGACAACGGCCATCTCTACCGCTCCCAGACGACCGTCGGCCAGTTCCCGAACGGCTTCACCAACACGGTCATCGCGGCCCGGGACTCCAAGTACGCGATGTTCGAAGCGAGCAACGTGTACAAGGTCCAAGGCAGCAACCAGTACCTGCTGCTGGTGGAGGCGATCGCCTCGGACGGCCGCCGCTACTTCCGTTCCTGGACGTCGAGCAGCCTCGCCGGCTCGTGGTCACCCCTGGCCGCGTCCGAGAGCAACCCGTTCGCCAAGTCGGGCAACGTGACGTTCCCCGCCGGTACCTGGACCCGGGACATCAGTCACGGCGAGATGATCCGCGCGGGCTACGACCAGACACTCACGATCCCCGCGTGCAGGCTCCAGTACCTGTACCAGGGGAAGGACCCCAACGCTGGCGGTGACTACAACAGCCTGCCGTGGCGGCTGGGCCTGCTCACCCAGACCAACTCGACCTGCTGACCGTGTGGGCCCCGCATCGGGTGCGGGGCCCACGCCGTGCAGGTCGGCGCGGCAGGAGACGGGAAGTGCCGGACCGGAGGGACTTTGAGGGGGCGACGGCCGCCGGCCACGGAGTGCCGGTGATCCTTGCACCCGACGGCCGCCTCTGGACTTCACTCCGTCCGCGAACGCGACCCCGGGGTCATGGCCCAGCGGATGGTGTGCGTCAGCAGGAGGCCCGAGGGCTGTATCGCGAGACCCTCCACGACCGGGATCCGGGGCAGTCGCAGCACGCTGCGCGCCCACGGCGGAAGCAGGGCCACCGCGTTCGCCGCGAGGACGCCGTAGAACGGCCGCACGGCGAGCGGAACAGGCGGGTGCAGCAGCAGGAACCGGGCGGCGGCCCGGGCGTCCGGGGTGGCCCGCAGTTCCGGCAGGTACATGGCCAGACATCCGGCCAGGGCCTCGCGGTCGCGGGGCGGGTCGATCACGCCCAGAGCCTCGGCGACCCGCGCGGTGTCGGCGACGTAGTCGTCGTACTCCGCCGCGGAGAGCGTCCGGGCCCCGTAGCGTTCGTGCGCGCGCAGGAAGCTGTCGGTCTCGGCGGCGTGCACCCAGCCCAGCAGATGAGGGTCCCCGGCGTGGTACCGAAGTCCGTCGGCCGTCGTGCCGCGCACCCGCTCGTGAATACCGCGCACCCGTGCCACGGCCTCCTCTGCGTCGGAAGCGGTCCCGTAGGTCGTGACGGCCAGGAAGGTGCTGGTGCGCTGCAACCGTCCCCAGGGATCACCGCGAAACCCGGAGTGCCCGGACACGGCGGCCATGGCGAGCGGATGCAGGGACTGAAGAAGGAGGGCGCTCAGCCCGCCGATGAACATCGACGCGTCACCGTGGACGGTGCGGATGGGACGTTCCGGACCGAACCACCGGGGGCCGGGGGTGCCGTGTATGCGGGCCCGGTTGGCAGGCCCGTCCGGGCCGGCCACTCGCCGGAACACGGCCTTGCCCAGCCGATCACGGAGGTCGGACATCAGCGCCGCACCTCCTTCCCCGGCCCCTGGTGTGCACGCTGCTCATCTGTCTTCGGCAGCGGCGGTCCGTACGGATGCGGCCGGGCACGCGAATGTCTCGTGCGGTCGCCTCCGAGCGGCCCGCACAGCGCTCGCGCGGACCGCTCGAAAACGTGGGGAGGCGCCACCTCTGCCCGTCTCAGCGGCTCCGGCCCCGGAGCTTGCCGAGCAGTTGGCGCGCCTGCTCTCGGCGTCGCGGATCGGCCGAGGCACGGCGCACCTGCTCTGCGGCACGCCGCCCCTGCGGGCTCCTGCTGAACTGCTTGATCTTGTCCAACATGCCAGGCATGACAGTCCTCCCTGGAAGGTCGACGACAGCGTCTCTGCGTCTCTGTGTCTCTACGACAAGGCCTTCGTACAGACCCGGCTACCCCGGGCCGACCGTCCCACCCCTGCTCGGGGACTCGTCGAGCCGGCGGGCGCGTACCTGGGCTGAGAGGGGCGGTAAAGGGCAGCAGCACCTCATGGAACCCCGACCCCGTTTCGCGCTGGCCGCGACCACCCTCGACGCACCGGACGCCCGTGAGCTCGCGCAGTTCTACCGCGGCCTGCTCGGATGGCGCACCCGGAAGGAGGAACCGGACTGGGTCGAGATCGCATCGCCCGACGGCACGGCCGGGCTGTCCTTCCAGACCGAGCCGCTCTTCCGACCTCCGCGGTGGCCCGCCCGCGGGTCCGAGCAGCAGATGATGATGCATCTGGACATCGAGGTGAACGACCTGTCCTCAGCTGTTGATCACGCCCTCGCGCTGGGAGCGACCATGGCGGACTTCCAGCCCCAGAACGATGTACGGGTCTTGCGCGACCCGGCGGGACACCCGTTCTGCCTGTTCGTGCGCACGGGTACGACGGCCTGACACCTCCGATACCAAGCCGGCCTCTCCAACTGTCATGCCCAGCACGACACTCGGCCTGGCCGAGGCGGTTACGCTGGCGCTCTGGGAGCACTGGGCCCCCGCCGCCTACCGGCCGAGTGAGGTGAATGGCGGGGCCCAGGCGGAGACGGAAGGGCCGGAGCCGGCCCATCCGGCGGGATTCTGAGCGTGCACGCTCTTTCGTCGTCGTGCGGGTGGGCGCACGGCGGTGGCTCGCGGAGGCGTGGTGGTCGCCGAGCTCCTGGACCCCGGCGAGGCGCACTGGCTCGAGGAGCAGGCCCGCAACGTCCGTCAGGGCTTCATGGATCCGAAGCAGAAGGCGGCGTTCGAGGAGTCCTCGCCCGGCAGGAGTCCCTCGGTGAGCGGTGATTCTCCGCCGCCTCCGGCAGGCACCGGGACTGCTCAGCGCTGACGCGAGGGGCTGCTCGTCCGGCGCAGGTACTCGTCGATCAGGGCGAAGGTGGCGTCCGGCTGTTCGATCTGCGGAAGGTGGCCGGCCTTGGGAATGACCTCGAGTCGGCCGTCGCCGAACGCGTCGGCGTACACGGCGCCGTAGGCGGGCGTCACGACCCGGTCGCTCTCGCCCCAGAGCAGGAGTGCGGGCACCTGGATCTGGCCGAGCCGGGACAGCAGCGCGGGGTCATGCATGTACGGGTCGCCGGCGAGGACGCGCATGGTGGCCATGTTGGCCTGTCTGCGCGCGAGTTCTTCAACCGGGATGTCGGCGGGGTCGAGGTGGTAGCGGTCGGGGTCGTGCCAGGAGTGCTCCGCGACTCCACGGGCGTCGAGGGCGAAGAAGTCGGTGATCGGTTCCGTATCGACCCGGACGCCCACGGCGTCGATCAGGACGAGACCGGTGATGACTCCCCCGGTGTCGCGCAGTGCCATCTCGGCGGCTGTCCAGCCCCCGAGGGAAGAGCCGACGACCAGGACGTCGCTCAGTCGGCGTTCCCGCAGAGTATGCAGGTAGGCGAGAGCGAGGTCGTCGATGCCGGTGAGCCATGCGGGGCGATGGGTGCCGTCCCAGCCGGGGTGCACGGGCGTGATCGTGTGGGCGGTGCGGGAGAGGTGGTGGGCCAGGCCGGCGACGGTGGCGGGCCCTCCGCCACCGTGCAGGACGAGGACGGGTCTTCCCGTCCCGGCCTCGGACAGGGTGAGGGGCAGGTCGGCGTATACGGCTGATGCGTCGGTGGACATGCCACCACCCTAACTAAGCATCCTTATATAAGCTAGCTTGGTTATGACATAGACTCGCCTCATGCACGGTGAGCTGCAAGAACTCGGCAGGGCGGTCAAGCAGGTTCAGTACCGACAGCACAGGGCCCTCGACAGCGCCCTCCAGGCCGTCGGCACGACGCTGGCCCAGTGGGACGCGCTGCGCGCGATCAGCCGTACCCCCGGGGCGTCCGCGCGCGAGTTGGCCGCAGCGACCTTTCAGACCGAGCAGTCCTTCGGAACACTCGCCGGCCGCCTCACGGCCCAGGACCTCGTGGAACGCCGACCGGGACACGGCCGGCGCATCGAACACCACCTCACGCCCGCCGGCGAGCAGGTCCTGGCGGCCGGTCACAAAGTGGCCGACGAGGTACTCGCCGACTGCTTCTCCCCCCTGCCCGAGACGGAGCGCGCCACCCTCCTCGCCCTGCTTCAGCGTCTCACCGCGTCACGGGCCACCGATTGACGGCCGCGTGGCGAGCCGGCGAAACACCGACACTTGCCCAAGCTATCGATAGTCGATAGATTTGCATCGCAACTCGATGGAGGGTGAGTCATGGGAAAGCTGGCAGTCAACGCACTGCGTGCCGTGCTCGTGGTGGTGTTCGTCGGCACCGTCTTCATACAGGCGTTGATGGCATGGATGCTGGTCAGTGGGAAGGACCCGGAGGACGGGTCCCTGCCACTGACCGCACTGCGCGTGATCACGATCCTCGGCATGGTGTCGGTCCAGGTCGCCGTGGTCTGCGTAGGGCGACTGGTCACGATGGTGCGACGCGGGACCGTGTTCTCCCATGCCGCCTTCCGGTACGTGGACGGCGTGATCGGCGCGATCGTGGCGGCCGCCCTCGTGTGGTTCGCGGTCACCGCCGTCAACGCGCCGGGCCAGCGGGACGACCCGGGCGTCACCGTCATCATGGGCGGGGTCGGCGTGGCCATCCTGGGAGTCGCGCTCATCGTCTTCGTGCTGCGGCTGCTGCTCGCCCAGGCGGTCGCGCGCGACGCCGAAGCGGCCCAGATGCAGGCCGAGCTGGCCGAGGTGATCTGATGCCGATCGCCGTCGACATCGACGTGATGCTGGCCAAGCGGAAGATGGCCGTGGGCGAGCTCGCGGACCGCGTCGGGATCACTCCCGCCAACCTGGCCGTCCTCAAGAACGGCCGCGCCAAGGCGGTTCGTTTCGCGACGCTCGCCGCACTCTGCGAGGTGCTCGAGTGCCAGCCGGGCGACCTGCTGCGCTGGGAGGCCGAGGACGCCGCGGACGGATGACGTGCTCCACGGGTCCGCCAGGTTCCCCGGTGCGGCGGTGACCCGCCTCGGGCAGGCGATCACCTGTCGGCGCACCCGTCTCCGCTGCCGGGGTGTGAGACCAGGGGTGCAGGCAGGCGTACCTCTGCGGGTGCACGGCGATCACCCGTGTGCCCCGGACAGGGGAGCAACACGTCAACTCGGCGGGCGATGTGAGGCACCGTCAGTCCGCGGGACTCTGGGTGGGCGCCCGCAGGGAACGGGCGTCCACCACGAGGAAGGACCAGCGATGAGCCGCAATGCGTCAGCCTCCACCCGCGTCCGTGTCGCCGCAGGCGCCGCCGTCCTGATCACTGTCGCGTGCACCGCCTCCGCCGCGGCCTACGGCCGTCCGACGGGGACCGACTCCCCCGGCACACCGCGGGAAGCCGCGGCCCTGACCGGGTCCGCCAAGCTCTACCGGCCGCTCGGGGACGACATCACCTTCACCTTCGACGCGCACCTCGCCGCCGAGCACCGCATGGACCCGGCGAAGGCCACCGGAACGTTCCGCTTCAGCCACTACCTCAACGGCAAGGGCGCCTGGGCCGAGGGGAGGATCGACTGCCTGTTCACCGGCGGGAAGGTCGCGGTCACCACCGGCGTCATCACCGACACCGACCTGCCGGGAGCGAAGGGCAATCGGGTCGGCTTCACCGTGCACGACAGGGGCCGACACGACCGTGTGGGCTACAGCTGGGCCACGGTGGGCGGCCCGGCGGACACGAAGAACCTGCCCACGTGCGTGAGTGCGCCGCCGTTCGAGACGGTGAAGAACGGCACCGGTGACTTCCGGGTCCTGCCCTGGAAGCCGGAGTACCCCAGGTAGAACGGGTTGCGGAGTGCGGCTGGATCGCCCACGGCCGCCGGGGTCAGCGCACCGGGAAACCGAAGGAGTGGCCCTGCTCCTTGAGCCGGGGCAGGATCCGGCGCAGGGCCTCGACGGTCTGGGAACGGTCGCCACCCGCGTCGTGGAACAGGACGGTCGGGCCGCCCGGCAGCTCTTGTTCGACGGTGGTGACGATGGCGGCCGTGCCCGGTCGCTCGAAGTCCTTGGAGTCCACGTTCCAGCCCAGCGGACGCATGCCTCGGGAAGCCGCGAGCTTGCGGCTGTAGGGGGTGAAGGCGCCGCCGGGGGCCCGGTAGTACATCGGCCGTACGCCACCGGACGCCTGGGTGATCATGCGTTCGGCGTCGAGAATCTGCTGGGCCTGGTAGGCCTCGGACTTCTTGTCCATGGTGGTGTCGTGGGACACCGAGTGGTCGCACAGCCGGTGCCCGGCGGCGACCACCCGCTTCACCAGATCCGGGTGGGCCTGCGCCTGCGTCCCCACCATGCAGAACGTGGCCTTCACGCCGTACTCCCGCAACACGTCGAGCACTTGGGGTGTCCACACGGGGTCGGGGCCGTCGTCGATCGTGATGTTGACGCCGTGCGCCCCCTTGTCCGAGGCATGCGCGATGGTCACCGCGACCGGCTTCACCGCGCTGCCCGGCGTGGCGGACGTGGCCGCCTTGGGCGACGTGCCTCCTACGGCGTCGGCCTGCGCGGTCCACACGGAGGCACCGGCGGCGAGCAGCGTCACCCCGAGCGCCGCCCCGAGCACCTTGCCGTTCCAGCCCCGCCCACCGTGCCGTGCCATGTCCGCCCCGCTCTCGTGCAGTTCCTCGTCGCTTGCCTGGTCGCCCTGTGACCACCCGGCAAGACGAGGAACAGCGGCTGCGGGATGCGTCCGTTACGGATCAAGGACAATTCCGGGGGAGTTCACGGACAACCCGGCCGACAGGGGCCGCGGAAGGTCCCGTTGACCTGGCGGGCACCGGGGCGGTGTCGCGCAGCGGCTGAGTGTGGCGACGTAGCCTTCACCTTCACTTCGTTGCAACGATCACGTGTCAGGTTGTTGCGTCGACTTCTCTTTCGTTGCAATGAAATTTGCACTTGAGCTTTTCGTTCATAGGAAATAGCAGCGGCGAACGCAGGAGCACCTGATGCAAGCGGGGGTACTGTCCTGCCTCGCGGTTTGGCTGCCGGTCCTGACCCTGCCCTGGGCGGTCTCGAACGCGGTCGTCACCGTCGCCTCCACCCTGCTGTGCACCGAACTGCACGCCCGCTTCACCTTCGGCACAGGGCGGCGCGCCGGGTGGCGGGAGCACTGGCAGTCCGCCGGCTCGGCGGCCGTCGCCTACCTGGCGACCACCGCCGCCGTATACGTCCTTCACCTGGCCCAGCCCTCCCCCGGCCTGCTGAGCGAGCAGCTCGTGTACCTCAGCGCCTCCGGCCTCGCGGGCCTGGGCCGCTTCCTCGTCCTGCGCCTCTACGTCTTCGCCGTCCGTCGAAGCCAGCAGACGGCGGCACGCCCTCCGGTGCCGCAGCCGGCGGGGGCCGTGTCCCTACTGGCAGCAGCCTGAGCCGCGTGCCGAGGGGGCCGCGGAGATTGCGGAGTCGCCATCGCGGGGCAGTGTCACACCCCCGTGGGACCGTGAGGGGATGGACGAACGGCGCGCGGTCGCCGCGCGCCCCGAGCTGGAAGAGGCCGCGTCATGACCGACGTCGACACGCAGTTCCTGCGCAGCCTGTTCGACGAGGAAGGCAGCCTGCACACCGCCGGCCGCACCGCGCTGTACCGGCTCTACGGGCCCGAAGGCCTGCTGTACGTCGGCATCTCCTCGTGCCCCCTCACCCGCATCCGCACCCACCTGCAACAACAGCCCTGGGCCCCCCACGTCATCGGCATACGGATCGACTACCCCGACGACGCCCACGCGGCCGAACGCGAGGCCGTCCATGACGAACGGCCCCTGCACAACGTCGTCTTCAACGGCGCGACCCCTCCCCCACCACCCGACCGGGCCGCGCGACTGAGGGCCGAACTCGCCGTGCAGCGACGGCGACTCGAAGAACTCCAGGCCGCCGTACCGCAGTCCACCACCCACCTCCGCCTCATCCTCCGCGGTATCTCCGCAGCACAAACGAGAGTCGCGAAGCTCGCCCGCGACGCGCAGGAGGCCGAGCAGGCGGATCCCGCACAACACCGGCCCGGACGCCGGACCAAACGGGCCGAACCGTAAGCGCCACCGCACCAACGCACCACAGGTCCGCTCGCGGCTCCCGGTCTCCGTCGACGCGTCCGTAGGCGCGGCCCGCACCCCGCGATCGGCGACTACCGCGTCGTACGTCGCCGGCGACGAGCCCTGCGATCCGCTGGGCCCCGTACATCTCGAAGTGGGTGTGGTCGTTGCAGAAGAAGGCGCCCACGGGACCGGAGCCGTAGCCGCGGTTCCTGGTCGCCGACTGCTGGTACCGGGCCGGGCCGACGTGCCGCGGGCAGGACGACGAGGAGTCGTTGATGCCGAACTGGATGAACAGGTAGTCGCCGGCTTTCATGCCCTTGGCGCTCGTCACCGGCCAGGATGGGGGGCGGGCCCCCGCTGGTACGGGTTGTCGGCCGCCGACGCCGGAACCGCCGCCACGGCCGTGAGGGGGGCAGCCCCAGCACCGCCGCGATCGTGACGGCCACGCGCCGCACCGGACCGGTCGGTCGCTGCACTTACGCGGGGGCGGTTCCCCGCTCAACGCTCCCAGCGCGCCTCCCGCACGGCACCCCGGCCAGTCCCGCCCTCCCCGGGAAGATGCTCAGTCGAGGCAGAACTCGTTGCCCTCGACGTCCTGCATCACGATGCACGACTCGTTGTCCTCATCGGCGGGCAGCAGTCGCTCCCGTACGGCGCCGAGCGCGACCAGCCGTGCGCACTCGGCCTCCAACGCGGCCAGGCGCTCCTCCCCCACGAGTCCGGTAGCGACCCGCACATCGAGATGCACCCGGTTCTTGACGACCTTGCCCTCGGGAACACGTTGGAAGAACAGTCGCGGGCCGACACCTGAGGGATCGACACACTCGAACCACGCGCCCTGCTCCTCAGAAGGCAGGGACCGGTCGAAGTCGGCCCAGGTGGCGAACCCCTCCGGTGGCTGCGGAACGACGTACCCCAGCACCTCGCACCAGAAGCGAGCGACACGCTCGGGTTCCGCGCAGTCGAAGGTGATCTGGACCTGCTTGATCGGTGACATCGGCGCACCTTAGCAGGGGCCTTTGCCGTCACCGCAGTTGACGGATCCTCCGACCCGTGATGTGCGGGACCGCGGTAGTGCCTGCGGTACCCGCGGGTGGGCAGCGTGTGGGTTGGTGACGCACCCTGTGCGCGCGGAAGTCTTCAACCATGAAGCGAATCAAGGCAGTAGTCATCCCCTCGGTCCTCCTCTCCCTCAGTACGGTGGCGGTCGCCACTCCAGCCATCGGCGACCCGACGCACGAGTCGCCCGCCTCGGTCTCGGCGTCGAAGGCATCGGGCTTGGCCTCCGCCTCGGCCTCGGTGCGGTACGAGAAAGGTGTGGTCGCCGCCATCGAGCGCAGTGCCCACCCGCTGAAGAGCACTGATCCCGAGGGCGGTTCGCGGGACCTGCGCGCGCTGGACCGCATGGTCCGGGGCGCCGAGGTGGTCGGCCTGGGCGAGGCCACCCATGGTTCGCGGGACTTCTTCCGCATGAAGCACCGGGTCTTCCGCCATCTGGTCGAGGAAGAGGGTTTCCGGTCCTTCTCCCTGGAGCTTCCCTGGAGCAGCGGGGTGCGGCTCAACGAGTACGTGCTGGACGGGAAGGGCGATCTGGAGGACATCGCGCGGGAGGAGTTCCAGGGGTCGTACCGGATCTGGAACAACCAGGACTACCTCGACCTGATCAAGTGGATGCGCGACTTCAACCTGCACCATCCGGACGACCCGGTGCAGTTCATGGGCGACGACATGGGTTACGCCGGGCCGGAGTCGTACGAGCGAGTGACCGACTACGTGGCGCGAAGGCACCCGCGCCTGCTGGGGCGCGTGACCGGGCTGTACCGCGGGCTGGCGCCGGCCACCGACGCCGGTACCTACAGCGAGGAGTACTTCAAGCTGCCGCTGGCCGAGCGTCGGGAGCGGGCGGAGCGGACCGGGCAGGTGTACGAGCTCCTGCGGAAACAGCGCCCCGCGTCCGGTGCCGACCAGCGGGACCACGTGTGGATGGTGCAGCACGCCAGGGCCATCCATCAGATGGCAAGAGGCATGTCCTTCGACTTCGCCGACGAGGAGCAGGCGGCGGAGATGATGAAACTGCGTGACCAGGTCATGGCCGAGAACGTGGCGTGGTGGCACCAGCACACAGGCGACCGGATCCTGCTGTCGGCCCACAACACCCACGTGTCCTACAACTCGTTCGACGCGAGGTATCCCAAGACCCAAGGCGCCTTCCTGCGCGATGCGTTGGGCAAGGACTACGTCAGCGTCGGCTTCAGCTTCTACGAGGGCGCCTTCAAGGCTTTCGGCACCGAGGACAACGTGATGCGCACCTACCGGGTGGGCGCCGCGAAGCCGGGCTCCAACGAACACACCCTCGACAAGGCCCGCCAGGACGACTACATCCTGGACCTGCGCACGGCCCCCGAACCCGCGCGTGCCTGGCTGGACAAGACGCGCGTCACCTGGAACATCGGCGCCGGCTGGCCCGACCCCGTGGAGTACACGACCGCCCTCCGCCAGGCACACGACATCCTCATCCACCTGCACGACGTCGAAGCGACCACGTATCTGGGCACCCCTTGATCCCGCCGCGATCTCGACGGCGCACGTGGTGACTGGATGCGTCCGGCCTGTGAGTGCAGGTGGATCTGCCGGGCGAAGGGAGATCCGTAGCTCCCACAGGGTGTCGTGGACCGCGGTGCGGCCCACGAACTGCCGCAGGACCGGATCGCCTCGTACGACATCGCCGCAGGGCCGGCACGCGGTCTCGGTCCCGGACCGTACGCGCGAGCCCGTGTGACGCGCCGGCTGCCGGAGTGGGCACCGGGTGGACGGCATGGCATCGTGCGGGGTGTGCTCCGCGACGGCCCGGCGGCATGAGGAGGCGGTCCCCCGTGTTCGACTACGACTCCGAGCTCGTTCGCCATCACGAGCGGCTGATGGCAGCCCTCGACGTCCGCCCCGGTGATCGTGTCCTCGACATCGGCTGCGGCGCCGGCCGGACCACCCGGGACGCGGCCCGGGCGGCGGCGCCGGGTACCGCGCTCGGCGTCGACGTCTCGGGGCCGATGCTGGCGCGGGCCCGCCGACAGGCCGAGGCGGAAGGGCTCCGCAACGTGGACTTCGTGCAGGGCGACGCCCAGACCCGTGCGTTCTCGCCGGAGCACTTCACCCTGGCCGTCAGTCGGTTCGGCACGATGTTCTTCTCCGACCCGGTCGCCGCCTTCGGCAACATCGGGCGGGCCCTGCGCCCAGGGGCGCGCTTCGTGCAACTGGTCTGGCAGGCCGCCGACCGACAGGAGTGGCACACCGTGATCCGGGCGGCGCTCTCGCACGGGCTCGCCCCATCGGCGTCCGACTCGGCGGCCGCCGACCCCTTCACGCTTGCGGACCCGGACATCGTGGCCGAGGTCCTGACGCGGGCCGGCTTCACAGCGGTGGACGTCGTCGACGTACGCGAGCCGGTCTGCTACGGCCCGGACACCGAGGGCGCGCTCGCCGCCGTACTCGAGCTGCGCATGGCGAAGGAGTGGCTCAGCGAGCTGGACGCCGCGTCCGCCGAACGCGCCCTCGACCGGTTGCGCGTGGCTCTCGACGCGCACGACAGCGGTGACGGCGTGTGGTTCGACTCCCGCGCCTGGCTGGTCGTCGCCCACCGGAGTTGATCACCGGCGGGAGGTCGGCGCGGTGACATGCCCTGGTCTCAGGCCCGGGACCGGTCGGCGAACTCGCCCTGGTCGGCGTCGTCACTCGCGACCAGCCGCAGGTGAGCGGTGATCTCCTCGCCTCTGCCACGGGGGTGACGACGCCCCTGTGGCTGATCGAGTGCACCAGGTGCAGGCCGTGCCCGCCGACGCGGCCGCGCTCGGGCGGCTGGACCGCCGGCGCGTCGGGCGAGGTGTCGTACAGGCTGATCGCCAGCTCCGTGCCGGTCAGCCGCAACGTCAGGCGGCAGGGGCCGGGAGCGTGCCGCGGAACGTTCGTGACGAGCTCGCTGACGACGAGTTCGGCGTCCGGGACGCGGGACCCGGGGGGGGGGAGGGCAGGGTGGTCGCCGCGCGGGGCGTGGGCGAGGACGGCGCGGACATCCCGCCGCGCCTCCAGGGCGTGCGGTGTGCTCGGCCCCAGGCCGCGGCGGTACAGCGCAGCCTGGCATGGTCGTCCCTGCCCACCTCATCCGCCGCCTGCTTCCTGAGCGGGATGATCATGTGGAGCTCTGTCGTCTCGTTGCCGCCGCACACCACGAGGGGTGAGCCGGCATTCGTCGCTGACCCGCTCCGGCACCCTCCGGGCGACGGGCGGCTCGGATGTGCGCCCCCGCCCCCGCACTCCGGACGGTGCGTGCTCAGGCCTGGCCGGCGCGGTCGACGCGGACCCGCTGGGCGACGTCGCGCAGCTTGATGTTGTGCTGCTGCGAGATGCGGCGCAGCACGCTGAAGGCGTCGTCCTCGCTCAGCTTGTGGCGTTCCATCAGGATGCCCATGGCCTCGCCGATGGCGTGCCGGGTCTTCATGGCGTCCTCGAGCTGGTCGATGGTGCGGGCGTCGGCCAGGGCGACGGCGGCGTGCGAGGCCAGCATCCAGCCGGCGGTCTCGATGTCCTTGCCGAAGGCGCCGGGGCGGCGGGAGTACAGGTTCAGGGCGCCGAAGTCGTTGTCGTGGGTGTAGAGCAGTACGCCGGTCATGCTGCCGATGCCCAGGTCGCGAGCCGCCGCGGCGAACCGCGGCCAGGCCGGTTGCGGCTCGGTGAGGTCCGCGATCCGGAAGACGCGTTCTCCCTTGTCGCCGTCGGCGCGGGCCGCGAGATCGAAGCACGGGCCCTCGGCCAGCTCACCCTGCAATCGGTCGGACGCTTCCACGACGTCGCCGCACGACGACAACGTGACCGCCCGGCCCTTGCGGACCGCCAGGATCCCGGCCGCGTCGCATCCTTCGACGAGTCGGACCGCGGACACGGCGATCTCGTCCAGGGTGCCCTGCACCGAGTCCTGCGCCAGCAAGTTCCGCGCGAGCTGGGCCATCGCCTCGGCGAACTCCCGCCACTCCACCGCCACCACCCACCTCCACCGGTGCGGCCACCCTACCGCCCACCTGCTCCCCGCCGCCGCGCGACGACGTCCAAGGCCGCGGCGTACGGTCCTTCCGCACCCCGGGCCCGCGGCGCCGTTCGGCCCCACGTGAGGCTGACGTACTGCGCAAGGCGCGGCGCGGGTGCACACGATCACCGGGGCCGGCGGGTTGCCGGCCTTCCCCGCGGCGGTCGGCCGGTCCGCCGCTCGCACCCACGCCCGGAAGACGGTGGCCGCATCCAAACGCGGCCTCTCCGGCTCGTTGGCTGAACCGGAGAAGCCTGGCCGGTGCGGCCCCCATGGGTACGCCGCCACGCCCGGCCTGACCTTCAAGTCCCCACCTGGGCCCCTGCTACTCCCGCGCGGTGGGTGCCGGCGGCGGCCGAACCGCTGTCCGCCACCCGGTCCGCGGAGGACGACGACGGTTCAACGATCCTGGTGCCGGACGCGGACGACGAGCTTGCCGGTGGCGCGGTCGTGTTCCATGTCGTCGTGGGCCTGCGGCACCTGGTCCAGGCCGTCGTAGACGCGGTCCACGGGGAAGGCCAGCCGGCCGGCGGCGACCGCGTCCAGGATCTCCTGGAAGGCCGCCCGGGGCAGGTCGGCCGCGTCGCCGAAGTAGCCCGCGAGGCGTACACCCCTCGGCAGGTACTCGTTCGGGGAGAAGTCCCGCACCGTCCACTGGTTGGAGAGGCTGCCGCCGAAGCAGGCCGTGCCGTGGACGCGCACCGCGCGCAGGGTGTCGGGCAGGGTCGGCGTGCCGACGAGGTCCAGGGCGGCGTCGACGCCGTGCGGGTACAGCTCGCGCACGGCGGGCGCGATCTCGCCGGTGTCGAGCAGCGGGTGGTCGACGCCGTGCCGCGCCAGCAGCGCGAGGCGCTCGGCCCGCCGGGTGGTGGACAGCACGGTGGCGCCGCGCCAGGTGGCCAGCGCGGCGGCCGCCAGGCCGACCGAGGAGGTGCCACCGCGGATCAGCACGGACTGGCCGGGCCGGAGGTCCAGGCCGACGGTGAGCGAGCCGTAGGCGGTCTGCACCATCTCCGGCAGGGCGCCCAGGACCTCCCAGGGCAGGTCCGTGTCGACGGGGATGACCTGGGTCAGCGGCACCGAGGTGTACTCGGCGTAGCCGCCGTCGTAGGTGCGCCCCATGTCCCCCATCATCGCGACGACCTTCTGCCCGGGTACGAGCCCGCTGCCGGGCGGGGCCGCGTCGACGGTGCCGGCGGCCTCGATGCCCGGTACCCGGGGAAAGCTGACGCCCTCGCTCAATCCCAGTCGGAGCTTCAGCTCCGAGCGGTTGAGGCCGAACGCCTCGACGCGGATGCGCACCCAGCCGTCCCTCTCGGGCGGGAGCGGAAGCGTGGTCGGCCGCAGGTTGTCCACGGGGCCGGGAGCGGTGAGCCGGACGGCGCGCATCATGCTGGGCGAGGACGTCATGAGCCTGCTTTCTGACCCGGGGGCACGAGAGTCGGTCGGCGGTGGACAACATGCGGCCGGCACGGGTTCATTCCCGACTCGGCCCGGATTTCGGCCTGTTGAGATCGCGGGCGGAGCCCGTCGACACCGCCGTGGAAGAGCTCACGGATCTCCGCGGCCCCGCCTCTCGATCCGGCCCCGCAGACTCAGGAGGGGGACGGAGGTAAGCGATTCCCTGAACACGTGCGCGAGCTGAGCTACGCTCGTGTCCCACTGGGGGTGAACTGGCGTACATCGAACGTAACTTCGGGGGAATTCTTGTCGGTACAGCGGCCGGCGTCGGCGGACGACGCGGCTGTCGCGCTGCGGCAGACCGGTGCCTTACCCCTGCGCCTCGGCGACCCGCGGCGCGTCGGACCCTACGCGCCGGTGGCGCTGCTCGGCAGCGGCGGCATGGGACGGGTTTACCTGGCGCGTCCCGCGGACGACAGCCCGGGCCTGGTCGCCGTGAAGGTGATCCGGCCCGAGTACGCGGAAGATCCCAGGTTCCGGCGCCGGTTCGAGCGTGAGGCAGCCGTGCACGCCCGTCTCCGGACACCGCACGCCCCGCGACTGTGCGGCACGGGCTTCGAGGACGAACTGCTGTGGATGGCCACGGAGTACCTCCCGGGCTTCGATCTGGCGGAAGCAGTGAAGGAGTACGGCGCCCTGGAGACGGCCGCGGTGTGGCGGCTGGTGGTGGAGCTGGGACAGGCACTCGCGAGCCTCGCCGTCGAGGAGATCGTGCACCGGGACCTGAAGCCGTCCAACGTGCTGCTGTCGGTCCGCGGCGCGCACGTGATCGACTTCGGGATATCGAAGGCCGCCGACGCGAGCGCGATCACCGGCACGGGCAACCGGGTGGGGACTCCGGCCTACATGTCGCCCGAGCATCTGCGAGAGGGCCGCTCCGACACGGCGTCGGACGTGTTCTCGCTGGCCGGGACACTGGTGTACGCGTCCACGGGACGTGCCCCGTTCGGCGACGGCACGGGCGTCGACGTGATGCACCGCGTGGCGTACGAGGACCCCAATCCCGAGGTCCTCGGTGAGGTCTCGACGGCGGACGGGGACCTCGGTGCCCTGCTGACCGCCTGCCTGGACAAGGACCCCGCGCGGCGGCCCACCCCGCAGGAGCTGGTCGGCGCCGCCCGGGCCCACCTCGTGGCGTCCGCCTGGCCGGAGCCGCTGGGCGGCAAGGTGCTCGCCCGGCAGCAGGCGTACGAGGCGCTGCACGATCTTCCGGTCGCCGACATGGGCTGTCTACGGGCTCCGGGCGACCTGCCGCTGCCCGTGTCCGCGCGCCTGCCCCAGCCTGCTCCGCTGCCCGCGCCCCCCAACGCACGGCCTCCCGAGGCACAGTCGCCCGCGAAGGCCGCGAGCGCCCTTTCCCAGCCGCTGGACCCGTCGCAGGTCCCCGCCCGCAGACGCAGGAAGGCGTTACTGGTCGCCGTCGCGGCCGTCACCCTCTGCGTCGTGGCCGCGATGGCGTTGCTGCTGGTCCGACAGGACCCTCCCGCCGCCGCCTCGCCGAAAGCCGGTGCCACCAGCGCGGACGGCACCAACCCCCGTGACACCTCCGAGGGTTCGAACTCCCCGGGTACGGGCGGAGCGGGCCGGCCGGACGTCGACGGCGCCGTGGCCGAGGACCACGACGTGGTGGCGGGCACCGCCTCGGCCAAGCCCCACGCCTCGGGTTCCGCCGCCGACCGGGACGACGACGCCCCGCCTTCGGGCGCCGATCCGTCCACCACGCAGTCCCCCACCGCGTCCGCCGACAACCCGTCCGACGACACCGGCTCCGACGGGACCGGCACCGCACCCTGGCTCTCCGCATGCACCTACTACGACGGCAACGGCCGCACCCGCCTCGGTGACAGCGGCAAGCGCGTGCAGCAGGTGCAGTGCATCCTCACCCAGCGCGGTTACAGCGTGGGAGGCGGCGGCGTGGACGGTGAGTTCGGGTCCGGCACGGAGAGCGCGGTCCGCGCCTTCCAGGACGAGCGGGGCCTGAACGCCGACGGCGTCGTGGGGCGCGACACCTGGAGCGCGCTGCGCAGCTCCGAGTGACGGCCCCGGAGCCGCGCCGGAAGCGCCACGCTCACTCGTCGACGACCGCGCCGAAGTGGGCACCGTGGGCGCTGCCGCCGAGAGCCGCGGCGCCGTAGGAACGGGAGCCGTCGGTGAGCAGACCGTCGCCGCTCGCGGGCAGCAGCCACACCGCGCCGTCACCGGCGTTCTCGTCGGGCGCCGCGGCCACCAGTTCGGCCCGGCCGTCGCCGTCGGTGTCCACGAGGCGCACCTGGGCGCCCCATCCGTCACCGGCCTCGGCGGCACCGGGGATGCCCGGGGTGTTCTGGTCGAAGTACTGGGAGCCGGTGCCGGTCACGCCCTCCTGCGAGCCGCGCAGCAGCCACACCGCGCCAGCCCGCTGTTCGCCGTCCGCGTCCTCGCCGGGCGCGCCGACCGCCACCTCGGCGTAGCCGTCACCGTCGACGTCGGCGACGGACAGGTCGTTGCCCCAGGCGTCGCCCTGCTCCCCCGCTTCGGGCACGCCCGGGGAGTTCTGCGACCACCACTGCGGGCCGGTGCCGGGGCCCTCCGTACCGGCGGGTCCTTCCGCGCTGCCGTAGTAGACGCCGACCAGGCCGCCGGGCGCGTCCGCGTCACCGGCCGTCTCGTCGACACCGCTGAGCTGGCCGACGACGAGGTCGTCGTGGCCGTCGCCGTTGATGTCGCCGGAGGCGGTGCCGAGGCCCCCGTGCAGGTCGCGCTGGTAGCTCAGCCCCTCGGCGCCGCCCGCGTACAGCGCGGACCAGCCCTGGGTGTAGTCGTCGTCGGGGCTGTAGCCGGAGACGACGAGGTCGGCGAAGCCGTCGCTGTCGTAGTCGCCGGTGGTGAGGTAGGCGGCCTGGAGGGTGCGGCCGGTGGAGTGCGGGGTGCCGACCTGGCGCAGGACGCCCGCGTGGTACGTGAAGACGTGCAGGCCCGCCTTCTGGTCCAGGACGACGAGCTGGTCGCCGGCGATGTCTCCGGTGAACCGGGCGGCCGCGACGGCGTGGCCGAACCGGGCACCCTCGACGGGCGTGGCGGCGGCGACGGTCTCCGTGCGCTCGAAGTCGAGGCCCTTCGCGGATCCGTGGACGACGGTCACCCGGCCCGTGTCCTCGACGGAGCCCTCGTCCTCGCCGGGCGTGCCGATGACCGCGTCGTCGTAGCTGTCACCGTCCAGGTCACCGGTCGCGACGGCCTGTCCGAAGTGGTCCCCGGTCTCGGACGTACCGGGCACGCCCTTGGTCGACTGGCTGACGACCTGGACCCGGCCCTTGGGGACGGTGTTGTTCGTGCCGATGCCGTTGGGTGCGCCGTACTGGACGGTGACGTATCCGGCGCCCTCCTTGCCGTCGACGGTGCCCTCCGGGACGCCGGTGAGGAGGTCGCCGTAGCCGTCGCCGTTGAAGTCGTTGTTGCGGTCGACGGCGGAGGTGCCGCCGGGGACGCCCGCGAAGGCGGTCGGTGCGGCCAGGATGCCCGCTCCCGCCAGCAGCAGGAAGGAGGCCGCCGCTACGGCGGCCGAGCCTGCGGTACGCCGGGTGGTGCGCGTGGTGATGTTCATGTCTGGTCCCCCCGTGGGATGTTGACGCTGTGTCAGCCGACTGGTCCGACCGGCTGGTCTTGGTCGCAACGTGGTCGCAACGCAGGGTTCGACACGACCGGCCCGGAACAAGTTGTGGGGCCCGGGTGTGCTGTGACACGCCAGTGACAACCGTTGCCGGCCCACGACACCCGGCACGTCCCGGGCACGGTTCAGCGCACCGGCTCGCCGATGCCCAGCAGGTTGCCCTCGCTGTCGCGGAACCAGGCCGCGCGCTCTCCCCGGGCGTTCTTGCTCGGGTAGTTGCCCTCTACGTCGGCGATGCCGTTCTCGGTGCGCAGGCCGGGGACGTCGACCTCCTCGAACACCACGCCACGCTCACGGAGTCGGGAGACGGCCGTCTCGATGTCGTCGACCTCCCATCCCATCTGGGTGAAGGTGCCGGGCGAGACCCCGGTCGACCGGAAGAGGGCGAAGTCGGTGCCGCCGCAGCGGTAGAGCAGTCCGCCGGGGCGTTCGTCGACGGGCTCGAGACCCAGCCGCTCGGCGTAGAAGCGCCGGGCCCGGTCCAGGTCCTGGGCGGGCAGCCGGGTCGCCACGCGCCCCCGGGCCAGAATGTTCCTGTCGTCTGCGGTCATGCCTCCACTGTGCGCCTTCCGCAGGCGAAGGCATGGGCGGCGGCTCCGGCCCGGCGTGGCTCCCGGACCGTGGTGTGCGGCGGGCGCCGACGCGCCCAGTCTCCGTCTCAGCTCCCCGCGCCCGCCATCCGTCTCAGCTCCCCCGCCCCGTGCCCCATCAACTCCGCGCCCACTCCTCCTCAGCTCCCCCGCACCCGGTCCAGCGCGTCCTCCGCCTGCGCGGCCAGCGTCGCGACCAGTTCGGCCGCCGGTGGGATGTCGGTGACGAGGCTGACGCCCTCTCCGGCCCAGACCGGCAGCGGCGGCAGGGCTCCTCGGGCCACGTCGGCCTGGTAGGCCCGCTGGATCTCGGGGTCGGCTGCGAGTTCGACCTCGCGGTCGCGCCACTGGTCGATGTAGGGGTGCGGGAGCGTGCGGGCCGTGTAGCGCGAGGGCCAGCGGGAGCCGCGGGCGATGTCGAGGACGCTGTTGCGTTCCGTGTCCTGACCGCGTCCCGCCACGATCTGCCGGGCGATCACAGGAGCCACCACGGATTCGGCCGTGGCCTGGAAGCGGGTGCCGATGAGCGCCCCCGCGGCACCCAGGACGAGGGCCGCCGCCACACCACGGCCGTCCGCCACCCCTCCGGCCGCCAACACGGGTACCGGGCCTGCCAGATCCACCACGAGCGGCACGAACGGCAGGGTGGACATCCCGTTGCGGGCGCCGTGCCCACCGCTCTCCGTGCCCTGGGCCACGATCACGTCGGCGCCCAGATCCAGTGCCTGCCTCGCCTCGTCGACGTCGGTCACCTGGACGATCACCGCCGCACCGGCCGCACGGACGCGATCGGCGAAAGGGCTCGGGTCCCCGAAGGACAGCATCACCGCCGCGGGACGGAACTCAAGCGCCAGTTCCACCTCGGCGACGGAGGCCGACCAGCACAGGAAGCCCACGCCCCAGGACTTGCCGGCGTCCGCCGCGATCGGCAGTTCCCGGGCCAGCCACTCGCGGTCCCCGCCGCCCACCATCCCGAGTCCGCCGCCGTGGGAGACGGCCGCGGCCAGCGCACCGCCGGCTGTCCCGCCCATCGGCGCCGACGCGATCGGATGCAGTACACCGAACATCCGCGTGAAGACCGTGGACAGCGTCATGTCGGCAATGGTGCCGTCGACTTGGGTCCACTGCCATGGCGCCGAGTCGGCTCTCAGAAGTGCAGCCGTCCCCATCATGACAGGTCGTCGGCCGCTTTCGTAGGCAGAATTCCCGTCATGGATCACTCAGAAAAGGTCGATCAGGATGCGGTGTTGCGGGCACGGACGATGCTGTTCGCATCCGGCCGACTGGAAATCGGGAGGCGATTGGAGGCGTGCCGGGTGCTTTCCGCGGTGAGTCCTTCGACCTGTCTTCCGAAGCTGGCGGAGGCGCTCCTGTCCTACGGATACGCACACGAGATCCGAGATCTCCCCGAGGTCCAACTGGCCCACCACACCGGGGCCGTGGCCGCGGCGCGCGCCGTCGACGAAGGAGACGAAGAGGACCGAGCTGCTGGTCCGCGCCCTGGACGCCTGCCGGTACCAGCTCTGTCTCCTCGGCCGCCGGGCCGAGGGATCCGGTAGGAACAGGGACGGGAATCGGCGGAACCGTCGTTCTGGAACAGGGTCGAGTGGGTGGCAGCGCTGGACGGCGCCGGACTTCGCGAGGCCGCTGTGGAAGCCTTCGCGGAACTCGTCGACCGCACCCGCGCCGAATGCGCCGAGGACCGCACCTCTCTGGCCATCCTCACGTGCGAACCGGTCACCAGTGGTCGCCCGACATCAAGCGGGCCTGCATCGACGGCAGGAAGCCAATCGAAGAGCAACTGGAGGAGTTGCGGGAGGCCGAAAGGACCGATCCGGTCGGCCGCGTACCGGGAATACCGCTGTCATCTCATCCTGAAGCCGCTGCGGCCGATATTCGACGAATACGTGGCCCTCGCCCGCCGCCTCGCCGAAAGGGACAGCCTCGCCTGCGCACTGACGGACACTGACGGTCAGTGCCGGGCGAACTGGACCCCGGTCGGCTGCATCACGTCCGGCTTGACGCCGATACCGCCGATCTCCAGTCGCTCACCGTAGATGTCGGTGATCCTGATCGTGCCGCCGCACCCGCTGCCCTGCTCGGAAAGGAAGTAGTTGTATTCGGTGCGGGGCAACTCGCGCCATCCGGCGGCGGTTTCCACTTCCAGCCGCGCCAGCGGGTTGCGGTGGCCGATCGCCTGGATGCCACACCAGTAGCGGGTCGATCCGGTCTTGTACCTGATGGAGACCGTGTCGGAGGTGCTGGGACTCAGCAGGCTCCAGGTGATCGGGATCCTGCCCTGCACGGGGGCCGCGAGTTTCGCGAACGCCTGGGGGCTGAGGTCGAGTTGGCCGGGGGCGCAGGGCAGCGGGCACTCGTTGGTGATGCGGACGGTGACGGAGGCGCCGTTTCCGGCGCGGACGAGGATGTACGCCCCGCACGCCTTGGACGTCTCGTAGTCGGCGTGGTTCATCGCGGCGGTCATGACGTCGTCGGTGGGGCCGTACAGGCAGGCGCCGTCGCCGTTGCCGACGTCGTAGAAGGTGGCCACGCCGTCGTAGGAGACGCCCGGCTTGATCCGTCCCGCGAGCGGTGCGGCGCCGGACGCCTTGCGCGGCGCACTCGTGGCCGGCGTCGTCGAGGGGCGAGGTGACGCGGTGCTCGCGGCGGGCTTCGGGCTGCTCGTGCGGGGTGACGCCGTCGGGGTGGGCGGGGTGGTCCGCGGCTCCGGTGTCGTCGGGGTGGGTGTGGCGCGGATACCGGCGACGGGCGTGGCCGCGGCGGGGGCGGCGCCCGTCTTGTCGTCGGGGCTGAACGCGACGATCAGTGCGGCGACGAGTGCGACGGCGGCGGCGAGGGTCGCGGAGACGAGGGCGGTGCGTCGCCTGCCCGGCGAGGGGGAGCGGTGCGAACGAGATGCCACGGGCGTGTCCTTGTGCGGTGCGTGCGGGTCCCCGGTGGAGGGAGCTTCCGCATCAACGGTCGCCGCCGGGTCCGGAAAAGGTTGCCGGGGACTTACCGAGCGACCACGTTCCCGGCCGGGTCCTCGTGCATGAGCGAACACCAGCGACGCGTGGAAGCTGATCCGCCAGGCGGCGGTGGACTCGCAGAACCCCAGGTTGCGGTCGAGGATCTGGACGGCACCGGCGCCGCCACCGGCGGCCTCCCGCTGCCGCTGTCGTTGCAGGGTGACGATGTCGTCGATGAAGGACGCCCGCGTCCACGGTTCGTCCTCACCCCGGGGCCCGCGCAGGATGGAGGTCTTGCCCGCGCCGGAGGTGCCGGTGAGTACGCGGCGACGCGTGGCCGGAAGCCTTTCGTATGTGTCAACAGCTGGCTCTGAAGGGGGCGTTGACACCCGTCGGGTTCGGCGTCACGGTGAGGGTTCTGCCGCGCATCGGCCCGGAGGTCTCGCCTTGGCTGGTTCATCCGCACCGGACTCGGACGCCGAACTCGTCGAACGTGTACGGAAACTGCAGCCTCTCATCCGCTCGCACGTCCTGCGCACGGAACAGGAACGCCGGGTGACGGCCGAGGTCATCGCGGCCCTGACGGACGCCGGGGTCCATCGTATGAACGTGCCCCGCCGGTACGGCGGTCACCAGTCCTCGGTGCGCACCCAGGTCGACGTGCTGAGCGAGGTCTCGGCCGCGTGCGGGTCGACCGGGTTCACGGCACTGATCCAGGCCGGGTGCGCCTTCATCGCGGCGCTCTTCCCGGACGAGGCGCAGGACGAGATCTTCGCCGATCCCGGCGTACGGGTCAGCGGCACCCTCGTCCCGAAGGCGAAGGCCCGTCCGGTGGACGGCGGTTACGTGGTCGACGGGACCTCACCGTTCGCCACCGGCTGTCAGGACTCCGACTGGCACCTGCTGACCGCGGTGGTGGACAGGGGGAACGGCCGCCCACCGGATCTGCTGTGGACGGCCATCCCGATGGCCGACCTCGACGTGATCGACGACTGGCACGTCTCCGGCCTGGCCGGGAGCGGCAGCAACAGCGTCGTGGCCCGTGACGTCCACGTGCCGGCCCACCGTGTCCTGGAGCTGGGGCCGTTGCTGGGCGGCTCCTTCCCGTCACGGCTCAACAGCGCCGACCCCTTCTACGGCATGCCGGTCCTCCTGCTGTTCTGCGCCTGGACGGCGGCCGGCGCCCTCGGCCCGGCCAGGGCGGCGCTGTCGGAGTTCGGCGAGCGCGTCCACCAGCGGGGCATCACCTACACAATCTACGAGCGCCAGCACGAAGCCCCGGTGACGCACCTGCAGTTCGCCGAGGCCGCGATGAAGATCTCCTGTGCCGAACTGCTCACCGCCGACTACGTCTCGCTGATCGACGCCCGGGTCGCCGAGGGGAACTCCTACACGACGGAGGAACGGGCCCGGATCCGGGCCCAGAGCGGTTACGTGGCGCGGCTGTGCAAGGAGGCCGTGGACCTGATCGGTTCCGCATCCGGGGCGTCGTCACTGCGCCTGGAGGCCCCGGTCCAGCGGGCCGTGCGGGACCTGAACGCCCTGAACCTGCACTCGTTCGTCAACCCCGCCGCCAATCTGGAGCTGTACGGCAGGGTGCTGTCCGGGCTGGACGCCGGCACGCCGTTCCTCTGAGGCATCGGAGCGGCGGGGATCAACCTCCCGTCAACGCGGTGACGAGTTCGTCCAGGCCGCCGAAGTGTCCGTCGAAGTCGTCGCCGGCCGTCGGCGGGTCCCCGACGGGCCGGTGGACGTAGGCGGTCCGCATCCCCGCCGCCCGGGCTCCGCGCAGGTCCCAGGCGTGGGCGGCGACCATGAGCACGCGCTCCGGCGCGCATCCGGCGGTGTCGAGGGCGAGCCGGTAGACCTCCGGCGCCGGCTTGTAGGCGCGGACGGTCTCCGCGGACAGGGCCTGGTGCCAGCGGAGTCCGGCGTGGGCGTTGAGCCGGAGCAGAGCGCTGTGTGCGGCGTTGGAGAGTCCCAGCACGGGGAAGTGCCGGGACAGCCGTTCAAGACCGGCGAGGGAATCGCCCCAGGGAGGTAGGCGCTGCCCCGCCGTGGCCAGCCGTGCCAGGGTCGGCGGATCCGTGAACTCGGCGCGGTCGGCGACCAGTTGAGCAGCTTCCTGATCGATGACCGAGGTGTTGGCGTAGGCGCGCGTACCTCGGGCGATGTGTTGCCGCTCCCGCTCGCCGTGCCGCTGCCACAGAGCGAGCAGTTCGTCGACGCATCCTGCGTCGGACGTGGGGACCGCTTCGCGGATCCCGGCTCGTAGCCCGCTCGGTTCGTCGACGAGGGTGCCCAGGACGTCGAGGACGACCACTTCGATGTCGGGGATCACGGCCATCACGGTTCTCCGTCCCAGCGGCATCACCAGCTCGACCGGTGATGATCCTGCCAGTCGGCCTCATCACCGGTCAAGAGGGTCACGCGCGGGTCGGCGTCCGCCGGACCCGTCAGCCGTCGGCCAGGAGCTCCAGCGTGTCGATCACGCGGTTCGAGAAGCCCCACTCGTTGTCGTACCAGGCGACGACCTTCACATGGCGGCCCTCCACGCGGGTGAGCGCCGAGTCGAAGATCGACGAGGCGGGGTTGCCCGTGATGTCCGAGGAGACCAGCGGGTCCTCCGAGTACTCGAGGACACCGGCGAGGGGGCCCTCGGCCGCGGTGCGGTACGCGGCGAGCACGTCCTCGCGGGTCACGTCGCGGGAGACGGTCGTGTTGAGCTCGACGATGGAGCCGACCGGAACCGGGACGCGGATCGAGTCGCCGGACAGCTTCCCGTCCAGGTTCGGCAGCACGAGCCCGATCGCCTTGGCGGCGCCGGTCGTGGTGGGCACGATGTTGACGCCGGCGGCACGGGCGCGGCGGGCGTCGCGGTGCGGGCCGTCCTGGAGGTTCTGCTCCTGGGTGTAGGCGTGCACCGTGGTCATGAAGCCGTGCTCGATGCCGGCGAGTTCGTCGAGGACCGACGCCAGCGGGGCGAGCGCGTTGGTCGTGCACGAGGCGTTGGAGACGATCGTGTGCAGGTCCGGGTCGTAGGCGTCGGTGTTGACCCCGTAGGCGAGGGTGACGTCGGCGCCGTCCGAGGGCGCGCTGACCAGGACCTTCCTCGCGCCCGCGTCGAGGTGGGCGCGGGCCGCCTTGGCCGAGGTGAACCGGCCGGTGGCCTCCAGCACGATGTCCACGCCGAGCTCGGCCCAGGGAAGCTGCGCCGGTTCGCGCTCGGCGAGCACGGTGATGCGGCGGCCGTCGACGACCAGGGTGTTGCCGTCGACGGTCACGGGACGGCCGAGGCGGCCGGCCGTGCTGTCGTAGGCGAGCAGCCGGGCGAGGGTGGCGGGCTCGGTGAGGTCGTTGACGGCGACGATCTCCAGGGCACTGTCGCGTTCGAGGAGCGCGCGCAGCACATTGCGTCCGATACGGCCGAATCCGTTGATGGCGATGCGAGTCATGAGTGGGTGTCCCTTCCCTATGCCCACCAGGCTCGCGCGTGGCATCGGCCGCTGACAGTGGCGGGATCGCCATGGTTCAAAAGGATCGCGCCAAACGGGTGGGAGGGTCACTCGCCCCGGGTGAAGGTGCGCCGGTACTCGCTCGGCGTCGTCCCCAGGATCCGCTGGAAGTGCGTCCGCAGATTCGCGCCCGTCCCGAGCCCGACGTCGGCGGCGATCTGCTCGACGCTCCGCTCGGAACGCTCCAGCAGCTCCCGGGCCAGGTCGATGCGGGCGCGCATGACCCACTGCATCGGCGTGTATCCGGTCTCCTCGACGAAGCGGCGCGAGAACGTGCGAGGCGAGACCGCGGCCTGGCGCGCCAGGATGTCGAGGGTCAGGGGTTCGTCGAGGCGGTGCAGGGCCCACTCCCGGGTGGCGGCGAAGCGCTCGCCGAGCGGTTCGGGCACGCTGCGCGGCACGTACTGCGCCTGACCGCCGCTGCGGTAGGGGGCCGCGACCAGGCGCCGGGCCGCGTGGTTGGACGCGGCCACGCCGAGGTCGCCGCGCAGGATGTGCAGGCACAGGTCGATGCCGGAGGCGGCGCCGGCCGAGGTCAGCACGCTGCCCTCGTCGACGAACAGCACGTTCTCGTCGACCCGGACGAGGGGGTGCTTCGCCGCGAGGGCCCTCGTGTAGTGCCAGTGGGTCGTGGCGCGCCGGCCGTCGAGCAGGCCGGTCGCGGCCAGGGCGAAGGCCCCGGTGGAGATGGCGGCGAGCCGCGCACCCCCGCCGTGGGCGGCGACCAGGGCCTGGACGACGGCCGACGGCGGGTCCTCGCGGTCCGGGAACCGGTAGCCGGGGATGAAGACGAGCTCCGCCCAGGCGAGTGCCTCCAGCCCGTGGGCGACGTGGTACGACAGCCCGTCCCCGCCGCTCACGAGCCCGGGTGCCGCGCCGCACAGTCGTACCTCGTACGGCATGCTCGCGCGCGTGGTGAACACCTGCGCGGGGATGCCGACGTCCAGGGGCTTGGCGCCTTCGAGGACGAGAACGGCGACGCGGCGAAGGCGGGAGGCGGACACGGGGACAGGCTACGCAGAGGTCAGGCGTCCTCGACGGTCGCGGTGACGGGCGTGCCGATCTCGACCGTGCGGCTGACCGTGCACAGCCGGTCGTGGGAGGTCTGCACCGCCCGGGGCAGGATCGTGCGGGCCCGGTCCGCGCCCTCGCCGTCGGGGAAGGTCACGGTGAAGGTGACCGCGAGGTCGGTCAGCCGGTTGCCGAGCTCGTCGTTGACCTTGTTGCCGCTCACCTCGACGGTGAAGGTGTCGGGCTCGGCGTGACGGCTGGTGGCGACGTCGACGTCCACCGCGGTGCAGCCGCCGAGCGCGGCGAGCAGGAGCTCGACCGGGGTGAACTCGCTGTCGGAGCCGGTGCCGAAGCTGATCGTGCCGCCTCGGGTGTTGGTGGCGACGAAGTGACCGGTGCTCGTGCGCTCGACGGTGACGGACCGCGCGGAGTTTTCGCTCATGGGGAGGACATTAGTGCCAGGTGGGGCCCCCGGGCCCGGGACGATCTCGCCGAAGTCCCGGCGTCACCACTCGCCTTCCAGCGCCTGTGTCAGCCGCGCGACGGCACCGACATCGGGCAGGCCGCGCAGCGTGGCCACGGCCGCACGGCTCCCGAAGGCCCGCTGCTCGGCGGTCACCGTCGGGTCGACCGCGCACGCGGCCTGGACGTACACGTAGTTGAGGTCCGTGGCGAAGAGCATCGAGAAGGCGTCCACGTCCTTGACGACCGCGCGGCCTCCGGCGTCCCGGTAGGCGCGCACCAGGCGCCGTGCCGCCTCGGCGTCGAAACGGTTGCCGCCCGACCACACATAGACGGCGCGGGCCAGTTCCCGCTCCGCCGAGACGGGGCCGGCGTTGTCCCAGTCGAGCAGGACCGGGCCGTCCGGGCCGACCAGGACGTTCTGCGGCCGCATGTCGAGATGGGAAGTCAACACGTCACCGGGGGACGACGGCGAGACGTGCCGGGCCAGTTCCACGGCCGTCGTGGCGACGAACCGGCCCAGCTCCGCCGCCCAGGGCAGCCCGGCCCGCTCCACCTTCCCGAGCAGTGCGGCCCAGTCGGAGGCCGGGTTGCACCGCTCGTACCAGTCGGCCGGTGTCCCGCCCGCTCCCTCGCCCGCCTTGTGCAGGAGGGCGAGCGTACGGCCGCACCAGTTCAGGATCTCCGCGTCCGACGGATCGGCCGGGGTGCCGTCGACCCAGTCGTACAGCTTCACCCAGGACCCTTCGGGGAGCCGTACGACATGGGCGCCGGTGCGGTCGGGCAGGAGACGGGGGGCTGAGATGCCCAGCGTCTCCGCCGCGTCGCGCAGTGCGGACTCGGCGCCGACGTCGGGCTCGTCCTTCTCGAAGAGCAGCTCCTTCACGGCCCACGCGGTGCCGTTGCCGGACAGCTTCCAGATCTGTCCCAGGGCGCCGCGGGCGACGGGCGTCACCGTCCAGGTTCCCGCGCCGAGGCCGTAGGCGTCCGCGATGAACTCGCCCGTGTTCCGCATGCAACTCCCCGCTTCCGTCGCCCGGTTGACGAAGCCTATCCGCAGCAGTCCGGCCCACCGGTGTCCAGCCGGCAGAAGCAGGACGTCTCGACCGGTACGTCGGCCAGCGCGGCGGCGACCCGCAGTTGCCGGGCGACGATCCGCGCCTCCCCATCCTTCTTCCCGCGGACCAGGCACTCGTGGAGGCCGTGCAGCGCCCACACGTTGCCCGGGTGCTGGAGCGGCCGCGGGAGGGTGTCGTCGAGGCCGAGGTCGGCGCGGTAGACGGCCTCGGCCTCGGCGACGCGCCCCTGTTCGAGCAGGAGGGCGCCGTAGGCGTGGCGGGTGGGCTGCATCCAGCCCCACGGTTCGTCGTAGGGGAGGTTGTCGTCCAGTTCGACCGACCGTTCCAGGGCCGCGAAGGCTGTGTCGAACTCGCCCTTGCGGTAGGCGAGTTCGCCGTCCAGCATCGCCGAGGCGATCGCCAGGATGTCGGCGCACGTGTTGTTGAAGAGCATCCGGGTCTCGGGGACCTGGCCGACCGCCTCGTGGAACAAGGCGCGTTCGCGCTCCGCCTCGGTGACGCGGCCGAGGGCGGAGCAGGCGACACCGCGGGCGTAGTGGAGCATCGCGGTCGTCACGCAGTACAGGCGGGGGTCGGCGGGCAGCGGGAGGTCCAGGATGTCGGTCCAGCGGCCGAAGCGGATCAGGACGTGGACGCGCATTGCGAGGAAGGCCTCCAGCCAGTCGGCCATGGGCGGGCTCTCCACCCGCAGCAGCTCCTCCGGGATGGATTCCTCCAGTTGCGCGGCGGTCTCCAGGGCGGTCTGCGACTGGCCCAGGAACATCGCGCCGTAGATCTTGAAGTGGTAGTTGTGCGAGCGGTAGAGGGTGTAGAAGTTCATCGCTCCGGCCCGGGCGAGTGCCTTCTCGTCCGCGGCGATCGCGGCACTGTTGTCCGCCACCACGCGCCGGTAGTCCCCGCACAGCACCTCCAGGTGCGAGGGCATGTGCAGGAGATGCCCGGCGTCGGGCACCAGGCCGCGCAGCCGGTCCGCGACGGGCAGCGCCAGTTCGGGCGTGGGTGACATCTCCATGAGGTGGACGTACAGGTGCAGGACGCCCGGGTGGGTGCGGCCGGCGGCGGCGAGCGACCGTTCCAGGACGGCTCGCGCCTCGCGGGTGCGGGCGCCTGCGGCGGGCTCGCCGGTGCGCAGGTCCCAGAGCTGCCAGGGCGTCAGGTTCATCAGGGCGTCCGCGTACAGGGCGGCCACGTCCGCGTCGTCGGGGGCGAGTTCGTGGACGGCGCGCATGCTGTCGGCGTACGGCACGTTCCACACCGCGCAGTCCTCGGCGGGCTCGGCCTGCGGATAGCGGGAGCGCAGGGCGCCGATCAGGGCCCGCTCCACCGCGGTGGCCCGGACGGCCGCCCTCTGGTGCGCCGACTCGACGGCCGTATGGGTACGTTCCACGGTCCGGGCCAGGTCCCGGTCGTCGAAGAAGTCCCAGGGCTTGTTGTAGTTGGGGCCGAGCGCGTAGGCGATGCCCCAGTGGGCCATGGCGCAGTCCGGGTCGGCGGCGACCGCCTTCTCGAAGCAGTTCACGGCCTCCTCGTGGTGGAAGGCGTAGGTCCACACCAGGCCGCGGTCGAACCAGAGTTGGGCCTCGGCGGAGTCGGTGGTGACGGGTCGGCCGTGGGAGCCGAGGTCGAAGTACTCCATACGCCGCTCCTCGCACTGCGCGCTGTGCTGCACGGGAGACGATTCTGCCCGAAGAAGGGCCATTCGGGCGCGTGGGAGGCGATCTGTCCCCCGAACGAACGCAGGTGCCGGAGAGGGGACTTGTGGAGCCGTCAGTCCTCTCTCCGGCACCGGCCGGGCGGCGCTAAGCCGTCACACACGGAAGATCTCGAGGAAGCTGCTCCAGAAGCCCTTCTTGGCCGGCTTCTGCGCCGCGGGCGCGGGGACGCGCGCCGCCTGCTGGGGCTGCTGGACGACGGTCGGGCGGGGCGCGGTGGGCACGCCGTACGCCGAGGCCATCCGGGTGGCCGGGGTGGGGCTGAACTGCACGGGGAGGGTGGCCAGGGCCCGGTGGAAGGGGCCGGGACGCCACTGCAGTTCCTGGGCCGGGACGCTCAGGGTCAGGTCGGGCAGCGCGTTGAGGATCAGCTCGATGGCGGTGACCGCGATGACCTGGGCCGGGCTCTTGGCCGGGCAGGCGTGCGGGCCGGCACCCCAGGCGAGGTGGGCGCCGCGGCTGTGGGCCTGGCCCGAGGAGGTGAGCGCGGGGTCGCTGTTGGCTCCGGCGAAGCTGATGACCAGGGGCGAGTTCGCCTGAACCACGACTCCGCCGAGGTCGACGTCCTGGAGCGGGAAGTGTGTCGCGTAGTTGGCGATGGGCGGGTTGTTGATCAGGACGTGGTCGAGGGCGTCCTCGATCTGCATGCTCGGCCCGTCCTCGCCGTCCCGGTCCAGGAGCAGGAGCAGGGAGTTGGCGATGAGGTTGCGCTCGGGCTCCACGCCGGCGCCGATCAGCATCACGAGCTGGTCCTTCAGCTCCTCGTCGCTGAGGCCGGCGGGGTGCTGGACGAGCCAGGAGGTGATGTCGTCGCCGGGTTCGCGGCGCTTGAGGGAGACCAGCTCCATGAAGCAGGCGGTCAGTTCGTCGCTGGCCTTCAGCGCGTCCTTGCCGTCGAACATGTCGGCCATCGCGCTGGTGACCCGGTCGCCGATGGCCGCGGGGCAGCCGAAGAGCTTGTTGATCATCAGCATCGGCAGCAGCTTGGCGTAGTCGTTGATCAGGTCCGCCCGGCCCCGCTCGCTGAACTGGTCGATGAGGTAGGCGGCGATCGGCTCGACGTCGCGGCGGATGCGGGTGACGTTGAGGCGGTCGAGGCTCTCGGTGACCGCCTTGCGCAGCCTCAGGTGCTGGGCACCGTCGGTGAACAGGCAGTTGGGCCGGTAGGCCATCATCGGCAGGACGGGGCTGTCGAGGGGGACCCGGCCGTCGTTGAGGGCGGTCCAGCGGCGGCCGTCGCGGGCGAACAGGTTCGGGTTCTGGAGCACGCGCAGGGCCGTCTCGTGGCCGACGACCAGGGTGGCGTCGACGCCGGGGGCCAGTTCGACGGGGCCGGCGGGGCCGTGCGCCCGGAGGTAGTCGTAGACCTTCTGCGGGTCGGCGGCGAAGGAGCCGTCGTACATGGGGCATCTGGCCGCACCGGTGGCGGCCGTGTCGTGAACGTCCATGTCTGTGTCCTTTGGTGGCCCGGACCGTGCGGTCCGGGCGGGGGGTGGTGGTTCAGGCGGCGCGGTCGAGGAGGTGCCGCACGAGGGCGATCAGGGCGCGGGCTGAGGAGCGCCGGTCGCGGGCGTCGCAGTAGATGACGGGGGTGTCCGGAAGCAGGTCGAGGGCTTCGCGGATCTCCTCCTCCTCGAAGTGGCTGGTCTGCGAGAAGGTGTTGACGGCGATCGCGTACTCGAGGCCGTACTCGTCGATCAGGTCGATGACCGGGAACGTCTCCTCCAGTCGCGAGGGGTCGACGAGGAGCAGGGCGCCGAGCGCGCCGCGGGCCATGTCCTCCCAGAGCTGCATGAAGCGCTGCTGTCCGGGGGTGCCGAACAGGTACAGCACCAGCTCGTCGCTCAGGGTCAGTCGGCCGAAGTCCAGCGCCACGGTGGTGGTCGCCTTCTCCGGCGCCCCGCGCAGGTCGTCGACGTGCATGGACGCCTGCGTCATCTTCTCCTCGGTGCGCAGAGGAGTGATCTCCGACAGGGACCCGATGAAGGTCGTCTTGCCCACGGCGAAGTGTCCGACCACCAGGATCTTCGCGGCGGTGGTCACCTCGGCGGAGACGTAGATGGAGCCGTTCGCCCCGGGGTCAGCCGATGTTGAGGGTTTCGAGTCCATGCAGAACCTTCTCGAGTATCGCTCGGGGAACGTGCTGGGCGGGGGCCGGTTCGGCGCGGCGCATGAGGTGCCCCTGCTCGAATAAATCCGACAGCAGCAGCCGGGCGACGCCGACGGGCAGGCCCAGATGGCCGGCGACTTCGGCGACGGACAGGTAGCCGCCCGAACACAGCTCCCAGATGGCCCGGACCTCGGGGCCGGCCCCGAGCGGCAGCGTCCGGTCGGGGGCGATGCACACCAGGGTGTGCAGGGCCAGATCGTCGTCGGAGGGGAGACGACGGCCGCCCGTGATGACGTAGGAGCGGACGAAGTCGCTGGTGACCGGAGCGTCCTCGCCTGGCCAGGTCATGCGTCCGCGCCGGTGTGCTGGCGTGGCGTGGCGCTCATCGCCTTGGTCAGCGCGCCCACCGTCTTCTGCATCCGGATCGACATGGCCTCCATGTCGACGTCCAGGGCGGTCGAGACGGCCAGGTAGGAGCCGCTGCCCCCGGCTATGAGGAAGATCCATCCGCCGTCGAACTCGATCAGTGTCTGCTTCCACAGGCCCTTGCCGCCGCCCACGAAGGGGGCGACGCTACGGCACAGGGACTGCAGCGAGCTCATCGCGGCGGCGTTCCGCTCGGCGTCGTCACGGACGATGCCGTCGGACCGCTGCATCAGCAGGCCGTCCGCGGAGACGAGGATGGCGTGGCGGGCTCCGCGTACCTCGAGCACGTCGTTCAACACCCACGACAGGTCGGGATTCACTGGTTCTGAGGTCCTTCCGTGTTGTCTGAGTCCCGCCCGAGCATGGTTCCGCGAGCGAATGCCTTGAGCCGCGAGGCGGTCTCCTCGCCGGCCGCGTCCAGGTCGGGCACCTGCGCGCTGGGCGTGGCGACCACGGAGACGGCGCCGTTGCGCCGCCGCCGGCGCTTCGGCAGGCCTCCGGCCGTCTGTCCTACGACGAGGGAGGCGACCGGGGTCGGCTTGGCCGCCACGGGCTCGCCCTCGTGGTCGTCGAGTTCGACGGGTGCCGGTGCGGGCACGTCCGCCGTCAGGAGGTTCTCGGGCACCCGGATCACGGCACGCACACCGCCGTAGGGGGAGACCGCGTCGACGGAGACGTGGAACCCGTAGTGGGCGGCGAGCTTGCCGGAGAGCGCGAAGCCGAACTTGGGCGGGTCGCCCAGGCTCGTGATGTCCACGGCTCCACCGGTGGTCAGCAGGGACGCGGCGCGCGCCTTGGTCTCCTGGTCCATGCCGAGACCGGCGTCGTCGACGATCAGGCAGATCCCGGTGGGGACGGCCTGGATGTTGATCTCGACGGGGGTGCCGGGGGCGCTGTACTTGGTGGCGTTGTCCAGCAGTTCGGCCAGGACCATGGCGACCGGCTCGACCGCCCGGCTGGTGATCGCGACGTTGGCCTGGGAGTGGACCTTGACCCGCTCGAAGTCACGGATCCGCCCCTGGGCGCTGCGGGCGACGTCGTACACCGAGGCGTCCCGGTCGCGCCGGCCGAGCCACCCGCCGCAGAGCACGGAGATGCCCTTGGTACGGCGGCTGAACTGGCTGCCGGTGTGGTCGACCAGCATCAGGTCGGCGAGGACCGCGTGGTCGTCGCCGTACTTCTGCTGGAGTCCGTCGAGCAGGGAGAGCTGCTCCTCGGCGAGGGTCGCCAGGGTGCCGACGGCCGACTTCAGGGTCGCCTTGGTCGCCGACTCGGCGTCCTTGCGCACCTCTTCCAGATCCGCGGCGTGCCGCGCGCTCACCGACGAGTAGGTCGTCTGGAGCTCGGCGAGCTGACCTCGCACACTCGCCATGTCGCCGTGCAGTTTGTTGTTGTTCGCGCGGAGTTGGATGTTGGTTCTCCGTGCGCGCATCACTGCGAATATCGCAGCGATGAGTACCACGAGCAGGATCCACAGGAGTGGATCTTCGAACAATGACGTCATGAGACTCTCTTCAAGTCGCCTCGCGTCGGGAGACTGACTGTGCATGGGACCCCGGAAATGCCCGCCGTGCGGCGCGGACCTTACCGGCGGACCAACCGTCACTCCTTCACGATGGGGCCGTTTTGGCTGTCCCCCGTACGCGCGTATGACGCGTCATCAGCCTACTGAAAAGTGTAATGATCTTATCAGTCGCCACAGTGTCAACAGGCGTACCAAGCGCCACACTTGACGACTCTGCACAAAGAACCCGCAAAGGCCGCAGGCCGCTGTCAGCGGACCGAGGATGTGGTCGGCACCGCCCCCGCTCCGGCCCCGTACCCGACGGCGGCGCCGGCCGGCGGACGGCTCAGGGCGGCGGTCGCCGCGGTGGTGGCCGCATGGGATCCCCTGTTCCGGCCGCTCGTCCATGATCAGGAGCCGCAGCGTACCAAGGCCGTGAGAACGCTTTCCCCCCGCTCACGCAAAACTCGTTTGCGGCTGCCGCCCGCGACCTCGAACCTGGCCCCATGCCCTATCTCCTGCGCGCTGCCGCGCCCACCGACGCGTCGGCCGTCACCGAGTTGCTCAACGAGATCGACCGGATCGAGATCGGGCGGCCCGAGACCGATCTGCACACGGTGGAGTCCGACCTGGCCCACCCCGAGGTCGACCTCGCCCATGACTCCTGGTTGGCCTTCGACGGACCGCGCCTGGTGGCGTACGCCCTGGTGTGGGACGACTCGAAGGGCGAGCGCGTCGACGCCGACCACTACGTCCTGCCCGACCACCAGCGGGCCGGTGAACTCCTCCTGGAGGCCGTCGAGACCAGGGCGCTGGAGAGGGCCCGGGCGAACGGCGCCTCCAAGGCCGTGCTCCACCTGCACCTCAACGCGGCACCCACGACCGACCTCGCGCTGATACGGGCGCGGGGCTGGTCGGTCGTACGCCGCTACCACGTGCTGGAGCGGACGCTGCGGGCCGGCGAGGACCTGCCGCCCGAGCCGCCCGCGGGTGTCCGGGTGCGGGCCTGTGCCGACGAGGCGGACCGGAAACAGGTGCACGCCCTCTACCAGGCCTCCTTCGCCGAGCACTTCGACTTCCAGCCGCGCACCTACGAGCAGTGGCTGGCCGACATCCACGCGGACCGGCTCGACTGGTCCCTGGTGTGGCTCGTCTCCACCGAGGGCCTCGGGGACGCCGGCTTCCTCATCGCCCGCGACGACCGCGAGGCCATGGGATGGATCCGCAGCCTGGGAGTCGTCGCCGAGGCCCGCGGCCGCAGCCTCGGCGGACTGCTGCTGCGGCAGGCCTTCGCGGCGTTCGCGGCCCGCGGGCGGGAGACCGTGGGGCTCGGCGTGGACACCGAGAACGCCACCGGGGCCCCCGCGTTGTACGCGCGCCACGGAATGTCGGTGCATTACGCCGTCGACACCTGGGAAATCGTGCTGAGTTGAAAGCTGAGTTGAAAAGCGAATGACTCCGGGAAACGGGTACTAATTCTTGCCGCGCAACAACGCGCAGACGAAGTTCTCCTGAAGTGCGCGCATTTTCCGCAGCCCGTCCGCGTCGGCGGACTGGGTGATCTGGGCGGTGACCGAGAAGGTCAGCGAACGGCGGCCGTCGGGGGTGGCCGCGATCAACTGGGTATATCCGAGCGTGTTTCCGGTGTGCCCGAGGACGACACCGCATCGCGTCTCGTACCGGAAGATCGCCAGGCCCGCGGAGTTGCGGCCCGGCCCGGCCGGCTCGGACGCGCCCTCGACCCACTGCCGCTGCTGCGCGACGACCGGCCCGGCCGGCCCGCCGTACAGCCGTCCGCCGGCATAGCCCCGGACGAAGCGGGTCATGTCGGCCGGCGTGGAGACGATGCCTCCGGAGGCCCAGACGCCCGACATGCCGATGACCTCGCTGACGTCCTCCGGGGCCGCGCCCTGGCTCACGTCGTAGCCGTGCAGGTAGGGCTTCGGCATCCGGTAGCCCTGCGGGAGGCTGGTGGAGCGCAGCCGGAGCGGCGCGTAGACGAACTCGCGCAGAAGGTCCTCGTACGGCCTGTGGGTCGCCGCCTCCGCCATGAGCGCTACGGCGATGTTGTCCGAGTTCGAGTAGCGGTACTGCGTGCCCGGCTTGAACAGCAGGGGTTCGTCGGCGATGTAGTCGAGCAGGCGCCGGGAGTCGAAGTGATGGCGGGGGTCGGCTCGCAGTTCGTCGAGGAACCCGTCGCTCCGGGAGTAGTCCGGCAGACCGCTGGTGTGGCTGAGGAGTTGACGAAGCGTCACTGATTGCCAGGCGTCCGGGAGTTGGGGAAGCCGCTGACCCAGGGTGTCGTCCAGGCGCAGCGCGCGGTGGTCGACCAGGGTGAGGGCCACGGCCCCGCTGAACGCCTTGGCGGTGCTCGCGATGCGCATGTGGTCGTCGGTGCCGGGCGGGCGGTCCGCGCCCACGTCGGCGACTCCGGCGCGCACGACGCGGGTCCCCTTCTCGGTCCGCAGGACGGCGATCACTCCGGGCGGTCCGCCTGTGCGGTGCACGAAGGCGTCGAGCTGACGCTGAAGTGCCCGGTCGCTCGGCGGGTCGTCGGCGGCACCGGCCGTCGCCGGGGCCAGTGCGGTGAGGCAGACCGCGAGGACGGATGCCGCTCGCAGACGGGATCGGCGTAGAGACATGAGGGCTCCCGGAAGTGGGGACGTCATGGCCCGTCAAGCGTCACCGGGAGTCACCATCCCCTGCTTCCCGGGCAACTGTGTATGGACCAGTGGCAGGGCCACGGAGTGGTGCCGTGAATTCACCCCGCCGGGATCAGCGGCCGCCCTTGTTCAGCTCGGTTCGCGGATACAACGGCATCTTCGAGGCGGTCGCCGGAGTAGGTACGGTCCGAATTCGGTTTTCCCAGACCAAGAATAACCACGTCGATTTCGAGGTGCCATGTGGGCGGATCTCTGCCGGTCCGCTGATGGTCGCGGTGGTCACCCTTGTGCTCATCGGGGCGCGGGGCCCGGCCGGGGGCTGCGCAGGGTGGCTGTCCGCCGGGGTAATCGCGCGGCGGACAGCCACTTCGCTTCTCGCTCGTGCCGGTCCGTGTCACATGGAACGGCGGCTGGTGCGTCGCAGGAGAACGAAGCCGGAGATCAGGAGGATCGCGCCGAGCGCGGCGGGCCACAGCTGGGTGCCGGTTTCGGCGAGGCTGCTCTGGCTGCCCTGAGGTGCGGGCTGCGCGGCGAGCGGGGGCTGAGAGGCGGCGCCGGGGGCCTCGGGGGCGGTGTCGCCCTGCGGGTCGGGCTGGTTCGCCTGGTTGTCTCCGGTCCCGGTGCCGTTCCCGGTCTCGTTGCCGGTCCCCGCCCCGGGTGACGGCGCGGTGGTGCTGTGGGCGGTGGGTGAGCTGTAGGTCTTCGGCTCGTTGTCCGCGGGGGCGGTCGTCTGGTCGTCGGCGGGGGCCTCGGCGGTAGGCGTCGGCTGCTGCTGCGGCTCGTCGTCGTTTCCGGGGGTGTCCTCGGAGCCGTTGCCGTTGCCGTTGCCGTTCCCGGTGCCCGGGTCCTGGGTGGCGCCGTTGCCGTTGCCGTCGTCGTCGCCGTTGCCGGGGGCCTGGGTGGCGCCGTTGCCGTTGTCGCCGCCGGCGTTGCCGTTGCCGCCGTTGCCGTTGTCTCCGTCGTTGTCGCCGTTGCCCGGATCGTCCTGGCCCGTGCCCGCGCCGCACTCACGGCCGTCGTTGATGCAGCCGACCATCTCGTTCATCAGGTTCTCGTCGAAGACGTTGATGAAGTCGCCGTGGTCCGTGACGGGCTTGTGGAGCTGCTCCGGGAAGGAGTCCACCGCGAACAGCGGAGTCGTGCGGCCGCCGTCGTTCAGGCTCGGCGCGTCGATGTCGTAGACGATCCGCTGGACGAGCTGCGGGATGGCCTGGAAGCCGTCCGGGCAGGTGCCGTCGTTCTGGGCGAACGCCACGTGGGTGCGGTGGTTGGCGCTGTCGATGTTGCGACCGTCCCAGCAGCTCTGGAACTTGAAGGTGCGCACCACGTCACTGCCCTGCGGGCACAGCGGGTACTTGTCCTTCAGCTGCCGGTCCTCGAACCCGGTGCAGCTCCAGGACGCGTTGGCGTTGGCGGTGCCGTTGACGAAGGCCTTGGCGTCACCGGTGATGATGCGCAGCAGCCGCGGCATCGCGGTGACCTTGCTGCGGGGGTTGCCCACGAACGTCAGCGTCACCTCCTTCGGGGTGACGATCTGACCGGCGTTGCCCTCGATGCCGCCGCCGGGCTTGGCGGCGTCCTGTTCCTGGGTTCCGTTCTGGAGCCGGATCACGGGCCAGTAGTACGTCGACTTGTCGCCCTGGTCGACACAGCTCGTCTCGGCGTTGGCGAGGTCCTGGTCGCTGGCGAAGGCGGTGTTGGACTGGTTGCCGATGTAGTCGTGGAAGTGGTGGGCGCCGTTGGAGACACCCGGGGCGACGATGACGTTGTCCGAGTTGAACAGGCCGTTCGCGTTCACACCGCAGCTGGTGACGAAGGTACCGCGGGAGGCGTCGCCCTGAGCCGGCGGCGCCTGTGCGGCGGGGGGAGCGCTGTTGATGTCGGCGTAGTCGGCGGCCACGGGGCCGTTGCCGGCCTGCCCGCCGTTGCCCTGCTGCTGTCCTTGGCCCTGCTGGCCGTCGCCCTGACCGTCCTGGTTCTGCCCCTGCTGGTCCTGGCCGTCCCCTTGCTGACCATCGCCCTGCTGGTCACCGCCTTGGTCCTGGCCGTCGCCGTTCTGGTTCTCGGTCTGGCGCAGGGTGCAGCCGGCCATGTCACCGAGGCCGTCGGGTCGGCCGCCAGCGCGTTCGAGGGCGGCGGTGATGCGCTCGATGGTGGCGGCGCGGTTCTCCTGGAGCGGGTCGACGATACGGCTCTGCGCGGACTCGCGGTCCTGTACCGACGGGTCCTGGAGTTGCTGGTAGGCCTCGGCTATCTGCTGGTCCAGCAGGGCGAGTTCCTTGTCGACCTCCGCCCTCGACCCGTCCGGCACGCTGGTGAGCGTGTCACCGACGTCCGGGCAGTCGATCGTGACGGCTCCCCACGACGTCTGCTGCGGCGTGCCGCTCTCCGTGGCGGAGGCGTACACGTTCACCGCGACCAGCCCACCACCTCCGAGCATGAGCGCCACTGCGGCGAAGGTCGCACGTCGTGCGCCTGTCGGTCGTCTGCGATTGCTGCGTCCCACGGAAGTACTCCTGCACGTGTCGGCTCTCCGGGCATGCAAATCCCTCGCCCCATACGGACGGCGGGCCGTCCGCGTTCAAACGTCCCGGAAATTCACAGCACTCTCATACGGAACACGGGGTTCCACCACCCTCGCCGAACTCCCGCGCAGGGAAAACGAGGTGACTCGCGCACATCTGCACCCCTACGGTTCTCGTCATGAACGGCACGGGCGCCGAACGCCTCCTGAACGTGGTGGACGTCGAAGCCACCTGCTGGCCCGGCTCCCCTCCCCCGGGAACGGTCGCCGAGATCATCGAGATCGGGCTGACGGTCGTGGACCTGACGGCCGCCGAGCGCGTCGCGCGGCACCGGATCCTGGTGCGGCCCGCCCGGTCCGACGTCAGCGCGTTCTGCACGGAGTTGACGGGCCTGACCCAGGACGAGGTCGACGGCGGGCTGCCGTTCGGGGATGCCTGCCGACTGCTGGCCGCCGAGCACGCCTCCGGGGCGCGCCCGTGGGCGAGTTGGGGCGACTACGACCGCCACCAGTTCACCCGGCAGTGCGGGGCCACCAGGACGCCGTACCCCTTCGGCCACCGCCACACCAACGCCAAGGCGGTCTTCACCGAGGTGCACGGCCTGCGCAAGCGCCCCGGGATGGCGCAGGCCCTGGACATCGCCGGGCTGCCTCTTGAAGGGCGGCATCATCGCGGCGAGGACGACGCGTGGAACATCGCGGCCCTGGTGCTGCACCTGGCGGACCGGGACGGCTGGCCGTCTGACTGAGGGACCGCTTCAGCGGACCCGAGTACGCCCCGGCCGTGGCCGCCGCCGCGGTCATCCGTGGCAGACCCGTCCCCGGCCACAGGCGAACGCCTCAACCGGGTACGCGCTTGACTCGCTCACCTCTCCTGCCGTGGAAGGCGACACGCTCACCGCCGCCCCCTACCCCTACCCGCCAAAGACGACGCCACGACCAGCCCAAGGCTGACCTGCCGCCCCTCGCCGACGACCGACGCTCCCTATCGCCCTCGCCCTCGCCCTGGCGGCAGGCCGACCCCTCTACCGACCCCCACAACAGCCCCACCCCCGCCCCGAAGCCCAAACGCCCCCGATCCCCGATCTCCAGACCCCCACCTCCCCCGCCCGATGTACCACCGTGTCGAAGCCCCCACCCCGGGTACTCGGGCCTCGCCGTCACGGCCCCTCGGGTGCGGGCCGGCCAGGAAGGGGGCACTGATGACGCAGCACGCCGACGACGACGTCAACCGCCACGGGGGCGCCGCCGGACTGCGACTCGCCACGGGGAGCGCCGCTGACGCGCTCGCCGTGAGTCTGCCTGTCGACCGCAACCAGGCGATCCTGGAGGCGGCCAAGCAGGTCGGCGCGATCCTCAAACGGGAAGGGCACCCGTTCGCGCTCGCGGGCAGTGTCGCCGTGTACGCCCACGGCGGCGCCCAGAATCTTCAGCACGACGTCGACTTCGCCATCCTCCCCGAGGACGCGCAGTCCGTGGCCGAGACCCTCCGCGAGGCGGGTCTGGAGGTCCGGACCCCTCCGGAGGACTGGCTGCTGAAGGCCGACTGCATGGGCCAGCAGGTCGACCTGATCTTCGAGCTGGCCCACCAGCCGGTCACCAGGGAACTGCTGGCGCGGGCCGACGAACTCTCGGTGGACTCGGTGTTCATGCCCGTGCTCGCCCCGACCGACCTGCTGCACAGCCTGCTCTCCGCGTTCTCCGAGCACCACTGCGACTTCGGCGCCGTCCTGCCCATCGCCCGCGCGCTGCGGGAGAAGGTCGACTGGGACGCCGTACGCCGGGGCTGCGGGGACGCGCCGATGCCGGACGCGTTCTTCTACTTCCTGGAACGGCTGGAGGTCATCGAGCCGAGGACGAGGGAGGAACGGCCATGAGCGGGTCCCCGGGACAACACGCGGAAGCTGCCGAGGAGAACATCGAGTACCGCGTCGCCCACCTGCGCGACCGCCTCGCCGCCGAGGAACTCGGCGAGCTGGGAGTCCGCGCCGAGGTGCGGGCGGGGGCGGTCGTGGTCACCGGCACGGTGCCGTCCGCGCAGTGCCGGGAGACCGTGCTGCGCACCGTCCGCGAGGAACTGGCCGGGCTGTCCGTGCACACCGACGTGGTGGTGGCGGAGACCGCCACGCCCGATCATGCGGAGGAGCTGCCGTGATCCGCGTCGCCGCCGTGGGGGACATCCACATGGGACTCGAGAGCCAGGGTGTGCTGCGTCCCGCCTTCGACACCCTGCCCGACTGCGCCGATCTGCTCCTGCTGGCCGGCGACCTCACCCGGCACGGCACGCCGGAGGAGGCGCGGATAGTGGCCCAGGAGGTACGGGACCTCCCCGTACCGGTCGTGGCGGTCCTCGGCAACCACGACCACCACGACGAGCAGCCCGAGAAGGTCACCGCCCTCCTGGAGGACGCCGGTGTGCGGGTGCTGGAGGGCGAGGGGACGGTCGTCGAGTGCGGCGGCACGCGCGTGGGCATCGCCGGCACCAAGGGGTTCGGCGGCGGGTTCGTGGGCCGCAGCGCCGGCGAGTTCGGCGAGCCGCTGATGAAGGAGTTCGTACGGTACTCACGGCGTTGCGCCGACGGACTGCGCACCGCGCTGGAGGAACTGGAGCGGCAGGGCTGCGGAACGCGGGTCGCGCTCACCCACTTCTCCCCCGTCGCCGACACGCTCGCCGGCGAGCCCCCGGAGATCTATCCGTTCCTCGGCAGTTATCTGCTGGCCGAGGCGATCGACACCGCGGGGGCCGACCTGAGCGTGCACGGCCACGCCCACGCGGGCACCGAGCACGGCGTGACGGCAGGCGGCGTGCGGGTGCGGAACGTGGCCCAGCCGGTGATCCGGCGGGCGTTCAACGTGTACCACCTGCACGCCGACTGACGGTCCCCCCGGCACACCGACCGCGCGCCGACCGAGGGCGTCCGTCCGCGGCTGAGAGTCCTCCGGCCAAGGGTCCTCCTCAGCCGCGGACGGACGCCTGGTCGTGGTCCTCCCAGGCCTCGTCCCGCAGCTCGGGGCGCAGCAGGACCTCCACCGCCGTGCAGGCCAGCGCCTCGGCCGCCGCGAGCATCACCTGCCGACCGCGCTCGGAACCGGCCGCGACGGCGAACTCGGGGGTGTGGTCGGAGCCGTCCTCCTCCATGATCGCCACGAAGGGGTGGATGGCGGGCACCCGCCCGCTGACGTTGCCGACGTCGGAAGAGCCCAGGTAGACGCCCGGAGCGGGAGGTGTCATCGCGATGCCCGTCCCCGCCAGGTGCTTGGCGAACCGGGACGACAGCACCGTGCTGTCCCGGAAGTGCTCGTAGCGCGGCGTGGCCCGTTCCACCGTGACGGTCGTGCCCGTCGCCCGCGCCACCCCCTGGGCGCAGGTCAGCAGCTCCCCCGCCAGGTCCTCCAGGGCTGCCGTCGTCACCGCACGCAGCCCGAAGAGGCCCTCCGCGTACTCGGGGACGATGTTGGTCGCCCTGCCGCCGTCCGTGACGATCCCCTGCACATGTGAGCCCTCGGGCAGCCTGCGCCCGATCACGGCCAGTGTGTTGAACAACTGGATGAGCGCGGCGAGCGCGTCGATGCCCTCGGTGGGGTTCCCGGTCGGGTGGGCGGCGCGTCCGCGGAAGCCGACCCGGTACTGGGCCTGCGCGGTCAGCGGCGCCCACTGCCAGTTGTGCACCCCGGGGTGGAACATCAGCGCCGCGTCGAGGTCGTCGAACACCCCGGCGTCGGTCTCGGCGACCTTGCCTCCGCCGCCCTCCTCCGCCGGTGTGCCGATGGCCCATACGGTGCCGGCGTCCCGGTCGAGGACGGCCCGGGCGGCCAGAGCCGCGCCCAGGCCCGCCGCGGCGATCAGGTTGTGGCCGCAGGCGTGGCCCAGGCCGGGCAGGGCGTCGTACTCCAGCATCAGGGCCACCGCGGGGCGGGTCCGGGTGCCGGAGCGTGCGGTGAAGGCGGTGGGGAGTCCGGCGACGTCCCGCCGCACCTCGAAACCCGCCCACTCCAGTTCCCCGCACAGCAGTGCGGCCGCCCGGTGCTCCTCGAAGGCGTACTCCGGGTCGGAGTGCAGCATCCGCGCCATGTCCCACAGCCGGTCCGCCCGTGCGGCCACCTCTCCGCGCACTCGCGCCAGCACCTCGTCCACGGCGTCGGTCACATCGGCCTCCCCAAGAGCGTCGTACGCCTGCGTCCTGGTGCGGGTTCCTTCGAGCGGCCCGCCTTACACCCGGGCACCGTTACCGGCCGCTCGGCGCGGGTACTCAGGAGCGGTCGGCGGGAGTTCTCGAGGAGGCCTCCATGAAGGCGGACCGGATTGCGGATCCATGGGGCGACCGGACGCCGTACGGGCGCCACGGGACCTGGCCCTCCAGGGTGGACGCGTATCTCGCGGAGGGCGTGGAGCCGGGAGCCGTGCAGAGGTGGGTGGCGGCGGCGTCGCTGCTGCACTCCGGTGGTGACGCCATGGACATCGCCGTCGTGGACGGTCGTATGGCGGGCGTACGGGGACGGGCGACGGACCGTGTCAGCCGGGGCAGGCTCGGGCCGAAGGACCTGTTCGGCTGGCAGGCGAACGCCTCCTCGGACCGGCTGACCAGGCCGCTCGTACGGCGCGACGGCCATCTCGTGGAGACGGACTGGGACACCGCGATGGAGCTGGTGGCGGCCCGTACCCGGGAACTGCTCGACGAGCGCGGGCCCGGCTCGATCGGCTTCTACACCAGCGGGCAGCTCTTCCTGGAGGAGTACTACACGCTCGCCGTGCTCGCCCGGGCGGGCGTCGGCACCAACCATCTCGACGGCAACACCCGCCTGTGTACCGCGACCGCGGCCGAGGCGCTGAAGGAGTCCTTCGGCTGCGACGGCCAGCCGGGCAGTTTCGACGACCTCGACCACGCCGACGTGATCGCCCTGTTCGGCCACAACATGGCCGAGACGCAGACCGTGCAGTGGACGCGCGTCCTGGACCGGTTGGCGGGCGGCGATCCGCCGCGGCTGCTGTGTGTGGACCCCCGCCCGACCCAAGTGGCCCGGCACGCGACCGTGCATCTGGCACCGCGGGCCGGCACCAATGTGGCGCTGCTGAACGCCCTGCTGCACGAGACGATCCGGCACGACCGGGTCGACCACGACTTCGTCGAGGCGCACACGGTCGGCTTCGAGGAGCTGTCCGAGCAAGTCGCTCCCTGCACGCCCCAGTGGGCGGCGGAGATCTGCGACGTGCCCGTGTCGCGGATCATCGAGGCGGCCGAACTCGTCGGTACGGCGGACGCCCTGCTGTCCACGGTCCTCCAGGGCGTCTACCAGGCGCACCAGGCCACCGCCGCGGCCGTGCAGGTCGACAACCTGCACCTGATCCGCGGGATGCTGGGCCGCCCGGGCGCGGGCGTGCTCCAGATGAACGGCCAGCCCAGCGCGGAGAACGCCCGTGAGTGCGGTGCCGACGGCGATCTGCCGGGCTTCCGCAACTGGCAGAACGACGCCCATGTCGCCGACCTGGCGAAGGTGTGGAACGTCGAGCCGGCCCGGATCCCGCACTTCGCCCCGCCCACGCACGCGATGCAGATGTTCCGCTACGCCGAGCAGGGCTCGATCGGGATGCTCTGGATCAGCGGCACCAACCCGGCCGTGTCGCTGCCCGAACTGGCCCGTATCCGCGCCCTGTTGGCACAGGACCGGCTCTTCACGGTCGTACAGGACCTGTTCCTGACGGAGACCGCCCGGCTCGCGGACGTCGTCCTGCCCGCCGCCACCTGGGGCGAGAAGACCGGCACGATCACCAACGCCGACCGGACCGTCCACCTGTGCGAGAAGGCGGTCGAGCCGCCCGGCGAGGCCAGGTCCGACCTGGACATCTTCCTCGACTTCGCGCGCCGCATGGACTTCCGCGACAAGGACGGCGGCCCGCTGATCGGCTGGCGGGAGCCCGAGGAGGCGTTCGAGGCCTGGAAGCGGTGCAGCGCGGGCCGCCCCTGCGACTACACGGGCCTTACCTACGAGCGGCTGCGCGCCGCTGGTGGCATCCAGTGGCCGTGCACCGAGGCGAACCCGCGGGGCACCGCGCGGCTGTACACGGACGGCATCACCTGGGCCCACCCCGACGACTGCGAGAGCTACGGCAAGGACCTGGAGACCGGGGCCACCGTGGACCCGGTGGAGTACCGCTCGCTCAACCCCCACGGCAAGGCCGTGCTCAAGGCGGCCGCGTACGTCGAGCCGCACGAGATGCCGGACGAGCGGTATCCGTTCCAGCTCTCGACCGGCCGTACGCTCTACCACTTCCACACCCGGACCAAGACCGGCCGCGTGCCGCAGCTCGACGAGGCCGCGCCCGAGGTGTGGGTGGAGGCCTGCGCGGCGGACGCGGCGCGGCTCGGTCTCGGCGAGGGCGATCTCGTCAAGGTGGCCACCCCGCGCGGGGCGCTGGAGGCGCGGTTGCGAGTCACCGACATCCGGCCGGGGCTGCTGTTCGTGCCCTTCCACTACGGCTACTGGGACACCAAGGAGGGCGACGGCCCGGACGGCGGCGGGCCCGGCCGCGCCGCGAACGAGACGACGATCACCGACTGGGACCCGGCCTCCAAGCAGCCCCTGTTCAAGACCGCGGCAGCCGCGCTCACCCTGGTCGCCCGCGCGGACGGACGGTACGCGCCGGCGCCGACCACCACGGCCTCGGCGCCGTCGGACCCCGGCTCCGTGCCGGTCACGACCGGCGGGCGGCAGGCGTACGCGACACAGGACAGTGAGCCGGGAGGCACGCCATGAAGGACGGCATCGCCCACATCCTGCGGGCCCTGCACCGCGGGGAGCGACGGCTGGCGCGGGACCTGGTGGCCGTTTCCGAGCGGCACCCCGAGGAACACGAGGTCCACCACGTGGCCACCGACCTCGCGGACTGGTCGCACGAGCATGCCGGGCGGCTCGCCGAGTTCGCCGCGGGCGAGGGGCTGCGCCTCGACGACGACACACCCGAACCCTTTTCCGGCGAGGGGCCGTCGGAGTTGCTGCTCCTGCACGACCTGCGCGCCCTGCATCTGGCCGCCACGGAGAACTCACTGCACTGGGAGATGCTCGCGCAGGTCGCCCAGGCGACCCGGGACGAGCACCTGCTGGAACTGGCGTCCGCGTGCCACCCACGGACGCTGCGCCAGATGCGCTGGAGCGACACGCTGATCAAACAGTTGTCCCCGCAAGTCCTGACAAGCCTGTGACCAGGCATAGAGGGTGCGGCAGAGGGCACCCGGGGGGCGGAGGTGAAAGAACATGGGACACGGAGGAAACGTCATCGACGAGCTGGTGACCGATCACCGCGAGGTCGAGCAACTGTTCGGGAAGATCGAGGCACTGGCACCCGGTGAGAAGAACCGGAAGGTGTTCGCCGACCAGGCCACCATGGAGCTGATCCGGCATTCGGTCGCGGAGGAGGAGTACCTCTACCCGGCGGTGCGGGAACACCTGGTCAACGGGAACACCATGGCCGACCGGGAGATCGACGACCACTCCAAGGCCGAGCAGCTCATGAAGGACCTGGAGAGCTGCGAGGCGGACGATCCCGAGTTCGACCGGATCGTCGGCGAGCTGATGACCGAGGTCCGCTCGCACATCGCCGAGGAGGAGGAGACCCTCTTCCCGCAGCTGCGTGTCGCGTGCTCGGAGCAGGAGCTGAACGACCTGGGCGAGAAGGTGCGCCGCGCCAAGAAGCTGGCCCCGACCCGCCCGCATCCGTCGGCCCCGGACACTCCTCCGGCGAACAAGCTTCTCGCTCCGGGAACGGGCCTGGTCGACCGACTCCGGGACGCTCTCTCGGGCCGGGGCAAGGAGGACTGACGAGCGTCGCCAGAGTAGGGCCGACCCCGGCGGATGCCGACCTCGGTCTCGTCAGCGAGCGACGGCACGACTCGGCCCGGCCGGGAACGCGGTCGGTCGGCACCGGCCGACCGACCGCGTCGTCGCACCCGATCACAGGCTTCCAGGAGCTGTCCGGCGCCGTCGATGACGGCACGGCACGGTGTCGGTCGAGCAGGACGTGCGACCGGCCTGCTCGACGGAGGAGCTTCCTGCGCTCAGGAAGTTCCCGGCGCATCCGCCCCCCCGAACCACCCGTCCCCCTCCTCAGGCGGCGAGCGTCTCGTCCGACCCCAGTCGGTCCAGGAGCTCGCCCCGGTGCAGCTCGGCCACCGTCGCGAGCAGGTCCGGGTGGCGGAGCAGGGCGGCGGCATCGCGGTCCGTCGTGTCCGGGGCCAGCAGACGGCGGAACGCGGCCGGTGAGCCCGTCGTGTGTTCACCACCCGCGATGTCGGCGACCGCCCGTTCGGCCAGTTCGGGGTCGGTGAGCAGACAGGCCGCCCAGCTCGCCACCACCTCGTCCACCCAGGTGCGCCAGGCGTGCTCCTCGGCGTCCTGGTCGGTTGCGGTGTCCGCGCCGGTCACCCAGTCGAGGCGGGCGGAGCCGCCCGGGCCTGCCATGCCGACGAGCGCGGCGTCCATCGCCGTCGGATAACGCAGCCACGCGGCGACCGTCACGGCCTGCCGTGCCTGCACCTCGCACAGCGCGGCGGCCAGCGCGCCGCCGGCCGGCGGGTAGGCGCGGGTCAGCCAGTGGGCGGTCGCCGCGATGACCGGGGAGAGATCTGCTTGCACTGCCGGGCCGCCCGAGGTGCCGGTGGGACAGGGGACTGCGCGAAACGGTAGCCCGCGCCCCCGCCAGGAGGACATGGCTCCGGCCTCACCCGGCACGTGGCTTCGGCCACACCGGCTCCCTTCGCGCGCCTACGCCTCCAGCCAGAACCGGGTGCGCTTCAGCCACAGCTCCAGCAGCTCCGAGTCCCCTCGGATCTCGACGCCGGGGGCCGGGCGGGCGTAGAGGAAAAGGAGCAGGTCCGTCACCGGTCCGCGCACGATCACGGCGGCCTCGCCGGTCCTGCGCCGCCACGCCGGCCGCTCCCCGGTGAGGTCGAGCAGCCACTCCCCCGCCGCTCCCGCGTCGAAGGCGACGGTCCGGCCTGGCCCGAGCAGCTCAGGCACGCCCGCCAGGGGCTCGTAGGCCTCGGGCACGGTGGAGAACTCCAGCCACTCCTCCACGGCGTCCACCGCGAGAGGCTCCTCGACCACGAACCGAGCCCCGGTCACGAGGGCCGCGTCGGCCCGGTGCAGGAGGGTCTCGTACGTCATGCGCCGGGCCCAGAACATCGCGGACTGCTGGACCAGTTGCTCGTCGGCGGGGGTCCACACCGGCACGTCCGGCCCGGCCGCGCGCAGGGTGCCGGCCAGCCTCGTGGCGCCCTCGACGAGCCAGCCGCCGAGCCCTGAGCCGTCGAGGTGGGCGTAGGCGGCCGGGTCGTTGACCATGTCGTCGTCGATCGGCTCAGTGGCCCGGGTCCGTACGACGTCCTCCGCCCACCGGTGGTCACCGCCCACGTGCCGCAGGAGCCGGCCGAGGTCCCAGCCGGGGCAGGTGGGCACCGGAACGGTCGGATCGGCGCCCTTGACGTGAAGGGCGAGCAGGTCGGTCTGGGCGACGATCGCGTCGCAGTACTCGTCGAAGGTCAACAACGCTTCCCCCATCGCCGCACGATTCGTCATCCCTGCCACTTAACCTGACTCCCTCGAGCACCACCACTGAATAGAGGGAGACACGGCCATGCTGGTCAGGGCGGGGAACACTTGGCTTCGGATGGCCCATGTGGCATTGCTCGCGAGTGTGCTGACAGGCTGTTCGCAGGCCGCCGAGGGGGACGACTCGGAGGCGTCCGCGCGCCCGTCGTCGACGACGGCGACCGCGAAGCCCTCCGGCCCGGACGACACGGCCGTCAGCAGTGGCGGCACGATCGGCGCCGCCGGCTCGGCGTGCGAACTGCCCGTCACCTTCGACACGGCGAAGGGCTGGAAGGCGGAGGCGGTGAAGGCGGAGCTGAGCCAGGGGCCCGTCACCCTGGCGTGCGAGATCGACGCGAAGCCCGCGGGCAACATCGGCTTCCTGCGCGTATGGGCCGGAAAGCCGGGTGACGCCGACGCCCGGACCGTGCTGAAGGCATTCCTCGCGGCCGAGGACGGCGTGAGCAAGGAGAAGTACGGCACCTTCACGTCCGGCGGCCTGTCGGGGGTGAAGGTCGAGTACCTGTACGCCAGTGAGCTCCTGGACGAGACGAAGAAGGAGAGCGCCTTCGCCGTCGCCACCGCGGACGGGCCGGTGGTGGTGCACCTCGGCGGGCTCGACACCGACGAGCACGAGGAGATGCTCCCGGCGTACGAGCTCGCGCGGCGCACCCTGCGCACCGCCTGAGCCGGGGGCCCGGCGTCAGGCCTCCGTTCCCGTGTAGAACGCGATCGTCGCGGCCGCCGTCCTCGTCGCCGTCTCCCGGTCCGCTCCGGAGGCGGCGTACGCCTCGCCCCAGCCCTCGCCCGAGCCGGTGATGAACGCGCTGCCCTCGGGCGTGGTGTGCCAGGTCGCGGCCTCCTCCTTTCCGAGGCCACCGCCCGCGAGGTGCAGGGCGAGTCCGTAGAGCCCCAGGTCCCAGCCGACTCCGACGGCCCCGGGCCCGAACTGGTCCCAGAAGTCGTCCGGTACGACGGCCACGTGCTCCAGTTCGAGGACCGTGCGCTCCCCCTGCTCGGGTGTGAGACGCACCTCGACCTCGCTGAAGCCCGGGTCGGGGCCGTACAGCCAGCTCACCCGCAGCCGTTCGGGTTCCACGCACTCGAGGATCTCGCCGCCTGCGTTGCCCTCCAGCTGGTAGCGGCCGCCGACCTTGAGCTCGCCGGTGACCGGCATGAACCAGCGTGCGATCCGCTCGGCGGAGGTCACCGCGTCCCACACGTCGGCGATCTCGGCGTCGTACGTGCGGCGCAGCAGGACCGTCCGGGCCTCGCCGGACTCGACCTGCCGGGTGCCGACCCGCCGGTGCATACGGTTGATCGCGTCGGCGATCTCACTCATGCTCGCTCACCTCTCCTTGCAGCCTGCGCTCGCGCTGTCCCCGCGCGAGCTCCGTTCCGAGCGCGTCGAGCCGCTGGTCCCAGAAACCCCGGAAGCGCTCCAGCCAGGCGTCCACCTCCCTGAGCGGGGCGGCCTCGACGGCGTACAGCCGCCGGTTGCCGTCGGCGCGCACGGAGGCGAAGCCGCTGTCCCGCAACACTTTCAGGTGCTGCGAGACGGCCGGTTGGGAGATCCCGAACTCGTCCCGGATCACGGCACTGACCTCGCCCGACGCCTGCTCGCCCGAGGCGAGCAGTTCCAATATCCGGCGCCTGACCGGGTCCCCGAGTACGTCGAACGCGTGCACGCGCCCCACTATGCCACCCAGCGCTTATATAAGCCAAGGCTTATGCATCAGTGGGGGCCGCGGAGTGTTCCGCGGCCCCCACTGCGGGAAGGAGGAGCGACGGTCAGGCCGGCGCCGCCTCGGGTCGCAGCATGGGATGGCGCGCCGAGATCTCGTCCGGCACGGCGAAGGCGTCGGTGAGTGTCAGGGCGTGCGGCACCAGCGCGGCGACGGTGGCCTCCAGGACCTCCGGCAGGTACCGGACCTGCTCGGCGGTCAGCCGCTCGTGCGCGAGCAGCTCACCGCTGTGCGCGGCCACGTACCGCAGGGCGAACAGCCGGTGGAGGTGTTCCAGCAGGAGGGCCACCTGCGGGTCGGCGGCCTGCGCGGCCGCGGCGAGGAGTTCCTGTGCGGCCAGCCGGTGGACGTGGGCGTCGACCAGGGACAGCGCCGCTCCGGAGGCACCGTTCCAGCGGTCGAGAGGCGAGCCGACCCGCTTCGCGCGCAGTCGCACCCGGGCCCGCTCGTGACGTATTCGCTCCAGATCTCCCATCAGGTCGTGCAGGTGGGCCGGATCGTGCAGGCTCCGGGTGGCCGGGGGCACCTCACTGGAGGGCAGCGGGGTGAAACCGCCCAGCAGCATCTCTCCGGCGGCCTTGACCCAGATGACGGTGTTGTCGCCCTCCGCGGTGATCGTGCCCTCGTTGGCCGCGAGCTGTCCCGCGATCCCGTTGGAGAGCAACAGGCCCTGCGCACCGCAGCGTTCCCGGCACTCGGTCATCACGGCGCGGGCCTGCCAGGTGATCCAGCCCTTGGCGACGGCCACCAGCCGCTCGGCCTCCTCGCGCTCGCCCTCCGCCGCCCGCGCCCATCGCCGTACGACCTCCCGCTGGAGCAGGGTGGCGGCGTAGGTCGTCGCGAGCGCCTCCACGAGCGGGGCGTGGTGGGTGCGATGGGAGAACAGCGGCACCCGCTGCCCGCTGGTCATGCCCGAGGTGACCCGCTGGTGGGCGTGGCGCACGGCGACGGTCAGGGCGTGCCGCGTCACCCCGAGGCTGTAGGCGCTCATGCACAGCTTGCCCATGGTCACGCGGCCGATGGAGCGCAGGAAGCGTTTGCGCGGGCTGCCCAGGCAGGAGACGAGTTCACCTTCGTCCGTCAGCCGGCCGTGTTCCCCCTGGAGCATGGCCGTCCGCGGCAGCCGCACCCCGTGGAAGGAGGTGGCGCAGTGGTCGACCGGACTGCTGGCCGTCTGGGGCAGCAGCTCCACCTCCACGCCCGGCAGATGGCGGCCGTTCGCGTCGGTCAGCGAGGTCAGGAAGAGGAAGACGCCCTGGTCCTTGCCGTCGATCACCAGACGGGCGGCCACCAGGGCGTCCTTCGGGCCGCCGGCCACGGAGGTGTTGGGCATCCATTTGCGCGCCCCCCGCGTCGGAGTGGTGAGCACGAATCCGCCCGTCTCCCGGTCCAGGGTCGCGGTGGTCTCCAGTTGGGGGGCGTCGTTGCCGTGCGCCTGCTCGGTGCACAGGAACGTGCCGATGCGTTCCATCCGGAGATAGGGGCCCAAGTCCCGCCCCTCGTGGTCGTGTTCGAGCAGACTGCCGAGGAACAGGTTGTAGTGGATGCTGGCGAGCGTGGTCATACCGGCGTCCACCACCCCCGCCCACTCGTGCAGGGCGCTCAGGGCGACCGGGTCCCGCGCCAGGGCCTGGGGATCGGGCACCGCCGCGTTCACTGTGCGTAGGCGTTGATAGGACAGTTCCGTGCGCTCCTGATGGGTCAGCCCCTCATGGAAGGCGAACACGTCGGAGCTGAACAGGCGGCGCCAGGGCTCGTGGATCTCTGCCTGCGCGCCGAAGAGGAGGTGCCGGATCGCGGCCGTCTCGGTCAGTGGGGGTGTGGTGACGGGGAGTTGAGAGGTGATCACAGCCGCAACGTAGCCCTAGGCGCCCTCTGATCACATCATGATCATCACCACGATTGAACAGCCGGGCATGGTGGTAGTTACCCCTTAAACGGCCTCTCTAATACCACAAGCCACGATCTGCACAAGGGTGATTCCCCTCCCACGCGGCACTTTACGCCCGCGTGACGGAGCGACTTCGGTCACCACCCCGGCGTGTCGCCGCGGCGGGGCAAGCCGTCTTGATCCGTGATCCCCTCAAATGCCCTGCGGAACCCCCCACTTGACGGAGATCGCGGGGAAGCCGGGATCATAACGCCCTGCGCCCGGGCCTGCCGAACCGATCACCATCCGCTGACGCGGCTCCAGAAGGCCTGGACGACCGGCACGCCCGCCGTCGTCCGTGAGCCGTCGACGACGTGGTAGCCGTGGTGCTGGGCCGCCGTGGCGCAGGCGTGGTTGGGCAGGACGCGCAGGCGGGTGCCGATGGGCAGGTCCGGCAACAGGGTGCCGTCGCGGGCGGTGAGGGTTCCGTGCTCCTGACTGGCGGCCGTCATGACCAGGCCCGGCATCACCGTGCCGTCGAGGTCCGCGACCAGGCCGTACCCCTGGTCCCGGGGCTGGGCTGCGGTGCCGCGGTCGCGGGACATGGCCATCCAGCCGCCGTCGGTGAGGATCCACCCGTACTCGGGGCGGTGGCCGATGACGGTGACGACGACCGACAGGGCGAGGTCGTCGACGCGGCAGACACCGAGACCGGCCATCACCAGATCGAAGAACACGTAGTTGCCCGCGCGCAGTTCGGTGACCCCCGTGAGGTCCTCGGCGGCGTGGGCGGTGGGGGTGGATCCCACACTGACGGTGGACACGGGCAGGCCCGCCGCGCGCAGCCGCTCGGCCGCGGCGACGGCACTGTCCCGTTCGTTCCTCGCGGCCAGGCGCTGCTCCTCGGCCGTGAAGGCGAAGTAGGACTCGCCCGCGTGGGTCAACACCCCGTCCAGGCAGCCCGCTTCGTCCAGGATGCGGCCGATGTCGAGGAGTCCGGACGCATCTGGCCTGACACCGCCGCGGTGACCATCGCAGTCGATCTCGATCTGAGCGGGGACGCGCGATCCGGCCCGGCGGCAGGCCTCGGCCACGAACTCCGCCTGCTCCACGCTGTCCAGCAGTACGCGCAGGGTGATCCCACGTCGCAACAGGGCGAGGACACGCGGGAGTTTGTGGGGATCGATCCCCACGGCATAGGTGATGTCGGTGTGACCGCCGTCGGCGAACGCCTCCGCCTCGGCCAGGGTGGACACCGTGACCGGGCAGGGCCGGTCGCCTTCGTGCAGGAGAGCGGCGACATCGAGGCTCTTGGCCGTCTTCACGTGCGGCCGCAGGGTGACGCCGAGCCGCTCGGCCCTGGCCGCCAGCCGCTCGACGTTGCGCCTGACCTTGTGGACGTCGACGACGGCGAACGGCGTGTCGGGATCGGCCAGGGTCCGAGCGGCGGCGCTCGCAGGGGCCTGAGCAGGGCCGACAGATGTCACAGGGCTCACACGCTTCACAGGGAGACGTCCATCTTCTCGAGTAGGGCCACGCCCAAGAAACAGGTCCTGCGCTGCGACCTCGGAGCTGTCGAAGCCGCGCCCACGCTCCGGGCCTGTTCGGGCAGGTCGCAGAACTCCCGGGCGCGGGCGAACAGTTCGGGCGGGACTTCCCGCCACCAGGAGTCCTTCACTTCGTGTAGTTGTAGACGGTCGCCCGGGACACGCCGAGCAGATCCGCGATGGTCTGCGCCGCGTCCCGCGAGTCGAAGTAGCCGCCCCGGTGCAGCCGTCGTACGAGCTCCTTCTTGTCCCCCCTGCTCAGCGACCGGGGCGTGGCGGCGCGTTCCGCGGCCAACTCCTCGACCGTGCGGCGCAGTTCGCGTGTGGTGCGGTCCCGCAGGGTCTCCAGGGGCTGCTCACGGTGCTCGGCGGCCGTGGCCACGAGGTTGGACAGGGCGAGCGTCACGGGTGACAGCACCGACACGTCGAGATTGAGGCACAGGGCCGCGATGTACTCGCCGGCCTCGTTCTTGATCCCGATGGACGTGCTCTTGGCCGGGCGGCCGTCGGGGAACCGGTTGGGATAGTTTTGGATGACGCTCGGATACTCCGGATCGGCGATGCGTGCCAGTCCCAGCTCGGTCGCGGAGTCCCCGACCCGGCGGCCGGAGAGGTTGTTCTCGATCGCCCGGATCGCGTGACGCGGATCCCGCAGGTCGTGCAGCACCACCTCGCACAGGCCCGGAAACATCCGGCCGAGCGCGACCGCGATCTTCTCCGCCTCACCGATGAGGTGCTCGTCCCCACCGTCAACGACGCCTTCCACCACCGGCGCTCCGCCCCTGGCTCACGTAGATTGATTGTCTAGTTCTGAACATTCAGCCTAAGAGTGCGACCGGCGGTTGTCCAGCGGAGTGAGCCAGGTGTACATATGAGCCGCCCGGGTGCGGGCCGGTGTCCTTGTGGCGCATTCTTGCTGTGTCGCCCGTGGGACGGTGCTCGGACTAGGTAGGGCCGATGACTGGGAGCGTCGAGGAGGCACACCCGACGGCCGGGCGGCTGACGGCGCTGCTGATCGACGCTTCGACGGAGGCGGTCAGTGCGGCCGACGGCCACGCCGGAGGGGTCTATCTGCGCTCCCGCACGCCCGGACTGCTACGGCTCGCCGTCCTGTCGGGACTGCCCGGACCGCTGTTCCGCCCCTGGTGGCGCCTGCACGTCGACCGCCCCTTCCCCGTCGCCGACGCCTACCGGCTCGGTGTCCAGGTGGTCCTGCCGAACGCCACCGAGACGATGCGGCGCTACCCGCAGTTCGCCGCCGGACTCCCCTTCCAGTTCGGCTCGCTCTACGTGCCCGTCGTCGCCGGTTCCACGACCTACGGTGTGCTGACCGTGCTGCGCCCGGCCGTCACCGACGCCGCCGAGGTGCTGTCGGGCCGCGACCGTGTCGTACGCCTCGCCCAGGAGCTGGGCGAGGCGCTGCGAGACCTGGAGGACGGCGACCCGGACCAGGTCGCCTGGGAGGGTGAGCCGGTGTGTCTGCGGCCCCCGACCGCCTCCACGTCCGTGGGACGCGTCGGACGCTTCGCCTGGGACCCGGAGACGGCCGCCATCACGCTGGACGAGGACCTGCACACCCTCCTGGGGGTGCCGCCCAGCGAGTTCGCCGGCACCGTCGAGGCGTTCGCCGAGTCCGTGGCCCCCAGCGACGCACACCGCATCCTGGCCACCCTGCGGGACACCGCCGCGGGCCGCCCTCCGGCACTGCCCCTCTACCTGCGCGACGAGGACGGCGCCCTGCGCCTGCTGGACCTGTGGAACGCCTACGAACCGCCCGCCGCACCCGCCGTGCGGGGCGTCGTAGTGGCCCCGGGGCCCGCCCCCACGGCGGACTCGGCGGCCGACCTGCTGCCCGACGGCGTGTTCTGCGTGGACCGGCTCGGCCTGGTCGTCTACGCGAATCCGCGCGCCGCCCAGCTCCTCGGCCGCCCCCGCTCCGAGCTCGTCGGCCGCGACCTGTGGGAGGCCGTGCCCTGGCTGGCCCGCCCCGAGTTCGAGGACCACCTGCGAGCGGCCCTCCTCACCCCGGACCCGGTCCACTTCCATCTCGTACGACCACCCGGACGGGGGCCCGAGACGGGGCCGAACGTGCGGGACGCCTCGGCGAAGCACATGTTTCGGGAGCCGCAGACGGGGCCGGCCGCACGGGACCCCGAGACGGGGCCGACCGAGCCGCAGCCCGAGATAAACCCGCTCGGGCAGGACGCCGAGGCTGGGCCGAGCGTGGGGGAGCCCGAGACGGGGCCGAGGACGCTGGAAGCCGGGTCACCGCGGTCACTTCAGGGTGCCGGGGCACCGCCGTACCCTCAGGGCTCGGAGTCCCCGCCGCCCGCCCACCACACCGGCACACCGTCCTCCGCGCACCACGCTCAAACGCCGCCCCCCGCCCGCCCCACCGAGTCACCCCGCCCCGCTCCCGACCCCGGACCACCCCCACCCGCCGCCCACCGCACCGCAACCCCCCTCACCGCCACCACCCCCGGTCAGGACACCGAGCCACCCCCGCCCGCTCCGACCACCGGTCCCGCCCCCCAGCCGTACGAAGGCGACTGGCTCGCGCTCTCCGTGCATTCCGGGCCGGACCGGCTGACGTGTACGGTCCGGCCCGCGAGCCGGGTGGCGGACAGCCCCGCGGGGCACGGCGCCGAGGTGTCCGAAGCCGGTGTGAGCGCGCTGGCGCCCCTGTACCGGCCGATCGCGCTGGCCATCGCCCTGACCGAGGCGGCCACCGCCCGACAGGTGTCCGCGGTCGTGATGCGGGAGCTGCTGCCCGCGTTCGGCGGCCGCCGGCTCGCGATCTACCTCCTCCAGGAACGGCATCTCTACCTGGAATGGGAGACCGGCTTCCCCAAGGGCTTCCTCGCACCCTTCGACGGCGTGGACCTGGGCGCACACCTGCCCGGCGTGGAGACCCTCACCACCGGCCGGCCGCTGTTCTTCGACTCGATGGAACAGCTCACGGCCGCCTACCCCGGGATCGCCCTGGACGCCACCGAGGGCGCCCGGGCGTTCCTGCCGCTGATCGCCTCCGGGCGCCCCGTCGGCTCCTGCATCCTGGGCTTCGACCGGCCGCGCAGCTTCAGCACCGAGGAACGCACCGTGCTCACCGCGCTGGCCGGACTCATCGCCCACGCCATGGAGAAGGCGCAGCGCTACGAGTCGGAGACCGTGCTCGCCCGGGGCCTCCAGCAGGCGCTCCTGCCCCGCCGTCTCGCGGCGCATCCGCTGCTGGAGACCACCGGGCGTTATCTGCCGGGTACCGCGGGGATGGAGGTCGGCGGCGACTGGTACGACGTCGTCGAGTCCGGCGACGGGCTGGCCCTGGTCATCGGGGACGTCCAGGGGCACGGGGTGCAGGCGGCGGCCACCATGGGCCAACTGCGCAGCGCGGTCAGGGCGTTCGCGCTCGGCGACCGGCCGCCGGACGAGGTCATGAGCAGCACCAACCATCTCCTCATCGACCTCGACCCCGGTCTGTTCGCCAGTTGCTGCTACATCCGGCTCGACCCGGCCACCGGGCTGGCCAGGGCGGCCCGCGCCGGGCACCCTCCGCCTCTGCTGCGCAGCCCCGACGGCCGCACCCGGGTCCTGGACCTGCCCGGCGGGGTGGTCCTGGGGGTGGCACCGCGGGCCCGCTACCCGGTGACCGAGATCCAGATGGAGCCCGGCGCGATCCTGGCGCTCTACACCGACGGGCTGGTGGAACGGCCCGGCAGCGACATCGACGAGGGGATCTCCGCCCTGCGGGTGGCCCTCGCGAAGGCCGGCGCTCCGGCTGCCCGGCCGGGCAGCCGACTCCTGGCGGGCGTCGCGGACCGGCTCACGGCGACCGCCCGGCACGCCCAGGACCGCCCCGACGACATCGCGCTGCTGCTCGCCAGCCGGCGGGCGGCACCGTCCGGATCACCATGAGCAGGGTCTGGAGGGTTTGTTCATGTTCTGTCACAGGGTGTGACGCCCCTCGCCTCCTGGGGCGCGGCAGTGTAGACATGGGCACATGGTCCGACTCCTGGGCCGCTTCGGGGGCGGGTCGGCCCGTCGCCCCGGCGGTCCCCGCCCACCGCAGACACCCGACGACGCTCGCGACCGGCACGAGGCCCCGCTGAAGGGCAGTTCGCCCACGCGGGCGGAGCGCGACGGGGGCCGGACGCGGCGGCGGCCGGGAGCACTGCGGGCGGCGGTCGGCGGACGCAGCGTGGCCGGACAGGTGTTCGTCCTCCAGGTCGTGATCGTCCTGCTGCTGGTCGTGGCCGCCGTGGTGGCCCTGGTGCTCCAGGTGCGGCACGACAGCACCATCGAGGCCCGCAACCGTTCGGTGGCCGTGGCCCAGGCCTTCGCCAACGCCCCTGGCACCGTCGAGGCCCTCGCCGGCCCCGATCCCTCGGCGGTGCTCCAGCCGCGTGCCGAGGCGGCCCGACTGGCGACGGACGTGGACTTCATCGTCGTCATGAACACGGACGGCATCCGGTACACGCACCCCAAACAGGACCGCATCGGCAAGAAGTTCGTCGGGGACATCGCCCCCGCGCTGGCCGGACGCGTGGTGACCGAGGACATCACGGGCACCATCGGACCGCTCGTGCAGGCTGTCGTCCCGATCAAGGCGAACGGCGGCAAGGTCGTCGGGCTGGTCTCGGCCGGTATCACCACCGCCAAGGTGGGCGGCACCGCCGACCAGCAGGTGCCGCTGCTCCTGATGGCGGCCGCGGTCGGGCTCGCCCTGGCCACGGCGGGCACGGCGCTGGTCAGCAGGCGGCTGCTGCGCCAGACGCACGGCCTGGGCCCGCACGAGATGACCCGCATGTACGAGCACCACGACGCGGTGCTGCACGCCGTGCGCGAGGGCGTGCTGATCGTCGGCGGCGAGGGCCGGCTGCTGCTCGCCAACGACGAGGCCCACCGGCTGCTCGACCTGCCCGCCGACGCCGAGGGCCGGCACGTCCTCGACCTCGCGCTGCCCGCCGACACCGCCGACCTGCTGGCCTCCGGACGGGTCGCCACCGACGAGGTGCACCGGGTCAAGGACCGCCTCCTGGCCGTCAACCAGCGGCCCACCGACATCCAGGGCGGCCCCGCGGGCAGCGTCGCCACCCTGCGCGACTCGACCGAGCTGCGGGCCCTGTCCGGACGCGCCGAGGTGGCCCGCGAGCGCCTCGACATGCTGTACGACGCCACGGTGGGCATCGGCACGAGCCTGGACGTGACCCGCACCGCGGAGGAACTGGCAGAGCTCGCCGTACCGAGGTTCGCGGACTTCGCCACCGTCGACCTCTTCGACGCGGTGCTCAGCGGCGGCCAGCCGGAGGCCGCGACCACCCTGCGCCGCACCGCGCTCAGCGGCATCCGCGAGGACGCCCCCCTGTACAAGGTCGGCGAGCGCATCCCCCTGGTCGACTCGGCTCCGCAGGCCCGCGGCATCAGCAGCGGCCGGGCCGTCCTGGAGCCGCGGCTCGCCGAGGCCACCGGGTGGCACGCGCAGGACCGGGAGCGCTCCGCCCACGTCATGGAGTACGGCATCCACTCGCTGATCGCCGTCCCCCTGCGGGCCGGCAACCTCGTCCTGGGCACGGTCAGCTTCTGGCGCTCGGACAAGCCCCAGCCGTTCGACACCGAGGAGGTCGCCCTCGCCGAGGAACTCGTCACCCGGGCCGCGGTCTCCATCGACAACGCCCGCCGCTACACCCGAGAGCACACCATGGCGGTGACGCTCCAGCGCAGTCTCCTGCCGCGCCGGCTGCCCGAGCAGGACGCCCTGGACATCGCCTACAAGTACCTGCCCGCGCAGGCCGGGGTGGGCGGCGACTGGTTCGACGTGCTGCCGCTGTCCGGGGCGCGGGTCGCGCTCGTGGTGGGCGACGTCGTGGGCCACGGACTGCACGCGGCGGCCACGATGGGCAGGCTGCGCACGGCGGTGCACAACTTCTCCGCCCTCGACCTGCCTCCGGACGAACTGCTGTCACTGCTCGACGAGTTGGTCGCCCGCATCGACCAGGACGAGGCGGAGGAGAGCGGCAACTCCCCCGTCACGGGCGCGACCTGCCTGTACGCCGTCTACGACCCGGTCTCCCGGCTGTGCACGATCGCCCGCGCCGGCCATCCGCCGCCCGCCGTCATCCACCCCGACGGCAGCGTCGAGTACCCCGACGTGCCCGCAGGCCCCCCGCTCGGCCTCGGCGGCCTGCCGTTCGAGACGGCCGACCTGGAACTCGCCGAGGGCAGCCGCCTGGTGCTCTACACGGACGGGCTCGTGGAGGACCGCGAGCGGGACATCGACGTCGGGCTGGAGCTGCTCCGCACCTCCTTGGAGCAGGCGGGGCCCTCGCCCGAGGACACCTGCCGGGCCGTACTGGACGCCCGGCCGCCGTCCCGGGCCACCGACGACATCGCCCTGATCGTGGCCCGTACCCGGGCACTCGCGGCCGATCGGATCGCCGAGTGGCAGGTCCCCGCAGACCCGGCGGCCGTCTCGGACGTACGGGCCGCCGTGTCGCGGCAGCTCGCCTGCTGGGACCTGGACGACCTCGCGTTCACCACGGAGCTGATCCTCAGCGAGCTCGTCACCAACGCGATCCGTTACGGCGGCGACCCCATCCACGTCCGCGTACTGTACGACCGCACCCTGATCTGCGAGGTCTTCGACAGCAGCAGCACGTCACCGCATCTGCGGTACGCGGCCATGACCGACGAGGGTGGTCGAGGACTCTTCCTCGTGGCGCAGCTCAGCGAGCGCTGGGGAACCCGGTACACCCCGGCCGGCAAGGTCATCTGGGCGGAACAGCCGCTGCCGTGACCCGGTTCGCCACCCCTGCCCGCTCATAAGGTGATCTTATGAGTCCATAGATCGGACCCGCGTACCGACTTAGGCTTGCCTCAGTTTAGGCTTCCCTCGAGTTGATCTGTCACCGCTCGAAGGGAACCTGATCATGCCCCGCCCCCTGCGGGTAGCCATCGTCGGAGCCGGCCCCGCCGGGATCTACGCCGCCGACGCGCTGCTCAAGTCCGATGTGGCCGCCGAACCCGGTGTCTCCATCGACCTCTTCGAGCGGATGCCGGCCCCGTTCGGACTGATCCGTTACGGCGTGGCTCCGGACCACCCCCGGATCAAGGGCATCATCACGGCCCTGCACCAGGTGCTCGACAAGCCGCAGATCCGGCTCTTCGGCAACGTCGACTACCCGACCGACATCAGCCTGGACGACCTGCGCGCCTTCTACGACGCCGTGATCTTCTCCACGGGCGCGACCGCCGACCGCGAGCTGCGCATACCGGGCATCGACCTCGACGGCTCCTACGGCGCCGCCGACTTCGTCTCCTGGTACGACGGCCACCCGGACGTGCCCCGCACCTGGCCGCTGGACGCCGAGAAGGTCGCCGTCCTCGGCGTCGGCAACGTCGCCCTCGACGTGGCCCGCATCCTCGCCAAGACGGCCGACGAGCTCCTGCCGACGGAGATCCCGCCGAACGTCTACGAGGGCCTGAAGGCCAACAAGGCGCTGGAGGTCCATGTCTTCGGCCGCCGCGGCCCGGCACAGGCGAAGTTCTCCCCGATGGAGCTGCGGGAGCTGGACCACTCCCCCAACATCGAGGTCATCGTCGACCCCGAGGACATCGACTACGACGCGGGCTCGATCGAGACCCGGCGCGGCAACAAGCAGGCCGACATGGTCGCCAAGACCCTGGAGAACTGGGCGATCCGCGACGCCGGCGACCGTCCGCACAAGCTGTTCCTGCACTTCTTCGAGTCGCCCACCGAGATCCTCGGCGAGGACGGCAAGGTCGTCGGCCTGCGAACCGAGCGCACCGCGCTGGACGGCACCGGCAACGTCAAGGGCACCGGCGAGTTCAAGGACTGGGACGTCACCGCGGTCTACCGCGCGGTCGGCTACCTCTCCGACAAGCTGCCCAAGCTCCCCTGGGACATCGACTCGGGCACGGTCCCCGACCAGGGCGGCCGGGTCATGCAGGAGAGCGGCGAGCACCTCCAGTCGACGTACGTCACCGGCTGGATCCGACGCGGTCCGGTGGGCCTGATCGGCCACACCAAGGGCGACGCCAACGAGACGGTGTCGAACCTGCTGGACGACTTCGCCAACGACCGCCTCCAGACGCCGGGTTCGCCCGAGCCGGAGGCGGTGGACGCGTTCCTCGCCGAGCGGAACGTCCGCTTCACCACCTGGGAGGGCTGGTACAAGCTGGACGCCGCCGAGAAGGCGCTGGGCGAGCCCCAGGGCCGCGAGCGCGTGAAGCTCGTCGAGCGCGAGGACATGCTGCGGGAGAGCGGCGCCTGATCCGCCCGTCGGGAAGCCGGTCGTGCCACTGCCCGTCACGGGCGGCACGACCGGCTTTTCGTCGCCGACGGAACCCCGGCCCGCGTCCGGTCGTTCCTCACCGTGTCCGTACGGCCGTGCGGGCCGGCGCGGGACGAACGGGGTGGGTGTGGCACGCGTAGTGGTCATCGGTGGCGGTATCGCCGGTACGGCGGCGGCTCTGGCGCTGCACAAGGCGGGCTTCGAGGCTGTCGTGCACGAGGCCCATCCCGACTCGGCCGAGGACATCGGCGCGTTCCTCACCCTCGCGAGCAACGGCATGCGCGCCCTCGCCCAGGTGGACGCCTCCGCGGCGGTCACCGCGATCGGCTTCCCGCTGACCTCGCTGCGGGTCCTCGACGAGACGGGCAGGGAGCTGGCGCACGCCCCCATGGGTGAGATCTCCGACCCGCTCCTGCACTACCGGTGCCTGCGCCGTGGCGACCTCAACACCGCGCTCCAGTCGGAGGCCCGGCGCCGGGGCGTCCCCGTCCGGCACGGCGCACGGCTCGTCTCCGTCGAGGACGGCCCCGACAAGGTCACCGCGCACTTCGCCGACGGCACCACCGCCACCGGCGACCTGCTGATCGGCGCCGACGGCCTGAACTCCGCGGTACGCCGGTCGATCTCCCCCAGGACGCAGCCGCTTCACGCCGGCCAGTACGTCTTCTACGGCTACACCCGCGCCGTCTCTCCTCCGGGCGCGGACGCCTGCATCACCATGGTCCGCGGCAGCGGGGCCGCCTTCGGCTACGCGGTGTCGCCCGAGGGCGAGGCGTATTGGTTCGCCCGGGTGACCGGTGATCCTCTGCCCCCCGCGGAGTTGGCGCAGGGCACGGCCGCCCACTGGCGGGACCGCTGCTGCCGCTGCTGCGCCAGGACGCCACCCCGGCCGCGGACCTCGTCGCGGCCACCGGCGACGACCTCATGGTCACCAACGCCACCGAGATCCCCACCGGCACCGCGTGGCGCTCCGGGCGGACCCTGCTCATCGGCGACGCCGCCCACGCGGCCTCGCCTGCGACCGGCCAGGGTGCCTCGATGGCGCTGGAGGACGCGGTCGTCCTCGCCAAGTCCCTGCGGGACGCGCCGGACCCGGATGCCGCGCTCACCCTGTACGAGACGCTCCGCCGCCCCCGCGTGGAGCACAACATCACCGTGAGCGGCAACATCTCCCGGGGCACCCCCACTCCCCCTGCCGCCTCCCGGCCCTCCGACGAGGACCTCGCCCGGCTCCTGGAGTGGGACGCGGACCTCTGGTCCGAGCGGCACCCCCACTAGAATTTGAGCCCGAACGACTGTGCCAGACGAAGGAGCCGCCCGTGCCCGGCCAGCGATCCATCACCCAAGCCGAGAAGCTCGCTGCCGAGAAACTCGGTGGTTTCCCGATCCGGCGGGACCAGATGGCGGCCGTGGCGAACATCTACCGGGCCGCCTCCGCGGTGCGCCAGCACCTGGAGAACTCCGTGCTGCGCGGCTCGGACCTGACGTGGACGGCGTTCGTCGTGCTGTGGGTCGTGTGGGTGTGGGGCGAGTCGGAGACCCGGCACGTGGCGGAGGAGGCCGGGATCTCCAAGGGCACGCTCACCGGCGTCGCGCGGACCCTGGAGTCTCGCGGGCTGCTGAGCCGCTCCGGACACCCCACCGACGGACGGCTCGTCCTGCTCAGGCTCACCGATGAGGGCGAGGAGCTGATGCGCCGGGTGTTCCCGGCGTTCAACGAGGAGGAGGCCTTCGTGACGGCCGGCCTCAGCGACACCGAGTGCCGTGGCCTCGCCGAGGGGCTGCGGCAGGTCGTGCTCCAGGTGGAGGAGCACGGCGAGGAGCGCCGCCGTGAACTCCTGGACGGCTCCGATCCCGCGCCGCGGCGCAGTGGCCGGCGCCCCAAGGCCTGAGCCCGCACCGACCCCGGCCCCTCTCAGGAGAACAGCGCCTGGACGTCCGGTTTCTTGCCGCCGAAGATGCCGTCCTCCTCGCCGAGGGCGGCGAGCTTCTCCAGCGAGGCCATGTCCACCTGGGCCGGCCAGCTCGGGAGGATGAGCTCGGACAGCACGTCGCCGCTGATCTTGGTGTAGGCGGTGAGGATCTGCCGGGCCTCGTCCGGGTGGCCGGTCGCGTACTCCAGTGACTCGGTCATGGCTTCGGTGAACTTCTTCACCAGCTCCGGGTTCTGCTGCGCGATCTTCGTCGAGGTGAACCAGGTCGCGACGGTGAGCTTGGGGTCGGTCTCGGCGAACGGCGAGGCGATGACCCGGGCGCCCTGCGCCTTGGCGACGGTCTGGGCCGGCTCGCCCATCCACGCGGCGTCCACGCGACCGCCGTCCAGCGCGGCCGGCATCTGGTCGAAGGGGATTTCGACGAACTTCACCTTCGCCGGGTCGCCGCCGTCCTCGCGCACCGACTCGCGGACCGTGGTGTCCCCGATGTTCTGGAGGGTGTTCACGGCGACCGAGCGCCCGGCCAGGTCCTTCGCGGACTTCACCGGGCTGTCCTTCTTCACCAGGACCGCGGTGACGTCGGCTCCCACCTTGCCGTTGGAAGCCGCCCCGTTGACGACGGACTTCACGGGAACGCCCTTGGTCTGCGCGAGCATCAGGGACGTGGTGTTGCTGAAGCCGAACTGGAACTGACCGCTCACCACTCCCGGGATGATCGCCGCGCCGCCCTGCGCGGTCACCATCCTCAGCTCGATCCCCCGGTCGGCGAAGAACCCCTTCTTCTGCCCGAGATAGAGCGGTGCCACGTCGACGATGGGGATGACGCCGACCGTGACCTGTGTCGTCTTTCCTCCGCCCGCGGACGTCGTGCCGCCGCTCCCGGAGTCCGACGAGCCACACCCGGCGGCGCCCGCGAGGGTCACCACCGCAACGGCAAGTCCGAGCACACGCCTTCGCATGGGGCCCTCCTGACGAGACGGCAGAACGCCTCACGACCCGTCCCCTGATGTTGTGCACATCATTGACGCCCGCAATGTACACGCCTACTTTCGCCGGTGTCAGTCCCCCCGACCGCAGGAAAAACGGACCGCGCCCAAGGAGCCCACGTCTCGTGATGCACCGCATCCGCACCCGTACGCTGGTCACCGTCGCGGCCCTGCTGCTCGCCGCCCCCTTCCCGACCGCCGCCCACGCCGCCGAGGACGTCCACGTCGAGGGCCGGTTGCCGTCCGGCGCGACCTACCTCATGGACGTGCCGGCCGCCTGGAACGGCACGGTCCTCCTCTACAGCCACGGCTACACACCGCCCGGCGTCCCCAACCCGGCCCGCAACGCGCCCGACGACACCACGAAGTCCCTGCTCCTGAAGCAGGGTTACGCGCTCATCGGTTCCTCGTACGCTACCACCGGCTGGGCCGTCACCGAGGCCGTACCCGACCAGCTCGCCACCCTCGACACCTTCACCGCCCGCTTCGGACGCGCCGACCGGACCATCGCCTGGGGTACCTCCTACGGCGGTCTCGTCACGACCGCCCTCGCGGAACGCCACGCGCCCCGCCTCGCCGGTTCACTGTCGATGTGCGGGCTGGTCCAGGGCGGTGTCGCCAACTGGAACAGCACCCTGGACCCGGTGTTCGCGCTGAAGACGCTCCTCGCGCCCGGCTCCGGCATCCCGTTGACCGGGTTGCCTGGCCCGGCCGCCGCGACCGAGGCGTCCGACGCCATGACGGCCGTCGTCACCGGGGCTCAACAGACCGCCGACGGACGCGCCCGCATCGCGCTCGCCGCCGCCCTGCACAACATCCCCGGCTGGAACGACCCTTCGCAGCCCCGGCCCGCGCCCACCGACTGGAACGCCCAGCAGTCCGGCCAGTACCAGGCCGTCCTCGGGCTGGTGCGATTCCCCGCGTTCGTCTGGCGCCAGGAGGCCGAGTCCAGGGCGGGCGGCAACACGTCGTGGAACACCGGGGTCGACTACCGCGCGATGCTCCGCGACTCCCCCTACCTCAAGGAGGTCGAGGAGCTGTACGCGAAGGCGGGCCTCTCCCTGAAGTCCGACCTCAACGCCCTCGACCGGGCTCCTCGCATCCGCGCCGACCGGAACGCCGTCGACCGGATGAGCCGTACGAGCTCCTTCACCGGGCGCCTCACCAAGCCCCAACTGAACATCCACACCACCGGCGACGCGCTGATCCCGGTGCAGTCCGAGAGTGCCTACCGCCGGGCCGCCACGGCCGCGGGCTCGGCTCCGCTGCTGCGGCAGCGCCATGTCGACAACGCGGGCCACTGCACCTTCAGCCCCGGCGAGCAGATCGCCGCCCTGCACGCGCTGGAGGACCGGATCAGGAGCGGCCACTGGCGCGGCAGCGATCCCGCCGCGCTCAACTCCCGTGCCACCGAAGCCGATCCGGCCTCACCCGCCCGTTACCTCCCCTACTCCCCGGCCGCCTACCCCCGCCCCTACGACCGGGCACACCCTTGCGACGGGCACGGGAAGTAGACCGCGGCCGTCATGGCTCCGAGGTCTCGGCCTCCAGCGAAGCGCGCGTGGCCGTGCCGTAGACGCCGGACTCGTCCTGAAGGATGAAGCGGGTGACCTGGTAGGTACGCACGGCGCTGCGGACCTGCTCGTCGAAGTCGCCGTCGGCCTCCCCGTCGTAGAGGCCGATCTGCCCAAGCCGGAGCTGGAGTTCGACGACCTCGGGTCCCTGGTCGCCGAGGCCGAGCACGGGAGGCCGGCCGTTGGACACGGTGGGGCCGGGGACCGCCGTGATGGTGGCGGCGGCGCTCGACGGGGCCCGGGTCGGGGTGGCGGTGGGCGTCGGGGACGCGCTGTCGCCGGCCTCCGCGCTCGGCGCGGAGGAGGGCGGTGCGGACGACGGTGTCGAGGTCGCCGCAGGGGAGGAAGCCGTGACGGAAGGGCCGCTCGACGACGGTGTCTCCTCCGGTACGCCCGCGCGCACTCCGCCGACCACGGAACCGTCCCGTGAAGGGCTGTCGTAGGTGAAGAGCCCGCTGACGAATCCGCCCGTGACCAGCACGGCGGCGGCCGCCCCCGCCCCGGCGACCACCAGGTTCCGCCGCCTGCGACCGTGCGGGCCGCCCTCGACCGGGGACTGCGCGCGCGGCTCCGCGTCAGGTGCCCGCCCCGCGTCCGCCGGCGCCAGGGTGACGTCACTCAAGTCCGCGCTGAGGGTGGGGGGTTCCGGCTCCCCGTCCGGGTCGGCCGGCACCTCGCCGACCTCCACGTAGGGCCGTATGCGCACCGGGTCGAAGTCCTCCGCCGCAGCCGCCTCGGCAGTACGGGACTCGAGATGGGCCTCGGAGGCACGGTGGGCGCAGGCGCAGGAGGGAGTGCCGTCCGCCGCCCTGGGCGCCCCGCACTCCGGGCAGACGAGGACTGGTGGTTCACTCACGCGCGTTCCCTCTCCCTACGATCTTCATATCGTAGACAGATATGCCGCGCGAAAATTCCACACTTCGTATCGTCCGGAATCCACCGCATCCGCGGGGCCGAGAATCAGCCACCGGGCGTGAAGCCGAGATGAACGGCGGCGGACGGATGGCCCCAACGGGCGCCCAGCGGCGGGGGGTTGGCGGACCGGGGAGCGCGCAAGACGGCGACAACTTGGGGTAACCAGCGGTAACTTCTCTCCCGCCCCGCCCCTTCACCCCCGCCCGCCACTCCTCCAGGAGAAACTCCCCATGCGCAGACTCCTCGCCGCCCTGGCGACGACCGCCTCCGCCCTCGGTGGCCTCACCGCGGCCGCCCCGTCCGCCACGGCCGCCGACTCGGGCACCTTCAGCGTCCTCAGCTACAACGTGGCCGGGCTGCCCGAGGCCATCTCCAGCGCGCCGACACCCCGCGAGTCGAGCACCACGGCGATCGGCCAGCGGATCGCGCCGTACGACATCGTCCACGTGGAGGAGGACTTCAACTACCACGCCCGCCTCTACGCGGCCGACACCAACCACGCCTACCGCACCCCCACCAGCGGCGGCGCCGGCATCGGCAGCGGTCTGAACACACTGTCCAAAATCCCCTACGACGCCGACGACTTCGAGCGGGTGCGCTGGAACTCCTGCCAGGTGGACTCGGGCGACTGCCTCACCCCCAAGGGCTTCACCTTCATGCGCGAGCGCCTCGCCGAGGGCGTCTACGTCGACTTCTACAACCTGCACACCAACGCGGGCACCAGCGACGGGGACCTCGCCTCGCGCGCGGACAACCTCAACCAGCTCACCGCGTTCATCAAGGCCCACTCGGCCGGCAACGCCGTCGTGGTCATGGGCGACACCAACACCCGTTACACCCGCTCCGGCGACACGATCGCCGAGTTCGCCGCGGCCAACGGCCTCACCGACCCCTGGGTCCAGCTCGTCCGCGGTGGCACCCCGCCCGCCAAGGGCAGCGACGCCCTGGTCTGCGACCAGAGCGGCACCACCGTCCCCAACACCTGCGAGGTCGTCGACAAGGTCCTCTACCGCGGCAGCCCACTCGTCTCCCTCAACGCGACCTCGTACAACAACGAGCACGCCAGGTTCCTCACCGGCGACAACCTGATGCTCTCGGACCACGACCCGATCACGGTCGGCTTCACCTGGTCGCGCAACCCCGCCTACCAGCTCAGCGACCAGTTCGGCGGCCCGCACGGCGACTACTACAACGACATCACCGCCGTCCCGGCCGGGGCCGCCGCCACCAGCATCGGGCTGCGCAGCGGCTCCCGCGTCGACCGGATGAGCCTCACCCTGGCGAACGGCACCACCCTCGCCCACGGCGGGACCGGCGGCACCGCGTCCTCCCTGACGCTGGGCAGCGGGGAGTACGTGACCCAGGCCCAGCTCTGCCAGGGCGAGTACAACGGCCACACGCGGATCTTCTACGCCAAGTTCACGACCAGCCTCGGCCGCACGCTGGCCGGGGGCACCACCACCTCCGACTGCGTGACCCGCACCGCCCCCGCCGGCCGGCAGATCGCCGGATTCCACGGCCGCTCCGGTGACGCGGTCGACAAGGTCGGCTTCATCTACACCCAGCGCTGACCCACCCGCCCCGGGGCGCTCCCGAGCGCCCCGGGTGCACAGGAATCACAAAAGCGTGACAGGACGATTGACGCGCCCGTGGCCAGGCCCTACTTTCTGATCGATTTACCGAACTCCGTTCGAAATACCGGTCAATGAGGCGTTCCCCGCACGCCACCCTGGAGAGCAAGATGAGCGCAAACCCTCACCTGTCCCGCCGCGGCCTCCTGGGCATGACGGCCGCCGTGCCGCTCGCCCTGGCCCTCGGCTCCGGCACCGCCCACGCCGCCGACTCGGCGTACGCGATGGTCTACTTCACCGAGTCCACCAAACTCGGCGACGGCACCGACTACGGCCTCCACCTGGCCGTGAGCCCCGACGGGCTCAACTGGACGCCGCTCAACCAGAACAACCCGCTCGTCACCCCCACCGCCGGCGCCCTCGGTCTGCGCGACCCGTTCCTGATGCGCAAGCAGGACGGCACCTTCGTCGTGCTCGCCACCGACCTCAAGGGCACCGACTGGAACTACAACAGCCAGTACATCCACGTCTGGGACTCCGCCGACCTGCGCACCTTCACCGGCTACCGGCGCCTGAAGCTGCACGACATGGCCACCCACAGCTGGGCGCCCGAGGCGTTCTGGGACGCGGGCCGGGGCCAGTACGCGGTCATCTACTCCTCGGTCAACTCCAGCGGCCACAACGTGATCATGGTCAACTACACCAGCGACTTCGTCACCGCCTCGGCCCCGCAGGTCTTCTTCGACCCCGGCTACGACGTCATCGACGGTGACATGGCCGTGGGCGTGAACGGCTACAACTACCTCTTCTTCAAGAAGAACCAGACGCTGGTGAGCGCCCGATCCACCACCCTGAACCCGGGCAGCTTCACCGAGTACAGCGCGGGCGTGGCCCACGGCGGCACCGAGGCCCCCACCGTGGTCAAGTCCCTCACCACCGGCAACTGGTGGCTGTGGGGAGACACCTACACCCCCAACGGCGTCTTCTACGCCTGGCAGTCCAGCAGCCTGGCCTCCGGCACCTGGACCGCCCTCGACCAGAAGACCTACACCCAGCCGGTCAACTCCAAGCACTGCGGCATCACCACGATCACCACGGCCGAGTACGACAACCTGCTCGCGAAGTGGGGCGCCCCGGCCTGGAACCGGCTCAAGTCCTACAACTTCCCCGCCCGTTACGTCCGCCACTCCAACTACGCGGGCCGCATCGACGAGTACCCGATCGAGCCGTACAAGGACTCCCTGTGGACCCTCGTCCCGGGTCTCGCCGACAGCTCCGGCGTGTCCTTCCGGTCCGTCAACTACCCCGACCGCTACCTGCGGCACTACAACTACGCGCTCCAGCTCGACGTCAACGACGGCACGTCGACCTTCGCCGGCGACGCCACCTTCTACCGCACGGCGGGCCTCGCGGACGCGAGCTGGGCCTCCTTCCGCTCGTACAACAACCCGACCCGTTACATCCGGCACTCCAACTACGTCCTGCGCATCGACCCGATCTCCACCACCACGGAGAAGCAGGACGCCACGTTCCGAGTCGGTTACTGATTCAACCGAAAAGCCCCCCTGGCGCTCGGCGTCCGTATACGCTCCAGGTCTTCTTCACGAGACCTTCACAGGGGGGCTTTTCCATGCGCAGAGGACACATAGCCGTCGCCGCGGCCGCGGGCGCGCTGACCGTGCTGGCCGCGGTCCCGGCCCACGCCGCCGAGTACTCGTCGGCGCTGAAGATCAAGGGCGTCCAGTACGACGCCCCGGGCCGGGACTCCAACAGCTGCGCCACCGGCAACACCGACGAGGAGTACCTGACGATCAAGAACTACTCGTCGAGCGCGACCGTGAACCTCAAGGGGTACGTCGTCAAGGACGCCGCCGGCAACAAGTTCACGTTCACGAAGAACCACACGCTCCAGCCCGGCGACTACGTGAAGCTGCGCGGGGGCCGCGGCACCGACTCCGACGGGAGCAACGTCGTCTACCGCAACAACTGCAACTTCATGTGGAACAACGACAAGGACACGATCTACCTCTACAAGCCCTCGGGCGCGCACGCCGACACCCACGCGTACACCAAGAGCGCCAACGACCGGGACGGCAACGGGTACATCACGTACCACGGCTGAGCAGGTCACGTCCGCTCACGACGACCAGCGCGGCGGTCAGCGCGACCAGGGCCGCCGCCTGGGTCAGGACACCCACGCGCAGTGCCCCCGGCAGGAGGTCGAGCCACGGGTAGACCGCGGTGATCCGGACGGCCAGGAGGAGCAGCCCCAGTGCCGCGAGGGCGGCGGCCTCTCCGGCGGGGACGCGCCTCTCGCCCCGCACGCGGTACAGCAGCCAGGCGAGAGCCGTCACCAGGTAGCACGTGACGAGCGCCCAGACGGTGTCGACCCCGCCGGGGAGCGCCACGACGGAGCCGCCCATCAGCACACAGCAGGCGGCGAAGACGAGGCCGGGCGCGCCGGCGGGGAGGGCCGACGGGGGCGCGTCGCGGTGGTGGGCCGCGCACAGCGCCAGCGCCGACGCCCAGGCCAGCACGGCGGCCGCGACGACGTACGCGGAGTCCGAGGGAGCGAAGTCGCGGGCCCAGAGATCGGCCAGTGGCCAGAGTGTCGGCAGGGCCGCGACCAGGGCCGAGATCTGGGCGAGGCGGCGGTGGTCGTGCAGGAGGGCGAAGTAGGCGACCGTCCACAGCAGCGGGAGGAACCACTGGGTGACCGCGCCCACGCCGGCCCACACCCCGTGGCCGGTGAATCCGTCCGTGAACATGTCCCACTGGCGCCCGCCGCGGGTCGACGCCCAGGTCAGTCCGAGGACCCGGTCGACCACGGCGGAGGCCGCCTGGAGCAGGACGGCGAAGAGCGCGAAGAGGCGGACGGCGGAGCCGAGCACGGCGTACCGGCGGGGCGCTCCGCCCGCGCCGAGCCTGCTGCGCACGGCCAGCGCGACGATGCTCGCCACCTCACCGAGGGTGGGCCGGCTCTGCTCCTGGGTGTCCTGGTCGATGTCCCACAGGTAGGTCTCGACCATCTCCTCCTCGCGCTCGCGCCGGTAGTAGGCGGGCAGCAGGCGCAGGACGGTGCGGTAACGGGCTTCGAGCAGCGTCGTCATGCCATGCCTCCGGCGAGTCCGGGCCCCGTGACGGGCACGTCGGTGGTTCCGGGAGCGCTCGCGGGGTCGCGGCGCCCTTCGGCGATCCGCTTCTTCGCGGCGCTCGCTCCGGCGGCCAGCCGTTCCGCCTCGGCGTCCAGGGCCGCGGTCCCCTCGTCGGTGAGCCGGTAGTAGCGCCGGAGCCTGCCCTGCTGCACCTCCTCGCGGTCCAGCACGATCAGTCCGTCGGCGGTGAGCCGGTCCAGTACGCCGTAGAGGGTGCCGACACGCATCTGCACGGCCCCCTCGGAGAGTTCCTCGACCTCGCGCAGGATGCCGTAGCCGTGCCGCGGCTGGTCGGCGAGGGCGGTCAGTACGAAGAACGCCGCCTGTGTCATGTTCCTCGGTGCCATGAACACGAATATATCGGCTCCCGATATATTCAGCGAGCCGAAACGCGGGATCGGGTGCGGACGGCGAACAGGGCCCGCCCCAATGCGGATGGTGGGCGGGCCCTGTTCGACAGGTCATTTTGGCGTGCCGGGTCGCGAACTGGGCACGAGTGAACAGCGGTTGGTCGGTGCGGAGCGTGTGCGCCCCGTGTGCGCGGGGCAGATCATGGTGAGCGTCCGGTGCGGTCGCGCACCGGACCCCGGGCGTGTCCGCCTGCCGGACCCCGCCTGGTCCGTACGGGTCGGCGGCGACGATACTTGGCCCTGGCACGCACCACCCCCTCTCACAGATGGACCCATGTCAAGCACTCCCACGGCAGACCCCACGGCACCCTCCACCGTCTGGCTGGCCCGCGGCCGCCATCTCGGATCCGACGCGGCCGACGTCCTGCGCCGGAACCTGGAGCGACTGAAGGAGAGTGCGGCCCTCGACGACTTCCAGGAGCCGTCCGAGACCGGGGAGGCTCCGGAGCGGATCTTCGAGGCCCGCTGGCGCGTCGCCGACGAGGTGACCGTCCGGGCCCGGCTCTCGCTCGCCCCCGTGTCGAGCGGCGGACAGGAGTGGGTGCTGGCGGCCGAGGCGGAAGCGCCGTGGGATCTGCGGTGGCCCTCTCCCGCGACCATGTTCTGGCCCGACAGCGACGACGTCTTCTGGGACCGCGACGCCGCCACCGGTCTGCGGCTGCGGGACCTGAGCGTGCTGCCCGGGGAGGACAAGGACGTACGGCGGGTGCTCCGGCAGGCCGTGCGCCGGAGCTGGGCGGTGCATGTCGTCGTCCACGAGGCCATGACCACCGATCAGCGCGGCCGGCGCCCGCTGGCGGACATGCTGCCGCCGAGCCTGCGCCACCGGGTCGTCGAACACCGGGCGCAGCCGCACCAGTTGCGGGTGCTGAACTGGGCCGTGAAGGACTTCGGCGTGGAGGTGCCGCGCGGCGGTGCCGTGGTGCTGCCCGGGACGCCGGTGCCGCCCGGGTACGACAGCCAGGACTTCGCCGTACGCAGTGTGTTCCTCGACGGCTCGGAGCCGACCGAGCTGATCGCGGCCGTGACGCGGTACGCCGCGATGCCCAAGCCGCTGCCGGACGGTGGGGAGGCGGCCGTGACCGCGCTGCGGGAGCAGTGGCAACTGTTGACCCTGGAGGAGGAGCTCGAACGGGAGCGCGCGCTCGTGGCGATGTACGCCGAGGCGCTGGAGGCCATGACGAAGTCCCGGGACCTGTACCGGGAGGCCGCGGAGCGGGCCAACGAGGCGCTGGCGATCTACCGCGAGAACGCCCCGGCACCGGAGCCCCGGACGGATCCGGAGGCCACCTCGCCGTTGCAGCAGCTCACGAAGACCTTCGGACGCTGGAAGGGCACGCTGCGGCCCGCGGCCCGCGACGAGGACCCGGACCGGCGGATCAGCTGAAGAGCGGGAACCGGTCCGCGTCCGCGCCGAGGGCGAGGCGTTCGGGGTCCGTGAGCGGTGTGCGCCCGGTGGCGGCGCGGGCGTAGTGCTCGTCGCTCCAGTCGAGCGGGACGGGCCGGCCGAGGAGGCCGTCCAGGGTGGCGCGCACAGCGGCCAGGCCCGCCGAGGACGGTCCGGCCGCCTCCGGCAGGTCGGCGACGAGGTCAAGGTGGTGGACGGTCGCCTCGACGGCCAGGGTGAGCGCGAGGTCACCGGCCGTCAGCACATGGCCCTGGGTCGACACCCGCAGACCCGGGCGGGTGTCCGCGACGGCGTTCACGACGGCCGCGGCGGTCTCCAGGTACAGGTCGCGCAACTGGCGGAAGTCGAGGAACATGCTGGCGCTCACCCGGTTCCAGCGTCGGCCGTGGGCCGCGCCGACCGGGTCCGGCGCCCAGTCCCGCCAGTAGGTCACCGCGTCCCGGTCGGGTGGTCCGGCCGCCGGCGTGTGCAGGGCGACCAGGGCCCGCTGGGCGTCCCCGGCACAGTGGAAGACCAGGTCGCGCACCGCCCAGCCCGCGCACCCGGTGGGCCGCCAGGACTCCTCGTCCCCGAGGGGGCGCACGACGGCCGCGAAGGCCCCGTAGGCGGCGCGGAGCACGTCGGCGTTCATCAGGCCAGCTTAGGAGGGGTCCTTTCCCGGCGTGACCGGAGGTGTCGGAGGGCCCGCTGTGGATACGCGGTGGGGACAGCACCTCGGTCCGTCCGGAAGGTCACCGTCATCATGAGCGGCGAGAACAACGACAGCGCCACCTGCTCGGAGACGAAGCTCACCGTCAACGGAGAACCCCACACCCTCCTCGTCGGCCACCGGCGCGTCCTGCTGGACGTACTGCGCGAGGATCTGGACCTGTGGGGTGCCAGGAAGGGCTGCGACCACGGCCAGTGCGGGGCCTGCACGGTCCTGGTGGACGGGCGCCGGGTCAACAGTTGTCTGCTGCTCGCCGTCGCCCTGGACGGCAGCGAGGTCCGCACCGTCGAGGGCCTGGGCGGCGACGGGGACGAACTGCACCCCCTGCAACGGGCCTTCCTGGACCGCGACGCCTTCCAGTGCGGCTACTGCACCCCCGGCCAGCTCTGTTCGGCCCTCGGCATGCTCGACGAGGCGGCGGCGGGCCACCCCTCGCGCGTCACCGGCGACACCCCGGCCGGTGATCCGGTGCCGCTGGACCGGGACGAGATCCGCGAGCGGCTCAGCGGCAACCTCTGCCGCTGCGGCGCCTATCCACGCATCGTCGACGCGGTCGAGGACGTGATCCGGTGAGGACCTTCGACTACGTACGGGCCACGAGCCCCGAGGAGGCGGCGGAGCTCTTCGCCGCCCGGCCCGGCGCCCGCTACCTCGGCGGCGGCACCAACCTGGTCGACCTGATGAAGCTCGGCGTCGAACGGCCGGAGCTGCTCGTGGACGTCAGCCGACTGCCCCTGGACGAGGTCCAGGAACTCGCGGACGGCTCACTGCGCGTCGGCGCCACGGTCCGCAACAGCGACCTGGCGGCCCATCCCGCCGTCCGCGCCCGCTACCCGGCCCTCTCCCAGGCCCTGCTCGCGGGCGCCTCGGGGCAGCTCCGCAACGCGGCCACCACGGGCGGCAACCTGCTCCAGCGCACCCGCTGCCCCTACTTCCAGGACGTCTCCAAACCGTGCAACAAGCGGGCCCCGGGCAGCGGTTGCGGCGCCCGCGAGGGCGTGCACCGCGACCACGCGGTGCTCGGACACTCCCCGCACTGCATCGCCACGCACCCCTCGGACATGGCGGTCGCGCTCGCCGCGCTGGACGCCCAGGTCGAGTTGTACGGCACCGAGGGCGCCCGGAGCGTCCCCGTGGCCGACTTCCACCGCCTGCCGGGGGACCATCCGGAGCGGGACACCGAGATCCTGCCCGGCGAACTCATCACCGGGGTACTGCTGCCGACGGCCTCGGCCGGGCTGCCGTCCGCCTACCGCAAGGCCAGGGACCGGGCGTCCTACGCCTTCGCCCTCGCCTCGGTGGCCGCCGTGGTGCGGGTGACGGACGGGGTGGTCGACCATGCCGGGATCGCCTTCGGCGCGCTGGCGCACCGGCCGTGGCGGGCACGCCGGGCCGAGCAGGCCCTGGTGGGCGCCGCGCCCACGGCGGCAGCGTTCGAGCACGCGGTCGACCTGGAGCTCTCCGCCGCCGAACCGCTGCGGGACAACGGCTACAAGGTGCCCCTGGCACGCTCGCTGGCCCTGGACGTCCTGACCCGGCTCACCACGGCCGCCAGGGCTTGAGGAGGACGCATGGAAGCCACCGCGCAAGGCACCGCGACCGCGCACGGCACCGCCACCGCCCTGGGCGCTTCCGTCGAGCGCCGCGAAGGCCGCGAGAAGGTCACCGGCACTGCCCGCTACGCGGCCGAACAGCCCCGTCCCGGCCGCGCGCACGCCTGGCCCGTGCCCGCGTCGATCGCCCGGGGCCGGGTCACCGGCGTCGACACCGCGGCCGCTCTGGCCCTGCCCGGAGTCCTGGCCGTGCTCACCCACGAGAACGCGCCGAGGTTGTCCGACCCGGACGACCCGACCCTCGCCGTGCTGCGCGACTCCCGTGTCCCGCACCGCGGTTGGTTCGTCGCCCTGGTCGTGGGCGAGACCCTGGAAGCCGCCCGCGCCGGTGCCGCCGCCGTCCACGTCGACTACGCCGTGGAGGACCACGACGTCACCCTGACCGCCACGCACCCGGACGCGTACGCGCCCGAGGAGGCCAACGGCGGCTACCCAGGAACCCGCGAACACGGCGACCCCGAGGGCGCGTTCTCTACCGCCCCGGTCCGGATCGACGCCGACTACCGGGTGCCCCCGCTGCACAACCATCCGATGGAACCGCACGCGACGACGGCCGAGTGGCACGACGGCCGGCTCACGGTGCACACCTCCACCCAGGGCGCCACGACCGTCCGCACCGTCCTGGCCGGCCTGTTCGACCTCCCGGAGGACCGCGTCACCGTGCACGCCGAGCATGTGGGCGGCGGCTTCGGGTCCAAGGGCACGCCCCGCCCGGACGTGGTGCTCGCCGCGGTGGCGGCCCGGCATACCGGACGGCCGGTCACCCTGGCGCTACCCCGCCGCTACCTGCCCTCCGTCGTCGGACACCGCGCCCCCACCCTGCACCGGCTGCGCCTCGGGGCCCACCCCGACGGACGGCTCAGCGCCCTCATCCACGAGGTCACCACCCACACCTCGCGGATCAAGGAGTTCGTGGAGCAGGCCGCGGTGCCCGCACGGGTGATGTACGCGGCCCCCGACTCCCGTACGGCACACCGCGTGGCGCCCCTCGACGTACCGAGCCCGTCCTGGATGCGGGCCCCCGGCGAGGCGCCCGGCATGTACGCGCTGGAGTCTGCCATGGACGAGCTGGCCGTCGAACTCGGCATGGATCCGGTGGAGTTGAGGATCGTCAACGAGCCGGCCACCGAGCCCGACAGCGGCAAGCCCTTCAGCAGCAGGCATCTGGTCGAGTGTCTGCGCGAGGGCGCCCGGCGCTTTCGCTGGTCCGAGCGTGCCCCACGGCCGCGCTCCCGGACCGAGGGCCCGCTGCTGGTGGGGGCGGGGGTGGCGGCCGCCATGTATCCCGTCCTGGTGCAGCCGTCCACGGCGGTGGCGCGTGCGCTGCCCGACGGGACGTTCCTCGTACGGATCAACGCCACCGACATCGGCACCGGCGCGCGGACCGTGCTCGCGCAGGTCGCCGCGGACGCGCTCGGCGTACCGGTGATCCGGGTTCGGACCGAGGTGGGCAGCAGCGACCTGCCCGCCGCGTCGCTGGCCGGCGGCTCGTCGGGCACCGCGTCCTGGGGCTGGGCGGTGCACGAGGCGTGCACGCGGCTCGCGGAGCGCCTGGCCGAGGGGCCGCTGCCGCCGGAGGGGATCGACGTCCGGGCCGACACGGCCGGGCGGGCCGACGCCGACAGCCCCTTCGCCCGGTACGCCTTCGGCGCCCACTTCGCGGAGGTCGCCGTGGACACGGTCACCGGTGAGACCCGGGTCCGCCGGCTGCTGGGGGTGTACGCCGCCGGGCACATCCTGAACGCCCGCACGGCGCGCTCCCAGTTCGTGGGCGGCATGACCATGGGGCTCGGTATGGCGCTGACCGAGGGCAGCACGATGGACGCCGCGTTCGGTGACTTCACCGAATCGGATCTGGCCGCGTATCACGTGCCCACGCACGCCGATGTGCCCGACATCGAGGCGCACTGGATCGACGAGGACGACCCCCACCTCAACCCCATGGGCAGCAAGGGCATCGGCGAGATCGGCATCGTGGGGACGGCGGCCGCGATCGGCAACGCCGTCTTCCACGCCACCGGCGTACGCCTGCGCGAGCTGCCCCTCACCCCGGACCGCGTGCTCAGCGGGCTCCGGGAGAGGGGCGGCTCGTAGGCCCACGCAGATTTTTGGGGAGCGACTAGCGGGCCAGCGGAGCGTCCGCCGCCTCGCGGATGGCCTCCGCCGTCCGTCGCCGCGCCTGGACACGCTCCGGTGGCGGGGGCGACGCGACATGCACCACGAGGGCGGTCAGCGCGGCCAGTGACGCGCACACGGCCGCCGTCCCCGCGATCCAGGCCGGCGCCAGCGGAAGTTCCAGGGCCCGGGCCAGCCCGGCCGAGCGGAACTGTCCGTTCAGCAACTGGCCCGCGGCCACCCCGGCCGGCACGACGACCGCGAGGGCCAGGACCGGGAGGACGGGCCACAGGGTCAGCACGGCGAGCAGGACACACAGGAGCGACACGGCGAGTGCGAACCCGTACACCGGCGCGGATGCCCCGTCCGGGTCCGCCGGGAAGCACAGGACACCGCAGACCAGCAGCGCCAGGGCGGCGATCCTGCCCGGCCAGAGCGATGCCCTTCGGGGCGGGCCCGACGCGGGCGGATGCGGTGGCGGGGCCGGGAAGGCGCTCGCTCCCGGCGTCTCCGGTTCGGGCCGCCACTCCTCGTCGTACGGCTCGTACGCCTCGGGCGCCGGCTGCGGGGCCGTTTCCGTCGCCAGGCGCCCTATGAGCTCGACGAGCTCCTCGACGGGCCTGCCGGTCGCCGCCGCGCGCACCGCCTCCTGTCCGCAGTGGGGTTGCAGTTCGGACCGGTTCAACAGAGCCACCAGACGGGTCACGTCCTCGACGGGACGGGACTCGGCGGCGGCCCGGATCGCCTCGTCGGCGCTGTCCGCGTCCCGTGGCGGCCGGGTCAGCAGGGCGACGAGCCGGGTGACGTCCTCCACGGACCGGTCCACGCCGACGGCACGGAGGGCGGCGGCGGTGGACTGCGCGTATTCGGGCGACTGTTCCATCAGGGTGATGAGGTGGACGACGTCCTCCAGGGGACGGTCGGCCACGGCGGCACGCACCAGGTCGCCGACGGGATCGCCGTACGACCGGTCCATCGGTATGCCGGGTTCGTTCGGGTGAGCTGCTGTCGGGCCGGTGGTCATGCTGTGCTCCAGACAAAGAGTGGCGGTCGCTCCCACGCGCCCCCGTCGTGCGACCGCGACATTGAGATGACCCATTCGTAAGCGGGTGCACGGCGGCGTGCCACTCGGATGAGCCACGGGTGTGAGTGCGGCCCCGGTGAGCCATAGCGGGGCCGGATGCGGGAATCCGTCAGGGAGCGGGCGGTTCGGCGCCCGGAGGAGGAGGTCGGCCCGTGGATACGACCACAGCACTGATCGTCGTCGCCGTGGTGCTCGCGGCACTGGCGCTGGCGGTGGCCGTGGGACTGCTGGTGCGGCTGGTGAGGACCCGGCGCGGTCTGCGGCGGGCGGGACTTCCCACCGGGCCCCGCTGGGTCTTCTGGGGTGCCCTGTTGTACTTCGTCCTGCCCACCGATCTGGTGCCCGATCCGGTGTACCTGGACGACATCGGCGTCCTGCTGCTCGCCCTGCGCACCCTGCGCGGCTCCCCCGCCGATCGGGCGGCACTGCGGTTCGACGCACGGGACGGGGAGCCGGTCCGCCGACCCTGATTACGCAGTGTAAGGAAACCAATCACTCGTTCGATTCGTATAAGTCTCTGGAAGCCGAAGCAAGTCGGCTGACCCGACGGCGTCGTGGGGAGAGGCCGTCGGTGAGAGGCAGTACCGGCGAGGGAGAGACGATGCAACCGTTCGCGCTCAACTACGCACGTCCGGCAGCGACGTTGGAGGCGACCACTCCGTACGTCTACGACTCCGGGCTGCAGTTGAACGTGCTCATGGACGGCCGGGTCGCGGCCCGCGACCACGCGCTGCTGAGGGAACTGGGGACCACCACGAGCACGGCGGGCTCCAAGACTCACTTCGACGACTGAACACGGCCGGCGTTCGATGACCGTGTTGATTCTTACCTGCGAAGAGGACGTCACGGCCGACATGGTCGTGGTGCACCTCAACGCCACGGGGGTACCGGTGGTCCGGCTCGACCCGGCCGACCTGACCGACGGTGTGGCACTGTCCGGGGAGTACGTGCACGGCTCCTTCCGCGGCCATCTGTCGGTCGGCGGCCGTCTGGTGGGCATCTCCGGGCTGCGCTCGATCTGGGTCCGCCGCCCCGGCACCCCCGCGGCGCGGGCGGCCGCGCCCTCCGAGTGGCTGACCGAGGAGTCCGCCCAGGCGTTGTACGGCATGCTCCGTGGCAGTGACGCCCGCTGGATGAACCATCCCGACGCGGCCCGCCGGGCCCGTCACAAGCCCTGGCAGTTACGGCTCGCCCAGCGCTGCGGCCTGCCCGTCCCGGCCACCATCGTGACGACGTTCCCGCAGGCCGCCCGCGAGTTCGCCGAGCGCTATCCCGATCTGGTGGTCAAGCCGGTCTCCGGGGCGCACCCGCAGGACCCGCCGCGGGCGGTGCCGACCAGCCGGGTCGCGCCGGACACCGATTTCGCGGCGGTCGCGTTCGGCCCGACGCTGCTGCAACGGCGGGTGGCCAAACGGGCCGACATACGCCTGACCGTCGTGGGCGAGACGCTGCTGGCCGCCCGGAAGGCCACCGGGGCGGACGACGAGGTGGACGTACGGTTCGCCCCGCCCACCTCGTCCTGGCAGCCCGCCGAGGTCCCGCCCCGGGTGGCCGCGGCCGTCCGGGACTACCTCCGGGCGGCCGAACTGGCCTACGGGGCCTTCGACTTCGCCGAGGACGGGGACGGGACCTGGTGGTTCCTGGAGTGCAACCAGTCAGGGCAGTTCGGCTTCGTCGAGGTGGAGACGGGCCAGCCGATCGCGCGCGGCATCGCCGAATGGCTGGCCCGGCCCGGAACCGCGCTCCCGCACCAACGGCGCGAGCAGCACGGTCTCCTGAGACCGGATCAATAGGTCCTGACCGGATCAGCAGGACCGGGCCGGCTCAGTAGGACCGGACCGGATCAGTAGGGCCGGGGGGCGGCCGGGGGCAGGGCGGGCACCCATCCCTGGCCGGGCGAGGCCGGCCGCTCGGGGACGGGCGGGGGCATGAGGGACTGCAGCGGCCGCATGACGTACTCCAGTTCCCTGCGTACGCGCTCGGCCTCCCTGCGGGTCAGAGCGGGGACGTCGCCGCGCTCGGCGACGAGTCGGTCGTAGATGGGGGAATCCTGGAACACCCGTCAACGCGCCTTTCGTTTTCGCGGGCCCACGCGCATGGGCACGGCTGACGAGTCTAGGCGCCTCCACGCACCGACGTGCGAATTCCGGTGTCGGGCTTGACGGCGCGCGGGCGGTCATGCGCCGGTGGTGGACCCCGGACGGACGATCATCAGGACGGTCACGGTCGCCCACAGAAGGTTGAAGACGCCCGTGAACATGGCCAGTTGGGCGGTGGCACGGCGTTCGACGCTCCCCTGTCCGGTCAGCTCGTCGAGCAGTTCGCCCTGCCGGGGCAGAACGAAGGCGACGAGGATTCCGGCGGCCGCGGCCGTCAGGGCCATGGACGCGGTCAGCCACGCGTCGCCCAGGACGCCCATCGCGGCTCCGGTGGCGACGCCGAGGACGGGGACCGCGATGCCGACGCCCGCGTAGACCCGGCAGATGCGGTGCAGCAGCCGTACCGTGCCGAGGCCGGCCCCCTCCGCGTGCGCCCGGCGGGCCGCGGGCGGGAACATGCTGGCCGCGACGGTCACCGGCCCCACGGCGACGATGGCGGCGAGGACGTGCAGGGTCAGCAGGAACTTGGTCATGGGGTGGCGGGTCCCTCTCCGGTGCGGTCGGCGGTGCCCGTCCACGCTAGGAAGCCGCCGGGTGATCACACAGAGGCTGAAACGACAGGTTCCAACGGGTTCCCGCCAACCGCCTCGGCAGGGGTTTCTGTCCGGTTCCCTGGTCGTGCCGGTGGCGGGAATCCGCCTATCGTGGCCGTCATGCACTCCGTGGCGATCCTGGTTCTCGACGACGTGGTGCCGTTCGACATGGCGGCGCCCATGCAGGTCTTCGACTGGACCCAGCTTCCCGACGGCCGCCCCGCCTACCGGGTCCGGCTGTGCGCCGAGTCCGCGGAGGTCCGCGCGGACGGCGGTTTCACCCTGCGGGTCGGACAGGGGCTGGAGGCCCTCGCGGACGCGGACACGATCATCGTGCCGGGCTGTTCCCCCACCGCCCCACCGCCTTCCCCGCGCGTCCTGGCGGCGCTGCGGGAGGCCGCGGCGGCCGGCACCCGGATCGCGTCCGTGTGCGTGGGCGCGTTCGTGCTCGCGGCGGCCGGGCTCCTGGACGGCCTGCGCGCCACCACGCACTGGGTGGCCGCGGACGACCTGGCGCGGCGCTTCCCCGCCGTCGAGGTCCAGCCGGACGTGCTGTACGTCGACAACGGCCAGATCCTGACCTCCGCGGGTGCGGCAGCGGCCCTGGACATGTGTCTGCACATGATCCGCCGGGACCTGGGGTCGGCGGTCGCGGCCCATGCCGCCCGGATGTCGGTGATGCCGCTCGAACGGGAGGGCGGACAGGCCCAGTTCATCGTGTCCGACCACCCGCCCGTGCCCCGGGGGTCGACGCTGGAGCCGCTGCTGGAGTGGATCGAGGACAACTTGGCCCACGAGATCACCCTCGGGGCGATGGCGGCCCGTTCGGGGATGAGCGAGCGCACCTTCAGCCGCCGTTTCCGCGAGCAGACGGGCAGTACGCCGCTGCAATGGCTGCTGCGGGCCCGGGTGCGGCGCGCCCAGTACCTGCTGGAGAACACCGGCCACCCGGTCGAGCGGATCGCGCGGCAGGCGGGGTTCGGCTCCCCCACGGCGTTCAGGGAGCGCTTCCGCCGGGTCGTCGGCACCAGCCCGCAGGCCTATCGCGCCGCCTTCCACGCCAAGGACGCCGTCCCGGCGGCGGCGCGCCGCTGACCGCCCGCCGGGTCCGGCGTGTTGTTCACCCTGCCAGCGGCAGGCTGCTCTCACCTTCCACGTCCACGCATCCGACGGCCGGCAGCAGGGCGTCGGCCCTGGCGACCGCTTCGCGGACATCGGTGGTGCCCATCATGACGCACAGCGTGTAACTGACGTCCTCCAGCTCACGAGCCGTCGCCGGCGTCTCCCTCTCCGCCTGGGCGATCCGCAGTGACGCATAGCGGGTCAGCAGGGTTCTGACGGCCTTCGGGTCCGGAACGAGCACGAACGCCCCTCTCTCGAATTTTTCGCTGCGTATGCCCCCTCCGCACCGGCCCAATCCCATCCGCCGCTCCCCGGTACGCGATTGGCGCAATACCGTGTGGGCGGACCCGCTTCCCGAAGGGCCGCAAACCGTTGAACAAGGGGCATCCCTCGCACATGAACGGTATACGCCCATGAACCGCTCCGCAGGTCTCCTCAGTGCCCTCTATCTCGCGACGAGCACCGGACTCGCCTGGACAGCGGTCCTGGCACTGCGCCAGGGCCCGCCGTGGATCGCGTGTCTGTTCGCCGCCGCCAGCCTGGTCCCGGTGATCGCGGTCGTGCGCGAGAGCGTGCTCCGCGACCAGCGGCGCGCTCTGGCTGAAATGCGCGGCCGGGTCGGCGGCCCCGACGGGCAGGCCGGTGCGGGGGCCGCCGACGACATCGTCCGCGCCGAGCTCAACACCGCGTGCTGTGAACGCTGGTGGACGAGTTGCGGCACCGACCACGACTCGGCGTGCCCCCGCCGGGTGCCGCGCAGCAGCGCGGCCTGAGAGCCGGCGGACCGGTCCGCCTCAGACGACCTGTCCGGCGTGCAGCGCGGTGTAGGCCCCGCCACGGCGCAGGAGTTCCTCGTGGGTGCCGGTCTCCAGGATCCGGCCCTCCCCCATCACCACGATCCGGTCGGCGCCCCGCACGGTCGACAGCCGGTGCGCGACCACGAAGGTCGTACGCCCGCGCAGCAGCCGGGCGAGCGCCTGCTGGACGAGCGCCTCGGAGCGGGTGTCCAGGGCCGAGGTCGCCTCGTCGAGGACGAGGACCCGCGGGTCGCGGATCAGGGCCCGGGCGATGGCCAGGCGCTGCCGCTGCCCGCCGGACAGCCTGGCCCCGCGCTCGCCGACCAGGGTGTCCAGGCCCTGGGGCAGGCGGTCGACGAACTCCAGCGCGTTCGCGTCCCGCAGCGCCGCGCGTACCGTCTGCTCGTCGGCGTCGTCCATGCCGTAGGCGACGTTGTCGCGGATCGTGCCGTCGAACAGGATGGACTCCTGCGGTACGACGGACAGGAAGCGCCGGTAGGTGCGCAGGTCGAGGGTGTGCATGTCGGTCCCGTCGAGCAGCAGCCGTCCCGAGGTGGGCCGGATGAAGCCGATGACGAGGTTGAGGACGGTCGACTTGCCCGCGCCGGACGCGCCGACGAGGGCGACGGTCTCGCCGGGGCTGACGGAGAGGGTGAAGTCCCGTACGGCGGGCCTCCCGTGGTCGTACGCGTGGCCGACGCCCTGGAACTCGACGGCCCCGCGCACCGAGTCGACCTTCGTCTTGCCCTCGTTGTCCTCCAGTTCGGGCGCCTGGAGCAGTTCGCCGACGGAACGGACGGACTCCAGGCCCTTGGTGATGACCGGGGCGAGCCCTGCCAACGTTGTCGTGGAGTTGGTGAGCGTGGTCAGGAAGGCGCTGAGCATCACGACGTCGCCGGGGGTGACGCCCCAGACGCCGTAGTACGACACCAGCGCGGCGCCGGCGAGGACCAGCACACCGACCACGTTGAGGACGACCCAGGCCAGCGAGCCGAAGCGGCCGTTGACGAGGTCGAGGCGCATCCCGGAGGTCAGCAGTCGACTCAGGGTGCCGTCCATGCGGCGCAGCGCCTTGCCCTCCAGGCCGTGCGCGCGGGTGACCGGGATGAGACGGGTCATCTCGGTGACCCGGGACGACAGGGTCTCGACCTCGTGCCGGAAGTGCTCGTTGTGGGTGCGCAGCCGGGCCCTGAGGCGGGCCACGACGAGGGCGGCGGCGGGCACGACGACGAGGAAGACGGGCACGAACTCCGGTGTCCGTACGGCGATGATGACCAGTCCGCCGATCAGCACCGTGGTGGCGCCCAGCCCGGTCTCCGCGGTCTGCTGCACCATCTGCTCGACCGTCTCGACGTCCCGCACGACCTTGGCCTGGAGCACCCCGGCGCTGACCCGGGAGTGGTAGCCGATGGACAACTGCTGCATGCGGGTGCACAGGGCGGAGCGCAGGGTGGTGCCCATGCGGCGGACGCTGCCGTAGAGCAGGCGGACGTAGAGGAGGTGCAGGGGGTAGTTGACCAGCAGGATGAACAGGATGACGCCGGTGCTGGTCCAGAGTCTGCTGATCGGCCCGTGCTGGACGACGGTGTCGATGATGGACGCGGTGATCAGGGGCAGCAGCCAGATCGGGCTGTGCTTGACGGTGAACACCGCGACGGCACCGGCCAGTCGGCGGCGGTCGGCGTGGAGCAGATAGGCGAGCGTGCGGATCGGGTGTTCGCCCCGGTAGCGGTGGTCGAGTGGTCTTTCCAGCGACGATGCCATCGTCGGTGGTCCTTCCGGTTGCCGTGTGGAGGGCAAGCGCTTTCTCCCCCTCGGCGGCAAGGAGTACACCAGGTGGCGGCGTGCGCTCCTACTCGTCCAGAGTGCGGGCGAGTTCCGTGGTGGCGTGGGCGATCTCGCTGTCGTCGTCGGCCATCAGCCGACTGAGGGCACCGCTCTTGGCACGGACGGCCTGGCGGGCCCGGCGCTCCCACACCACCGGGTTCTCGCGGTGGTTGAGCAGCTTGGGGTAGACCGCCGCCGTGCTCTCCCACTGGCGGGCGCCGGCGATGCTCCTGAGCAGTTGGATGATCTCCGCACGGCAGGTCACCTGGGGCAGTTGGGCCAGCTCCCAGAGGAAGGGGACCGTGGCGGCGGTGGCCTGCTCCACGACGAAGCCGTACTGGCAGATGCGCCTGCGCAGGTCGCCGAGTGCGGCGCCGGCGGTCTCGGCGTCCCCCCAGGCCACGCTGTTGAGGAGCAGGGGGATGGCGGCGGCGCAGCCGGTGGAGTCCTGGATCTCGCCCCAGGGCACCCGGCTCAGCGCCGCGAGGGGCGTGGTTCGCGCCACCCCGGTCGTGGGGACGGGGCAGCTGGTGCGCTCGTTGCTCGGCTGGTCCGGAGCGGTGCGCATGGCGTGAAACCTTTCCGCGGCGGTCATGTCAGGGAGGAGGGGCGGTCGACAGCTTGGCCCAGACGGTCTTGCCGGCCGGGGGCCGGGAGGTCCAGCCCCACTCCTGCGCCAGGGCGTCGACGATGTACAGGCCTCGGCCGTTCTCCCGCAGGGCGGTGACGTCACAGGGGGTGTACGCGGGCGGCTCGTCACCGGGGTCGGAGACGGTCACCAGCAGATGGGTGGGGTCGAAGGACAACCCCAGCCACACCTCGGCGGCACCTCCCGCCGCGGGCCGGAGCACCGCGTGGGCCACGGCGTTGGCCGCGAGTTCGGTGATCACGAGGGTGGCGTCGTCGCTGCGATGGTCCAGGGACCACCGGCTCAGCGTCTCTCGCGTGAAGGCGCGGGCCCGGGCGAATCCCTCCGCGCTGCACCTGACGAGCAGCGTGGCGGAGACGGGAGAGCCGAGCGTCGGCGGTTTCCGCGGCGCGTCGGCCGGGCCCGGACGCCGCGCGGTCTCACCGGCCGGGCCCGCGTCAACCACCTCCGGCGCGGCCTGGCTCGGCGGCCGGAGCACTTGGTTCGCAGGTGACGACACGGCATCTCCTTGATGCGACGTCAAGACGGGGCGCAACCGCAGGGGTTGACGCCGGAGCTATTATCCACGCTGAAGGCGCCCGCGTGCAATTGCACGAGAAATTGCGCGAACGACGGGTGGGGCCACGGAGGTTGCGGTCGTGCGCCCCCGCCCCGCACGGCCGGGCACTACGCCCGGCACAGATCGTGAAAAGCAAGGAGACTGCAGTGCCACCAGTGCAGAACGGAGTGCGGGCGAGTTCGCTCGACGCCCGCTGGGTCAAGAGCCGTCACAGCAACGCCGAGGGCAACTGCGTCGAAGTGGCCTCACTGGTCGACGGCGCCGTCGCGCTGCGCAACTCCCGTGATCCCGACGGCCCCGCGCTGGTCTACACACCGGCCGAGGTCGCGGCGTTCCTCGCCGGCGCGAAGGACGGGGAGTTCGACCACCTGCTGTGAGGGGCGGGACATCCGGGGCGCGCCAGGCTCCAACTCCCGTGCCGACACCGGTGTCTACGGAATGATGCGGTACGGCCACGCTGCGTGCGATAGTGTGAGTCGTCTCTGTGCCGGTTTACTGGGAGTCAGGATGTCTGCCGCGTCCCACCGCATCTCCCGCCTGGAACCGTACCTGGACCGTACCGAGCCGGCTCCCACCCTGCTGAAGATGCTGGTGGGCGTGCAGTTGGCGGGCTTCCGCGAGGATGCCGGGCTCGCCCAGGACCAGGCGGCCCGGGCCCTCGGGTTCAGCCCCGCGAAGCTGTCCCGCATCGAGTCGGGCAAGGGCCGCAGGCCCCCGTCCGAGAGCGATGTGCGCGCCCTCCTGGAGCTGTACGGCACCGAGGACTACGAGTCCTCGGTGCTCCTCAAGCTGCTCCAGCGCGCCGGTGACCCGGGCTGGTGGCAGCGGTACGACAAGCGGCTGATGCCCGAGTGGTTCGACCGGCTGGTCGGGCTCCAGGAGGCGGCCGCGGCCATCCGTACTTTCGAGATCCAGTACGTCCCCGGTCTGCTCCAGACCCCGGACTACACCCGTGCGGTGGTGGAGCGCGGTCTGCCGGCCGCGGCGGCGAGCGAGGTGGCGCGACGCGTCGAACTGCGCATGCGGCGCGCGCAGTTGCTGCTGCGCGAGGACGCCCCGCAACTGTGGGCGGTGATCGACGAGTCGGTGCTGCTGCGGGTGCTGGGCAGCCGGGATGTCATGCGGGCACAGCTGGCCCACCTCATCAAGATGGCCCAGCGCCCCAATGTGACGGTCCAGGTCATCCCCCTGGACGTGACGAACGCCTCCGCCCCCGCCATCCCGATCACCTACCTCCGCTTCGGCGGGCTCGACCTCCCGGACGTCGTCTACCTGGAGCACATCAAGAGCGCCAACTTCCTGGAGGACCGGGACGAGACGGAGGAGTACCGGCTCGCCCTGGACCGGCTGGCGGACGACGCTCTCGAACCCCGCGAGTCCCTGCGGATGCTGGAGCGGACGATGGAGCAGCGCTACGGCGACTGAGAGCCCTCGTCAGACATCACGGCCGAACAGGCCCGCCCGCAGGAAGGGTTCGCCGAAGCAGGGGGACTCGGGCGGCTCGTCGCGCATGCGCCGTGGCTCGACCTCGGTCAGGTCGCGGAAGATCCGTCGCAAGGACCCGGCCGGGTGGGCGAGCCCGCCCTCGAGTCGGCCCTGCCGGTAGAACTCCGCGTCCGGCAGGCCCGATCCCACGGCCCCGTCGGCGGAGCAGACGATGCCGAAGCGGTCGTGGGACGCGAGGTGTCGTTCGAGAAACGCCAGGTGGCTCATACGGCGGTGCGGCGGCAGACGGTGGAAGCAGCCGGAGTCTCAGATCAGGTCGTAGGTGTCGCGGAGTTCGGTGCCCGACAGGGAGAAGGCGTCGCCGCACACGAAGCGGACGTCGGCCGCCGTCTCGTGCGCACGCTCCCTGCCCCAGGCGACGGCGGCCGGTGAGAGATCGACGGCGTCGACCTCGAAGCCTCGGGAGGCGAGGTACCGCGCGTTGCTGCCCGGACCAACTCCGGGGCCCGGTGCCCACGGCGGTCCCGCCCACGCCGGGCGCTTGTCCGGGGGCGTTCCTCATGCTCGTCGACCTGGCTTTCTCGCCGAACCCGTGCGGAGCGTGCAGGGGTCCTGGCGGACACACGCACACCCCTGGCACGCGGACCTTCTCGTCCCTGCCAGGGGCGTGCGCCGCGCCGGGTCAGACGAGTCGGCCGACGCCGCCGAACTCGATCCACTCGTGGGTGAGCTGGCGGGGGGCCACGTCGGTGTCGGGGCGCCAGGTGGAGACCTCCACGAGGCCCGGGTCGAGGATCTCCAGGCCCTCGAACCACTCGGCGACGTCCTTCTCCTGGCGGACCCGGCCCCAGTTGCCATGCGTCGCCTGGTCCATGAAGTCGGTGACGAAGGCGCGGACCTCGGGGTCCTCGCTGACGAGCTGGCACATCACCATGAAGCTGCCGGGCGCGAGGCGCTCGCGTACCCGGCGGGCCAGGGCGGCCGGCCCGTCCGTCTCGCTGTCGGGGATGCAGTGCATGACCGAGTTGAACAGCACGGCGACGGGCTGCGAGAAGTCGATCAGCCGCTGGGTGTCCTCGTGACCGAAGATCTCGTCCGTCTTGCGCATGTCCGCGTGGATGACGGTGGTCCGCTCGTCCTGCTGCAGCAGCGCCCGGCCGTGGACGAGGACCATCGGGTCGTTGTCGACGTAGACCACGTGGGTGGTGGGGTCGACGCGCTGGGCGACCTGGTGGACGTTGTCCTGGGTGGGCAGGCCTGAGCCGTGGTCCAGGTACTGCCGGATGCCGTACTCCGTCGAGAGGGTCCGCACCACCCGCTGGAGGAAGCGCCGGTTGTTCACGGCGAGCCTGCGGGTGCTCGGCACGACCTTGTCGAGCTGCTCGCAGGCGGCCCGGTCGGCCGCGTAGTTGTCCTTGCCGCCGAGGTAGTGGTCGTACATGCGCGCGGCCGTGGGTACCGAGGCGTCGATCGACGTGGACAGGTTCTTACCGGTGCTCATCATTCCCCCAGCTTGTGCCGCCAACTGGCCTGGCAGGACAGGGAGTCCATCCTAGGGACACCGCGAATGCCGGGCCAGCCCGCACGGGGGAACGCGGGTCAGACGGCGTCCAGCTCCGCGAGTTCCTCCGCGTCGAGCACCAGCTCGGCAGCCGCGAGCGAGTCGCGGATCGTCTCGGGGCGGCTCGCGCCCGGGATCGGCACGACCACCGGCGACTTGGCGAGCATCCAGGCCAGGCACACCCGCTGCGGGCTCACCCCGTACTTCTCGGCGATCTGCGCGAACGGAGCGTGCGCCGAACCCAGTTCACCCGCCCGGGTGATGCCGCCGAGGGGACTCCAGGGCAGGAAGGCGATGCCGAGTTCGTCGCACAGGCGCAGTTCCGGCTCGCTGGAGCGGAAGGCCGGGGAGAACTGGTTCTGCACGGAGACCAGTCGGCCGCCGAGGATCTCATTGGCCAGGCGGATCTGGTCGGGATTCGCGTTCGAGATGCCCGCCTGGACGATCTTGCCCTCGTCCAGGAGGTCGCGCACGGCGCCGACGGACTCCTCGTAGGGGACGCGGGGGTCGGGGCGGTGGAACTGGTAGAGCCCGATCGCCTCCACACCGAGCCGGCTCAGCGAGGCCTCGCAGGCCTCCTTGAGGTGCCGGGGGCTGCCGTCGAGCGTCCAACTGCCGTCCCCGGGACGCAAGTGCCCGCCCTTCGTGGCGACCAGGACGTCACCGCCCCGGTCGTGGGAGGCGAGGGCCTTGGCGATCAGGGTCTCGTTGTGACCGACCTCGTCGGCGTCCCGGTGGTAGGCGTCGGCGGTGTCGATCAGGGTCACGCCCGCGTCGAGCGCGGCGTGGACGGTGGCGATGGAGCGTTCCTCGTCCGGCCGTCCCTCGATGGACATGGGCATGGCGCCCAGCCCGATCGAGCTCACTTCGACATCACCGATACGGCGTGTGGGCATGACCGTGCACCTCTTTCGCCTGTCACGCGGATCCGGGCTGTGACCAGCCTGGCCGTCGCACCTGCCGAAGGTCCAATAGAAGAATGAGAACGCATTCAGCGACGGGAGTGCTGAATGCCGGAGACCGCCGCTTTCTGTCGGACCGGGGGCGAGACGGGGTTGCGTGTCCGCGGCGTCCGTGTGACACCCTCGCCTCGACCGGCAGCCGATCCAGACCGGTCACCATGAGCTTCGGCGGTACGACGTGAGAGGCGGCAGCATGCGCATCGGACTGCTCGGCACCGGTCCCTGGGCCAGGATGGCCCACGCCCCCGCGCTCGGCGCACACCCTGAGCTGGACTTCGCCGGCGTGTGGGGCCGTCGGCCGGAAGCCGCCAAGGAACTGGCCGACGAGCACGGCACACGCGCCTACGACGATGTCGACGCGCTGCTCGCCGACGTGGACGCCGTCGCCGTCGCCCTGCCGCCGGCCGTGCAGTCCGGTCTCGCGGCGCGGGCCGCGCGGGCGGGCTGCCATCTGCTGCTGGACAAGCCCCTTGCCACGACGGTCGAGGAGGGCCGGGCGGTGGTCGAGGCCGTCCAGGAGACCGGGGTCGCCTCGGTGGTCTTCTTCACCTCACGCTTCCTCGCCGAGACCGAGGCGTGGATCGGTGAACAGGCGGGCGTGGCGGGCTGGTTCACGGGCCGGGCCGAATGGCTGGGGTCGGTGTTCACCGACGAGAGCCCCTTCGCCGACTCCCCGTGGCGGCAGGAGAAGGGCGCCCTGTGGGACGTGGGGCCGCACGCGCTGTCGGTGCTCCTGCCGGTGCTGGGCGAGGTCCGTGAGGTGGCGGCGGCCGCGCACGGCCCCGGGGACACGGTTCACCTGGTTCTCACGCACAGCGGCGGCGCGTCGAGCACCCTGACGCTGAGTCTCACCGCTCCGCCCGCGGCTGCGGGAGTCGGGGTCGAACTGCGGGGCGCGGGCGGAGTCGCCCTGCTCCCGGAGTCCTCGGAGGGTGTCGTACCCGCCCTGCTCCGGGCCGCCGACGGCCTGCTCACCGCCGCACGCACCGGCCTGGCCCACCCGTGCGACGCCACGTTCGGCCTGCGGGTCACCGAGATCCTCGTCGAGGCGGAGACCCTGCTGGGCGGCGGGACGGCGACGGCGTAGGCACGGGCCGCCGTACGACGACAGGAGCAGGCAGCGGCCGCCCCTCCCGGACCGGCCCCGGCACACGCACCTCGGGCACGGGGCCGTCCGGTGCGATCAGCGACACACGGCGGCGGGCCTCGCCCTCGAACCCCGCCATGTCTCCCGCGCCGAGTCGACGATCACCTCGACGACCGGTCGAAGTTGAGGCGTTCGCGTACGACCGGGTAGCCCGCCTTGGTGAAGTTCGCGGCCATGGGGAAGTTCCCCCGGTCCGTGGCGCCGGAGACGAACTCGGCGCCCTGCGCAACGAGATAGTGGGTGCACTCGGCGAGCAGGTCGTAGGCGTAGCCGTGGCCGCGCTGTTCCGGCACGACCCCGATGAACCCGACGCAGGGCCCCGAGGGGTTGTGGGCCGGAATGTGGATCCCGGCGACGTCCCCCTGCGGGGTGTACGCGACCTGCCACCACTCGCGGGGCGAGGGGCACCAGTGGAAGAAGTCGAGTTCCTCCTGCGCGGCCCGGTCGAGTCCGCCCTCCGCGACGGCCTTGAGGGCGTGCGCGTCGAGGGTGGCGGAGTGGATGCGGCGCAGCAGGTCGAAGAAGACCGCGTCGTCCGGTTCGGGCCGGAACTCCAGCCGTCCGGGCCGCTCGGGGAGCCCGTGCTCGGGTGTCCACCGGTACAGGTTCCGCTCGACCAGGAGCTCGTACCCGGCTTTGTGCACGGCGGTGAAGCGGGTCTCGGCGGCGGCCCGCAGCCCGGGGTGCTCGCGCCAGCCCGCGGGCAGGTTCATCTCCAGCTCGACCTGCCAGGGGGCGGTGCGCAGGAGTTCGACGCCGGCCTCCTCCTCCCCCTCGGCCACGTCGAACCAGTTGATGTTCAGGGGCGCGGTGTCGTCGGGGCCGCCCCACCAGGCGCCGCGTGCCACGACCTCGCCGTCGCGCAGGGCGACGCGCTTCCAGTCGGGACGGTGGTGCGTGAGCCGGTGGGACTCGCGGGCGCCGAGGGGGTCGGGAAGGGCGTCGAAGAGAGGGGCGGTGCGCTCGTCGAGGGCGCGGATGACCAGATCGGTCATGGGTGGATTCCTCCGGGATGCGTACTGCGGGGAGCGCTCCCGGTCAGACGCGGCACGCCGGAACGACGGGGAGGGAGCGCTGAAGGGTGGTGGACTGCACGGCACTCGCCTCCTTCCGCTGGTCTCGGGGCGTGGCGGCTCACGCTACGGGATCCCCGGGACGGCGTCCACCGACTTTTCGCAACCAACTCCGTTTCCTCGCACGCCACTTGACCAGCCCTCAAGACCGGATCGAACGCTGTCCGACGTATGGGCCGCGGCTCCCATGGTCCGTACCATCGGCCTCACCCCCCGCGTGAGAGAAGGCGTACGGCTCTTCCGGACACGGTTCGGGGTGCGGGGCCGGTCCGGTCGTAGCAGCGTGGTGGTGTGAGCCGACTGCGCGACCGGGACCGGCGGAGCTGGCTGCGGGGCGCGCCGCCGCCGGGCTGGGTGCGGGTGCTGCCCGCCGCGCTGCTGGCGGGGGTGTGCGTGGCCACCCTCGTGAGCCCCAGTCCGCTCGACATCGGGTTCCTGCTGGGCGCCATCCCGCCGCTGGCCGTGCTGTCGTACGGACCGCTGGCGACCGCCGTGCTCGGCGGGCTCGTCCTGGTCGTGCTGAACGTGCCGGTGTTCCGGCTGAACGATCCGGGCAGCACCGATCTGCTGACCGTCGGCTTCGTCGCCGCGCTCAGTGTGGTCGTGTCGTTCGTCCGCAGCCGGCGCGACGCCCAGCTCGTGACGGAGCGCGCGGTCGCGGAGGCCGCGCAGCGGGCCGTCGTGCCGCCGCTGCCCGAGCGGGTGGCGGGCGTGCGGTGTGCCGGGCTGTACCGGGCGGCGCAGCGCGGGACGCTGGTCGGGGGTGACTTCTTCGACGTGCGGGAGGGCCCCTGCGGGGTGCGGGCGGTGATGGGTGATGTGCAGGGGCACGGGCTGTCGGCCGTCGCCACCGTCGCCTCCCTGCTGGGGGCCTTCCGGGAGGCGGTGCTGGACCGGCCGGATCCCGAGTCGGTCGTTTCGCGGCTGGACCGCAGGCTGGTGGTGGACTCCGCGGGCGTACGACACTCGGAGCTGTTCGCGACGGCGGTGGTGCTGGAGTTCGGCCCCGGCGCGACGGTCGTGCGGATCGTGGCGTGCGGGCAGCCCGGCCCGGTCCTGCTGCGCGACGGGCGGGCCGTGGAGCTCGACGTCCCGGTGGGCACCCCGCTGGGCCTGGGCCTGGCCGACGCCTCGCCACCGGCCGGGATCACGGTCCCGCTGCGGCCCGGCGACCGGCTCTTCCTGGCCTCGGACGGCGTCTGGGAGGCCCGGAACGCCGCCGGGGCCTTCTATCCGCTGCTCGACCGGATCGCCGGGTTCGCCGGTGACCTGCCGGAGCTCGTCGAGCGGGTCTGGGCCGACCTCGTCCGCTACGCCCCGGAGCTCCAGGACGACGTCACGATGCTCGTTCTCGCGCCCGCGGCCCCGGAACCCCGCTGACCGCCCCCTCCCCCTCCTGCTCCCCCTCGGCGTCGATGTGCGGGAGGAGGCGGTCGAGCCACCGGGGCGTCCACCACGCGTGCCGGCCCAGCAGGGTCATCACGGCGGGGACCATGAGCAGCCGTACGACGGTCGCGTCGATCAGCACGCTCACCGCGAGGCCCAGTCCGAGCATCTTGACCACGATGTTGTCGCTGACGACGAACGCGGCGAAGACGCTGACCATGATCAGTGCCGCGCACGTGATGACCCGGGCGGTGATCTCCAGGGCGTGGGCCACGGAGGCCTTGGCGTCGCCGGTGCGCAGCCAGGCCTCGTGCACCCGGGAGAGCAGGAAGATCTCGTAGTCCATGCTCAGTCCGAAGATGATCGCGAACATCATCATCGGCACATAGCTCTCGATGGGCACCTTGCCGGAGACGCCGAGCGCGGGGCCGCCCCAGCCCCACTGGAAGACGGCGACGACGACGCCGTAGGAGGCGGCGATGGACAGGACGTTGAGGACGGCCGCCTTCACGGCGACGAGCAGTCCGCGGAAGACCGCGAGGATGATCAGGAAGGCGAGGGCGACGACCACGCCGATGATCAGCGGCAGCCGACTGGACACGATGTCCCGGAAGTCGACCTGGGCGGCGGTTGTGCCGGTGACGTACCCCTTGGCGTCGGTGCCGGAGACCGCGGCGGGCAGGGTGGTGTCCACCAGGCGGTTGGTGAGATCGGTGGTGGTGGCGCTCTGCGGGGACTGCCGGGAGTAGACGGTGGCGAGCAGGACGTCCCCGTCCTTGGTGGGCGTCAGCGTGGTCACCGCGGCGGCGCCGGAGACGTCGTCGAGGGTCTTCTGCGCCTTGGACGACAGGGCCGAGCGCTGGGAGGACGGTACGGACGTCTGGTCGATGACGACGGTGAGCGGGCCGTTGGAGCCGGGGCCGAAGGCGTCGGTCATCAGGTCGTAGGCCCGCCGGTCGGTGAAGGAGGTGGGGTCGGCGCCGTCGCCGATGTGGCCGAGTTGGAGCGAGAAGACCGGGACGGCGAGGACGACGACGGCCGCCACGCCCGCGGCCAGGTAGCGCCACGGTCGCCGCTCGACCCGCTGGGCGTACCGGTGCCAGGTCCCCTGCGGGCTCTCGCCCTCGGCGGCGCCGGTCTCGGCGACCGGTCGGCGCACCCGGTAGCGGTCGATCCGGTTGCCGATCAGGCCCAGCAGGGCGGGGACCAGGGTCAGGGCGCCCAGGACGGCGGAGACGACGGTCACGGCGGCGGCGAGACCGAGTTTCCCGATGAACGACACCCCCGACGCGGACAGGCCGGCCAGGGCGATGATCACCGTGCAGCCGGAGACCAGCACGGCCCGCCCGCTGGTGGCGGTGGCCCCGCCCGCCGCGCGCACCGGATCCTTCCCGTCCATCAGGCTCTGGCGGTGGCGGGTGATCTGGAAGAGCGCGTAGTCGATGCCGACGCCGAGTCCGATCATCGTGGCCAGGGTGGGCGAAACCGTCGCGAAGGTGAACGCCGAGGCCAGCAGCCCCAGGCAGGCCAGCCCTCCGATCACACTGATCAACGCGGTCACCAGCGGGATTCCGGCGGCGATCACACTGCCGAAGCCGACGAGCAGGACGACGATCGCCACGGCGAACCCGATCAGTTCGCTCACCCTGTCGTCGGCGGCGGGCCGCGCGAGTTCGCCGAGGGGCCCGCCGTACTCGACGTCGGCCCCGGCCGCGCGCAGCGGCTGTACGGCGTCGTCGACCCCGTGGAGGTAGCCGTCGCCCAGGGTCGAGGGCTGGACGTCGAAGCGGACCGTGATGTACGCCGTCTTCCCGTCCGAGGACAGCGGCCCGGTCTTCGAGGCGGGCGTGGACAGCGGGTTCTGCGCGGACAGGACGTGCGGCAGCTTCTGGAGGTCGGTGACGGTCGTGGAGACCTGCGAGTCGAGCGAGGAGAGCGCCTTGTCACCGTCGTGCAGCACGATCTGGCTGCTGTAGCCGCCGGCCGCCGGATCGTGCTTCTTCAGCACGTCGAGGCCCTGTTGCGACTGGACCCCGGCCAGCGAGAAGTTGTCCGAGTAGTCCCCGCCGAAGGACCGGTTCAGGGTCTGGAGGGCGACCAGTGCCACGAGCCAGGCGACCAGGACGATCACGAAGTGCCGGGCGCACCACTCCCCCAGTCCGCGCAGACCGCCCTTGGGCTTGTTTCGCGTACCGGACATGGCATCGCCTTCCCTGCCGGACCCGGGAGAGCAGTACTCCCATTACACGCTTTCCCGATCATCCGGGCATCCCGGGCGCTCGGGCACGACGACCGGAGATCCGGGGTCCGCTCCGGGCCCTTCGGGATGCAGGGTCGGCCCGCGCGTTGAATGGTGATATCGGACCCGTTGACAGCACCGGGGCCGCACAGTGATCCGGATCCTAGGAGCAGAGATCATGCCGACGTCACAGCCCGACGTGTCCGGGCCGTCCGAGGACCACTCCACCCCGGACGACCTGCTCCACGCCCGTACCGGCACCGAAGTGTCGCCGGAGGACCTCGTCCTTGCCTCGGGCAAGGACATCACCCCGCGCACGCTCGAATGGGCCCGGCGCAAGCTGGAGGCGGAGGGCGCGGCAGCACTCGACAAGCTGCTGCCCTAGCCGGTAGCGGGTGTTCGGCCGTCCAGGGACGGCCGGACGCCCCCAGCGCCGAGGGACGGCTCCCCGACGACGGGGGCACCGCAGGGGCGAACGGGTGGCGAAGCCGCCCCGATTCCACGGCTGCGCCGGCGGCTGGATGCGCCCTCGGCGTCGGCGACCCGCGCGCAGATCGCGAACTCCCCGGTTGCGCACGCCTGTTGAAGCGCCCACGCCGTCATGCCCGGCGGTGGCCGGTGCCCGGTTCGAGTGCCGCCTCGTGCCAGGAGTGTCCCGCGTCCGGGCCCGCCTCGACCCGGGTCACCCGCCCCCGCCCGGGCCCGCCTCGACCCAGGTCACCCGCCCCCGTCCGGGCCCGCCTCGACCCGGGTCACCCGCCCACACTCGACCCCGGCCGGCACGCTCCTCCAGCGGTCTACGTGCCGGCCGGGCCACGCGGGCAGGGGACATGAAGTCCGGGAATCCGGGCGGAACGAGCGGGGCGCGCGGCACGATCCGGGCGACCGGCTCGCTCTCGCCCCCGGGTGCTGCCGGAGCCGGTGGGCGACGGCCTGCCGGAACCCGGTGAAGTCCGCCTGAGCTGTCGCCGTCCGCCGCGCGTCCCCGCCCCCTCCGGCCACGTCCCGTCCCCTGTGCCGACGTGGAGTCCGGCCGGTTCACCGCTCGCCCTATCGGAAGAGCCCCGGCGGCTGCCAGACTTCCGAGGGTGCCCGACTTCGACATGCTCGTCATCGGATCCGGTCCGGGCGGCCAGAAGGCCGCCATCGCCGCGGCCAAGCTGGGCCGCCGGGTGGCCGTCGTCGACCGCCCCGACATGGTCGGCGGGGTCTCCATCCACACCGGCACCATCCCCTCCAAGACCCTGCGCGAGGCGGTGCTGTACCTGACCGGCCTCACCCAGCGCGACCTGTACGGCCAGAGCTACCGGCTCAAGGAGGACATCACCGTCTCCGACCTGACCGCGCGCACCCAGCACGTGGTCGGCCGTGAGGTCGACGTGATCCGCAGCCAGCTCTCCCGCAACCACATCGCCCTCTACGCCGGCACCGGCCGTTTCGTCGATCCGCACACCGTCGCCCTGCGCGAGGTCACCGGTCACGAGCGGCTGCTCAGCGCGGAGAACATCGTCATCGCCACCGGCACCCGCCCGGCACGGCCGGACAGTGTCGAGTTCGACGGCCGCACGATCATGGACTCCGACAACGTGCTCGCCCTCGAACGCGTCCCGCGCTCCATGGTCATCGTCGGTGCCGGGGTCATCGGCATGGAGTACGCCTCCATGTTCGCCGCGCTCGGCAGCAAGGTGACGGTCGTCGAGAAGCGGGCCGGGATGCTCGACATCTGCGACGTCGAGGTCATCGAGGCGCTCAAGTACCACCTGCGCGACCTCGCCGTGACGTTCCGCTTCGGTGAGACCGTCGCCGCGGTCGAGCGCCACCCGCGCGGCACGCTGACCGTCCTGGAGAGCGGCAAGAAGATCCCCGCCGACGCGGTCATGTACTCGGCCGGCCGGCAGGGCATGACCGACGAACTCGACCTGGACAAGGCCGGATTGAGCGCCGACAGGCGCGGCCGGATCACGGTCGACGAGCACTACCGCACCGAGGTGCCGCACATCTACGCCGTGGGAGACGTGATCGGCTTCCCGGCGCTGGCGGCCACGTCCATGGAACAGGGCAGGTCGGCCGCCTACCACGCGTTCGGCGAGCCGGTCGGGCAGATGCACCACCTTCAACCCATCGGCATCTACACCATCCCGGAGATCAGCTTCGTCGGGCGCACCGAGGACCAACTCACCGAGGACAGCGTGCCGTTCGAGGTGGGCATCTCCCGTTACCGCGAACTGGCCCGCGGCCAGATCATCGGTGACTCCCACGGCATGCTGAAACTGCTGGTGTCCCCGCAGGACCGCACCCTGCTGGGCGTGCACTGCTTCGGCACCGGGGCCACCGAACTGATCCACATCGGGCAGACCGTGATGGGCTGCGGCGGCACGGTCGACTACCTGGTCGACGCGGTGTTCAACTACCCGACGCTCGCCGAGTCCTACAAGGTCGCGGCCCTGGACGCCACGAACAAGCTCCGCCAGATCGACCGGATCGGGGACTGACTCCCGTCAGAGCCCATCGGGGTCCTCGACCACGTGCACGGCGGCCTCCTCCGCGCCGGCCGCGCCCGCGTCGATGCCCACGTCGGTGGCGACCTCGTCCTTCGTGGTGACGGAGTGGGCGCCCTCGTCCGGGGCGACGAGTCGTCCCGCGCGGTCGGCACCGGCCTGCGGGTCGACCGGTTCGCCCTCGCCGCCGGGCAGGTCGCCGATCTCGTCGCCGAGGGGCTCGGTCCCCTCGGGCACCTCCTGGGCCAGGCGCTCGTCGAGGGTCTCGCCCTCGTGCTGCTCGGCGGCGGTGGTGCCGTGCCGGGTGACGCCGAGGGGCTTCTCGGGCGGCGAGTAGCCCTCGTCGAGGGTGTCGTCGTAGGTCCGTTCGTCGAGGGCGTCCTGGAGGTCCAGCGGGGCCGCGTCCTCCTGCTCCTCGTTGGTCCCGGTGGGCTGGTAGGCGTCGTCGGCCATCGGCTCGGCAGGTGTCGGTTCGGTGCCCATGGGCTGCCTCCCTCACGCGTCGCGTACGGTTCGGTGCGATGTCCTGATCCGCGTTTCCCCGTATGCGCTCCCCAACCTCAAACGGCTGCCGGAGTAAGGCATTCCACAGCCGGAAGGTTACCCCCCAGTTAATCTTGAAGGGTCAAGGAATAGGACTATCATCACTCGCACACACGGAGTGACCGGTCGTCCACGCAGCGGCCGCACGGTCTTCCGCGCCCTTGGTTCCTCTCTTACCGGGTTCCTGTCTTCACCGCCCCTGCCCGAGGCCATCCCTCTCACGGTCCGGGGCGGAGCCACCCCCCACCCCTTTGCGCCGCGCGGCCCCCTCCGCCGTGCGTCGTGCCCTACGGAAAGCAGCACAACCATGAGCATCAGCAGGGGCAGAGGGCTGCAGGCCAATGCCCTCGGTACCTTCGACACCGTGGTGATGGCCGTCGCGGGCAGCGCGCCGGCGTACTCGATCGCCGCGACCACCGCGGTCCTGGTCGGCTCGGTGGGCCTCGCCAGTCCGGCCGCTCTGCTGTACTGCGCGATACCCATGCTGGGCATCGCGCTCGCGTTCAGCTATCTCAGCCGGATCGACGTGAACGCCGGCGCCAGTTACTCCTGGGTGGGCCGCACCCTCCATCCCTTCCTGGGCTTCGTCTCCGGCTGGGCGCTGGTCATCTCGGCGACCATCTTCATGGTGGCCGGTTCGCTGCCCGCCGGTTCGATGACGCTGGCCCTCTTCGACCAGGACCTCGCGGACAACACCGCCCTGTCGACCGTCGTGGGCGCCGCCTGGTTCGTGCTGATGCTGCTCGTGGTGCTCGGCGGGGCCCGGCTCACCGTGCGCGCCCAGCTCGTCATGTCGGGCGTGGAGCTCGCGATACTGGCCCTGTTCGCCGTCCTCGCCCTCTTCCACACGGGCAACGCGCGCTCCTTCGAGTGGTCCTGGCTGGGCTTCGGCCACTTCGACGGCATGGCCGGCTTCGCCTCGGGCGCGCTGATCGCCGCCTTCTACTACTGGGGCTGGGACGTCACCAGCAACCTGAGCGAGGAGACCCGCAACAGCCGCCGTACGACGGGACTCGCCGGGCTCATCGGGGTCGGGATCGTCTTCCTCCTCTTCGAGGTGTTCACCATCGCGGTGAACGTCATCCTCACCTCGCGGCAGATCGAGGACAACGACGCCAACGTGCTGGCCGTGCTCGGTGAGGAGGTCTGGCCGGGCTGGGGCGGCAAGCTGCTGATCGTCGCGGTGATGCTGTCGACCATCGCCACGCTGGAGACCACGCTGATCCAGGTCACGCGCTCCCTGTTCGCGATGGGCCGGGACCGTACGATGCCCTCCGCGCTGGGCAAGGTGCACCGCCGCTGGAACACCCCGTGGGTGGCGATCGTGGTGGTCGGCACGGTGGCGCTGCTGATGTTCATCGCCTCCAACGCCCTCGGCTCGGTGGGTGACATCCTGTCCGACGCCATCTCGGCGATCGGTCTGCAGATCGCCGTCTACTACGGCCTCAGCGGCCTCGCGGTCGTCGTCGCGTACCGCAAGATGCTGCTGAAGTCCCCGACGGACTTCCTGCTCGGCGGGCTGTGGCCGCTGCTGGGCGCGCTGTTCATGTTCTGGATCTTCGTCGAGTCGCTGGGCGAGCTGAGCACCGCGGCGATCACGATCGGCGTCGGCGGGCTGGCCGTGGGGCTGGTCCCGATGTTCTGGTACTGGAGGCGGGGCAGCGACTACTACCGGCCGGCGCGACTTGACGCGAGCCGTACGGTCGAGGCGGACTACGTGCCCGACGGCGGGGAGTCCGGGCCCGCGCTCGTCCACGAGGGTCTCCCCACCGACTTCTGAGGGGTAGTGCGATGGCGAGAGACCGTTTCGCACCCGAATTCGATCCCGACTGCGGGGACTTCCCGCTCACCAGTGCCCGCCAGGACATCGTCATCGGCCGCTGGCAGGGCCTGCGTGAACTGCTGCGTGCCACCGGGCCCGACTGGCTCTCGCGGGGCCACCGGGTGCGTACGCTCGCCCAGGCCTGCGCGGGCAGTTCGACGGTGGAGTCGTGGCTCGCGGCCGAGCCGCACAACGGGGACGCGCTCGTGCTGCGGGCGGCCACCGAGACGGCCCGGGCGTTCAACCTGGCCATCGCCGCGGGCCGGGGTGTGCCGATCGACCAGCGGCGCGTCGACGCCGCGGTGATGGCCTGCCTCCAGGCGTCCGAGGCGTTCGTGGACGACCCGACGCCGTGGATCTCCCTCATCTCGGTGGCCAGGCTGTACCCGGCCGGGGTACGGCGGCAGGAACTGGGGCGCTGGTGGGACGAGTTGCACGGGCGGGATCCGTACAGCGTCGAGGGGCACCTCCAGGTGCTGCACTACTACTCGGCCCGCTGGCACGGCTCGAACGGCCTGATGTACGACTTCGCCCGCGACGCGGCCGGCGTGGCGCCGCCGGGTTCCGCGCTGCCGGTGCTGGTGCAGTACGCGCGCGTCGAGGAGTACCGGACCGCGACGGACGCCGCCGAGGACAGGCGCACGTCCGTCGGGCTGGGTCAGCACTGGAAGAACGACGGGGCGATCAGTGACGTACGGCGCACCTGGGAGCGCTGGATCGTGGGCCGCGCCGACCACACCGTGGCCCCCGGCGAGCTGCGGGACCTCAACTACCTGGCCCACGCTGCCTGCCACGCGGGCCTGCCGGAGGTCGCCGTCCCCCTCCTGCGCATGCTGGACCGCCGGGGCACCCGCACACCGTGGTCGTACACCGGCGATCCGGAACAGCAGTTCACCAAGTGGCGCAAGGAGTTCAGGGTGCGGGCCTGAGCCGACGCGTGCGGGCCGGAGGGGCTCAGTGCTCGAATCCCGCGCCCTTCAGAACGGCGGCCGCGGCCCCTCGGCCGACCAGGGCGAGTCCGACGAGGAGGTCGTCGCAGCCGATGCGCCCGGCGCCGGCCTCCTCGGAACGCGCCTCGGCCAGGGCGATCGCCTTGCGCGAGTAGGGGGTCCAGGCGATCCGCTCGGCCGCCTGGGAGGCGCCCATGGCCAGGCGGGCCCCGACGTCCTCGTGGACGGCGCTCGGGGACACGCCCGCGCTCTCCAGCATCCGGGTGGCGCTGTTGGGCTCGGCAGTGAGGCCGAACAGGAGGTGTTCGGTGCCGATGTAGTTGTTGCGGTGCTGGACGGCGGCCCGCTTGACGTGGGTCATGGCGGCCTGGAGTTCTTCGGACATCGTCTCGGGGCCGTAGCGCTTGTGAGGGGCGTGGAAGCGCTGCTGCACGGCCTGCCGGGTGACGCCCAGCGCCGAGCCGATGTCGGCCCAGGAGACGCCGTGCATCCGACAGTGCTCGACGTAGTCCTCGACCAGGTCGTCGGCCAGAGCCTGGAGTTGGCCGGACAGATGCGCGGCACTGGTCAACAGGGCGAGCCAGTCGGGCTGTTCATGCGCGCCGGAGCGGTGGGCCGTCGCGCAGGTGCGGTCCACTTCGGCGATGAGGTCGTCCAGATCAGGTAAGGGCATGAGGCAAGTACGCCTTGACACTTTGGAATTGTCAAGGCGTGCTTGCCTGCTGCGTCGCTGTCCCGTCCGCCGGCCCCGCTGTCCACTTCTCCTCGATCCGGCCGAGTTTCCACACCGCCAGGGCGATGATCCACGTGGCGAAGAACAGGCCCACGATGACGAAGCCCAGGAGGTTGAGGTCGAGGCCGCTGATCCAGGTCCAGAAGGGGCCGTGGAGGTCCAGTTTGTCGGCCAGCAGGCCCAGGAGTTCGACCGTGCCGATGAGGAGGGCCACCGCGACCGACAGGCCGGTGATGGTGAGGTTGTAGTAGACCTTGCGGACCGGCTTGGAGAACGCCCAGCCGTAGGCGAAGTTCATGAAGGAGCCGTCGATCGTGTCGAGGAGGGACATGCCGGCGGCGAAGAGGACGGGCAGGGTGAGGATCGCGTACCAGGGCAGCCCGGAGGCCGCGCCCGATCCGGCCAGGACCAGCAGGGCGATCTCCGTCGCCGTGTCGAAGCCCAGGCCGAAGAGGAGGCCGAGCGGGTACATCTGCCACGGCTTGGTGATCGACTTCATGACACGGCCGAGCAGGCGGTTCATGAAGCCCCGGTTGTTCAGCTGCTCCTCCAGCGCCGCCTCGTCGTAGCGGCCGGAGCGCATTCGCCGGAACACCTTCCAGATGCCGACCAGGACGACCAGGTTGACCGCGGCGATCAGATAGAGGAACGCGCCCGAGACGGTCGTACCGATCAACGCGGTCACGTCGTGCAGGCGGGAGTCGTCGTCGCGCACCGGCCCCGCGAGGGCCTTCACGCCCAGCGAGAGCAGCAGTGCCAGGACGAAGACCACGCTGGAGTGGCCGAGCGAGAACCAGAAGCCCACGGACAGCGGCCGCTGGCCCTCCCCCATCAGCTTGCGGGTGGTGTTGTCGATGGCGGCGATGTGGTCGGCGTCGAAGGCGTGCCGCATCCCGAGCGTGTAGGCGGTCACGCCGATGCCGATGCCGAACGACTTCTCGCCGACGGCGTAGTGGTGCGGGGCGACGATCGCGACGAGCGTGAACCAGCCGATCACGTGCAGCGCCACCACGACCGCGGCCATGCCGCCCGCCCTGACCCACTCCTGCCGCGTCATGGAGCCACGGACGCGGTGCCATGCCGAGCCCCTCGCGGGGGCGGTGGCGGGGAGGAGGGGCGGAGCGGAGTCAGGGGCGGCCGTCATCGGGCGGAGGATCCTTCTTCAGTGGGTACGGCCGCGTTCAGCAGCCTTGTGCCATCCTCCGGTACCTGCAAGTCATGTGCAGTAAAGCCCGTGACAGGTCTTTCCCACGAGTCGGGAAAGCTCCCGGTCAGGGCGTCGCGTTCGGCCTGTCCGGCCGGTTGCGGCGCTGTCCGACCATCTTGTTGATGTCGGGGCCGCCGGTCGCGGAGTCGTCGTCGACCGCGTCGTAGAGCGCCTGGAGCGCGGTGAGGGCGGCCTCACGGCGGTCGAGTCCCTTGCGGAACAACTTCTTCAACGCGCCCCTGGCGTACGGCGATCCGGATCCCTCGGCGTGGAAGCCGATCGTCTCGTGGAGTCCCCCTGCGACGTCGAAGCTGAAGATGCGGCCGCGTTCGCCTTCGGGCGCGGAGGGGCCGTAGCGCCCCGCTGGGCGAGCGCCGGGCACGGGCCGGTGGCGCCGGGCCAGGCACACGGCGACGGCCAGGCCGGCGGCCCTCAGGCGAGTTGCCGGAAGGCGCGTCTCCGGGGGCCCGCGACGGCGATCCGCACAGCCGTCAGGTCGGCCCGTGGCCGCTCACGTTCGGTGCGACGTGGATGTCCATCCCGGCGGCGGGCACGGTGGGCCAGTCGCGGGCGTAGGCGGGTGGCGCGCCCCCGGGCCGGGTGAGGACGGCGACGGGCATACGACGGGTCGCCCCGACGATCCCGGACTCGGTGATGTTGGTGTTGTGGCCGGCCGCCGCCGCCGAGATGCACCCGGCGTAGTACGCGACGGGGACCGACAGGTGACCGGAGAGCAGACAGGGCCGGCGCACTCCGAGGCGGTTCAGTTCGGCCGCGGTGCGGGCCCAGTCGCGGTGGTGGCCCGTGGCGCGTTTCACCGTGCGCTCCAGGACGACGTACTGCACCGCCAGATGGCCCGTCAGCCCGATCGCGAGCAGCACCGCCGCGACGGGACGCCACCGGCCGGCCGGGGTGGTCGCCAGGTGGAACAGCGCGTCGGCGACCGGGATCGCGAGCAGGGCGTAGGCGGGCAGCAGGAAACGCGGGGCGGCGTACCCGATCAGGAAGAGGTAGGGCACGGCTGCCGTCGCGGCGCAGGCCAGCGGGACGAGGGAGACCCGTGTGCGCCGGGCCCGGACCGCGATCACCAGTCCGACGGCGGCCAGCAGCGGGAGCACGGCCCACCACGCCATGACGGCGGGGTCCGGCAGCGGCCCGGTGCAGGGTCGGCACAGGGACCGGCCGCCGAGGCTGCGCAGTTGGTCGTCGACGGCGAACTGCGGGCCCAGCCCGCCCTGGACACGGGAGCCCTCGTGCAGGCGTGCGGCCAGGCCGCCGTAGCTGGTGTACGCCTCGATCACCCACTGCACGCCGCCCGCCACCAGCCCGGCCACGAGGGCGACGGCGGACCGTATGCTGCGGCCGACGGCGGCGACGACGAACAGCGGGAGGGTGACCCACACGGCGTCGGTGGGCCGCATCCACGCCATCAGGCAGACACCCGCCACGACTCCCCACAGGAACCTGGGATTCTCGCGGGCCCGCAGGAAGCATCCGACCGCGCCCAGCCCGCCGACGGCGACCCAGTAGTTGGGCATGGCCTGGGGACCGTAGAACACGGTGATCCACAGGGAGGCGAACAGGGCGCCGCCGACGGCGAGGACGCGGACCGGGAAGAGGCCGCGCCAGGCGCGCAGGGCCAGGAAGAGGCCGAGACCTGACAGCACGGCGAGATAGACGCGCAGGAGTTCCGTCGAGGTCGACCAGCTCGCGACGGGGGCCACCAGCAGGGAGACGCCGCGGGCGCGCGGGGCGCTGAAGAAGGCGGCCGGAGCCTGGGTGCCGACCTGGCTGACGTACACCGTCTCGTCCCAGCCCAGACCCAGGCCGGGGCGGACGAGCACGAGTTGGGCCAGGGTGAAGGCGGCGGCCACCGCCGCGAGCGGCCAGGAGCCCCCGGCCCGCCGGAAGACGTCGGAGGCGACCGACGGTGTGCGTCGGTCGCCCCCGACGAGCAGGGCACTGTCACCGTGGGCCATCGTCCACCCCTCACCCCGTGTACCGCGGGGACTTGGTCCGATCCTGAAAAGGCACGGACAACCTAACCCGAGGCCGGAGGGGGTGCAGGACGGTGTTCGGCCAAGCGGCGCCTGTCCGGATCGCCCGTCCCGGTCAGCGGGCGTGCGGGGCGCGGTGCCGGGGCTGCTCCGGGGCCGGGCGGTCCCCCGGCGCCGGGACGGGGCGGACGACGGGCCCGTCGCCGTTCACGGTGAGCGGGGTGCCGTGGTGGCGGATCGTCAGCGGCGCGCCCGACATCAGGGTGTACGTCGCCTTGTCCGGGCCGATCTCCACGCGCAGGCAGCGGCCGAGGAGCTGGAGGTTGAAGGCGAGGCGGCTGAACCGCTCCGGCAGACGGGGCGCGAAGCGCAGGGAGTCGCCGTCGCGGCGCAGACCGCCGAACCCGGCGACGAGCGCCGTCCAGGTGCCGGCGAGGGAGGCGATGTGGAGCCCGTCGCGGGTGTTGTTCGCCAGGTCGGCGAGGTCCATCAGCGCCGCCTCGGCCGTGTAGGCGTAGGCGAGCGACAGATGTCCCGCGCGGGCGGCGACGACCGCCTGGACGCAGGCCGACAGGGAGGAGTCCCGCACGGTCAGGGGTTCGTAGTAGGCGAAGTTGCGGGCGATCTGCTCCTCGTCGTGGAACTCCTCGAACCAGCCGCTGCACAGGTACATCGCCAGCACCAGGTCCGCCTGCTTGACGACCTGTTTGCGGTAGATGTCGAAGTAGGGGAAGTGCAGCATCAGCGGGTACTGGTCGGCGCGGGTGCTGTCGAAGTCCCAGCGCTGGTAGCGGGTGAAGCCGGCGTTCTGTTCGTGCACGCCCAGTTCGTCGTTGTAGGGGATGTGGACGGCCTCGGCGGCGTCCCGCCAGGCGGCGCTCTCCTCGTCGTCGACGCCGAGCGCGGCGGCCTGTTCCGGGTACCGGCCGCAGACCTCGGCGGCCGCGAGGAGGTTCGCGCGGGCCATGAGGTTGGTGTACGTGTTGTCGTCGGCGACCGCGCTGTACTCGTCGGGCCCGGTGACGCCGTCGATGTGGAAGACGCCGTGGTGGTCGTGGTGGCCCAGCGAGCGCCACAACCGGGCCGTCTCCACGAGGAGTTCGACGCCGGTGTCGCGTTCGAAGTCCCTGTCGCAGGTGGCCTCCGTGTAGCGCACGACGGCGTCCGCGACCGCGGCGTTGACGTGGAAGGCGGCGGTGCCCGCGGGCCAGTACGCCGATCCTTCCGAGCCCTCGATGGTCCGCCACGGGAACGCGGCGCCGTTCAGGCCGAGCTGCGCGGCGCGTTCGCGGGCGGCGGGCAGCGTCTTCTGCCGCCAGCGCAGGGCCTCGGCCACGGCACGGGGCTCGGTGTAGGTGAGCAGGGGCAGGACGAACGTCTCCGTGTCCCAGAAGGCGTGCCCGTCATAACCGGAACCGGTCAGGCCCTTGGCGGGGATGGCCCGTTGCTCCGCGCGGGCGCCCGCCTGGAGCACGTGGAAGAGGGCGAAGCGGACGGCCTGCTGGATCTCCTCGTCGCCGTCGACCTCGACGTCGGCGCGGGCCCAGAAGTCGTCGAGGTAGGAGCGCTGTTCGTCCAGGAGTCCGTCCCAGCCGCTGTGGGCCGCCGCTGCCAGGGCCGCGTCCACCTGGTCGCTCATCGCGGGCCGGGAGCGGGCCCCCGACCAGCCGTGGGCGACCAGCTTCTCCACGCGCAGCCGCTGCCCGGGCTCCAGGACGGAGGTGACGGTCAGCCGGGCGAGGTCCACGGTCTCCTCGCTGCTGGTGGTGGTGCGTTCCGGTCCTTCGATCACGTGGTCGGCGGCCACGGCGACCCGCAGTCCGCTGTGCCGGGTACGGTGCACCAGGCGCAGCCGGGTCCCGACGGCGAAGCCCTCCTCGTGCTCCAGGGGCGACTTCAGGGTCTTGGAGGCGCGCGGGTCGCCGTTCGGACCGGGCAGGCTCTCGTTGGTGACCAGCTCGGACTGGATCACCACCCGGGTACGGCTGTCGACGGGCTCCACCTCGTAGGCCACGGCGGCGACCGCCCGCTGGGTGAGCGAGACGAGCCGGGTCGAGCGCACCTTGATCCGCGAGCCCGACGGCGAGATCCACTCGCAGGACCGCTCCAGGACGCCCCGGCGCAGGTCGAGGTTGCGTTCGTGGGCGACGAGACGGCCGTAGCGCAGGTCGAAGGGCTCGTCGTCGACGAGGAGCCGCACGATCTTGCCGTTGGTGACGTTGATGGCGGTCTGGCCGGACTCCGGATAGCCGTAGCCCGCCTCGGCGTACGGCAGCGGGTGCAGTTCGTGGACGCCGTTGAGGTAGGAGCCGGGCAGGCCGTGGGGTTCGCCCTCGTCGAGGTTGCCGCGCCAGCCGACGTGGCCGTTGGACAGGGCGAACACGGACTCGCTCTGGGCCAGGACGTCGAGGTTGAGGGAGGTCTCGCGGACGGCCCAGGGCTCGACGGTGTAGGAACGCTGGGAGATCACGCGCCTCCTCCCAGCTCGGCGAGGCCCTTCACGACGATGTCCGCGCCGTGCTCGTACAGGGCGTCGGTCTGTCCGACCCGGTCGAGGCCGACGACGTATCCGAAACCGCCCGAGCGGCCCGCGTCCATGCCGGCGAGGGCGTCCTCGAAGACGGCGGACCGGGGCGCGTCCAGGCCCAGGTCGCGGGCGGCGGCGAGGAAGGTGTCGGGGCGCGGCTTGCCGGGCAGCCCGCGCTCGGCCGCGACCACGCCGTCGACGCGTACGTCGAAGAGGTCCTCGGCGTCGATCGCGCGCAGCACGTCACGGCAGTTGGCGCTGGACGAGACGATCGCGGTGCGCAGTCCCTGGGCGCGGGCGGCCCGGATGTAGGCCAGGGTGTCGTCGTAGGCCTCGACGCCGTCCGTGCGGATCTTCTCCAGGACGAGGGCGTTCTTGCGGTTGCCGAGGCCGTGGACCGTCTCCGCGCCCGGGGGGTCGTCCGGTTTCCCGTCCGGCAGTTCGATGCCGCGGGAGGCGAGGAAGGTGCGCACACCGTCGGCCCGCGGCAGACCGTCGACGTACTCGTCGTAGTCGTGGTCGTCGAATGGCCGGAAATGTTCGCCCTCGCGGGCGCGCAGGAACGCGTCGAACATCTCCTTCCAGGCGGCCGCGTGCACGACGGCCGTCCTGGTGACGACCCCGTCGAGGTCGAACAGGCAGGCCTTGATCTCTTCTGGCAGACCGAGCTCCGTCATACAGAACCCGGTTCCCTGTCAGACGCCGCGCCAACAGGCGGATTCAGTCGTGCGGGAAGGAGTGGTGCTCGTGGGCCACCAGCCAGCGGCCGCGCTCCTTGCGCAGGCCGAAGGTGAGCCTGAGCCGGAATCCGGGGTGGGCGGCGATTTCCTCCGGGGTGCCGCAGCGCACCAGGGCGTGCGCGTACGCGACGTCCGTGCCCGCGGTGACGTGCAGGGACTCGATGTCGAAGCGGGCGCCCTGGGCCTGCCACGCGAGGAGGGGCGGCCAGGCCGCACGGTAGGCGGCGAGGCCCCGGATGCCGTGGTGGGGCGACGCCACGTCGAACATCACGATGTCCTGGGCGTGGTCCGCGCTCACACCGGCGAGGTCGCCGCGGTGGACGGCCGCGGCCCATCCGGTGATGAGGGCTCGGATCTGCGCCTCGTCGGAGGCGTCGGAAGCGCCCGAAGTGTGCGGGGCGCCGGACTCGTCGTGGTATTGGGGCACGGCTGGGGCTCCTTTCTCCCCCTTGCGCCCTCCAGGGTGCCTGGCCGACCCGAAGTCTTCGAATGACACACTCGGCGTGTGCCGCTGACCTTCGACGACCTTGTGACCCGCGCGCGTTCCCTCGCCGAGCCGGGGAGGCGGGCCGTCCTCGGCATCGCCGGCTCCCCCGGTGCGGGCAAGACGACCCTGGCCGAGCATCTGGTGCGGGCCCTGAACGGCCCGGGCGAGCCCTGGGTGGCGCACGTCCCCATGGACGGCTTCCACCTCGCCGACGGGGAACTGGACCGGCTCGGGCTGCGCGACCGCAAGGGAGCACCAGAGACCTTCGACGCCGCCGGGTACGCGGCCCTGCTGCGGCGGCTGCGCGAGGAGACGGACGAGGACGTCGTGTACGCGCCCGGCTTCGAACGCGTGCTGGAGCAGCCGCTCGCGGGGGCCATCCCGGTGCCGCCCACGGCCCGGCTCGTCGTGACCGAGGGGAACTACCTGCTGCTCGACACCGGCGCGTGGAGGCGGGTCCGGCCCGCCCTGGACGAGGTGTGGTTCTGCGCCCTCGACGAGGGTGAGCGGGTGCGCCGACTGGTCGCCCGGCACGAGGAGTTCGGCAAGACCCACGCCGAGGCGGTGGCGTGGGTGACGCGCTCGGACCAGCGCAACGCGGAGCTGGTGGCGGCGACCCGGGACCGGGCCGACCTGGTGGTGCCGGTGACGGCGCTGCCGCGCGTGGACACCGGTAGGTGAAGTCGGCCCGGCCCCGGTTCCTCAGCAGGCGGACAGCGTCAGCTCCGGCTCGCCGTGTTCGTCGCCGGCCGGGTCGCCGATCCTTGCCGTGAACGCCTCGGTGCGTACCGTCAGTCCGGCGCCGTCGCGGGTGAAGGTCGCCGAGAAGGTGCCCCCGGGGCCGTAGCGCACGGCGAAGGCGTGCAGGTCGTCCGGCGCGTCCGGGACCGGGTCCGCCTCCAGGGCCGTGGAGCTGACCAGGTGGCGCCAGCCCTCGTCGGGGTTGCCGTAGCCGCGGGGGTCGGCGGCCAGGGCGAAGGCGGCCTGCTCCTGGGTCGTGGCCGAGCGGGCGTCGAAGTGGTCGACGCCCTCGGCCTCGGGGTGGGTCAGCCGCAGGGCGCCCACGGAGGCCACCTCGCCCTGGGCGGTCCGGCGCACCTTGTCGCCGTCGTCCTCGGCGTACGGCAGTCCGGCCAGCAGGTAGGGCGTGCCGGGCAGGCGTTCCACGGCGACCGCCGTCCACAGGCTGGTGCCGTCGGTGACGTACAGGGACTGGATGTGGCGCAGGACGTGGTCGCGGCCGACGACCGGCTTGGTGACCAGCTTGGCCACGAGGCCGTCGGCGCGCAGGTCACGGACCCGGACCTCGCCCATGGGGCGGCACATCAGGAAGCCGTCGGCGACCGGACCGAAGCCGTGCTGGCGGTTGACGGCCGCGGGCAGGTAGTAGGTGCCGGCGGCCTCCACGACCGCGGGTGTCATGTGGGAGTCGAAGGCCACCGAGACACCGCCGCCCCGCAGTTGGTGGCGGGAGGTCGCCGTGGACGGCTCGCGGTGCCAGCGCGTGGTGTCCTGGATCTGCCAGACCAGCATCCACGCGAAGTGGCCGTCCACTCCCCCGTCCGCCTTGACCGCGTACCGGCCCCAGCGGGAGTCGCCCCGGTAGCGGCCGAGGTCGGCGCCGATGCGGGCGCCGAAGTAGCGCAGGCCCAGGACCGATTCGAAGGCGGAGTGCTGCTCGCTGTAGCGCGGGCCGCCGTTGTCGAAGCCGCCGTTGGTCAGCCGGGCGTCGATGTAGCGGGCCAGGGTGTCGCCGTCCTCGGCGAAGACCTCCTCGCCGCTGACCCGGTGGGCCTGGGCGAGGAAGGACAGGGAGATCGGGCCGTAGTTGTTGTCGTAGGCACCGCCGTGCTCGGGCGGCAGGGCCGCGCCGCGGTCCGTGACCCGGTGGGCGCGGATCTCCTCGCTGTAGAGCCGCAGCGCCCGCGCGCGGACCGACTTCGCCTCCGCACCCTGCAGATGGGCCGCCAGCATCAGGCCGCCGACCACGCAGCCGATCGCCTGGTTGCCGGCCTCCTGGGGGTTGAAGAAGGTGGCCTCGGTGAGCCAGCGCCAGTATCCGCGCGCCACGTCGAGGAGTTCGGCCCGCTGGTCGTCGTCGACGAGTCCCTCCGCCGCGTCCAGCACGTTGACCGCCTGGAGCAGCGCCCACACCGTACTCGGCCAGTCGCCGACGGGGTGGGCGCCCGCCGCCAGGGTGTAACGGGCGTACGGCAGCCCGGAGTTGCGCACCTTCAGGTTCGGGTAGCCCGGGTTGTCGTCGGTGTACACCCGCTCGCGCAGATGGAAGCCGAGACTGCGGCCGACCGCCTCCGGCAGCCTCGGGTCCTTGCCGCGCTGCCAGGCGAACGCGAGCAGGGAGGTGATGCCCAGCGAGGTGTCGCCGATGTCGTCGACGCAGTCGGGGTGTTCGAGGTTGCCCTCGGGCGTCAGCCGGGACAGGGCCTGCTCGGTGACGTCGGCGAGGACCTCGTCGTAGGCCTCCGGGGTGTCCGGCAGGTCGTGCAGCGGGCCGAACTGACGAGGGAGGTGCACGGGAATCAGTCCTTCATGCCTGGGACGGTCGTGGCGCGCAGGGTGAGGGTCAGTGTCTGCGGTCCGTGCCCACCGAGGTAGACGCGGTTTCCGGTGGTCGCGTCGGTGCCGCCGACCACCGTGTAGTCCTGGCCCGGGTCATAGCGCAGTACGTCGGTCCGGTCCGGCCCGACGAGCGGCTCGCCCGTCTCGACGGCGGCCTCGACCCGGATCTCGTCGTCGCCGACGCGGTAGGTCGACGGCTCGGTGGTCAGGCACCAGCTTCCGTCGCCGAGCGGTACGGCGCCCTGCGGCTCGCCGCCCGGCCGGAAGGTCAGTTCGAGGGCCCAGGGCACCGGTGGGCCGCTGATGTCGATCCGCAGGTCGGCCCCGTCGTCCCGCAGGTCGACCTCGACCCGGGTCGTGTGGGAGACCTCGTCCTGAGGGCGGTCGGGGAAGGCCATCGCCGCGGAGAAGCGGCCTTCGTCCACCAGGCGGTAGGCGCCGTCGTCGCGCCTGCGGTCCTTCGGGAGCGGCTGGTAGTAGGCATTGGTGAGGGTCTGGGTGAGCCGGTACCGGTTGTCGGCGAGCTGCTCCATGGCGGCGGCACGGAACGGGCCCAGGTCGAAGAAAGCCCGCGAGAGGCGGACCGCGTCGAGGACGGCGGCACCGGCGAACATGCGCAGGAAGGTGGGGTTGCAGGCGAGGCCCGAACGGATGCGCCGGTGCTCGGGCACGTCGGAGCCGCCGTACACCACGGTGTGCGCGGTGGCCGAGACGTGTGCGGCCAGGCGTGCGGTGGACAGGAACCGGTCGCGCGGGAGCTTCTCCGCGTCCGGGGCCGGCAGCGCGCGGCACAGATCCGGGGTGAGGAGGGTCTGGGCGAGCAGGTCGGGGTCGTCGATGCCGTCGGCGGCCGCCAGGCGGGCCGCGCGGGCGAAGTCGCCCCGGCCGGTACGGATCGCGAGCAGCCGGTAGTGCGGCAGGTACGGCCACAGCGCGAACGACACATTCTGGTCCTGCCGTCGCGAGTGGACGGTCTCCACCGTGCCGTCCGGCCTGATCAGGTCCAGGGTCGTGGTGAGGTTGCGTTCGACGGCGTCCAGGAGGTCGGTACGCCCGAGGACCTCGGCCAGCAACAGCAGCGCCGGGTTGGTCACGATGGACGCGTAGACGGCGCTGCGTTCCGAGTACAGGCCGTCCGTGTCGATGTCGACGCCCTCGGCGAGCCACTCCTCGGCGCGGGCGAGGAGCCGGTCGTCGGGGAAGGACCGGTGCAGCCGGGCGAGGGCCGCACTCAGCTCCCAGCGGTGGTTCGGGGTGTGCACGCCACCGGTCAGGAGAGGGACGGTGGCAGCGCCGGCGATCTCGGCGAGCGCGGCCGTCACCTCGGCCAGTCCCGGTCCCGCGTCGGCGGCGAGGACGTACGCGTCGCACACGTCGTTGACGGTGAACGCGGAGTCGGGCGGTGACTGGACGTTGTCGCCGCCCGCGAAGAGACCGGAGGGCGTCTGCACGGCCCGCAGGGCGCGGAGGTGGGTCATCGCGGCGGCGACCGCCCGTCCGCTGCCGTGCAGTGCCGAGTCCGGGGAACGGTACGCCGCGATCAGGGTCTTCACCCGCCGCGCCAGACCCCGGTGCGGAACGCCGACGGGTTCCATGTCCGGGTCGGCCGCCAGGGGTGCGGCCGACCGGTCGGCGGCGCGGGCCGCCGACCGGACGAACTCGTGGTCGAGCGGGTGGGGCAAGGTCAGTCCTTCAGTCCGGCGTTGATGTCGGCGTTCATGACGTACCGCTGGAACACCAGGAAGACGAGGATCAGCGGGATCATGGAGATGACCGATCCGCCGAGCAGCACCGACCAGTTGATGTTCTGCGCGCCGACGAGGCTCTGGATGCCGATCTGCACGGTGAACTTGTCGGGGTCGTTGAGCATCAGCAGCGGCCAGATGTAGTCGTTCCACCGCCACTGGAACGACAGGATGGCGAGCGTCAGCATGATGGGCCGGGAGATCGGCACCATGATCCGCAGGAAGATCGACAGTTCGCGGGCGCCGTCGATGCGGGCGGCCTCGATGAGCTCGTCGGGGACCGTCAGGAAGAACTGGCGGAACATGAAGCATCCGGTGGCGGTGAGCACGGCCGGGAGGATGATGCCGCCGAAGGAGTTGTAGAGGCCGAGGTCACGGACGACCAGGAACTCCGGGGCGAGCATGACCTCGGACGGCAGCATCGTGGTGGCCAGGATGCACAGGAAGAACGCCTTGAGCCACTTGTTGTCGTACTTGGCCAGCGCGTACCCGGTGCAGCAGCTCGCTCCCACGGTGAGGACCGTGGTGATCACGCACACGATGGTCGTGTTGATGAAGTACTGGGAGAAGTTGGCACTGTCCCAGGCCGCCTTGTACCCCGACAGGGTGGGGTTGTGCGGAAGCACCGTCAGCGGAAGGGAGAACAGGTCCCCGGCGGGCTTGAAGGAGCTGAGGACGAACCACAGCACCGGCAGACCGTAGAGGGCCGCCAGGATCCACAGCAGTGTCGTCGCGGACACCGCCGACCGAAGCCCACCGTTGCTCGCTCTGCGGGGCCGCTTCTTGGAGACGGCCCGTCCGGGACCGGCGTCGACCGGGCGGGGAAGGTCTGTGGTGGTCATCGGTTCTCCATCCGCCGGTTGACGATCAACTGGATGATCGCGACGGCCATCAGGATGAGCATGAGCACGAACGACGCGGCGCTCGCGTAGCCGATCTGGCCCGTTTTGAAGCCGGTCTGGTAGATGTACTGCACCAGCAGGTTGTTCGAGGTGCCCGGTCCGCCGTTGTTGAGGGCGAGGAAGAGCGGGTATTCCTTCATCGCGTTGATCGTGTTGAGCAGGATCACGATGAAGGAGGTCGGCGCGATGCTCGGCAGGGTGATGCTCATGAACTGGCGCCAGGGGCCCGCGCCGTCGAGCGAGGCGGCCTCGTAGTACGACACCGGCACGTTCTTGATCGCGGCGATGAACAGCAGCATCGAGAAGGCCGTTCCCCACCAGGCGCCCGCCATGACCACGACGCCCAGCGACAGGTCCGCGTTCGACTGCCAGGCGATGGCGTTCCCGCCGAACTTCTCGATGACGTAGTTGATCAGTCCGAAGTTCTCACCGAACAGCCACCGCCACAGGACACCGACGACGATGGGCGAGATGAGCCACGGCACGAAGAAGACGACCCGGGCGATCGACGCGCCCTTGGCCTGCTTGCTCACCACCAGGTTGGCGACGAGCAGCGACAGCACGAAGTTCAGCGGAACGACGAGCACGGTGTACAGCAGCGTGCGGGACAGCGCGTCGTAGAACGTGGAGTCCCCGAACAGGTTGCTGTAGTTGTCCAGTCCGACGAACTGGAACGCCCCCACACCCGTGTAGTTCGTGAAGGAGTAGACGAGCCCGATCACCGCCGGCCAGACGAAGAACAGCGAGAAGAGCACGACGTTGGCCGCGATGAGGACGAGCGGCGCAAGGGTGTACTTACTGCGTCTCCTGGGCGGGCTCACGGACACGTCCGAGGCGCGTTTTGTCATCTTCCTGACTCCGTGCTGGTGGAATGGATTCCTGCGGGCTCACGCCATGAGCCCGGCCTCACGCGGGCGCCGGGGCCGGGCGGTGGGATCGCGACCCCGGCCGCCCGGCCCTGCGGCCCGCGATCAGCCGCCGACCTGCTGGTTGTAGCCGTCCACGATGTTCTGCAGGGCCTTGTCGGCCGACTGCTGGCCGTTGATCGCCTTGCCGAGCTCCGTCTTGGTCGGGTCCTCGGTGAGGCTCTTGCCCTTCAGCACCCAGTTGGTCTGCGCGGTGTTGAAGTAGCCGGAGATCGGGGCGTAGAGCGGGATCGACTCGTTGTACAGCTTGAACGCCGCCTGTGCCGCCTCGGACTTGAAGGGGTACTTCGGGTTCAGACCGCTCTCGACCGGCAGGAAGCCGGACGCCTCGCACAGCGCCTGGTAGTGGGCCGGCTCGTACAGCCAGGACAGGAACTTCGTCGCGGCCTTGGCCGCGTCGCCGTTGTTGTTGAAGCCCACCGTCAGACCGCCGCTGTTGACGTCGCTGGCCTGCACCGGCTGGGCGGGGGTCGGGACGCTCGCCCACTCGAACTTCTTGATGCTGTCCGCGAAGGCGGGCACCTGCCACACACCGGACCAGTAGGCGACGACGTCACCGCTCTGGAACATGGCGGACGGGTCGGCGCCGGACGTCCACACCGACTTCGGCATGGTCTTGTCGTCGTTCCAGCCGACGAAGGTGTTCACGGCCTTCTTGGTCGCCGCGTCCGCCGAGAACTTGCCGGCGGAGTCCGCGTGGACGTACTTGCCGCCCATCTCGTACACCATGGCGCGCAGCCGGGACGGCGACTGGTCGAAGGTCAGGGAGTACTTGGCGCCGGTCTTGTCGCGGACCTTGTTGGCCGCGGCGATGAAGTCGGTCCAGGTCCAGGTCTTCGACGGCGAGGTCGGGAAGGAGACGCCGGCCTTCTCGAACAGCGACTTGTTGATGAACATGCCGGACGCGGTGACGTCCGAGGGGATGGCCAGCACCTTCCCGGACGAGTCCTTGGCGACGAAGTTGCCGTTGATCTTGTTGGTCTTGTTGTCGGCGATGGACTTGAGGTCGATCAGCTTGCTCGACCAGATCGGGTCCAGCGCCGGCACGGTCGCCACGTCGGGCAGGGAGTTGGCCTGCGCGGCGTTGTGCAGCTTCGTGGTGTAGCCGTCGTAGGGGATGTTGACGAGCTTGACGTTGACGCCGGTTTCCTTCTTGTACTGCGCCACCATCTTCTTCCAGCCCGCGTCCTGCCCCGGAACCGTGGAGATCCAGAACGTCAGGGACTTGGAGGTCCCGCCGGAGTCGCCACCGCCCCCGCAGGCGGTGAGCAGCAGGGCACCCGCCGAGGCGGCGGCAGCGAGGGAAACCAGGCGGCGCATGCCGCCGCGGCCGAGACGGCTAGAGCGCCGCACACCCACAGTGGTCATCTTCGATCCCTTTTTTTCGTCGTAGGGGACGGAGCACGGCGCCGACCGAGGCGGCACTGGTGCAGTTTGCAGGAGGTTTGCTTTCCGAGGGCGCGGCCTCGCCCGGCCGCGTCATCCTGACAGGTGAGGGTCCCCGGCCGCTGTGGCCGTCACCGCACGGGCTCGCCCTCGTGCGGTTGCCGTACGTCGAGTACGGGCGGGACGCTCGCCCAAGCCGGCGTCCCGGCCGACTTAGAAAGCGCTTGTCCGGACATTGGCAGACCGAGTCCGAAACCGTCAATCCTTCGTCCGCGCCGCCTGGGTCACGGTTTGGACTCCTCGGGCGACCGCGAGCCGTGCGGCGCCCACGACGGTGCCGAGATCACCGACCTGGCTGCTGACCACCTCGGTGGGCCAGCTCAGCCGCTCCAGCTCGGCCCGCACACCGGGCAGGAGCTGCGGATACGCACCGGTGCTGCCGCCCAGCACGAGCAGTCCCGGGTCCAGTACGGCGGTCACGGCGGCGGCCAGCCGGCCCACGTCCACGGCGTGTCTGGCGACGATCGCGCGGGCGGCGGCACTGCCCTCCGCGGCCCGGGCGAAGAGCTGCTCGGCGGTGCGGGGGCAGCTGCCGTCGGTGTCCGGCCAGGCCTCGGCGGCCCGGCGCAGCAGGGAGCGGGACCCGATGTACTCCTCCAGGGCCTCGTGCCGGGGCTCCAGGCCGTCGTCCCAGGGGTAGGGCAGCCTGGCGAGCTCTCCGGCGGCGCCGTTGGCCCCGGCCAGCACGTGTCCCCCGACGACGATGCCGAGACCGATACCGACGCCGATCCGCAGGTAGCCGAAGGTGTGCCGGCCGCGCGCCGCGCCCTCGTGCAGTTCGGCGAGGGCGGCGCAGTTGACGTTGTTCTCCAGGTGGACGGGGACCCCGGCGGGCAGGGCGACGGTCATGGCGTCGAAGACGGGTCCGGCCTTGGCGGTGGCGGGGCGCATCCGCTGCGGCGCGGTGACGTCACCGACGGCCACGACGATGGTGCGCAGCGGGGCGTCGGGGGGCAGCGCCGAGAGGGCGTCGCGGACCACGTCGGCGGCCTCGTCCCGGGGGCCGGTGGCCTCGGCGAGCAGCGTGCCGTCCAGGGCGCAGCCGCGGACCCGGGTGAGGGCCGGGCCGAGGTCGACGGCGAGCACGGCGCCCGCGGCGGGGCCGAGGCGGTACACGGCGGCGCTGCGGCCCGTACCGCCGGAGGAGGTGCCGGAGTGGGCCGCGAGGTGGACGCCCTCCAGTTCGGCGACGGCCGAGGAGACCGTCGGCTTGGACAGGCGCGCCAGGCTCGCGAGCTGCGGCCGGGTCGCCGTGCCCGCCTGGGCGAGCACGGCGAATACGGCGCTTGCGCTCTCGGTCAGACGGGGGGCTCTCGCCACGTCGTGTTCCACACTTCCCCCAGGTCACAGGCCGGTCTCCCGGGCCGAGCGGCTCGGCGGGAGGCGGCGACGGGTTGCTTCGGCGTCCTGCGTTCCCGCCCGGGACGGGGGGTCCGGGAAGCCGGGCGCGTGACGCCTATTGACACGCACTGTACTTCGTTAGTTAACTTCCTAACGAACGTCACGGTACTCGCCTGCCGTGGTCCGTCAGAAGCCCGTCCCGGGGCTTCACTAGAGCCCAACTTCCTTGCCCTCCGGCACGGTTCGCCCACCGTCGCAGCACACAGCGCAACGACGAAAGAGGTTCCGTGCAGGACACCGCACCCCTGGTTGTCGGCATCGACGTGGGCGGCACCAAGACACAGCTCCGCGCGTTCGCGGGCGACGCCCTGGTGGCCGATCACGTCCGCTCCAGCAGCGGCTGGCGGCCGCACGACCCCGTGGCCGCCGCCGGCTGGCTGGCCGCGCTGGCCGCCGCGGCGCTTCCCGCGGGCGCCCGCCCGTCCGCCCTCGCCGTCGGCGGGCACGCCTGTGAGACCCCGCGCCAGTGCGCGCAGATCCGCACCGCTCTCCAACTGCACTTCGACGCGCCCGCCCTGGTCGTGGGCGACGCCGAACTGCTCGTCCCCGCCGCGGGACTGGACAAGGGGGTCGGCCTGGTGGCCGGCACCGGCTCGGTCGCCGTGGGCCGCTTCGCCGACGGCACACCGGTCCAGGTCGGCGGTTGGGGCGCGCTCCTCGGCGACGAGGGCGGCGCCGCCGGTCTGGTCCGCGAGGCCGTACGTGCCGTATGGGCGGCGCACGACCGCGGCGAGGAGCCCGACCCGCTGGCACTCGGTCTGCTCTCCGGATTCGACGTCCCCGAAGTACCCGCGCTCGGCGCCGCACTGGAGCACGCCACGTCCGCCTCCGCCGACTGGGGCCGCCACGCACCGGCCGTCTTCGCCGCCGCCGAGGGCGGCTCCCCGCTCGCCCGCACCGTGATCGCCGAGGCGGGCCGCGCTCTGGCCGCGCTCGTCGAACGGCTCGCCGCACGCGGGGTGATGGTCGACGACGTCGTGGTCGCGGGCAGTACCGTCCTCGCCCAGCCCTCGCTGCACGACGCCTTCGTGGCGGCGCTGGCCGACAGCGTGCCGTCGGCACGCCCGCGTCCCCTGCGGGCACCGCCCGTGGACGGCGCGGTGGCGATGGCCCGTTCACTTCTGTGACATCCGCCGGACGCCGAGTCCGCGCCGATCCGACATGACTCGCCCGTAGATCTTCGCTCGTACGACTTCAGAAAGCGCGTTCGGCGCACAGGCCGTCAGGCGCATCATGAGTCGCGTCCGCACCACCCTCCCCGGCCGCAGGGCCGCAGAACTCCAGAGAGAGGCACACCCATGCCGTCATCCGCCGGGCAGCACTCCCCCGCGCCGCTCACCGAACGCGCCATGAAGCGAAGGGGATTCCTCAAAACGTCCCTCGGTGCCTCGGCCGGTGTCCTGGCCGCGCCCACCTTCGCCTCCTGGCTGGGCGCCGCGGACGCCAAGGCCGCCACCGCCACGGTCGCGTTCGTGGACGACTACAAGTCCAACGTCATGGCGAACCTGACGGCCGAGACCAACGCCGTGGTGCGGGCCCTCGGCGGCTTCGCCCGGGTGTGGAAGACCGGCGACGCCTGGAACACGGGCACACCGCTCAGGCCCGCGATACTCCGCGCCAACATGCGCTACTGCGCCCGCGTCACCCAGGCGCGCACCGAGGCGCAGGCCAAGGAGGCCTTCCTCTACGACCGCCAGCACCAGAGCTACGCCATGATCGGCGGCCTCGGTCCGCTCGCCGGCCTCTACCGGTCCGGCGCCAAGGCGGTCACCTCGATCACCAGCGCGCCCGACACCACCCCGCCGACCACGATCAGCGACGCGGTCCCGGCCGACGCCCCCGCGGGCTCGGCGCTCGGCGCGGGCTCCTACGACTCCTCGCTCGGCCAGGTGGCCAAGCTGGTCGACACCGTGCGCGGCCCGTACGCCTCCGGCAACCCCGCCAAGTACTCCTTCCAGTACCCGCGCCCGTGGCGCATGAACGAGAACAGCGAGGTCGTCGACACCGGCGCCAAGGACGCGCTCGGCTACCCGGTCTACGACTCGGCGGTGGTCGTCGCCCCCCAGCTCCTGCGTCAGCGCAGCACCTCCCCGGTGGACGACGGCGGCTTCCCCAGCGGTCACACCAACGCCTTCCACCTGGCGGGCCTGGCCTTCGCGTACGCCGTGCCCGAGCGCTTCCAGGAACTGGTGACGCGCGCCTTCGAGCTGAGCCACACCCGGATCATGTCCGGCATGCACTCGACGGTCGACGTCATGGGCGGCCGCATCATGGCCACCGCGCTGGCCGCCGCCACGCTGGCCGACCCCGCGAACGCCGGTCTCAAGGCCGCGGCGCGGGCGCAGGCGCTGAAGTACTTCACCGAACAGACCGGCACCACGGCCGACACGCTCTTCGCCTACGCCCACTCGGACGCCGCCGACGCGTACGCGGACCGGGACGCCAACGCCCGTTCCGTCAAGCCCCGCTTGACCTATGTGCTGCACCGGGACGGCGGCAACCAGCCCTTCGACGTGCCCAAGGGCGCCGAGGTGCTGCTGGAGACGCGGCTGCCGTACCTGGACGCGGCGCAGCGCCGTGAGGTGCTGCGGACCACCGGACTGCCCTCGGGCTATGTCCTGCTGGACGGCTTCGAGCAGTGGGGCCGGCTCAACCTGTTCGCCGCGGCGGACGGCTACGGCTCCTTCGACTCCGATGTCACCGTCACGCTGGACGCGGCCTCGGGCGGCTTCCACGCGGCCGACGCCTGGCGCAACGACATCGAGGGCTGCGGCGGTCTGACCAAGAGGGGCAGCGGCACGCTCACCCTGACGGGGCACAACCGGTACACCGGCGGGACCGTGCTGAAGGACGGCGGGCTGGTCGCCGGTTCGGCCCACGCGCTCGGCCACGGCGACGTACGAGTACAGGGCGGCAGGCTGACGCTGGGCGGCAAGTCCCTCCAGGTCCACGGCACCTACAGCCAGGAGGCCGGCGCGCTGGAGCTGACGCTGCGCTCGGGCCAGGAGCCGGTCCTGGAGGTGACCCGGCGCGCGGTGCTCGGCGCGGGCAGTGTGCTGTCGCTGAAGCTGGACGCGCACAGGCCGCCGAAGGCCGGCCACACGGTCCGCGTTCTCGGCTCCCACGGCCTGCGCGGCCAGTTCGACCGCGTCGAACTGAACTCCGACACGCTGCGGGCCGTACCCGTCTACACGGCGGAAGGTCTGTCGGTACGACTCCTGAAGCGGTGACGCCCGCGGGGCGGGAGCTGATGCGAGAGTGGCCCCCATGAGGTGCCCCCGGATCGCTCCCGCCGCCGTGCCGGCCTCAGCGCGGGGCGGATGATGGCGAGCGAGCAGCAGACGGTCCTGGACACGGTCCCCGAGTCCGGGACCCGCGACGACGAGGTGCGGCGACCGCGACCGGCACGGTGGTGGCTGGTGCCGCTCCTCGTCGTCGTGCTGCTCGCGCAGATGGCGGCCGTCATGGTGACGACCGCCGTGCAGCAGACCCCCACGATCGACGAACCGGTCTACGTGGCCACGGCCGCCGAGTACCTGCACGGTCTGGGCATCCGCTACAACCCCGAACACCCGCCGCTCGGCAAGCTCGTGATCGCCGCCGGGGTGGCGATCGCCGACCCGCACGTGGACACCGCGTTCGACGGGCCCCAGATCGACCTCGGCCCCCATCTGCTGTACGAGTCGGGCAACGACCCCTGGCAGCTGATGTTCTGGGCCCGGCTCCCGGTGATCGTGCTGACCCTGCTGTTCGGACTGGTCGTGTTCGCCTTCGCCCGCGAACTCGCCGGACGGGCGGCGGGCCTCGCCTCACTCGCCCTGTACGCCTTCTCCCCCGACGTCGTCGCCCACGGTTCGCTGGCCACGCTCGACGTGCCCATGGCCGGCTTCCTGCTCACCTCGGTGTGGCTGCTGTGGCGGGCCCGCACGCGCCCGCGCCGGTACGTGCCGCTCTCCGGTCTGGCGCTCGGGGCGGCCCTGGCGACGAAGATGAGCGCGCTGCCCGCCGTGCCGGTCCTGCTGGGCCTGGCCGCCTTCTCGGTGTGGACCGCGTGTCGCGGTGAAGAGACCCGCCGGCGACTGCTGCGCGTGCTCGCCGGGGCCGCGGTCCTGACACTGACCGCCGTCGCCGTCGTATGGGCGTCGTATCTCGTGGTCGATCCCCGGCTGCGCGGGGCCGCACAGGACCAGGTGCCGGTGGTGCGCGGGCTGCGGGGGACCGTCGTCGATCTGCTGCCGTTCCCGCAGGCCTACGCGGACGGGATGCGCGTCCAGTTCCGCTTCGAGAACCACCCCTGGGAGGGCTTCCTGTTCGGGCGGCTGTACACCGGACACCTCTGGTACTACCTGCCGGCCGCGCTCCTGGTGAAGACCCCGCTGGGCCTGCTCGTGCTGTGGGTCGCGGGCGCCGTGGTGCTCCTGGCGGTACGACGTCTGCGGCCCGCCGCTCCGTACCTGCTCGTGCCCGCCGGGGTGCTGCTCGCCGCCGCCATGACCGGGTCACGCGACTTCGGCACCCGGTACACGCTCTTCCTGCCCATGTTCCTGACGGTGGCCGCCGGATGTGTCCTGGCGGTGCGTCGGCGCTGGGCGACGGTCGTGACCGGGGCGCTGGTGCTGTTCGTCGCGGTCAGTTCCGTGCGGACCTTTCCCTACTATCTGCCGTACTCCAACGAGGCGTTCGGCGGACCGGCCCGCACCCATCTGCGGCTGCACGACTCCAACGTCGACTGGGGCCAGGACCTCGGCCGGCTCGCCGACCGGCTGCGCGAGCGGTACCCGGACGAGCGGATCTGGCTCGTCTACAAGGGCAGCGGCGTGCCCGCCTCCTACGGCATCGAGGCGGGCGATCCGCGCGAGGTGCCGGTGGACGACGTGCGCGGGCTGCTGGTCGTCTCCGACTCCTCGGTCGCCAAGGCTAAGGGCAGGCTGGCCGAGTTGATCGACACCAGCCGTCCCGTCGACGAGGTCGGTCACTCGATCACGATCTACCGCCGATGACCACCGCGGCGGGCGTGGCCCGCGTCCGCTCAGCGCGGCGCCTGCTGGAATCCCTCGGCGCTCACGTGCGGCATCGCCGCGCTCGTGACGCGGTAACGGCCGTTGGGCACCTGGTCGGACCTGGAGATGTGCACGGTGAGCGGACCCGCCCATTCGTAGCCCTGCCGCTCACCGTGCCGGGCCAGACTGTCCGTGAGCTCCTGGCCCACATCGCTGTCCCGGCGCACCAGTTCGTCGTAGGCGAAGTCGGCGAGCTCGACGTCGTACGCGTTCGGGACCACCACCCTGCTCTCGCTGCACACGACCACGTTGCTGTCGCACTCGTTGCGCAGCGCGTCGAGGAGTTCGACGGGTTCGCGGTCGACGACCCGCGCCCACAGCGCCTCCCACCCGTGCTCCATTGCCTGTTCCAGCGCGCTCAGCGCACCCATTGCCTCTCACCTGCCGATAGCTCTGGTGTCCCGTGCGGTGTCATTCCTGGGCGAAGTCGTCGGGTTCCACCCGCGCTTCCTCGAACGCCTCGCGCAGGGTGCGGCCGCTGCCGCCGGGGGCGGGGGCCCCGCTCTCCTCGTGGTGGTTGTCCAAGAGCCGGTCGGTGGTGCCGGTCTTGCGCCGGTTTTCCTCGGGGACCGTCATACGGGGCTGCTCCTCAGGTGTCGTCGAAGGCCTTGCCCAGCGGCGGGTTCCCGCTCGGGCGCGGCGTACCCGTCCCGATCGGCGCCCGCCGACCGCTTTCCCACAAGCGCTGGTCACCGGGGGGTGTGGGCTATGTTGACTCCCCGTGGCAGACAAAGGAGGCGCCTCGGTGTCATCGCCGCAGCAGGCACGCGCACAGGCATCCGCGATCACCTCGGGCAAGACCGCACCGGAAACCGAGGCGGCGCCCGCCTCCCAGCTCAGGACGCTCTTCGACAGGCCCCGGCTCTCCCCCGGGCAGCGGCGCATCGCGCAGTACCTGATCGAGCACATCACCGAGGCGGCGTTCCTCTCCATCACCGACCTCGCGGAGCGCGTGGGCGTGAGCCAGCCCTCGGTGACGCGGTTCGCCGCGGCCGTGGGCTTCAGCGGCTACCCCGCCCTGCGGGAGAAGCTCCAGTCCATCGCGCTCGGCACCCTCGCCGGCGGACCGGTCACCGACGACGAGTCGCGCGGCAACGAACTCCAGGCCGCGGTCGACGCGGAGATCGAGAACCTGGAGAACCTGCGCCGCGACTTCGCCGACCCCGACCAGGTCATCGAACTCGGCCGCAAGCTGTCCGAGTCGACCCCGCTGACCATCCTGGGCCTGCGCATCTCGGCGTCCCTGGCCGAGTACTTCGCCTACGCGGCACGCCGTATCCATCCCGACGTACGGCTGGTCACCCGCGGCGGCAGCGTCGCCTACGACGCCCTGTTGCAGTCGCGCGAGGCGGGCGGCACCTGGGTGCTCGCGTTCTCGATGCCGCGGCACGCCCAGGAAACCCTGACCGCCCTGCGGGTCGCCCGCAGCGCCGGGCTGAAGATCGCCCTCGTCACCGATCTGGCGCTCGGGCACGTGGCCGACGAGGCGGACGTCCTCTTCTCCACCGGCACCGGCTCCCGGCTGGTCTTCGACTCCTACGCGGCGCCCGGCGTGATCGCCGCCGCCCTGCTCCAGGCCATGACCGACGCCGACCCGGAGCGCACCCAGGCACGGCTGGAGGAGTACGAGCAGATCTCCGACCAGCACCAGTTCTTCCTGCGGGACTGACCCCACCCACCCCCGGTCATACGCCTTCACAACGGGGCCATCCGTAATAAATCGAGCATGAATGTTTTCATACGCCTTGCCAAGCGGTCGGCATATATAAATACTGCTCACGGATCACCCCGGGACCGCTCCGGGACCGTCCGCACCCCTGTCCCCGTCCCCACCCCCACACCGCCCGAGAGGGCTCCTTCACGGACATCCCCAGTCGTCGTCACCTACCCGCGTCGGCGCCCGGGGTGTTCGGTAGGGCCTCGCCTGCACGCGAGCCCATGGCGGCCCCGGTCATCCCCTAGGCCGGGGCCGCCCAATCCGTCGGAACACCCGCACGACGCCGCACACCCGGAAGCGAACACCATGCCCCTGACGACCACGCGGACCACCACCCGTCTCGGCCCGGACTGGCCGTGCCAGGTCAAGACACCCGGCAGCTACGACTGGGAGCGCTCCGCGGCCAAGTGGCTGCGCGAGCTGGTGCCGGCGCGGTACGCGAGCTATCCGGCCCTGACGCGGCACACCGTGCTCCTCGCCCGGCACGCACAGATCCAGGTCCAGCACGAGATCCGGGTCGCCCGCACCGCCCTGCAGACGGCCCGGGCCGACCTGCCCTCGCTCGGGCTGCCGGAGTCGGTCATCGAGCACACGATCAAGCTGTACGCGGCCGAGGTGCTCCAGCTCCAGCACATCGCCCGCAGCATCCGCGCGGTCACCCAGGCCCTGGTCGACCACCACCACGGGCGCTGAACCCACCCCGCCGGGCATGACCCGCGCCGTACGTGGGACCCGTGGTGAACATGAGCACCACCGACGTACGCCACGGCGACCCGGTCACCACGGTCCTCACCTGGGAGGTGCGTCCCGGCCGGGAGCGGGAGTTCGAGCGCTGGACGCGAGGGATCACCCACTGCGCCAGACAGTTCCCCGGCAACGAGGGCGTGTCCTGGCTGCGTCCCGAGGACGGCCACCGCTTCCACGCGGTGCTGCGCTGGTCCGACGCGCGCCGGCTCACCGCCTGGCTGGAATCGGACGAGCGGGCTGACTGGCACGCCAGGATCGACGACATCGCCACGGAACTCGGCAGTGAACGGCAGTCGACGACCGGGATGGAGACCTGGTTCAGTCTGCCCGGCACCACCGTGCGGCCCCCGGTCCGCTGGAAGATGGTGCTGACCACGTTCCTCGGTGCCTTCCCCTGCACCCTGCTCATCCAGTGGCTGGTGGCACCCCGCACCGCGTCCTGGCCACTGCCGCTGCGGGCCGCGGTGTTCCCGGTGGTCCTGCTGCCGCTGCTCACCTACCTGGTGATGCCCCTGCTGAGCCGACTGCTGCGAAGGTGGCTCTACCCACCGCCCGAACACTGACCCCGCCAGGAACCGGTGGGCCGCCCGGTTTCGTCAACCGGTGGGGTCACCGGTGTGTGGGATGCGTGTTCCCAACAGTGCGATCGGCACCTGGCCCATGTGCGATGCTCAAGGCGTGACAAGCGAGTCGACCGGCCCTGCGCACGCCGGCACCGCACCCGACATGGCCGCACTGGCCAAGGTCGTGGCCAGACAACGTGCCGAGATGGACCGGTTGCGGGACCAGGCCGCCACCTCTGCGGTGCTGGAGCGTGCCAAGGGCGCGGTCATGGCGCTGACCGGGTGCACCCCGGACGCGGCCGGCGAGGACCTGATCCAGCGTGCCAAGGCCGGCAACCGCACCCTGCTCGAGGAGTGCTGGATCACCCTCGGTGCCCTGCCCCCGCTCGGCGCCCCCACGGACCCCCGCGACGGCGACGACCTTCCCGGCGCACCGCTGTCCGCGATCCCCGGTCCGGCCGGTCCTCGGTCCCTCCCGTCGGACACCGCCGTCCCCTCCGGGCCTGACACCTGCGAGCTGGACGACGGCTTCAGCGTGCTCGGCCGCCTCGGCAAGGCCCTCGTCCACGTGGCCACCCCCCAGGACCTGGCCGGCTGCCTCCTGGAGGAGCTCACGGCGGACGTCGGCGCCGACGCGGTGCTGCTCTTCCGGTCGCTGCCGGCCGGAGGGCTCGAACTGATCGGCCACGCCGGCATCGACGCCACCCTGGCCGCCCAGTGGACGCGGGTTCCGCCGCTGACGGGCGTCCCCGCGCTCGAAGCGCTCCGGGCGGGGGAACCCCGCTGGCTGGAGGACTTCGCCACGGACCGGGAGCGGCACCTGCTCATAGGGGACCCGCCCGAGCGCTGGCTTTCCCGCGCCTGGCTGCCGGTGCCGGCCGGCGACGAGGCCGAGGTCTGCCTCGGGGTCCTGCGCGCGCGGAGCGGGCCCTTCTCACCGCAGGCCCGGCAGCTCCTGCGGGCCGTCGTCCGGCTCTGTGCCGGCTGGCTGCGGTCCTTCGGCACCCGGCCCGAGCACAGCGCCGCCGCCTCGGCCGCCGCGGTGCAGCCGGTGTTCGACACGCTGCCGGGCTCGGCGATGCTGCTCACGCCGCTGCGCGGCCCCTCCGGAGAGGTCGAGGACTACCGCATCGACGCCGCCACCGAGGAGGCGATCGACGTCGTGGGCCGCACCGGCAGGCAACTGCTCGGCCGGCGGATCCTGGAGAGCTTCCCGAGCATGGCGGACGAGGCGTTGTGGCACGGCTGTCTGCGCACGCTGGCCACCGGCGAGCCGTTCGAGGGCGAGCCGTTCGCCTACCAGGAGGTCGTGGACGGCGCCGCCGAACTGTCCACGTACGCGGTGCACGCGGCCCGCCTCGGTGGCGCCCTGGTCGTCACCTGGGTCCGCCACGACTCCTCCGACCGGCAGGAACAGCGCCTGGCGGACGTGCAGCGGCTGGGGGCCCTGGGCTGGGCGAACTGGAACCTGGTGACCGGCGAGGGGAGCTGGTCCTCGCAGACCTTCCTCGTCATGAACCGGGACCCCGCGCTCGGACCGGTCCCGCTGGCCGACCTCGCCGGGCTCGCGCTGCCCGAGGACGCGCCGGTGCTGGCCCAGGCCGTGCAGGAACTCGTGCGCTCGGGGCTCCAGTTCGACGTCCCGTTCCGGATCCGGGCCGGGGACGAGGTCCGCCATCTGCGGATGGTCGCCGAGGTCGTGACGGACACCGGGAACGAACCGGTCGAGGTGCACGGCTTCGTCCAGGACCTCACCGCGCAGCGCAGCGCCGAACTGGCCCTCGTGGAGAGCGAGCAGGCGATCGTGACGCAGCACGGGGTGCTGCACGCCGAGCGGACCCTGGCCGCCCGTCTCCAGCACGCGCTGCTGCCCCTGCCCACCCGGCCGGTCGGCCTCGCCGGCCTGCGCGTCGAAGTGGCCTACCTGCCCGCCCAGTCGGGGATCCACGTCGGCGGCGACTGGTTCAGCGCCATCGAACTGCCCGACGGCGACGCCCTGTTCGTGGTCGGTGACGTCGCCGGGCACGGCATCGACGCCGTGGCCACGATGGCCCAACTGCGCTTCACCGCCAAGGGCATGGTCATCACGGGCTCGTCACTGACCGGGGCGCTCTCGCGTCTCAACACCCTGCTGCTGCACTCGCGCGACTCCCACGGCACCGCGACCATGGTCCTGGCCCGCTACGACCCCGCCGAGCACTGCCTGATCTGGGCCCAGGCCGGCCATCCGCCACCGCTGCTGGTGCGCGACGGACAGGTGCGCTATCTGGACCGCCCCCTCGGCATGCTGCTGGGGGCGTGCTCCGATCCGGACTTCCAGGAGGCGCGCTGTCTCCTGGAGCCGGGTGACCGTGTCCTGCTCTACACCGACGGCCTGGTCGAAAGGCCCTCGGAGGGCATCGACAACGGGCTTCACCGGCTCGCCGCCGCCGTCGCGGCCCACCACACGGACGAGCCCGGATCCCTGGCCCCGCTGCTCGCCTCGGTGCTGGGGGGCGATCGGCGCGACGACGTCTGTGTCGTGGACATCCGGGTCCCGTCCGCGCCGGAGTAGCCGCCGGGCCGCGTCCGATGCCCCCGGCCGGGGTCAGTCCGCCGGGTGGCCGGGCGAGATGGACGTCGCGTCGGACAGCCGCAGCAGCTTGCCCTCGGTGTCCTCGCGCGCGCCCCACGCCTCAGGTTCCAGGACGAACCCGACGTGGTCACCGCCCTCGACGCGCAGCACGACCGTGCCGACGAACCAGGCCGCGGCCTCCTCCAGCACGACGGCCCCGCCGGCCTCCTCCCGCCAGCGGACCCGGGCGAACTTGTCCGTGCGGTCCCCCGTCTCCCCGCCGAACAGCTCGGCGAGGCCGTGCTGTTCGCGGGTGAGCAGATGGACGGCGAGACGGTCCGCGGTGCGGGCCACCCGGTAGGTGCGGTTGGCCTTCGACAGCCACACCACGTACCGCACGGGCTCCATCGAACACTGTGAGGCGAATCCGACGAGACAGCCCGCGCGGTCGCCGTCGGTGGCGGCGGTCACGACGCACATGTCGGGGTCGAGCCGGTCGATGAAGGCGTCCATGGCCACCATCCTCTTGCATCAGCCTCCGGTTCGGGACTCCAGGTCCCGCCGTGTGTCGTCGCCGTACACGCCGTCCTCGTCGCCGCGGATGCCGTACCAGAGCTGGAAGCGGGCCACGGCGGCGGTCAGGGTGGTGCCGTAGGTGCCGTCGGTGGGGCCGTCGTCGTAGACGTTCGGGATGCGGCGCAGGCGTTCCTGGAGGTCGGTGACCTGGGGGCCGCTGTCTCCCTGACGGAGGGTGCCGGAGCCGTCGGGGTCGGGGGCGCCGGCAGCCGGCGGGGCGGTGGTGGGAGTCGCCGAGGCGGTCGCGGTCGGCTGCGGGGCGGCCTCGACGGTGCTCCGTCCGCGGTCGGCGAGCAGGAGCGCGGAGCCGAAGCCGATCACCGCGGCCGCCGTCACGGCCGCCGCGATCGCCGTGCGGCGCAGTCCCGGCACCCGCCCCCGGGGGATGTCACGGGAGCTCCGGGTGCGGTCGCGGCCGCTCCTGACGGGTGGCAGTTCCTGGGTCGCGTCCTCCGTTCCCGACGGCGGGCCGGGCAGGGCGAAGGACTCGTACCCGACGGCCGCCCGGGGCGGCATGTCCTTCATCAGCTCCGCCAGCGCGTCGGTGCGGCGTGGACGCAGCACCCGGATGGGTTCGAGGGGCGTCCTGTCCGGCGGTGCCCCTCGGTCGGACGGTGTCGGCATCCTGGTCTCCTTCCGCCCCGCGCACACGGGTCTGGGCCGTCCCCCAGCCAGTGATACGGCGCCGCGGGCCCGGGAGTTCAGCGCTTGCGCCCTGTTCCCGGGGCCTGCCGCTCACCGGGGCGAGGAGGCGAGGAACCCGTGCAGGGATGCCTTCATTGCCGCGACGAAGGAGTCCCTGCCCGTGTCGTCCAGGGCGTCCAGGGAGAGGTACGGGTTGAGGTCCTCCAGTTCGACCAGCAGGAGTCCGCCGCCCGGGGCCCGGCAGGCGTCCACGCGCTGGACTCCGTGGCCGAGGGCGTTCCAGTCGATGAAGCGCCGGGCGAACTCCAGGTCCTCGGGGGTGGGCCGGTACGGCTCCAGGGCCCAGCGCCGGTCGGGGTGCGGGGCGTACAGGGCGTACTGGAAGTCGTGGTCGACGAAGTAGAAGGACACCTCGTAGGCGAAGTCGACGCACGGCTGGACGAGGACCTGTCCGTCGATGTGGTCGCGTACCTCGTCGGCGGACACGATCCGCAGGCCGATGGAGTCGGCGCCGAGTCGGGGCTTGACTACATACCGGTCCGTCGGCGGCAGCCGGTCCAGGTCCTCGGCCCGGTCGACGGTCGGGATGACGGGATGTCCCGCTGCCGTGAGGTCGAGCAGGTACTGCTTGCCCGCCATGTCGGCCTTGCCGGTCAGGGGGTTGTACACGCGCGTGCCGTTGCGCAGTGCCCGCTCGCGGAACGCGTCGTACACGTCCTGGTACGCCAGGACCGGCCCGCTGTTGCGGACGACGACGGCGTCGAAGCCGCCGGCCAGCGCGGCGGCGTCCCGTGGGTGGCACAGGGCGAGGTCGAAGTCCTCCCTCAGGCGGGAGGTGAGGAGGATGTCCTCGTCGCAGTAGCGGCGCCCGCGGGCCTGGTAGGCCAGGTCGGTGACGTACAGCAGGGCGGGGCGGTGGGGCATGCGGGACTCCTCGGCGGGCGGGCGCCGATCGTATGCGGTGGGGCGGTCGCCCGACAATGCGAGGAACGGCACTCAGTTCCCTCAATGGGCTGCACCCAGTGCCATATCGGCGGTTCAGGTGCTACGTTCGCGACCATGAGCTCCACCAAGCCCGCCATGCGGGACGCGCTGGTCGCGGCCGCCTTCCAGTTGTTCCTGGAACGGGGTTACGAGCAGACCACCGTCGACGACATCGTCGCGCTCGCCGGGGTCGGACGCCGTTCGTTCTTCCGGTACTTCCCGTCCAAGGAGGACGTGGTCTTCCCCGACCACGAGCGGTGCCTGGCCGACATGACGGCCTTCCTGGCCGCGAGCGACCCCGGCTGCGACCCGCTGGAACGGGTCTGTGAGGCGGTCCGGCTGGTGCTACGCATGTACACCGAGAACCCGACCTTCTCCGTGCAGCGCTACCGCCTCACCAAGCAGGTGCCCGGCCTGCGCGCCTACGAGCTGTCCGTGGTGTGGCGCTACGAGCGCTCCTTCGCGGAGTACCTGCGCGGGCGCCTGAAGGGGCTGCACGACGGAACGCTCCGGGCCGACGTGATCGCCGCCGCCGTGGCCGCGGCCCACAACAACGCCCTGCGCTCCTGGCTGCGCTCGGACGGGAAGGGCGACGCCGAGCAGGCGGTGGAGCACGCGCTCGGCTATGTGCAGACCGCCTTCGGGGCGCCCGGCGCGCCGTCCACCGACGGGCCGCCCGAGGACGTGGTCGTGATCGTCTCCCGCCGCGGCGCCCCGCTGTGGCGGGTGGTCCAGGAGATCGAGTCCACGCTCGACCGGGACTGAGCCGCACCGGCCGTACGGCGCTCCGTGGGCTCGGCGGTTCGGATGCGGCCTTTGACAGCCACCGGGAGGGCAGCGGATCACGCGTTCCTCACTCCGACGGAAGATGAGGGTACGCAGTACCTTTACGACTGACACTCAGTGCCATACGCTGACGGTCGTGCACGGCGGCACGGGAGCCGCGCACGTCCGTGCACGGTTACCCGAGCACGTGGGATTCCGGCCGAGCGCAGGGAGTTGACCAGCGTGTACCACCACTCAGGCATTGCTCGTCAGGCAGCCGGCTCCGGGACGGGCGTACTCGAGCCCGCCGCCCCGGCCACGGACGCGATCCTCTTCCAGCGCTGCACCTGGTGCGGTACGGCGATGTACCACCGGCTGCTGTGTCCGGTCTGCCAGGGCGGCGACCTGCGCACGGAACGCAGCGAGGGCGTGGGCACCGTCCGGCACTCGACGGTGGTCCACCGCAACACCCCCGCCGCCCGCAATGTGTCGCTGATCGAGCTGGCCGAGGGTTTCGTCGTCCGGGGCCGGGTCATGGGCCCGCCCGCCGCGATCCACAGCGGTGACCGGGTGCGGATGTCGACGGCCAAGGACCCGGTCCGCGGCGAGCCGGTCTTCCAGTTGATCGACGAGCCCTACCGCGCCTGGAGCTGACGCGTCGTCGGACCCGGGCGGACGCCCGGGGTCCCGGCCCTCACCAGGCCCCGGGGATCAGGTCGCGCACCCGCACCGGCCGCCCCGTCTCGAAGCACCGGTTGGCGGCGAGGCCCACGCCCAGCGCCAGTGCGCCGTCCCGTTCGGTGGCCGTCGGATGCGTCGCGGCACCGGCGTCCTGGCTCGCGGGTCCCGCACCGGGGTCCACCGGCCCGAAGAGCGCGTCGAGCATGCGTGGGTCTCCCCCGCCGTGCGCCTCGTGGGCGGTGACGAGCGGCACGTCGACCGGGGGCCGCCACAGGGGCCGCAGGGTGAGGCGCGCGCCGCCCGCGTGGTCGGCCGCGGTGTCCCCGTGCAGCGCGCCGCTCGCCGAGGTGATCCTGGTCCGGGGCGCCTGCCAGCGGCTTTCCTCGACCTCAAGTTCCAGCCGGCCCGCGCTGCCGTTGAACATGACCCGGTAGCCCTCCCAGGGGGAGTAGGCGGTGAGGTGGTACGTCATCGTCGTGCCCCGGGCGTGGCGGACCAGGAGTGCCATGTCGTCCTCGATGGTGACGGGCCCGTCGAAGACGTTGCGGTCGCGCAGGTATCCGTCGTCCTGCTCGGCGTCGAGGTACAGGGCGCGCAGGGTGTCGTCGGCCGCGAGGTCGAGGGCGAAGGGGTCGTCGGCGGCCGGTCCCGCGCCGTGGGCCCGGGTGTAGTCGCGGCGCAGGCCATGGCGTTCGCCCGCCTCACGGCCGTAGAACGCGAGCCGCCCGTAGCCGAAGACCTCCTGCGGTTCGTCGGCGAGCCACCAGTTGACCAGGTCGAAGTGGTGGCTCGCCTTGTGGACCATCAGGCCGCCGCTGTACCGCTTCTCGCGGTGCCAGCGGCGGAAGTAGTCCGCTCCGTGCCGGGTGTCGAGGAGCCACTCGAAGTGGACGGAGAGGACCTCGCCGACCGCACCGTCGGCGAGCAGGGCGCGGACCGCCTCGTGCACGGGGTTGAAGCGGTAGTTGAAGGCGACGGTGAGGGAGTTGCCGGTGGCCCCGACCGTGTCCAGGATGCGGGCGCAGCGCTCGGCGTCGACGGTCATCGGCTTCTCGGTGACCACCCGGCAGCCGGCCCGCAGCGCGGGGACGATGTAGCGGTCGTGCTCGGCGTCGACCGTGGTGACGACGACCTCGTCGATGCCCTCCTTGCCGAGCAGATCGGCGAAGTTCTCGGGCTCCCACTGGGCGGCGGCGGGTTCCCCGGCCTCGGCGAGCAGGCGGTTGTGGAAGGCCATGCGGGTGGGGCTGGGATCGCACAGGGCCGCGACGCGGTGGCCGGGGCGTGCCGCGAGGGCGCGGGTGAACAACTGGGCGCGGTGGCCGGTACCGACGACGACCGCGCGGAGGTGGGGAGTTCGGCTCATGGAAAGCGCTTCCCCCGTCGGGTGATCCGCTAGTCCCCGCGACCTGACTGGCTTGATCGCATCGCTCACCCGAAGACGACGGCCCCGCACAGACAACCCACAGACACTCCTCCTCCCTCCTATGGGACGCGAGAGGCGCCCGGGACCGACGGGACGTCTGCGCACGGGGTTTTGAGGAGAGAACCATTGATCCGTGCCCGGCGAATATGTGTGACCGCCGTGGCGGTACTGGCGGCTCTGGCGGGCTCGCCAGGACTGGCACAGGCTCAACAGCCTTCCCAAGCGGGCCCGTTGAGCGCGACGAACGACAACGGACTTCCGCCGGGGTGGCGGATCGACGGAAAGCGCGGGGCGCGTGAGCTGGTCTGGCGCGCGCCGAAGGCCGTGCCCATGGGGGACGCGCGCGTCGAGTTCCGTACCGGGGACCGGCTGCTCGGCGTGCCGAGACCCGCGAAGGACGGGCGGACCTTCCGGCTCGCCCTCGACAAGGCCGCGTCGACGGAACTGACGGACCTGCAGGTCACCGCCGCGGGACGCCGGTTGGACGCGGCGGCCGACGAGCCGCGCGCGTCCGACGCGCGCGGCGTGCGGCTCCCCGCACAGGCACCGGCGAACGGGGTCGACCCCGGGAAGCCCGGCTCGTACCGCACGGTCAGCGGCCAGTACGACCTCGCCCCCGTGCGCCTGCCGGGGTTCGCCGCCCCGGTCGAGATGCGTGCCCAGGTGGTGGCGCCGAAGGGTGCCACCGGCAGCCGGCCGCTCGCGCTGTTCCTGCACGGCCGTCACGCGACCTGCTACAAGCCGGGCAGCGAGGGCGACGTGACCATCGACTGGCCCTGTGCGGACGGCTACAAGCCGATCCCCAGCGACAAGGGCTACCTGCGCGACCAGAAACTCCTGGCCTCGCAGGGCTATGTGACGGTGTCGATCTCGGCCAACGGCATCAACGCCCAGGACTGGCAGGCCGAGGACGCCGGCGCGCAGGCGCGTTCCTCGCTGGTACGGCAGCACCTCGCCCGCTGGGCCGACTGGACCGCGCACCGCTCCACCGCCCCGGCCGTCGTACGCCAGGCGGCCAAGGCGGACCTCTCCCGGGTCCTGCTCGTCGGCCACTCGCGCGGCGGTGAGGGCGTCAACCGGGCCGCCATGGACAGCCTCTACCCGCCGCCCGCCGCCGAGGACGGCTACCGGGGGCCGGTGCGCTGGAAGGTGCGCGGGACCGTGCTCGTCGGACCGACGATCTTCGGCCAGAATCCGGTCGCCGACGTGCCGTCGGTGACCCTGCTGCCGGGCTGCGACGGCGATGTGTCGGACCTCCAGGGCGAGGAGTTCGTCGACGGCACGCGCGGCGTCAGCCGGGGTAGCGCGCTGCACAGCGCGGTCTACATGGTCGGCGCCAACCACAACTACTTCAACAGCGAGTGGACCCCGGGTGAGGCCGAGGCCCCGGCCGAGGACGACTTCGGGACCGACCCCGAGGAGCAGCCCGACCCGGTCTGCTCGCCGGGTGCCGCGACCCGGCTGACCGCCGCCCAGCAGCACAAGGCGGGCTCCACCTACATCGCCGCGGCCGCCCGGCTGTTCGTCGCCGACGACGACCGGGTGCTTCCGCTGCTCGACGGTTCCGGCAGGCGGGCCCCGTCCGCCGACCCGGCGCGGGTGCTCACCCACGCGGTCGGCGGCCACCGGAGCGGCGGCTTCCTGCCGAACGCCGGGGCCAAGGTGACCGGCGCCCGGCTGTGTTCGGCGATCGACCCGAACCCGGCCGTGGCCTGTCTGGACCCGGAGACCCCCGGCTCGTCCCCGCACTTCGCGTCGTGGGAGACGGAGAAGGAGACCGGCCGCGGCGCGGTCGACCTGAAGTGGTCCGCACCGGGCACGGCTGCACGCGTCACCCCCACCAAGCCGCTCTCCCTGCACGGCTCCAAGAAGCTCGCGCTGCGGGTCTTCGTACCGCCGAACACGACCGGCACGAAGTTCGACGTGTCCGTCACCGACTCCTCGAACCGCCGGGTGAAGCTGGGCCGGGTCGAGATGGCGGGCCTGCCGGGCTCCGCGCGCACCGCGTCCTACTGGGCGCAGGAACTGCGCGTCCCGCTCACGGCGGCGACCCGGGCCGGGCTCGATCTCCGGCACGTCAAGTCCCTTGAGCTGACGCCCCGTTCGCGGTCCGGGCGGGCCTGGCTGATGGACGCCTGGGGCTGGGCGCCGGGCACTCCCGCGGTCAAGGCGGCCGCACTCCCCCGCGTCGACGTGGGCCGCACGATCGTCAAGGAAGGCGACTCCGGCACCCGTACCTACCGCGTCCCGGTGAAGATCTCCGGGCACGGCAGCGGCCAGGTCCGCGTGTACGTCCTCGACCCCGACAGCGGCCGGTCCAAGAGCAAGCTGGTGACGGTGCGCCCCGGCAGCCACGCGATCGACGTACCGGTCGAGGTCAAGGGCGACACCACCTACGGCGACGACGTGGAGCACGACATCGCCGTCAAGGCCGTGCACAACTCCGTCGTCGGTCAGCACCGGGGCGGGGTCACCGTCGAGAACGACGATCCCGCACCGGTGATCACCCTGTCGCCGGTCGCGGACCGGGTCACCGAGGGAGAGACGCTGACCTGGCGGCTGTCCATCGACGCGCCGACGGCGGTGGACCTCTGGGAGCCGGTACGGGTGCTTCCGGTCACCGAGGGCACCGAACTGTCCACCAAGGACGTGGACCCGCAGTGGCTCCAGGAGTGGTCCGGTGACGTGCCCGACCCCGAGCGGCCGCTGTCCGACGCGAGCCTGTGGGTGTGGCTGAACATCCCGCCCGGGAGCACCGGCGTGGACTTCGTCGTGCCGACGGTCCAGGACCAGGTGGCCGAGTCGGCCGAGTCGATGCGCGTCGCGCTGACCGACCGGAACGCCGAGCCGCTGCCCGACAGGCCGGTGCTGACGGGGACGGTGCTCGACCGGCCGTGAGCACGACGCCGTACGGCGCCAGGTGAGCAGTCCCTAGTGCGGGGTCCGGTGTGTCCGGGCCCCGCACGTCACAAGGTCACGCGGATCCCGACGGTCCCGTCCGTCCCGCGGCGCAGCCTGCTGCCGAGGAGCGAGAGCCGACCGAGGATGCCGTACTTCCGGGCCAGGAGCTGCCGGTAGCGGGCGGTGGTCGCCGCGTCGCAGATCTCCGCCGTGGCCGGGATCTGATCGCCGGTCGGGTTGCCCCGCAGGTCGCAGGGGCCGACGAGGACGTCCGCGCGGGCCCGGATCCGTTTCACCTTCCAGGCGTCGGCGGCCGACCACACGCCGAGCGCGTCCCCGTCGCGGACCACCCACACGGGGGTGGCGACCGGCGTACCGTTCTTGCGGAAGCTGGTGAGCAGCAGGTACTTGCCCGCACCGAGCCGCTCCAGCGGCGTGTCGTCCATGACGGAAGTCTAGGCAACGCGTGCCAACAGGATGCGTGCGGTGCGCGGCCCCCTCCGGTCGCTGAGGCGTGACGGCCTCTCGGCTCCTGTGGGACGCGTTGTTCGGCGCCGATGCTCTCGCCCTCGGCGGTCAGGACGGCTGGACCTGGTCGAACTGGGCGATGGCTTCGGCGGGGTCGGGGCTCACGAGGCGTTCCAGACCGGCCGTCGTGATCTTCGCCCATCTGCCGGCCCGTGCCCACATGCGTTCCTCGAAGACGCGGACGGCGTTGTCCGGATCATCGAGGCCGGTGGCGAGGGACTCGGCGAGTTCGGCGCCTTCCAGCATGGCGAGGTTCGCGCCCGCCCCCAGGGGAGGCATCAGATGGGCGGCGTCGCCCAGCAGCGTCACCCCGGGCACATGGGCCCAGGTGTGGGAGACGGGCAGGGCGTAGAAGGGGCGGTGGACGAAAGTGGTGCCGTGGCGGAGGAGTTCGAGGACGGGAGCGGCCCAGCCGTCGAACAGGGCCAGCAGGCTTGACCTCACGGCCTCGACGTCCGCCCGGTCCAGGTCCGTGTGCCAGTCGACCGGTGCGCGGAACTTGGCGTACACCTTGACGTGGCCACCGCTGTTGCGCTGGGCGACGAGGGAGCGGTTCACGCCATACACGGCCAGGGAACCGTCGCCGATCAGCCGGGCGAGGTCGGGGTGGCGGGTGTCGACGTCGTCCAGGGAGGTCTCGACCGAGGTGACGCCGGTGTAGTGCGGGGTCGCGGACGAGACCGCCGGGCGGACCCGGGACCAGGCGCCGTCCGCGCCGACCACGAGGTCGAACGTCTCCTGCCGCCCGTCCTCGAAATGAACCTGTACGCCGTCCCGGGTCCCTGGCACCACCCGTGCCACGCCCCGGCCCCACTGGACGTCGAGAGGGCCGAGCAGCAGGTCCCTCAGTTGCCCGCGGTCGATCTCGGGATTGGCCCGCTCGTCCGGGCGGGGTCGCCAGTCGCGCAGGACGGTCCCGTCCGTGTCCAAGATCCGCATGGCCTGCCCCTCGGGGCGGGACAGTGCCTCGAACTCCGCTGCCAGCCCCGCCTTGTCCAGCGCGAGTTGGCCCAGCCCCTCCTGCAGGTCCAGAGTGCCGCCCGGAGGGCGTGCGTCGGGGCCGGGATCGCGTTCCAGCACGGTGACGGGGTGACCGAGGCGGTGCAGGACACGGGCGAAGGTGAGTCCGCCCGGGCCGCCTCCGACTACGGCGATACGATGTCTCATGTCGATACACTGTATTGGCCTCATAGGATGTACCGCAACGGAACGGAACGGGCGTGACCATGACTGAACGGGTGTGACCATGACTGTGTGGGACCGGCCGGAGCCGCCGGCTCGCCCCGTGCCGCTCGACCGGGAACGGATCGTCGCCGCCGCCGTCGCGCTGGCCGACGAGGGTGGCCTGGAGGCGGTGTCCTTGCGCAAGGTCGCCGCCCGGCTGAACGCCGGCCCGATGCGGCTGTACGGATACATCTCCACCAAGGAGGAGCTGTTCGACCTCATGGTGGACGAGGTCCAGGCCGAGATCCTCCCCGAGGAGCAGCCCGGTGACTGGCGGGAGGCGCTGCACGTCCTCGCCCACCGCACCAGGCAGGCCGCTCTACGTCACGAATGGCTGGCCGACCTGCTCGGCCGCCGCCCGAGCCTGGGCCCGAACGGCCTCGCCGTGACCGAGGCCACGCTGGCCGCCCTCGACGGCCTTGCCGACATCGACACCGTCATGCGCGCGGTGGAAACCGTCAGCGCCTACTTCACGGGCGCGATCAGGCGCGAGATCGCGAACCTGCGCGCCGAGCGTGCCACGGGCCTGTCCAAGCGCGACTGGCAGCGCGCCTCCGGCCCCCATGTGACGAGGATGCTGGCCACGGGGCGCTTCCCGGCGCTGTCGAAGGCCGTTCACGACGGTACGGACGTGGACGCCGAGACCTCCTTCGCGACCGGCCTGGACTGGATCCTCGACGCCGTGGCCGCCAGACTCACGCCATGAGCGGGGGCGCGATGAGCCCGGACCGCTGTCCATGGCGAGGCCACCGCCGGTGAACTGCCGAGGCGGTCACCGTAGACACGGCCAGGGCCACTGCGTCACCGCCCTGCCGGCGACCCACTGGCGACTCCTCCGCCCACCGCACAGTTGCGGTCCGGAGCATGGCCCGCCGTGAGGCGCGAACCGCCCCCGGCCGGACAGGGGCACCGGCTCGGCGGCGGCCGCCGTACTGGGCCGTACCGCGGGATCGTGGCCCCAGTCTGCGGAGACCCGGCCAACTCGCTTCTGCACATGGCAAACCGTTTCCTGCGGACCACTTCCCAAGTGGCAGGCCCGCATGACTGGTCGGACAATGGAGTTGGGCTCAGCCGAGGGCTTACTGCTACGCCTCGGTGCCCGTCACGCGTTTCCGCGAACCACCCTTCAGGCCGGGCAACTGTCTGCCACTTCTTCCCTTCGGCCCAGCAGCTCGGCACAGCTCTGCACGGAGGTGTATCCGATGACGTCCCGAACCAAGTGGGATGTGTACTGCCCGGAGGAAGACCTCAACGTTGTCATGCTCTTCCCCACCAAGGAGGCCGCCGCCCAGGCCGCAGCCGAACACAACGCTGAATTCACTCCACGGCACACGGCCCACTGGGCGGTGCACACGCCTAGCCCCGAGGACCCGCCGCACCTTACTGAAGGTCAACGCGAAGCGTTCAAGCAGAACGAGGCCGACTTCGCCGAGTTGGAGAATCACAGCCGTTCGGTACGCGAGGCTGCCGACGCCCGCCTGCGTGACGCGGATTACGATCCCGGCGGCCCTCTGTACTGCTACGTCTGCACATGCAGCCAATTCCTGTCACCGGACAACGACGGCGGTCTTGACGCTCGGTGTCAGCGGGAATTCTGTCAGCACACATCGATGCAGCATGCCTGACCAACTCCCGGACCTGTGAGGCGTCTTACCCGAAGAGAGAGCGGGCCTGGTCGTCCGGCTCACCGGCCTACGCCCCTTTGACAGGTCCCGGAAGACAACGGGCCCCGGCGCCTCAGCAAGATCCCGTCGTACACGAACCCCCGCCGTCGTGAACGCCCCCGCCCCCGGCCGCGTATGCAAGGAGGGCGCTCAACGACCGGAGGGCCCCGCGGTGCAGACACCGCTTGTTCGGGTTCGGGAGCCATGCATGAGGCACGCACGACGACGGGTCGTCCGGCGAGTGACACGGCTGGCGGCAGTCGGCGGACTCCTCCTGGGAGGTGTGATGGTCACGCGGGCCGTCGCGAGCGAGCCTCCCGCGGCCACCGCCGTGCCGCACACCTACGCCATGAAGGCGGGCCAGACGGGGGCGGAGCTCGTGTCGCGGCTCGGCACCTCCCGTACCGCGGGCACCTGGATCGGTGCCGACGGCAAGGCGGTCGTCGCGGTCACCGACGAGCAGGCTGCCGCCGAGGTGCGCAGGGCGGGTGCGAAGGCGAAGGTCGTCGGGCACAGCATGGACGAGCTCAAGTCGGCGGCGAAGACGCTGCGTTCGGCGCCCCGGGTCGCCGGGACCGCCTGGTCCATGGACTACCGGACCAACGAGGTGGTGGTGCAGGGCGACAGCACCGTCTCGGCGTCCGACTGGGCCGCGATGACGAAGGTCGCGGACGGCATCGGCGGCTTCGTCCGGATGGAGCGCACCGAGGGCACCTTCACCCCCCGCCTGAACGGGGCGCAGCCGATCCTGTCGACCGGCGGACGCTGTTCGGCGGGCTTCAACGTGACCAACGGCCAGAGCGACTTCATCCTCACGGCGGGACACTGCGGTCCCACCGGTTCGACCTGGTTCGCGGACACCGGAGGCACCAACCAACTCGGCAAGACGGTCGCCCAGAGCTTCCCGGGCAACGACTTCTCGCTGGTGCAGTACGCCGACGGGAAGGCGGGCGACGGCGCCGGCGTCGTGTTCATCGGCAACGGCAAGGGCGTGCAGATCACCGGCGCGGGCGATCCGTCCATCGGGCAGCGGGTGTTCCGCAGCGGCAGCACGAGCGGGCTGCGGGACGGTCAGGTGACGGGCGTCAACTCGACGGTGAACTACCCGGAGGGCACGGTCACCGGGCTGATCGAGACCAACGTGTGCGCGGAGCCCGGGGACAGCGGTGGTCCGATGTTCTCCGAGGGGATCGCACTGGGCATCACCTCGGGCGGCAGCGGTGACTGCACCCAGGGCGGTACGACGTTCTTCCAGCCCGTGACGAAGGCCCTGACGGAGCTCGGCATGCAGTTGATCGTGTCGAACCCGGCCGCCGCCGCGGGCGGGCCCTCACCCGCGCCGTCGGCCACCTCCGCGCAGGGCTCGGTCGCTCCCGGTGCCGCCTCGCCCGGCTCCGCGGCGGCGGTGCAGGGGGCGCAGGGCACGCCCCTGCTGAGCCGGCTCACGGACACCCGGAACGTCGGGCCCGGTCTGCTGGTCGTCGGGGGAAGCCTGATCGCGCTGGTGGCCACGCGGTACATCCGCTCGGAGCAGGACCGCAAGGCGTACCAGCGGTACTACTCGGCCACGTGGGGCTGAGACCCGGGGTCATCCCAGGCTGAGCAGAACCGTGGCCAACCCCGCTCCCGCGAGGCCCACCACCTGCTTCCGGCTCAGCCGCTCACCCAGGAGGGCGAGCCCGAGGATCACGGGGAGGGCCGGGTAGAGGGAGGCCAGGACGACGGCGACGGCCAGCAACTGCCGCTGGGCGGCGAGCAGATAGAGGATGAGTCCCAGGGCGGCGCCCGCTCCGACGAGGACCGCCTGGACGGCCCGCGCGGGCGGCAGGCGCAGCCGCAGAGGGTGACGTGCCGCCGCGGGCAGCAGCACGAGCACGGCGGCCGCCCGCCCCGCGGCCACCGGCCACAGTCCACTGGAGGCTCCGGCCTGGGCGAGGGCGATGTACTGGAGCGCGACGCCGGCACTGGCCAGCAGTCCGTCGGGAACACCCCCGCCGTCGTCCTCGCCGCCGCCGCAGACCATCCAGAGGGCGGGCGCCGAGAGGACGATCCCCAGCCAGGCCACGGCGGTCGGCCGGTCGCCGAGCATGACTCCGCACACCACGGAGAGGCCGACCCCGGTGACGGCGCTGACGGGGACGACGACGCTCATCGCGCCGTGACTGAGGCCGCGGTTGAGGAAGTGCATGGCGGCGCCGCTCCCGACACCGGAGAGCGCGCCCCACAGAAGGTCGACGGGCCGTACGGCGTCGGCGGGAAGGAGGAGCGCGGCGGTGGTCGCGAGCAGCAGGCCGCCGATCTGGCCCAGGAGGGTGACGGCGGCGAAGTGGGCGCGGCGGGACAGCAGACCGCCGGTGAAGTCGACGATGCCGTAGCAGACCGCCGAGGCCAGTGCGAGGAGAGGGCCCATTCCGTCAGGGGTGCCCAGGGTCGGGGCGGTGATGCCCCGCGGCGGTCGCCGGGGTCAGGCCGCCCGGACCGGCTGCGGAGCGGCGGCGGCCCACTCCAGGACGAGACGCTGGTATTCCTCGCGCTGCTCGCCGCTCAGTGTCCCGCCCGCCCGGCGCCACAGGGCCCGGATCTCCTCGTTGACCTCGTCGGCCGATCGATCGGTCACGGGTTCAACAGTGGTGGACATGGTGTGAATGATACGGCTCCGGAAGTGAAGGCGCCGTGAGTTAATCACACCAGAAAAGGACATACCGGACCGTGTTACTGATCACGTCCAGCTGTCAAGGGGTGTGGCCCGGTTCACACTTCGGCCGTCCCCAGGACCAGCACCTGGATCGCCAGCACCGCGGCCCCGCGGGCCCAGTCGTGAAAGTCGGACACTCTCGTCTCCAGGTCGATCGGGGTGGCCAGGGGGTGCCGGTGGGAGCGGACGGTGTCCTCCACGGTCTTGCCCGCGACGTCCATCAGCCCGACGCCCTCACCGGCGAGCATGATCTTCTGCGGCATGGCGAAGTTGGCGATCTGGGCGACCAGGACACCGAGGGCACGCCCGGCCTCGTCGATGACACGGGCCGGCATGGGGTCGCCCGCCGCGGCGAGGGCCAGGATCTCCTCGTAGGTGTGGTCGCGGCCGGTGGCGGCCTGCACTTGGTAGCGGATGTTGGGGATGGTGAGCAGGGAGACGGCGCTGCCGCGGTTGCCGTCGGGCGTGAGCGGCCCGTTGGGGTCGATGATCCAGTGCCGTCCGAAGCCCCGGTCCTCCTCGGCGTAGGGGACGCGCCGGCCGCCGAGGACCAGGCCGTAGCCGATGCCGGCGCCGATGGTGAGGACGACGAAGCGGTCGAGGCCGCGTCCGGCGCCGAACCAGGTCTCGGCCTCGACGAGGGCGGCGACGTCGTTCTCGACGACCACCGGCAATCCCGTGCGCTCCTCGACGAGTTCACCGAGGGGGACGTCCCGCCAGTGCAGGAACGGGGACTCGCCGACCACCGCACGCTCCTGGACGAAGCCGCCGACACCGATGCCGATACCGGCCAACCGCGGGTAGGCGCGGGCCAGTTCGCTCGTCATCTCCGCGAGCAGGTCGGCGACTTCGACGGGGTCGTGGCTGGCGAGGGGCCGGTCGTGGCGGGCGACGATCTCGCTCCGGAGCGTGGTGACGACGCCGTAGACCATGTCCTCGGTGATCTTGAAACCGATGAAGGACAGGGACTCGACGACCACGTCGAGGGGCTGCGACGGGCGCCCCTGGCGCACCTCGGCCGGGGTGCCCGCCTCGGGGACCTCGATCAGCAGGCCCGACTCGATGAGCGGCTTGGTCAGCCGGGTGAGGCTGCCCGCGGAGAGGTCGAGGCGGCGGGCGAGTTCGGTGCGCGACAGCGGGCCGTGGACGAGCACCTCGATCGCCACCGAGCGCTCACCGGCGCTCAGGGGTAGCCAGCTGGCGGCAACTGCGGTCATGGAGATCAGACTCCCACATGATTTCTTCCACCATAAAAGCAACGTGACCACATTATGGCCACGGAAGCGGTCCAGAAAAGATGTTTGCAGGGCTCTTGACGCCTGGATTCTTTCGCAGCAAAAGTAAGTGGCCGAGGACGAGCCACGCAGACGAGGGAGTCTCCCGATGACCATCGCCTCCAGCAGCCCTCCGTCGCGTCTGCCGCTCAGCGGCGCCGAAGGGGCACCGACCGAACCGAGCAGGGACCGGGACGCAGGCGGGTCGAGCGGGGGCGACGGGCGCCTGGCCGCGGTGTTCATCGCCCCGGCCCTGGTGGGCTTCGTGGTCTTCCTGCTCTGGCCGACGCTGCGGGGCGTCTATCTCAGCTTCACCCGCTTCAACCTGCTGACCCCGGCGGAGTGGGTGGGCCTCGCCAACTACGACCGGATGATCCACGACCCCATCTTCTGGGAGTCGCTGAAGGTCACCGTGGAGTACGTGGTCATCAACATCGGCGTCCAGACGGTGTCCGCCCTCGCCATCGCCGTGCTCCTCCAGCGCCTGACACAGTCCCCTCTGCTGCGCGGGATCGTGCTCACGCCGTATCTGATGTCGAACGTCGTCGCGGGTCTGGTCTGGCTGTGGATCCTCGACAACCAGCTCGGCATCGGCAACGAGATCATCGCCGGGCTCGGCTTCGACCGTATCCCTTTCCTCGCCGACGAGACCTGGGCGATCCCGACGATCGCCCTGATCAACGTGTGGCGGCACGTCGGCTACACCGCGCTGCTGCTGTTCGCCGGGCTCATGGCCATCCCGAACGACATGTACGAGGCGGCGAAGGTGGACGGCGCGAGCGAGTGGCGGATGTTCTGGCGGATCACGATGCCGTTGCTGCGTCCGGTGCTGGCGGTGGTCCTGATCATGACGGTGATCGGTTCGTTCCAGGTGTTCGACACGGTCGCGGTGACGACCGCGGGCGGCCCGGCGAACGCGACCAACGTGCTCCAGTTCTACATCTACCAATCGGCCTTCGGGCGCTTCCAGTTCGGCTACGCGTCCGCGATGTCCGTCGCCCTCCTGGTCGTACTGAGCGCGATCACCGTCCTGCAGTACCGGCTCACCCGGGCCGGCCAGACCGATCTCGGCTGACCCGGAAGGAGTCGACATGGCTGCCGTGACCACCACCAGGCCCACGACGACACGAGTACGGCCCACAGGGCGCCGCCCCCTCTCCCCCGGCCGCGTCCTGGCCTGGACGGCGATGGGCGCGATCGTGCTCGTGACCCTGCTGCCGTTCTACTGGATCCTGCGCACCGCGCTGTCCACCAACTCCGGGCTCGCCGCCCACGCTTCCGACCCGCTGCCGGTGGACCCGACCGGCACCGGATTCGCCCGCGCCCTGGGCCTTGAGTCCACGAAGGACGCCATCGCGCAGGGCGGCGCGGGCGGCGGGCTGAAGTTCTGGCGCTATCTGCTCAACTCGGTGATCGTCTCCACCCTGGTCACCGTCTGCCAGATCTTCTTCTCCGCGATGGCCGCGTACGCCTTCGCCCGACTGCGCTGGCGGGGCCGCGACCAGGTGTTCGCGCTGTTCCTCGCCGGGCTGATGGTGCCGACCATCTTCACGCTGCTGCCGAACTTCGTGCTCATCAAGGAACTCGGCCTGATCGACAACCTGTTGGGCATCGCCCTGCCGACGATGTTCATGACGCCGTTCGCGGTGTTCTTCCTGAGGCAGTTCTTCATGAACGTGCCCCGCGAGGTCGAGGAGGCCGCCCTGCTGGACGGCGCCGGGAAGGTGCGGATCTTCTTCCGGGTGCTGCTGCCGATGGCGTCCGCACCGGTCCTGACCCTGGCCGTGCTGACGTACATCACCTCCTGGAACGACTACTTCTGGCCGCTGATGGTGTCCTACAGCGACAGCTCACGCGTCCTGACCGTCGCGCTGGCCATCTTCCGGGCCCAGACCCCGCAGTCGGGTGTCGACTGGTCCGGTCTCATGGCGGCGACGCTCATCGCCGCGCTGCCGATGCTGGTGCTGTTCGGGTTCTTCGCGCGGCGCATCGTGTCCACCATCAGCTTCACCGGGATCAAGTGAGGGACTCGTGATGCGACTTCGTACGCTGACGGCACTGGCCGGCACCCTGGCCCTCTGTCTGACGGGGTGCGCCGGGAGCGGCTCCGCCGGGTCCTCCTCGCACACGGTGACGTACTGGCTGTGGGACTCCAACCAGCAGCCCGCCTACCAGGCCTGCGCCAAGGACTTCGAGCGGCGGAACCCCGGACTGCACGTGAAGATCACCCAGTTGGGCTGGGACGACTACTGGACCAAGCTCACCGCGAGCTTCATCGCGGGCACCGAGCCGGACGTGTTCACCGACCACATCCAGAAGTTCGGCCAGTTCGCCGACCTCAAGGTCCTCGAACCCCTCGACGACCTGGGCATCGACGACTCCGCCTACCAGCCCGGGCTCGCGGCCAACTGGTTGGGCCAGGACGGCCACCGCTACGGCGCCCCCAAGGACTGGGACACCGTCGCCCTCTTCTACAACAAGAAGATGACCGACGCGGCCGGGCTCACCGCGGCGCAGTTGAACGACCTGGCGTGGAACCCGAAGGACGGCGGCACCTTCGAGAAGGTCATCGCCCACCTCACGGTCGACAAGAACGGCAAGCGGGGTGACGAACCCGGCTTCGACAAGAACAACGTCAAGGTGTACGGCCTCGCCACCAACGGCGGCGGGGACGGCGACGGCCAGACCCAGTGGAGCAACTTCACCGCCTCCGCCGGGTGGAGCTACACCGACAAGAAGCGCTGGGGCACCAAGTACCGGTACGACAGTCCTGTCTTCCAGTCCGCCGTCGAGTGGTACTTCGGACTGGCGAGGAAGGGCTACATGGCGCCCTTCACCGACTACAACTCCCAGTCCAACCAGGCCAACACCCAGGTCGCGGCGGGCAAGGCGGCGACCGCTTTCGACGGGGCCTGGATGATCTCGACGTACGCCGGGTTCAAGGGCCTCGACATGCGCACCGCCGTCACCCCCGAGGGCCCCACCGGCAAGCGCGCGACCATGATGAACGGTCTCGCCGACTCCATCACCAAGAACGCCCGCAACAAGGAGGGCGCGCGCAAGTGGGTGCAGTACCTGGCGTCGGACGAGTGCCAGAAGACGGTCGGCGGTTACGGCGTCGTCTTCCCGGCCACACCTGACGGCACCGCCGCCGCCGTGGCCGCCTACAGGAAGAAGGGGATCGACGTCACCGCCTTCACCGAGCCGGTGGCCGACAAGAAGGACTTCACGACCTTCTCCTACCCCATCACCAACTACGCGGCGGACGTCTACGCGTTGATGCACCCCGCCATGCAGGACATCTTCGGCAACGGCAAGTCCGTGAGCGGCCTCGACCAGACCAACGACCAGATCAACCTGATCCTCTCGCAGTGATCCCGCGACCAGTGAAGGGCACGCACTTCATGACGTTCTCCCTCGGCATCGTCGGCGCCGGCCAGTTCTCCGGCCAGTTCGCCACGCTGTTCCAGGCCCACCCCGGTGTCGGCGACGTGTACGTCACCGACCTGCTGCCCGAACGGGCCGAGCAGCTCGCCTCGGCGCAGGGCCTGGCCGGCACCTTCCCCACGTACGAGGCCATGCTGGAGTCGAAGGAGGTCGACGCGGTCGCGATCTTCACCCAGCGCTGGACGCACGGCCCTCTGGTGCTCCAGGGCCTGAACGCCGGCAAGCACGTGTACTCCGCGGTCCCCATGGCCATCACCACCGAGGAGATAGCGGCGATCATCGACGCGGTCCGGGCGACCGGGCTGACGTACATGATGGGCGAGACCAGCCAGTACAACCCGGCGACCGTGCACGCCCGCAACCAGATCGCCGAGGGTGCCTTCGGGCGGCTCTTCTACGCCGAGGGCGACTACGTCCACGACATGGACCTGGGGTTCTACGATGCGTACCAGTACAGCGGCGGCGAGAAGTGGAAGGAGACCGCCAGCTATCCCCCGCTGCTCTACCCCACGCACTCGGTGGGCGGGGTGCTCGGCGCCTGGCAGACGCACGCGGTGAGCGTGTCGGCGATCGGTGTGGTCGACGACCGCGGGGACGGGGTGTTCGACAAGGAGGTCAGCCAGTTCGGCAACGACTTCTCCAACGCGACCGCGCTGTTCGAGGTGGCGGGCGGCGGGTCGTTCCGCACGAACGAGTTCCGGCGGGTCGGCTACCCGTCCCACATCCGGGAGTCGCGTTTCCGGTTCTTCGGGACGGAGGCGAGCATGGAGCAGCTCGCCACGGTGGCCCTGTGGCAGGACAAGAAGGGCGTGAAGGACATCAGCGAACTCTTGGAGCCCAAGCCCACCATGGCTCCTGACGACCCGTCACTTCAGCACATCGCGCCGGACCTGCGGGCCGCGTTCACGTCCGGGTCGGCGCCGGTGCACGACCGGGCGCGGCTGCCCCGGTCGTTCGACAACCTGCACAACGGCCACGAGGGCAGCCACCACTTCCTGGTGGACGACTTCGTGACCGCGGTCAACACGCGCACCCTGTCGTCGGTGAACGCCTGGGTGGCGGCCCGCTACACCCTGCCGGGCATCGTCGCGCACGACTCGGCGCGGCAGGGTGGAGCCAGGCTGGAGATCCCGGACTTCGGGGACGCGCCCGAGGCGTGAGCGTGCCGTCGCGCCGGGCGCCTGGTGTCTCAGGTGCCCGGCTTGCGGCCGTACACGAAGACGTCGTCGCCCTTCTTCAGCAGCGACCAGTACTTCTTGGCGTCCTTCGGGGTCATGTTGGTGCAGCCGTGCGAGCCGGGCGGGTTCCACATGCTGAGGTTCACCGAGTGGAAGGCCTGGCCGCCGTCGAAGAACTGGCTGTAGGGCATCGGCACGTGGTAGATCGACGAGACGTGGTCGATGTCACGCCAGTAGATCTTCTTCAGGCCGGTGCGGGTCTCGTAGCCGTCGCGGCCGGTGCGAACCGGGACGGGGCCGTAGACGAGCCGGTCGCCGTCCTGGATCCAGCTGAGCTGGAGCGTGAGGTTCACACAGGCGATGCGGCCCTTGTTCGTCGGGCACTTGCCGTCCCGGTTCGGGTTGCTGCCGACGGCCTTCTGCTTGTTCATCAGGTCCATCACGCCCCAGGTGACGGATCCCGCGTAGCCGATGTTCGGTGTGATGCCGTGCTTGGTCTGGAAGGCCTTGATCGCCTTGCAGTCGGCGGTGGACTGCCTGCCGTCGACCGGACGGCCGAGGAACTTCTCCACCTTCTTCTGGTACGGCCCCGCCTGCGTGGTGCAGCTCGCCGCCTGCGCGGGCGCGGCGCCCATCGCGATGGTCAGCGGAGCGACGAGCCCGGTGATCCCGAGTACGACGGCACCCCGTCTGCGTATGTCCCCCATGGTCCTGTCCCCTTCGTAAGGTCCTGCGATCTCTAACCAGCTAGACGGGTGTGCCTGCCCGATCGTTGTACCGCCAGGCCCGCTGGGACGGAACGGTGACAAAGCTCACGACACCGTGCCGCGGTCCGGATGGACCGCCGCGTGAAAACCGGTGTTCACCGCGGTGAGGCCGCCGTCGACGACCAGTGCGGTGCCGGTGATCCACGCCGCGTCGGCGGAGGCGAGGAAAGCGACCGCGGCGGCGATGTCCTCGGGCTCGCCGACCCGGCCGAGGGGATACAGCCGCCGCATCTCGGTGAGCTCGCTCTCCCGCCCTTCCCACGCGGAGGTGCGGACCGTGCCCGGGACGACCAGGTTGACGCGCACCCCGCGGGCGGCCGCGTGCCCGGCGAGGGTACGGGTCAGGGAGCCGAGGCCCGCCTTGGCCGCGCTGTAGGCGTGGTTGCCGAAGTCCTGGAGGCCGTTGACGGAACCGATGTTCACGATCGCGCCGCGTCCGGAGGCGACCAGGTGCGGCAGCGCGGCTCGAGAGCAGCGGTACGGCCCGCTCAGGGTGATGTCCAGGTCCCGCGCCCACTCGTCGTCGGAGTCGTCCTCGAACAGCGGGGTCTGCGGGGTGCACCGGGCGGCGCAGTTGACCAGGACGTCGAGGGAGCCGAACGCCTCCACGGAGTGGGCGACCGCCGCCTCCACGGCCGTACGGTCCGCCACGTCGCACTCCGACGCCCGTGCGGTGAGGCCCTGTTCACGCAGACCCGCCGCCGTCTCCTCGACCACCTGCCCGTCGCGGTCGGTCAGCACGACCCGCGCCCTCTCCTCGGCGAGCCGGCGGGCCACCGCCGCGCCGATCCCGCGGGCGGCGCCGGTGACCAGGGCCACGTGTCCCTCGAAGCGCATGGTGTGGGTCATGCGCCGAACATAGCCCCTCGGTGATCCACCGGGCGGATACCGTGCGTCCATGTCCGCGTTCATACAGCAACTGCCCGCGCTCATCGGCGTCGTCATCGGCGCACTCGGTTCCTACCTGGCGGTCGTGCGGGGCGACCGGGTGCGGTTCCAGCGGGAGCAGGCGGCCCGGTGGGAGGACCGCAAGTTCGCGGTGTACGCCGAGTACGCGCGGGCGTTGAAAAGGTCCGTCACGCTGACCTACCGGGTCGCCGCCCACTTCGGCAACGACCCGCACCCGCACCCCTTGACGCCCCAGGAGGCCGAGCCGCAGCTGGCCGAGGCGACGATCGCACGGGATCCGGCCGGGGAGGCGCTGATCCTGCTCGGCAGCCCCACGGTGGTGGAGCGGGCCCGGACCTGGGTCGTCACCGTGATGGAGATGGAGGCCTTCCTGCGCGCGCAGACACGTGACCCGGCCGCGTGGCAGGCCCTGATGGAGCGGCAGCGCGCCGGACGCGAGGGGTACTACCGGGCCGTCCGGGAGGATCTCGCACTGCCCCCGGGCCACTCGGCGCGCTGGGCCCTGCCGTCGAGCGGCACACCGCCTCAGCGGTAACCGGTCACGTCCGCCGGCTTTCCCGCGTCCTGGACCTCGACCAGATAGCGCCAGGCGTCGGGGCGGCTGCCGTCGAGGTCCGTGAACCCGTACGTCCGGGCCAGCGAGCCGCTGTCGAGGGACTGGCCGTTCCAGCGGGCCACGTCGGCGTCGGCGGCCAGCGCGGCGACGGCGCGGCCCACGTAGCGCGGGGTCTCCGAGATCGCGAAGTGGGGAACCTGGTCGAGGGCGTCACGCCAGTTGTCCTCCCGGACGCCGAAATGGTCGAGCATCATCTCCGAGCGCAGCCAGCCCGGCGTGAGGGCCAGGGCGGTGGCGCCGCGCGGGCCGAGTTCGTGGCCGAGGGCGAAGGCCATGCGGATGACGGAGGTCTTGGCGAGGTCGTAGAAGAAGGAGACGCGGTAGTTCTCGCGGTTGTAGGCGTCGGTTCCGTCGGTCATCTCGACGACCAGGCCGCCGGGCCGGCGCAGCAGCAGTGGCAGGGCGTGGTGGCTGGTGATCGCGTGGGTCTCGATCGCGAGCCTGAGCAGCCGGAGGCCGTTGTCGAGGTCGTGCTCCCACAGCGGGCTGTCCCACGCGAAGAGGTGCTCGCCGCCCCAGATGTCGTTGACGAGGACGTCGAGGCGGCCCTGCTCGTCGGCGATCCGGTCGACGAGCGCGCGGACCTGCGCGGGGTCGAGGTGGTCGGTGGGTACGGCGACGCCGTGGCCGCCGGCCGCGGTGACGAGGTCCGCGGTGTCCTCGATGGTCTCGGGGCGGTCGTACTCGGAGCGGCGGGCGCGGGTGCTGCGTCCGGTGACGTAGACGGTGGCGCCCGCCGCTCCCAGTTCGACGGCGATCCCGCGTCCGGCTCCGCGTGTGGCTCCGGCGACCAGTGCGACCTTGCCCTGCAGCGGCTGTGACATGTCCGACCTCCCGTTGTGCACGATGTCTCGTCGAGCATCGCCGGGAAGCCGGACACCCTCTGTCGTGATTTAGGGGAGGGTCACCCGGTCGCGCCGAGTTTCTCGTCCAGGGTGGCCAGATCCGGCAGGAACCAGATGTGGCCGCCCTGGTTCGTCTCGTGGACGAAGTCCCTGAGGGCCGTGCTCTCGTCGACGTGCCGGGTGACGTCACCTACGACCGCCAGCCGGACCCGGTAGGTCACGAACTTCTGCATCACCGCGCCCGCGACGCCCGACCGCAGCCGGAAGAACTCCTCGGCGACCCGTGCCACGGGTACGGCGACCACCTGGGCGTCGCGGCCCATGGCGTCGCCGATCAGGTCGAGGGCCGCCCGCTCGCCGTCCAGCGGGGGGCCGTCGGGGGCGCAGTGCAGGACGTTCACGCCGTGCAGGTGGACGACGTCGTCCGTGGCAACGGGCGATCCGTTGCTGTCAGTGGCCACGGTTGATCCATTCCTGCAGGTGCGGGGCCTCGGCGCCGATCGTCGTGGGGTCGCCGTGGCCGGTGAGGACCTTCGTCTCGGGCGGCAGGGCCAGCAGCCGGTCGCGGATCGAGTCGATGATCGTCGGGAAGTGGGAGTACGAGCGGCCGGTGGCGCCCGGTCCGCCCTGGAAGAGGGTGTCACCGGTGAAGACGGTGCCGAGTCCGGGGTCGTAGAGGCAGACCGCGCCCGGCGCGTGGCCCGGGGTGTGCAGCACCTGGAGGTCGATGCCCGCGGCCTCGATGACCTGGCCGTCGCGCAGATGGGCGTCCGGGTCGCGGTCGGGGTGGGTCTGCTTCCACAGCGGCAGGTCGTCGGGGTGCAGCCAGATCGTGGCGCCGGTGCGCTCGGCGAGGGCGGGCGCGGCGTCGATGTGGTCGTTGTGGGCGTGGGTGCAGACGATCGCGGTCAGCCTGCGGTCGCCCACGGCCTCGAGGATGGCGTCGGCGTCGTGGGCCGCGTCGATGACGATCACCTCGTGGTCGTCGCCGACGATCCAGACGTTGTTGTCGACGTCCCAGGTGCCACCGTCGAGGCTGAACTGCCCTGAGGTGACGAGGCGTTCGATGCGGGCGGCCATCAGAGCACCACCACCGAGCGCAGGACGTCGCCGTGGTGCATGCGCTCGAACGCCTTCTCCACCTCGTCGAGTTGGATGGTCTCGGTCACGAACGCCTCCAGGTCCAGGCGGCCTTGCAGATGCAGGTCGATCAGCATGGGGAAGTCGCGGGAGGGCAGGCAGTCGCCGTACCAGGACGACTTGAGCGAGCCGCCGCGCCCGAAGACGTCGAGGAGCGGCAGCTCCAGCTTCATCTCGGGGGTGGGCACGCCGACGAGGACGACCGTGCCGGCGAGGTCGCGGGCGTAGAAGGCCTGCTGGTACGTCTCCGGGCGGCCGACCGCCTCGATGACGACGTCGGCGCCGAAGCCGCCGGTCAGTTCACGGATCGCCTCGACCGGGTCCGCGTCCTTCGAGTTGACGGTGTGGGTCGCGCCCATGGTGCGGGCCTTCTCCAACTTCCGGTCGTCGATGTCCACGGCGATGATCTTCGCCGCGCCCGCGAGGTTCGAGCCGGCGATCGCCGCGTCACCGACCCCACCGCAGCCGATGACGGCGACGGTGTCGCCCCGGCCGACGTTCCCCGTGTTGATCGCGGCGCCGATGCCGGCCATCACTCCGCAGCCCAGGAGCCCTGCGACCGCGGCGGAGACCGACGGGTCGACCTTGGTGCACTGTCCCGCGGCGACCAGCGTCTTCTCGGCGAAGGCGCCGATGCCCAGGGCGGGCGAGAGCTCGGTACCGTCCGTCAGGCTCATCTTCTGCTTGGCGTTGTGCGTGTTGAAGCAGTACCAGGGGCGACCGCGCAGACAGGCCCGGCAATTGCCGCACACGGCACGCCAGTTGAGGATGACGAAGTCGCCGGGCGCGACGTCGGTCACCCCCTCGCCGACCGACTCCACGACACCGGCGGCCTCGTGGCCGAGCAGGAAGGGGAAGTCGTCGTTGATCCCGCCCTGCTTGTAGTGCAGGTCGGTGTGGCAGACCCCGCAGGCCTGCACCTGGACCACGGCCTCGCCCGGACCCGGGTCCGGCACCACGATCGTCTCGACTCGCACCGGCTCGTCCTTGCCGGGTGCGATCACTCCGCGTACCTCCTGCGCCATGGCCTGACCCCTTCTGTCGCCCGGTGTACGTCCCTCCGACCCTACGCGTGACTGATCAGTAACGGCACCGGTTCCAGGCCAGGGCGATACCCCCGGGTGGTAGGAGGCACGCCGTGACGGGAACGGCATCCTCTCTCCTGCGCCGGGAGAGCCCGGACGTAGCCTGAAGGCTCCCACGCCGTCAGGTTCCGAAGGAGCACCGTGAGCAGCACCGAGACGGAGACAGGGCCGGCGACCTGGCGGCTGCTCCTCGGATACGTACGGCCGCACCGGTGGACCCTGCTCCTGGGAGCCGTGCTCTCGCTCCTGACGGGTGGCACCGGTCTGCTGCTTCCGCTGGTGGCCCGGGAGTTGATCGACGACCTGTCCCACGACCGCGCGATCACCGGCGCGTTGTTCGTCATGTCGGTGCTGGTGATCGCCAACGCGGCGGTGGGCGCGCTGGGTTCGTACGTGCTGCGGCGCACCGCGGAGTCGGTGGTGCTGGGCGCGCGGCGGACGCTGTCGTCGTATCTGCTGCGTCTGCGCATCACGGCCGTGGACCGCACGGAGCCCGGCGACCTGATGGCACGCATCACCTCGGACACCACGCTGCTGCGCGAGGTGACCACCGACTCCCTCGTGGGCCTGGGGACCGGCGGGCTCACGCTGGTGGCGACCGTGGTGATGATGGGCCTGGTCGATCCGGTGCTGCTGGGCGTCACGCTGGCCGTGATCCTGGCCGCGGGCACCGTCCTCGGTGTGATCGTGCCGCGCATCAACCGGGCGAGCCGCCAGGCCCAGGACGCTGTCGGCGTGATGGGCGCCGCGCTGGAACGCATCCTCGGCGCGCTGCGCACGGTGAAGGCGTCCGGCGCCGAGCACCGGGAGGAGCGGACGCTGCACGCGGCGGCCGAGGAGTCCTGGCGGCAGAGCGTGCGAGCGGCCAAGTGGTCGGCGGCCGCGGGCAACACGGCGGGGCTCGCGATGCAGATCGCGTTCATCACGGTGCTCGCGGTGGGCGGCGCGCGGGTCGCCACCGGGGCCGTCGACGTCGGCACGCTGGTCGCGTTCCTGCTGTACGTGTTCTATCTGATGTCGCCGATCCAGCAGGTGGTGGGGGCGATCACGCAGTACCAGACCGGGGCCGCGGCCCTCGCCCGCATCCAGGAGGCGCTGCGGCTGCCCGCCGAACCGGCCGCGCCACCCGCGCCGTTGCCGGCCGACGGTGCCGCGCCGGCTGCCGTCGCCTTCACGGACGTCCGGTTCCGGTACGCCGAGGATCTGCCGTACGTCCATCACGGGGTGACGTTCGAGGTGCCCGCGCGGGGCATGACGGCGTTCGTCGGGCCGTCGGGGGCGGGCAAGACGACGGTGTTCTCGCTGATCGAGCGGTTCTACGACCCCGAGGCCGGGGTCGTGACGCTGGACGGGCGCGACCTCGCGGAGTGGGAGCTACCCCGGCTCCGGTCCGCGATCGGGTACGTGGAGCAGGACGCGCCCGTCCTGTCGGGGTCGCTGCGGGAGAACCTGCTGCTCGGCAACCCGGAGGCGGACGAGGACGCACTGGCGCGCGCGCTGAGGACGACCCGGCTCGACGGTCTGGTGGCCAAGCTGCCCAGCGGGTTGGAGACACTGGTCGGGCACCGGGGGACCAAGCTGTCCGGCGGTGAGCGGCAGCGGGTGGCGATCGCCCGGGCACTGCTGCGGCGGCCCCGGCTGCTGCTCCTCGACGAGGCCACGTCCCAGCTGGACGCGGTGAACGAGGCGGCCCTGCGGGACACGGTGGCGGACGTGGCGCGTACGACCACGGTGCTGGTCGTCGCGCACCGGCTGTCCACGGTGACGATGGCGGACCGGATCGTGGTCATGGACGCGGGGCGCGTGCGCGCGGTGGGGACGCACCGGGAACTGGTCGACGGGGATCCGTTGTACGCGGAACTCGCGGCGACGCAGTTCCTCGCCACCGCGTAGAGGGCCGCCCGGTGATCCGGACGGCCCTCGGTTCTCCGCGCGGGACGATCAGTGGACGGCCGGCACCAGCCCGGTGACGGGGGCGACGAGTCCGGTGACCTGGCCGAGCTGGTTCAGGTCGTTGACGCGGTTGAGGCCGGCGAGCTGCCGGGAGACCGGCGGGATCTCGTCCCTGTGCTCCGCGGGGATGTCGCTCATCGCGAGCGAGTCGAGCACGGCGATCGGGTTGAGCCCGGCGTCCGGGGCGGCCGCGTCGGCCGCGTTCGCGAGGGGGGCGGTGAGGCCGGTGACGCCGACGGCGAGACCGACGGCGGCAACGATACGTCGAGTTGAGATCATGTTTTCAGCAACGCGGGCGGAGGTCCGGCGGACACGGCCGGCCCACACCCCTCACTCGTCAGGCGGAGCGCCCGGTCTGCGCTTGCCGTGGCCGCCGGGGCGGAGGAGTCTCGAAGAAACAGCCCCACGCGACCCGCTCCTCGTCGGGCCGCGGCCCTCGAAGGAGGTCATCATGGGCACCGCGGCAAGCTCCGGCTTCAGCACCGAAACCCTCCGCAGCGTCATCGAAGGAGACTCCGCGGCGAATCTCCTGTCGCTCTACGCGGACGACGCCGAGATACGCGTCGTGGACCGCAACAGCCAGCCCAGCCACCCCACAGTGCTGCACGGCAGGGACCAGATCAGCGCGATGCTCGACGACGTCTACAGCCGCGACATGACGCACAAGATGGAACAGTGCGTCATCGACGGCGACCACGTCGCCTTCAGCGAGTCCTGCCGGTACTCCGACGGGGTGCGCGTCCTGTCCGAGTCGATGCTGACGCTCCGGGACGGCAAGATCGTCGAGCAGACCACGATCCAGGCCTGGGACGAGTAGCGGGGAAGCGCCGAAGGTCCAGCTCACCACCCCCCCCCACCGACCTGGACCTTCCCGGCGCGCCGCCCGGCGCGTCGGTTAATGTGATGTTCGGACCGTGACTGGCGCTGAGGTGGAGCACCACCGTGGAGCGGTCCGCACACCCGATGCCGTGCGCCTGGGCGATTCCTTCGATCGACTCAGGAGTGGATCATGTCCCAGGCACGGCTCATGGACGGCACCGCGCTCGCCAAGCGCATCGTGGAGGACACCGCCGAGCGCGCGGCCGATCTCACTCGGCGCACGGGACAGGCGCCCTGTCTCGCGACGGTGCTGGTCGGCGAGGACCCCGCCTCCGTCACCTATGTCCGTATGAAGCGCAACCGCTGCCGCACCGCCGGCATCGAGTCGCGGCACGTGGAGCTGCCCGCGGCCACCACCACCGAGGAACTGGTGGGCACCTTGCGGGAGTTGTCGGTCGACCCCACCGTGCACGGCATCCTGCTCCAGCACCCGATGGGTCCGCACATCGACGAGCGGGCCGCGTTCGAGGCGATCGCCCCGCAGAAGGACGTCGACGGGGTCACCTTCGCCTCCTTCGCGACGATGAGCTTCGGGCTGCCGGGCTTCGTGTCGTGCACCCCCGGCGGGATCATGCGGCTGCTCGACGAGTACGGCGTCGACCCGGCCGGGAAGCGGGCCGTGGTCGTGGGCCGCAGCGCGATCCTCGGCAAGCCGGCCGGCATGCTGCTGCTCGCCCGGGACGCCACGGTGACCTACTGCCACTCCCGTACGGCGGACCTGTCGGCGGCCGTACGGGAGGCGGACATCGTGGTCGCCGCGGTGGGCCGGCCCCGGTTGATCCGGGGCCAGGACATCAAGCCCGGTGCTGTCGTCGTCGACGCCGGCTACAACGCGGGCAACGTCGGTGACGTCGACTTCGACTCCGCGGTGGAGCGGGCCTCGCTGATCACGCCGGTGCCGGGCGGGGTCGGTCCGATGACCATCGCCACGCTGCTGGAGCAGACGGTGACAGCAGCGGAGGCGGCCGCCCGGCAGGGCTAGGTCAGCTCAGTGTCCACTTCTGGTTGGCCTGGCCGTTGCACGTCCACAGCACCATCTGGGTGCCGTTGGCCGTGCCCGCGTCGTAGGCGTCCAGGCAGAGACCGGCGTTGACGTTGGTGATCGTGCCGTCGCCGTTCACGTTCCACTTCTGGTTGTTCTGGCCGTTGCAGTCCCAGATCACGACCTTGGTGCCGTCGGTCGTGCCGAGGTTGTAGGCGTCCAGGCACTTGTTGCCGTACACCACGAGTTCCTTGCGGGAGGTGTAGGTCCACTGCTGGTTCTGGCCGCCGTTGCAGTCCCACAGCTCGGCCTGGGTGCCGTTGCCGATGGTGTTGTCGTAGACGTCCAGGCAGCGGCCTGACTGGGTGCCGACGGCGAGGGTGCTGTTGGTGCCGGGCAGCGGGCGGACCGTGATGTCGGCGAGGGTCGGGGCTCCCGTGAAGACCAGCGTGTTCGAGGAGCCCTTGGACAGACCGACCTGGACCGAGACGGTGCCCTGGGTGGAGCCGGTGGGCGGGAAGGAGACGGTGGTCGTGCCCTGGCCGTTGACCTTGAGGGTCGCGGTGCGGGCCGTCGAGGTGTTGTTGGTGTAGGCGACGTCGACGGTCTTGATCCCGGTGCTCCCGGCGGCCACCGCGGAGAAGCTCGACGTGCCCGTGTAGGTGCTGCTCGCGGCCTCGGTGCCGCCGGTGACCTTGAGCATCACCGAGCCGCCCGCCGGGACGCCGGTGGTGTAACCAGTCCCGTACGAGCCGATGTCGGAGCGCGTCCACAGGTCACGGACGGTCGCGTTGGCGTTGGTCAGGCCCAGGTCGGACCAGCGGACGGTGAAGTTCTGCGCGGAGGAGGTGCGGTTGAGCAGCACGACCGCGCGGTTGCCGGTGCCGGACAGGACCTTGCCGTAGACCTGGAGTCCGGTGGTGTCCTCGGCGACCTTGACGCCCTGGAGGCCGCGCGGGTCCTGGTCGACGCCGATGACCTCGGGGTTCTTGAGGATGTTCACGGTCTCGGTGGTCATGGTGGCCAGGTTGTTGCCGGCCAGGAGGGGGGCTCCCGAGATGGCCCACAGGTTCATGTGGGTGCGGTTCTGGGCGGCGGTGAAGCCGTCCATGCCGACCATCAGCATGTCCGGGTCGTTGTAGTAGCCGGTGTGCTGGGCGGTGGGGTGGAGGTTGCGGTCGTAGTTGGTCAGCAGATTCGTCATCGACGGCTTGTTGCCGTAGAGGATGATGTCGTCGTTGGTCCGCCACATCGCGCCCTGCCCCGGCGCCCAGTTCCACGGGTTCTGCCGGCCCCAGTTGCACAGCGACAGGGTCATCGGACGGCCGGTCGTGGTCGTGGCCTTGGTGATCGCGTCACTGATCGCCTGGTACGTGGTCTTCGCGTCGAGTCCCTCGGCGTCACCGCCGCACCAGTCGACCTTCACGAAGTCGAAGCCCCACTGCGAGAACTGGAGCATGTCCTGGTCGTAGTGGCCCTCGCTGCCGGAACCGGGGGCGGCGGGGCGGCCCGTCGGGTAGTAGTAGCCGCAGCCGTCCTTGCCCGCGTCGGTGTAGATACCCGCCTTGAGGCCCTTGCCGTGGATGTAGTCGGCGATGGCCTTCATGCCGCCGGGCCACTCGGACTCGTCGACGGTGATGTTCCCGGCGCTGTCGCGGGTGCCCTGCCACCAGCCCTCGTCGATGTTGATGTACTTGTATCCCGCCGCCGGGAGACCTGACGCGACGAACGCGTCGACCTGCGTCTTGATCACGCTGTAGTCGATCTTCGCGGCGAAGCTGTTCCACGACGCCCAGCCCATCGGCGCCGCGGGCACCGGTATCTGCCGGGTCGTCGCGGCCTGCGCGGGGTTCGGCTGGGCGAAGAGCAGCGCGGCGGTGGCGGTGAGGGCCAGGACGAGCGCGCGGACGGCCGCGGCTCGGAGACGTTCTGCGAGACCTCTGCGGGTCGTTCGCGGCGGGGGGTACATGTGGCTCCTTCTAGCGGGGGGCGCCAAGCGCGATCGATATACCGAACGCGGGCCGGTGCTTCGAACGCCGTGCGCGCCGAAGCTAGGGCCACGGGAGGGGGAAGTCAACGGATGCGACAGGAGTGAAGTGGCCGATGTGAACGGGTCGTTCGCACGGGACGTCGAGCCCCGGCGCCATACTGTCGGGCGTGCGAGTAGCGATCATGACAGCGGGTTCCCGGGGCGATGTGGCCCCCTTCACGGGGTTGGGGCACGGTCTGGCGCGGGTCGGGCACGAGGTCACCCTGGTCACCCACGGGCGCTTCGAACCGCTCGCGAGACGGGCCGGCATCGGCTTCCACGCCCTGCCGGTCGACCCCCGCGCCGAGCTGGAGTCCTCGCGCGGGCGGGCCCTGCACCGCAGCACGACCGGCGTGGGCAAGCTGGTCCGGGTGGTCTCGATGGCGCGGGCGCTGGCCGTGGAGATGGCCGACGACCTGGTGGCCGCCGCCCGCGCGAGCGACGCGCTGCTGCTGTCCGGCTCGGTGGCCCCGCTGGGCCACGCCGTCGCCGAGGGCCTGGGCCTGCCGAGTCTGGGCCTCAATCTCCAACCCCTCGCGCCCACCCGGGAGTTCGCGCCGCCCATGCTGGGCATCGGCTCCTGGGGCCGCCTGGGCAACCGGGTCGCCGGGCTGGGCCTGAACCTGGCCGTGGAACAGGTCTTCGCCGCGGCCCTCCCACCGGTCCGGGCCCGGTTGGGCCTGCCGCCCACGAGGCCGACCGCGGCACTGCGCACCCGTGAACGACAGGGCTGGCCGGTCCTGCACGGCTTCAGCCCACGGGTGGTCGCCCGGCCCCGCGACTGGCGGTCAGGACTCGACGTGGCGGGCTACTGGTGGCCCTACGACGGCGACGCGCGGCTCCCCGACGACCTGCTGAGCTTCGTCGAGGCCGGCCCGCCCCCGGTGTTCGTGGGTCTGGGCAGCGCGACCGTGCCCGACCCCGCGCGGGTCAGCGCCGAGATCGTGCGGGCGCTGCGCGGGGCCGGTCTGCGCGGGGTGATCCAGCACGGCTGGGCGGGTCTGTCGGCGACGGGTGACGACATGCTGACCGTCGACGAGGTGCCGCACTCCGCGCTCTTCCCGCGGATGGCGGCGGTGGTCCACCACGCGGGTGCCGGCACGACGGCGGCGGGCCTGCGCGCCGGGGTTCCGGCGGTACCGGTACCGATCCAGTTCGACGAGAGCTTCTGGGCGGCGAGGCTGGTGGCGCTGGGCGTGGCGCCGGGTGCCGTGCCGCTGAGGCGGCTGAGCGCCGACACGCTGGCGGCGGCCCTGCTCCGGGTCACGCGGGACGCGGAGTACCGGGAGCGGGCGCGGGCGCTCGGGGCGCGCATCCGCGAGGAGGACGGTGTGACGCCGGTACTGGAGGCGGTGGACAGGCTCTGAGGCACATGTGAGCCGGTCCGCTCAGGTCCGGATCGGCTCCCACCCCGGCGGCCGCAGGATGCCCAGCAACTGCCGCACCAGTTCCTCCACCACCTCGTCCAGGGTCGCGTCCACCCACCCGGCGTTCCAGTCGTGCAGCAGTCCGTTGACGCTGCCGATGAACCCGGTCGCCGCGAGCCGGTAGTCCCGCCGGGCCGCCTCGCCCCGCGCGACCGCCCGCTCGGCCTCGGCGCACACCAGGTCGACCCAGTGCGCCCGTCGGGCCAGCCGCTGTTCCTCCAGGCGCGCGCTGACGCCGATGATCTCCACGAACGTGATCCGCACCCGGCGGGGGTCGGAGGTGACATCGGCCGCGTACGCGCGGAAGATCGCGGCCGCGCGCTCGGCGAGCGGCAGGTGGTCCGCGTCGGCCACCGCGGCCACCACGGCCGCCGTCGCCCAGTCGTTGACCTCCAGGTGGAGCGCGGCCAGGACGTCCTCCAGGGTGCGGAACTCCTCGTAGAACTGGCGGGTGGAAAGGCCCGCGGCCTCGCTGAGGGCCGCGACGGTCGTGGCGCGGTAGCCGGGAGTGTCCCCGAAGAGCTGGAGTGCCGCGTCCAGGAAACGGCGGCGGCGCTCGGCCTGCCGCTCCGCGGCCGTCTTGCCGCCGTAGCGACCGGTCGGGGCCTTGAGTCTGCCCGTCACCGCACCTCCTGTCGGGGCCGGAGCGTCCGGCCTCCCGTATGAACGCCAATTTTGTCGTGTACGCAGTCTTGTGGAGAAGGGCCCCCCTTCCTTACTTTGCAGTAAGTTGAGTCTGAAAGCACACGTCTTCAGTTTTGCCGTCTTGGCATGCCCCCGTCATGAGCCGCCCAGAGGGAGACCCGTCATGCCTGTTCTCAAGCCCAGACACCTGTGCGTCATGGCCGCCGCCGTCGTACTGACCGTCACCGCGCCCGCGACCGTCGCCTCCGCCGCGGACACCGCCGCCCTGCGCGAGGTGCTGTTCGTGGGCAACAACTGGGACGGCACGGCCGACGTCATCAAGTCCTCCGGCGACCTGGCGAAGATCGGCCGGATCAACGTCGTCCCCGACAAGGACGCGCGGATGGCGGAGATCAACGCCGACCCGATCAAGTGGATCTACTTCATGGCGATCCGCAACAGCGTCGGCGAGGGCCACGACCAGTTCGTCGACGACATGTACTCCACGCCGGACGGCAAGTCGGTGGTCGTCTCCCGGCCGAGCTTCGCGGACGTGGTGTCGATCGACCTGGCCACCGGGAAGATCAACTGGCGCTTCAAGGTCTCGGGGTACCGCGCGGACCACATGGCGGTCTCCCCCGACGGCACCCGGGTCGCGGTGTCGGCCTCCACCGCGAACACCGTGCACGTGCTGAACATCAACACCGGTCAGCAGCTCGGTTCGTTCGCCACCGGCGACAAGCCGCACGAGAACATCTTCAGCAAGGACGGCAAGTACATCTGGAACATGGCGATCGGTGACGTGAACACCGACTCCGACGCCCCCTGGCTGGACTGGACGAAGGGCGACCGGCACATCACGGTGGTGGACGCGACCACCTACAAGCAGGTCAAGACCATCGACATGCGGGACCGGCTGAACGCGATCGGCCTCACCGACTACTCCGACGCCGTCCGCCCCGCGGTGTTCTCGCCGGACGAGTCCAAGCTGTACTTCCAGGTGTCGTTCTTCAACGGCTTCTTCGAGTACGACGTCGCCACCGACAAGATCACCCGCACGAAGACCCTGCCGAAGAACCCGGCGACCAGCGACGACCGCACCACGATGGTCAACGACTCGCGCCACCACGGCCTTTCGATGAGCCCGGACGGCAGCAAGCTGTGCGTCGCGGGCACGATGGACGACTACGCGACCGTCGTGAACCGCGCCACCCTCCAGGAGGGCCCGCTCGTCACCGTCTCGAAGCCGTACTGGGCGACCGTCAGCGGCGACGGCAAGAGCTGTGTCGTGTCCGAGAGCGGGGCGGACCAGGTCACCGCGATCGACTTCGCGACCGGGCGCAAGACGGTGTCCGTGCCGGTCGGCGACCATCCGCAGCGGGTGCGCCTCGGGCACGTGGCCGCGGACTGGACGAGTCCCTCCTCGTAGCGGGAAGGCCGGGTGCCGCAGCCGGGCCGGTACCGCCTCCTGCGGGAGGCGGTACCGGCCCGGCTGTGTGCCGGGGCCGGCGTCAGCCGAACTTCTGCGCCGTCCAGGTCGCCAGCTCGGCCTTGGCCGCGCTCAGCACGGACGCGGAGGGGGAGGTGGCCCCGTTGGTCACCAGCGCGTAGTGCAGGACGCCGGAGTCCGCGTCGGTGAGCAGCAGCCGCCGGCTGCCCGTGCCGCCGGGTTCGGCAGCCGCGCCGACCGGGGTCGACGAGGTGTAGGCGGGCGGGCCGTGCACCGTGCCCAGGTCGGAGACGACGGTGGTGGTCGCGGTCGGGAAGGAGGCGGGCAGGTGCACTTCGGTGGGCGCCGAGCCGCCCGACGAGCGCCACACCAGCACCGCGTACTGGCCGGACCCGACCAGGGACGACACCTTGGGCAGACTGCTCGGCACCGGGTTCCAGCTCAGGGTGGTGGAGCCGTCGCGTGAGCGGTCCTCGTAGGTGAAGGCGAGCGTCGTGCCCGAGGTGGCGCTCGGGTAGATACGGTCGAGGAGCCGGGCGTCCTGGCGGAGCACCGCCGTGCCCGAGTCGTCGAGCCGCACGGCCGACAGGTCCTCGTCGTTCCAGGCGTCGCCCGAGGTCATGACCTTGTCGGGGTTGTCGTTCATCAGCTCGCGGTGACGGCCGTTGTAGATGTCCCACTGCCACTGCGTGCCGGAGAGGACGGGTCCCGAAGTCGCGGGCGTGGACCACCAGTTGGCGCCCTTCACCCGGGAGTCGAGGGCCTGGTACATGGCCTTGAGGACGGTCGGCGCCTTGCCTGCGGTCGAGCCGTTCAGCGGGTGCCCGAACTCGCTGACCACGGCCGTGGTGCCGAGCGCCGAGGCCCGGTCGCGGACCGTGCCGAAGTCACCGACGTACTGGCCGTCGGAGGCGTTGCCCCACATCAGGATGCCGGAGATGGCCTTCTGGTCGTAGAAGTGGGTGTTGAAGACGTACCGGGAGCCGAGGGTGCCGGCGTCGAGGAGGCCGCCCTCCTCCTTGCTGACGTTGCCGTTCCAGAAGAGGTTCGGCTCGACCATGGCGGGCTTGTCCGTCCAGCCCGCCGCGTCCATCCGGGCCCGGAACTTCACGTAGAAGGGCCACAGCAGGTCGCGTTCCCAGGTGCGGCTGTTCTGCCCGGAGTCGTAGCTGCCGGCGTAGGGCTCGTTGTAGGGGTCGAAGCCGACCACACCGGCGAACTCCTCGCTGCTGAGGTTGGTCTTGAGGTACGCCATGGTCTTCTGGGCGGTGGCCAGGAAGGCGTCCTGAAGGCCGTACCTGTTGTGCCAGAAGTCGTACTGGGCGGCCTTGACCGCGCCGTTCTGGGTGATGTTCTGGCCCCACAGGAGGCAGATGCCGCAGGACTCGGCGGGGTAGTTGCCGAGCGCCACGGCCCACGCGGGGGCGCCGTCACCGGTGTACCAGCTGCCCGAGTTGAACAGCCAGCGGGAGTACAGGTCCTGGTGGAAGTCGGGGTAGACCCGGACCCCCGCGTCGAGGAAGGCGCGCATCTGGGCGGTGGCATTGGCCAGGTAAGCGGTGTCGACCTGGCCCTTCACCGGTTCCGCGTAGGCCCACGAGAGCAGGAAGCGCACGGAGTTGCCGCCGCCGAGGGCTCTCAGCGCGGTCGCCGACTTCCTGGCGTCGGCCACCGAGGCGAAGGGCAGGCCCTTGTTCTCGGCGAGCTTGGTCTCGCCGGAGACGTTGTAGCCACGCAGCACGACCTCGCGGCCGTTGCCGTCGACGAACCGGCCGTTCGCCACGGTGAGGGCGGTGCCGTCGAAGGGCAGGGAGTCGGCGATGGTGGCGGCGGAGGCGGACGGGGTACCCGCGACCGTCAGGAATCCACAGAGGACAACCAGAACAACGAGCAGACGCGCGCGCATATTCGGCATGTACCTTACAGTCCGACTCATCCGGCACACCGTCAACACTCATGACTGATGAGTAGGTTTCAGCTTTTCTGGGTAGGGGCCCGTCGAAACGGGACATTGCCGTGTGTGATCCGCGCGTAGTGGTCGAAGGTGCTCTCCAGCTCGCCCTCGCCCCTGGTGAGTCCGGGCAGCCGCTGCTCCAGTTCGTGGAGCCGTGCCGCCGGTACGGTGCCCTCCACCGAGCCGGTCCCGCCGCGCGTCCCGGTGGTCTCCGGTACGGCCCGCAGCGCGGTCAGCGCGGGCAACAGGGCCCCGAGGGTGTCGGCCGGGGCCTCCACACGGAACCGGTGCACGGGCTCGTACACCCGGGTGCCCGCCCGGCGCAGGGCCTCGAACAGGACCGGCGGGGTCACGCCACGGAAGTCGGCGCCCGTGCTGGACATGCTCTTGTTGAAGCGCTGGTGGGCGTGGCTCTGGCGGGGCGAGTAGCCGCAGTGGGTCATGGTGACCGTGCAGTCGGTGACCTGCCAGCCGTACAGGCCCTGGCCGAGGGTCTCGTGCACGGTGTCCTCGACGGCCTTGAAGAACGCGTAGGGCATGGCGCCCAGCTCCACCTCCCGCCGGAACCCGATGCCCGAGCCGATGGGCGCCGGGTCGACCCGCAGACCGACGGTGGCGAGGAACGGGTTGCCGTCCTTCTTGTTGAAGCGGACGGCCGCACCCGTGCCGGCGGGCCGCTCGACGCACAGCGGCGAGCTCTCCCGGAAGGTGACCTCGAGCCCGAACTCCTCGGCGAGCGTGGCCTGGATGACCTCTTTCTGCACCTCGCCGTAGAGCGAGACGGAGGTCTCCTGGCGGACCTCGTCGTGGCGCAGGTCGATCAGCGGGTCCTGCTCGGCGAGCTGGGTGAGGGCGAGGTGGAGGGACCGCGCGTCCGTGTCCGGGCCGGGGACGACCACCGTTTCGAGGGAGGGCGGGGAGAAGAAGTGGCCATGAGCCTTGCGGGGTTCGCCGAGGGTGTCGCCGACGCGGATGCCGGTCAGGCCCCAGAGCCTGGCGATCCGTCCCGCCGGGACCGTCTCCCGACGGATCTCGGTGCCGCCGTCGAAGACGCTGATCGCGGTGACACGGCCCTCGGTGCGCGCCTCCCCGAACGGCACCCTGTCGCGGACGCCGAGCATGCCGGAGAACAGACGGGCGTATGCGATCTTCTCCCCCGCCGGGCCCCGCTCGACCTTGAACACCGTGCCGGAGACGGGCCCTTCCCGGTCGCCGTCGGCGGCGGGCAGCAACTCCCTGATGCCAGTGATGAGTTCGGGCACTCCCGCGCCCGTGACCGCCGACCCGAAGTAGACCGGGTGCACCAGGGCCTGCCTGGTCTGCGTGACGAGTGCCGCGTGCAGCAGGTCCTCGTCGACCCGCCCTTCGACGTAGGCCGACAGCAGGTCGTCGTCGTGGTCCGCGAGAACGTCGTAGGCACCGATTCCCGGGAGGAAGCGGGCCTCGCGCGTACCGGGTCCGTCCACCGTCCCCATCGGCACGATCGCCGGAGTGAGCCGTTCGGAGACGGCCCGCAGGACACCGTCGTACCGGGCTCCGCGCCGGTCGATCTTGTTGACGAAGACGAGGGTCGGGATGCGGAGCCGCTGAAGGGTCCGCATCAGGACCCGCGTCTGCGCCTGGACCCCCTCGACGGCCGAGACGACGAGCACGACACCGTCGAGCACCCCGAGCACCCGCTCCACCTCGGCGATGAAGTCCGGATGGCCGGGGGTGTCGATGAGATTGACGGTCACGTCGTCGACCGCGAAGGAGACGACGGCCGACTTGATGGTGATACCGCGCCGGCGCTCCAGCGCGAGGGTGTCGGTCTGTGTGCTGCCCGCGTCGACGCTGCCGATCTCGTCGATGACTCCGGCCGCGTGCAGCAGCCGCTCGGTCAGGCTGGTCTTACCGGCGTCGACGTGGGCGAGGATCCCGAGGTTGAGCAAGTGCACGAAGCGTCATGTCCTTTGAAGAGAGGGAGTTTCCTTCCGGGTTGGACATGGACGCAGTGCGCATTACGGCCCCTGGATCGTGCGACGACAAAGACACCTGAAGTCCAGCAGGTGCACGCCCTCGGGGCAACGGATTAACGCTCGACCAGTCGCGCTCCGGGCGTTGGGGAGGCGGTGGTGACACGGGGGGGTAGGGAGCGGGCCGACGCCGTCCTCGTCCGTGTTGCATACCGCCGGTGGCGACGCGAGCCCCGACCGCGCACGCCTCCCCGCGGGCGAGGGCCGCGCTGGACCGGCGGCTGCCCCTGTGGCGAGCCACGAGGACCTCAAAACGCTACGACCATGTGTCGCGGCCTGCTGCGGTGGTGCCGGGCCCGCCCCGGGCCGCCCGCCGCCGGAAGTGCGTCTCAGGTGACATCGTCGGTCTGGGCGCCGCCCGACGCGCGGCCCTCCGGCACCTGGGGGACGCGTTCTCGCTGCCCGGCCGGACACGGCGTACGGCCAGGCGCCATCGGGCGGCACCCGCACCGACGTGCTCACGATCGCCACCCGGCTGATCCGCGTCACCCGCGAGCTCCCGCACCGCGATCAGGACCGGGCGATGGCGGCGATCGCCGTGGCCGTGACCGGCCGGCGCGGGGGTACCCGGCTCGGTGTCGGACCCGGTTTCGTGTCGGACGGCTGGGAGCGTGGCGATCCGGAACCGCTCATGGCGCGGATGCGACGCTTGCACCTGCTGCCGCACCTGGTGATCTGGGCCCAAGGGTGCCGGCCCGCCCCTGGCCGCGCCGGAGCGTCTGGCGTCGGCGGTGAAAGGAGCCGACGATGCGTGACATCCTCCCGGTGCTGAACGGCTGGTACACGGCGGGGCTGCCGTTCGGGCTGGCCACGGTCGTCTCGACGAGCCGCAGCGCGCCCCGCGATCCGGGCGCGGCCATGGCGGTCGGCCCGGACGAGGAGGTCGTCGGCGGTGTGTCCGGCGGCTGTGTCGAGGGGGCCGTCTTCGCCCTGGCCCAGGAGGTCGTGGCGAGCGGCGAGGCCCAACTGGAGACCTTCGGGTACAGCGACGAGGACGCGTTCGCGGTGGGCCTCACCTGCGGCGGGGAGATCACCGTTCTCGTACGGCCCGTGACGGCCGCCCTCGATCCCGCGTTCGGCGACATCGCGGAGTCGGTCGCCGCGGGCCGCCCGGTGACCGTGGCGACGGTGACCGACGGACCCGCACCCCGCGGTGCCACGCTCGCCGTGTGGCCGGACCGCGTGGCGGGCACTCTGGGCACCACCGGCCTGGACGTGGCGGTCAGCGCCGACGCGCGCGGCGAACTCGCCCTGGGAGCCACGGGGTTGCGGCACTACGGTCCGCACGGTGAGCGGCGCGAGGACGCGGTCGGCGTCTTCCTGCACTCCTTCGCCCCGCCGCCCCGCATGCTGGTCTTCGGCGCGATCGACTACGCGGCCGCGGTCGCCCGGATCGGCGACTTCCTCGGGTACCGGGTCACCGTGTGCGACGCACGCCCGGTCTTCGCCACACCGAAGCGCTTCCCGGCGGGCGTCGAGGTCGTCGTGGACTGGCCGCACCGCTACCTCGGCGGCACCGACACCGACGATCGCACCGTGATCTGCGTCCTCACCCACGACCCGAAGTTCGACGTGCCCCTGCTGGAGGTGGCGCTGCGCCGGCCCGCGGCGTACATCGGGGCGATGGGCAGCCGCCGTACGCACGACGACCGGATGAAGCGGCTTGCCGAATCCGGGCTGACCGGGGCCGAGTTGTCCCGCCTGCGCTCGCCGGTCGGCCTCGATCTCGGGGCCCGTACGCCGGAGGAGGTCGCCGTGTCGGTGGCCGCCGAGATCGTCGCGCTGCGCTGGGGCGGCAGCGGTGTCCCGCTGACGGCGACGGCGGGGGCGATCCATCCGCCCTCGTGAGGCCTGCCAGGAGGAAGTCGGGGAACCACACACCACCAAGCGCACCGTGGCCGCGCCTGCGGCGTCCGCCGCCGCCGTCGGAATTGCAGGGTGTGAGGCGCGCCCGGAGGGGTACGCGCCGAGGTACGGGAGAGGGCGCCCGAGCCCTCACCCCGCTTCCGATCGGGAAGGAGGTCCGTGAAAGCGCACACTCGTAGCGTCCGGGCCGCTCCCCTGTTCACGGAGCGGCCCGGATCTCATGAGCGCCGGTGGGCCGGTGCGAGCGTGCCCGGCAGCAGGGTCAGCGCCGGCGCCGCGGCGGCCGCGTAGAGGCAGGCCGAGCCGAGCGCGTGTCTGGTCGCCGGGCTCACCCGCGACGGCGCCCGCCACCACGATGCCGATCGCGCCGCCCGTCTGCCGTGCGGTGTTGTCGACCGCGGAGGCCAGGCCGGAGCGCTCGGCGGGGACCGTGGCGATGGCCGCCGCGACGACCGCGGGGGCCAGCAGCCCGCAGCCGATCCCCCACAGCAGCAGGGTCGGCAGCAGATCGGCGTAGTCCGCGTGGGTCCCGGCGCGGGCCAGCAGCGCGAGCCCGCACGCGGCGACCAGCAGCCCAGCGGCCGCGGGCAGCCGTGGGCCGAACCGGCTGGTGACGCGTCCGCCGACGGGAGCCACGACGGCGAGCGGGGCGAACAGGCGGACGACGGTCAGCCCCGCGAGCAGGGCGGAGCGTGCTGCACCGACTGGGGGAACAGCAGCAGCACGAAGAGCGTGCCGACGACGAGCGGACCGCGGTCCTGGCAGACCTTCTGCGCACCTACAACCACCACCGCTGCCACACCGCACTCGGCGGCCGGCCACCGATCAGCCGTGTGAACAACGCCGCGGGTCGATACACCTAGGGCGAAACGGTCCGTGGCGGCAGGCGGTGCAGGTGGACGTCCGTGAGGCGGCCGTCGGCCACGGTGGCCGTCATGTAGGTGCAGTGGGGCTGGCGGCGGCGGTCGGTCGGCGAGCCGGGGTTGAGCAGCCGCAGTCCGCCGGGGGCGGTGGTGTCCCAGGGGATGTGGCTGTGGCCGAAGACCAGCACGTCGGTGTCGGGGTAGCGGGCGGCGCAGCGGGCCTCGCGCCCCTGGGCGGCACCCGTCTCGTGGACGACGGCGAAGCGCAGGCCGCCCAGTTCGGCGTACGCCACCTCGGGCAGCCTGGCGCGCAGCTCGGGCCCGTCGTTGTTGCCGTGGACCGCGACGAGCCGGGCGCTGCGGCTCTCCAGCAGGTCGAGGGTGGCGGTGTCGACCCAGTCGCCGGCGTGGAACACGACGTCGGCGTGCGGGAGTTCGGCGAGCAGCGGGGCCGGGAGCTGCTTGGCACGCTTGGGAAGGTGGGTGTCGGACATCAGCAGCAGACGCACGGCATCACCCTAGAGGGGCTCACGCCCGGGCCCCGCACCACGCAGACGGCGCGCCGGGGCCGGACCGGTCCGACGGCCGCTCCCCTCGCCCCGTCCGTCCGCCGACGCCCACGCCCTGCCGTTCCGCACCCGTTCTCCGGCGGGCGCGTCCCACCGGTGTCTCCCGGCCCGTCGCCCGCCCATGGCCCAAGGTCCGGTACCCTTCGTCGCGGACGGTCCGAACGCGCTTGCGGGTCGGCACGCGGAAGACTCGCCCCGACATCGCGTCGACGGCGCGGCGTCCTGGAGCCACCCGTCAAGACGGCCTGCTGACACGGCACTTACGCGGCGGCGTTAACATCGGCCCACAAAGCGTCGATCCGTGACGCAAGCCACAAACCACCCAAGGAGCCCGGACACCGATGCCGGTCAAGGTCAGCGTCGTCATCCCCGTCTACAACCCGGGGAACTACATCGAGGACTGCATCTCCTCGCTGCGCAGGCAGTCCCTGCCCCCGGAGGAGTTCGAGGCGATCTTCGTCGACGACGGTTCGACCGACGACACGCCCGCGCGGCTGGACGAGGTGGCCGCCGAGACCGCGAACTTCAAGGTCATCCACCAGGAGGCCTCGGGCTGGTCGGGCAAGCCCCGCAACGTCGGGATCGCCGCCTCCCAGGGCGAGTTCGTCATGTTCGTCGACAACGACGACTACCTCGGCGACGAGGCCCTGGAGCGGATGTACGACTACGCGGTCGCCAACGGCGCCGACGTGGTCGTGGGCAAGATGGCCGGCAAGGGGCGCGGCGTCCCGGTGGAGCTGTTCCGCCGCAACCACCCCCGCGCCACCGTCGACAACGCCCCGCTGATCGACAGCCTGACCCCGCACAAGATGTTCCGCCGGGCCTTCCTCGACCGGATCGGCCTGCGCTTCCCCGAGGGCAGGCGCCGGCTGGAGGACCACGTCTTCGTCACGGAGGCGTATCTGCGCGCGGACAACGTCTCCGTGCTCAGCGACTACGTCTGCTACTACCACCTCAAGCGCGACGACGCCTCCAACGCGGGCTTCCAGCGCTTCGACCCGGTGGGCTACTTCGCGAACCTGCGCGAGGCGCTCGACGTCGTCGAGAAGTACACCGAACCGGGGCCCACCCGTGACCGGCTGTTCCGTCGCTGGCTGCGCAACGAGATGGTCGAGCGGATGCGCGGAAAGCGCCTGCTCGCCGCGCCCGAGGACTACCGCAGGGACCTGTTCACCGAGATCCGCGGGGTGGTCGTCGAGCGCTTCGGGCCCGGTGTCGCGGCCGGCCTCCAGCCCACCCAGCAGGTCGTCGCCGCACTGATCGCCGACGGCCGGCTCGACGACCTGGTCGCGTTCGCCGAGTGGGAGGTCTCCGTCACCTCCAAGGTCGAACCGGACGGTGTCGAGTGGGACGGCGGTGTGCTGCGGATCGGACTGTCCGCCGAGCTCGCGTCCGACGGCACGCCCATGACGTTCCCCGCCGAGGGCAGCAAGGAGCCGCTGGCCGGACCGCCGGCCTCCGTGCGGGAGGCGGTGGACTGGGTCGGTGCCCACAGCGTCGCCGGCTTCGGTCGCGCCACCGTCGAAGTGCTGCTGACCGAACGCGCCAGCTCCGCCCAGTTCTTCCAGCCGGTGGAGTTCACCCGGGAGACCGTCCCGGGTGCGGACGGCCGGGTGCGGCTGGTGCTGCGGGGCACGACAGCCCTGGACCCGGCCACCGCGGCCGACGGCGGCCCGCTCGACGCCGGGCTGTGGGACGTGTTCGTCCGCGTCAAGCTCGGCGGCTGGACCAAGCAGTCCAAGCTGGGCCCGGTCTCCCTCAAGGGCAGTACGGCCGCGGACGCCGGTGTGGCGGGCGGCCGGGTCGTGCTGCCGTACTGGACCGCGAAGCAGGGCACTCTCGCCCTGGACGTCGACATGGCGGGCGAGCGCCTGCAGCTCGGGCGGGTCGCGCCCGGGGAGGTCACGGTCACCGGTGACCGCGTCGAGGTGCCGGTGCCGTTCCACGTGCCCGGTGACACGCCGGTGCTGCTGGAGCTCACCGGTGGTTCCGGTGCCGCGCCCGCGAAGGTGCCCGGCACGCTGCGTCCCCAGGACTCCGGGGCCCTCCTGGAGGCGGTGCTGCCGGTCGGCGACCTGGACGGCGCGTCCTGGCGGGTCGCGCTGAGCCCGGCGCCCGACGCCGAGGCGCCCCGCTTCCATCCGCTGCCGTTCGCGCTGCGGGTGAAGGGAGGCACGGTCGAGGTCGTGGCCGTACGCGCGCCCCGGCAGCCAGCGGCCGGACAGCCGCTGGTCCGCAGGGCGAGGCGGCTGGCCGGGAAGCTGGTCCGCCGGCTCAGGGCACGCGGCCGGTAGAAACAGATCCGGGGAGGACGCGGACGCGTCCTCCCCGGCTCACGGCGCCTCGCTCAGCCGGCGTCGCTGAGCTGCTTCAGGCTGGTGCGCAGGTGCTCCCAGCTCCGGTCCCGCTTGCTGCCGCGGTTGCGGGCGTTGACCAGCGCCTTCCAGAAGGGGGCCTCGATCAGCGTCTCCGGCTTGATCGCCACGGTCCGGTCCAGGACCGTCTCGGGGACCTTCTGCGGGTCGGGGACCACGTACTCCGCGATGATCTCGTCGTACTTGTCCTTGAGCACCGTGTTGGTCGGGTCCGCGCCGAAGACCACGAGCTGTCCGGTGGGCTCGGTGTCGACCAGGACCGTCACCAGGTCGGGCCGGTAGCGGTTCAGGACCTCGATCACCTTGTAGACGTCACCGGTCCAGGCGTTGGTGTGGCGGTCGCGGGCCGCCTCGTCCACGTTGCGCGGCAGCATGTCGTCGAAGACGATCACGCTGGCCCAGTCCGAGTACTTCTCGACGTTGATGAAGTCGCGCAGCGCGTACTCGAACAGGTGCATGCCGTCGATGAAGGACAGGTCGAGCGTGACGTCCTTCCAGTAGCCGAACGGGCTGCGGTTGCGGACGATGTTGCGCAGCGGGTGGCGGCCGCCCTTGAGGTGCTGCAGTGGGTTCTCGCGCGCGAAGAAGTCGTCGCTGGTGGCCTTCGCCAGATGGACGTCGCAGCGGATCTCGGAGACCACCTTGAACGCCGGGTCGATCGCGATGCTCGGTACCCGGGAGAACGTCAGGCTGCGGCCGTCGTTGACGCCGATCTCCAGGTAGTTGCGGTTCGCGCTGGCTTTGTGGAGCCCCCGCAGGAACTCGTGACGTTTCACTGGGAAATCTCCTTGCGGATGTGTGGCAATGCTTCGTGCAGGGCGGACCGCCGGTCCTGGTGCGAGGCCGGCGCGACCTCTGTCCACCGGTCGCGCCCTGGGGCGCGGTAGGCGGGGCGTGGTGCGGGCCCGTTGCAGGCCCCGCTGCTGGTGGGGCCGTCCCGGTCCGGGCCGGCCGAGGTGCCGGAACGTTCCCCGCCCCGGTCCGAGCCGGCTGCCCGCGCCGAAACCGGTTCCGTGGAACATACCTGCTGTGAGCTCCCCATGACAGGACTTCGCGCCGAGGAGCATGATCCTGAGGGAAAAGGCTTGCAAAGTGGGGAAAGACGGAGGCTGGCCTTCCGGGTGCGGGACGCTGTACGGGGCTCGTGCGCGCGGACGTGGGCGGCGGCGAGGAGGCCCGTGACAGGATCCGCACCTCGCCGAGGTCCTCGCGGACAGGACGGTGGGCCCGGTGCCGGAGAGCAGTGAGTGATGCAGTGAGTGATCTCCAACTCGCCCCGCCGGGGCGGCTCGACGGCCCGTACGGCGGCATGGATCACCGGCGTGCACGGATGCACGCCGACAGGGGCGAGGCCAGTCGGGGGGTGCTCCGGCTGCTGCCGCTGGCCGCGCCCGAGGCTGTCGCCGACGATCCCGCCGACCGGGGTGATCCCCGCGTCGGAGACGGATTCCGGGCCGCCGGCCAGGACATCCTTGTCGGCGAGGGGCACCGGTTGTCCGGCCGGGGTGTGCGTGACCGTGCGCGACCGGGTACCGGCCCCGTCGGACAGCACGAGAGCCTTCATCTGCGTCACCTTAGCCCGGACGCGGAGGAACCGGCCATGGCAGGGGGGTGACTTGGGGGTGGCGCGGTGGAGTGTCGCGGTGGGGCGCGGTGGGGGCGCTCAGTCCTCGCCGCGGAAGATGTTGTCCTCTCCCGTGTGCGCCGTGGTGGGTCCGACCCGGTCCTCGACCGCGGGCAGACAGGTCCGCAGGTCTCCCTTGCCGTGCAGGCGGCGGGTCCTGGACCAGCCCGTCTCGGGCCGGCGTGCTACGGGTTTCTCAACGGTCTGCGGGGTCACGGCGGTTCACCGTCCTTCCAGGCTGCCCTCCGGGTCCCCCGGAGGGCGCCGGACAAACGGACCGCGAGGCCCGTCAGCCCGTCGCCCCCGCACACACATTCGCCGAGGATCCGGGGCGCCGGAACTTGACGGCCGGCCGAACCGGCCTGCACAGCTCAGGTGTTGGGCCGGGCCACGCTGATGTCGCCCAGGGCCGAGTCGGGATCGCGTTCCATCGCCGTGTCGCCGAGGGAGACGATGCCGACGGCGTGGCCGTGGTCGACGACCGGGATCCGGCGCACGGAGTGCTCACGCATGAGCTCGATCGCGTGGTCAAGGTCGTCCTCGGGTGTGACGGTCACCAGGTCGTCGCTGCACGCGGCGGCCACGGTGATCTGCTCCGGGTCGCCGCCCTCGGCGAGGGACCGCACGACGAGGTCGCGGTCGGTGACCAGACCGCGCAGTTCGTCGCCGTCGGTGACCAGGACGGCGCCGAGGTCCTGGTCGCGCATGATCCTGGCGACGGCCGTCACGGAGGTCTGCGGTTCCACGGTGACCGGGGTGCTGGTCATGATGTCGCTGACGTGCTGAGTCATGACGTACCTCCTGCTGCGGGGATGGTCCGCTCCGGGTACCCCTCCTCAGGCGTCCAGTGCGATCTCGCTCCACACCTGTTTGCCGCCGCTGACGGGGACGCTGCCCCAGGCCGCCGACACGGCCTCGACCAGGAGGATGCCGCGCCCTCCGGTGGCCTCCCAGCCGATGCTGGTGGGTTTGGCGGGGGTGCGGGGCGAGGCGTCGGCGACGGAGACGCGCAGCCGCCGGCCGACGAGGGTGAGGTCGAGGCGGACCTGGCCGCCGGTGTGCACGAGGGCGTTGGTGACGAGCTCGGAGACGACGAGCAGGGCGGTGTCCATGGCGTCCTCGGGGACGCCCCACACGCGCAGGGTGCGCCGGGTGAAGCGGCGGGCGTGCCGGGCGGCTTCCGGGACCCGCCAGACGGTCCAGGTCTCCCGCAGCGGGTGGGCGGCCATGCCGTCGTAGCGCAGCAGGAGCAGGGCGACGTCGTCGCTGCGGCGGGCGCCGCCGAGCAGGACGTCCGCGACGAGTCCGAGGTGGGCGGGGTCGGCGGCGGCCACCCCGTGGGCGAAGCGGTCCATGCCCGTGTCGATGTCGGCCTCGGTGGACTCGACGAGACCGTCGGTGGTCAGGGCGACCAGGGTGCCGGGCCGCAGTCGGAGCGGGGTCATCGGGAAGTCGGCCTGGGCGACCACGCCGAGCGGGGGGCCGCCGTCGGCCTCCGCGATCTCCGTGGTGCCGTCGGGGTGGCGCAGCACCGGCGGCAGGTGTCCGGCGCGGACGCACCAGGCGGTGCCCTCCTCCAGGTCGAGGTCCACGTAGGTGCAGGTGGCGAAGAGGTCGGTCTCCAGGTCCATGAGGAGCCGGTTGGCGTGGGCGACGACGACGTCCGGGGGGTGGCCCTCGACGGCGTAGGCGCGCAGGGCGGTGCGCATCTGGCCCATGAGGGTCGCGGCGGCGGCACTGTGGCCCTGGACGTCGCCGATGACCAGGGCGACCCGGTTGTCGGGCAGCGGGATCACGTCGTACCAGTCGCCGCCGAGCTCCAGCCCGGCGGTGCTGGGCAGATAGCGGGCGACGGCGACCGCGCCGGGCAGTTTGGGCAGGCGGCGGGGCAGGAGCTGGCGCTGGAGCATGCCGACGAGTTCGTGTTCGGCGTCGAGGGCGTGGGCGCGCATCAGGGCCTGTCCCGCGAGGCCGGCGGAGGCGGTGAGCAGGGCGCGTTCGTCGGGGTCGAAGTGGTGCGGGGTGTCCCAGCCGATGAGGCAGGCGCCGGCCATGCGGCCCGCGGCGGGCAGCGGCAGGACGGCGAGGCCGCCGGGGCCGACGTCGGCGAGGGCGGGTTCGAGGACGGTCCCGGCGGGCCAGATCTGGGCGCGGCCCTCCCGCAGGGCGGTGGCCAGGGTGGGCATGGCCCGTACGGGTGCCTCGGGCCACTCGCTGCGCCACTCCAGGCGCCACAGCTCGGGCCAGGACTCCGGTTCGGGCGGGTCGAGGACGGTCACGACGAGCCGGTCGTTCTCCAGCTCGGCGAGGGCGATGCGGTCGGCCCTGAGGGGGGCGCGGAGGGCGGAGACGACGGCCTGGCTGACGTCGCGGACGGTGCCCGCCATGGCGAGGGCGGCGGCCAGGCGCTGGACGCGGGCCACGTCGGTGACGTCGGAGCGCAGGGTGGAGGCGTCGGCGACGGTGCCCACGAGCCGGGCCGGAAGGCCCTCGTCGCCGGCCAGCATGCGGCCGCGCAGCCTGAGCCACTTGGGCGGTCCCGAGTGCTGGAGGACGCGGAACTCGAGCTCACGGTCGCCGATGGACGTGTGACCGGCCTCGAACAGGGACATCAGCGAGGGCAGGTCCTCGGGGACGGTCAGGCCGAGGAGGGTCTCGATCTTGCCGTCGAAGGCGGCCCGGCTCATGCCGAACAGCTCCAGGAGTCCGTCGCCGACCTCGACCCGGCCGGTGTCCATGGCGAGGCTGAAGGCGTGGGAGCTCGGTTCCGTGCTCTCGGGGGCGGCCACGGGGGCGGGGCAGACGATCGCGTCGGCGACCAGTTCGAGGCACTTGCGGTCCTCGTCGTCGAAACCGTGCGGGTCCTCGCTGACGGCCACGAGACAGGCCCGGCCGTCGTCGCCGTGCGCGGGCAGCGCGGCCAGGTGGAAGTCCCGTCGGGCCACCCGGCGGGACTCGGCGCCCGTGGCGAGCTCCTCCGGGCCGAGGAAGACCGGCCGGCCCGAGCGGTGCGCGTCGGCGGGCGGGGAGCCGCCGGAGCCCGGATAGCTGTCGCGCAACCCGTACACCGTCCGGGGGACGCCGGCCGACTCGACGAGGCACAGCAGGTCCCCGTCCTCGCGGGGCGTGTACACGGCGGCGAAGGTCGCTCCGGTGAAGACGAGCGCCTGTTCGAGGACGCGGCGCAGCCTTTCCGGCGATTCGGGACCGTCCGTGAGCGACGTCAGGGCATTTTCGACACGCAGCGTTCCCGTTCTGCGTCCCGCAGCGCCCTCACTCACCACGTTCGCCATTACAGCGCTAATACGGCACCTGCGCAGCCCCTGTGAGCGTTCGGCGGAGCGGCCGCCGCGGCGGTGCTCGAAACCTCTCGAACAATTCTTGACGCATGCGTTTCGCACGGTGATCTCGTGACAGCCGTGACTGTCCGTGGCCACCGCCCCGCTGGAAGGCTCTGTGGTGGGCCAAGGAGGGGACGCATGGACAAGCGCTACGAGGTGTACGCGCTCGCCGACAGACACTTCTACGAGACGCCCGACCGGATCTCCGCCGGCGAGGCACCCGTCTACGAGACGGCGCGCCGCGCGGTGCCGGCCGGCTGGGACGCGGCGCGCATCGGCGACTGGCTGACGCTGACGCCGCTGGGCACGGACGGCAAGCCGGCGCCGGGCCCCTCGCAGGGCTGGAAGATCCACGCCTCGGCCACCCGGGCGAACGCGGACAAGATCGCCTCGATCGTGTGGGACTACTGCGTGCCCCGGCGCATCTCGTTCAAGTTCGTGCCGGGCCCGCACCTGCTGCACCTGCGCAACACCAAGTACGCGGCCCGCGACACCAGCGGCAAGTTCGTCACGATCTACCCGGCCGACGAGGAGCAGCTGCACGACGTGCTCCGTGAGCTCGGCAAGCTCCTGGAGGGCTTCGAGGGGCCGTACATCCTCACCGACCTGCGCTGGCACGAGGGCCCGCTCTACGTGCGCTACGGCGCGTTCGCGCGGACCTTCGTCGTCGACGACCGGGGCTCGCTGGTGCCGGCCGTGCGGGACGGCGAGGGCAAGCTGGTGCCGGACCGGCGGGCACCCTCCTTCCAGGTGCCCGAGTGGGTGACGCTGCCCGCCTTCCTGGAGCCCCATCTGGAGGCCCGCAACACCACGACGGTCGGGGAGCTGCCGTACAAGATCGAGAAGGCGCTGCACTTCTCCAACGGCGGCGGGGTCTACACCGGCACCGACACCCGCGACGGGCGCAAGGTCGTCCTGAAGGAGGGCCGGCCGCACGCGGGACTGGCCGCCGACGGGGCGGACGCCATCGCCCGCCTCGAGCGGGAGAAGGACGCCCTGGAGCAGGTGGCGGGGACGGGTGTGGCGCCGGAGGTCCGTGACTGGTTCACCCTCGGCGACCACCGGTTCCTCGTCATGGACTTCCTGGAGGGGCGCCCGCTCAACTCGTTCTTCGCCGAACGGCATCCGCTGCTCACCCCCGACCCCGACCCGAAGGCCGTGGCCGACTACACCGCGTGGGCGGTGCGCATCCACGGGGCGGTGGAGCGGGCGGTGGAGGCGGTGCACGCACGCGGGATCGTCTTCAACGACCTCCATGTCTTCAACATCATGGTCGGCCCCGACGAGGAGTCGGTCTCCCTGCTCGACTTCGAGGCGGCCGCACCGGTCGAGGAGAACGGCCGCCAGGTCGTCGCCCACCCCGGCTTCTTCGCCCCGCCGGACCGCAAGGGCATCGACGTCGACCGCTACGCCCTGGCCTGTCTGCGGATCGCCCTGTTCCTGCCGGTGACCACGCTGTTCGTGGTCGACCGGGGGAAGGCGGCCCATCTCGCCGAGGTGATCCGACGTCAGTTCCCGGACGTGCCCAAGGAGTTCCTTGACGAGGCGGTCGCGGAGATCACCCGGGACATCGCCACGGACACCGGCGGGCGCACGGCCCCGAAGGCGGCGCCGACCTTCGTCGAACCCGGCGACTGGCCCTACAGCCGCGACTCCATGGTCAAGGCGCTCCTCGCCTCGGCCACCCCGGAGCGCGAGGACCGGCTCTTCCCCGGCGACATCACGCAGTTCAACGACGGCGGCGGCCTCGGACTCGCGCACGGCGCGGCCGGAGTCCTGTACGCGCTGGACGCGGTCGGCGCGGAGCGGTACGAGGAGGGCGAGCGCTGGCTGCTGGCCCGCACCGCGCCCCCGGCGACGGGCACACCGCTCGGGCTCTACGACGGTCTCGCGGGCGTCGCCCATGTCCTGGACCGGCTCGGCCACCGGCAGCGCGCCCTCGACCTGGTCGAGCGCGTCCTGGCCGAACGCTGGCAGAACCTCTCCGCCGACCTGCACGGCGGCCTGGCCGGCCTCGGCCTGGTCCTCGGCGAACTGGCCCGCACCACGGGCGAGTCGGAGCTGCGGGAGCGCGCCGCCGAGGCCGCCGACGTCCTCGTACGACGACTCGCGCAGCCCCTCGCGGACACCCCCAAGCGGCGCCGGGCCGGGCTGCTGAAAGGGTGGACCGGACCCGCGCTCTTCCTGCTGCGGCAGTACGAACACACCGGTGAACCCCTGCTGTTGCGGGCGGCCGAGGTGGCGTTGCGCAGGGACCTGGAGTGCTGCGTGACGCACCCGGGCGGCTCCCTCGAGGTCGACGAGGGCTGGCGGACGCTGCCCTACCTCGGGGAGGGAAGCGCCGGCATCGGGATGGTGCTGGACGACTACCTCGCCCAAGGCGCGGACACCGAGGGCGAGTTCGAGCGGGCGCGGGCCGGGGTGCTGACCGCCGCCACCAGCCGCTTCTACGTCCAGCCCGGTCTCTTCCAGGGCCGTGCCGGGATGATCCTGCACCTCGCGCGCACGGACACGCCCGGCGCGACCCGCGAGCGGCTGGCCGAACAGATCGACGGGCTCGGCTGGTTCTCGATGGACTACCAGGGTCAACTGGCCTTCCCCGGCCACCAGATGATGCGGCTGTCGATGGACCTGGGCACCGGAACGGCAGGGTGCCTGCTCGCGCTCGGCGCGGCCCAGGAGGTCCGAGGGGCGCACGCGGCCCCCGACGCCCCGACCACGGCCCACCTGCCGTTCCTGCCGCCGCTCCGGCGGCCCCCCATACGCGGTTCCGCGACCTGACGGAGCCGTGACCCAACCCCGTCCCCACGGGTGGACGACACCGAGGAAAGGAAACCGAGATGGCACTTCTCGACCTGCAGACGATGGAGTCCGACGAGCACACCGGCGGCGGCGGCAACAGCACCCTGAGCCTGCTGTCCTGCGTCAGCGCCGCGAGCGTCACGCTCTGTCTCTGACAGGAATAGTGCGCCCATGACTCCGGGCGGTCCACTCCCGCGAGGGAGGGACCGCCCGGGGTTCTGCACACCGTGGGAAGGCCGCCGTATGACGACTCGCACCTCGCCGCCGGCCACGCACGGCCTCCTGGGTCCGGCCCCCGCCCGCTGTGTGGTCCTGGGCCTGGTGAGCACGGCGGCCACCGGCGCCGGACTGCTGCTGCCCGCGGCTCTCGGCCGCACCCTGGACCTGCTGCTCGCGCGGGAACCGGCGGCCCGCTGGGTCCTGTGCTGCGCCGCGCTGATCCTCCTCGTCGCCCTGCTCGACGCGGCCGAGACCGTTCTCGGCGGCACCCTCGACGCCCGCACCACCGCCTGGCTGCGCCGCCGTCTCACCGGGCACGTCCTGGCCGTCGGCCCACGCGCCACCGCCCGCTTCGGACCCGGAGAGCTCGTCGCCCGCCTCGTCGGCAACGCCGCCCAGGCCGGCACCGCACCGACCGCCCGTGCCGCCCTGCTCGCCGCGCTCGCCGGACCGGTCGGCGCCGTCGTGGCCCTCGGTCTCATCTCCCCCTGGCTCGCGGCCGTGTTCCTGGCCGGAGCGCCGGTGCTCGCCCTGCTGCTGCGCGCCTTCGCCCGGGACACCCGGGAGTGCGTGACGCGCTACCAGGAGGTGCAGGGGCGGATGGCGCAGGCCCTCTCGGAGGCCGTCGGCGGACACCGCACCATCCGGGCCGCGGGAACGGAGGACCGCGAGACGGCCCGCATCCTGCGCCCGCTGCCCGAGCTGTCCGAGGCCGGACACCGCATGTGGCGCGTGCAGGGCCGGGCCTCGGGCCAGTCCGTCGCCGTGGCCCCGCTGCTCCAGCTGGCCGTCGTCGCCGTGGCCGGGTTCCTGCTCGCCCGGCACCACGTCACGGTGGGCGAGGTCCTCGCCGCCTCCCGGTACGCGGTCCTCGCGACCGGCGTCGGCGTCCTGGTGGGCCAGCTCGCCGGCCTCGCCCACGCCCGGGCGGCGGCCGGACGTCTGGGCGAGGTCCTCGCGGAGCCCCCCGTCGAGCACGGCGAACGCGGGCTGCCGCCCGGCCCCGGGCGGCTGGAACTGCGGGGCGTCACCGCCCGGCGCGGGGCACGGACCGTGCTCGGCGGGGTCGACCTCGTCGTACCGGGCGGGACGACCCTCGCGGTGGTGGGCCGGTCGGGTGCCGGCAAGTCGCTGCTCGCCGCGGTCGCCGGCCGACTCGCCGACCCGGACGCCGGGGAGGTCCTGCTCGACGGGGTGCCGCTGCGCGAGCTCACCCACGACGCACTGCGCCGTTCGGTCGGCTACGCCTTCGAACGCCCCGCCCTGCTCGGCGGGACCGTCGAGGAGGAGATCGGCCTCGCCCTCCCGTCCCCCTCCCCCGCCCGCGTCCGGGAGGCCGCCCGGACCGCCCACGCGGACGACTTCGTGCGCCGGCTGCCCCACGGTTACGACACCCTCGTCGCCGACGCGCCACGCTCCGGCGGGGAGTCCCAACGGCTCGGTCTCGCCCGGGCGTTCGCCCACGGCGGCCGCCTGCTCATCCTCGACGACGCCCTCTCCAGCCTCGACACGGTCACCGAGGCGCGCATCGCCGGGGCCCTGGTGAGCGGCGGGACGGGCGGCACGCGTCTGCTCGTCGCCCACCGCACCGCCACGGCGGCCCGCGCGGACGCGGTGGCCTGGCTGGACGGCGGGCGGGTACGGGCGGTGGGGCCGCACGAGGAGCTGTGGCGGCTGGCGGAGTACCGGGAGGTGTTCGGGGGCGCGGCGGACGGCGCGGACGCGCCGGACGGGGGGCGGTCATGAGCGGGGGCCTCGCACCGGACGGCGTCTACGGCCGCGGCCTGCGCTTCCTGCGGGCCCGGTGGCGGGTGATCGTCCGCCTGGGCGGGTGGTCGGTGCTGGAGACCGCGCAGACCTTCCTCACCGGGTACGCGCCCGCGCGTGCCCTGGACGATGGGTTTCTGGCCGGGCGGCCGGGCGTCGGACTCGGGTGGCTCGGGGTGGCCGGGATCGGGGTGCTCGTCGGCGCGTTCGGGACGGTGCGGGTGTACGCCGCCGTCGCCGCGTTGGTCGAGCCGCTCCGGGACCTGCTGGTCGGGCGGGTGGTGGAGCGCGGCGTGCGGGAGGCGGACGCGGGGGCGCTGTCCGGGCTGACCCAGCAGGTCGAGATCGCGCGGGACACGTTCGCCGGGCTGGTGATGGTGTCGCGCTCCTTCGTGTTCACCGCGGTCGGCGCGGCCGTCGGACTGGCCTCCCTCGATCCGCTGCTCCTGCTGGTCGTGGGGCCGCCGCTCGCCGCCGGACTGGGTCTGTTCGCGGCCACCCTGCGGCCGTTGGCCCGCCGCCAGGAGGACTTCCTCGTCGCCGACGAGGCGCTGGCCGACGGTCTCGGCAGGGTCTGCCCCGGGCTGCGGGACATCACTGCGGCCGGTGCGGAGGACCGGGTCGCCGCCGACACGGGCCGACTCGTCGACACCGAGCAGCGGGCCGCGTACTCCCTCGCCCGCTGGTCCGTCCTGCGCGTGGCCTCCCTCGCCCTCGGCGGGCAGCTCCCGATCGTCCTCCTCCTCGCCTGCGCGCCCTGGCTCCTGGCTCGCGGCGTCACCACGGGCGCCCTCGTCGGCGCCCTCGCCTACGTCACCCAGTCCCTGCTCCCCGCCCTGCGCAACCTGGTCCACGGCCTGGGCACGAGCGGCTCCCGACTGGTGGTGGTCCTACGGCGACTGGTCCGCGAGCCGGTCGCGGAGGGGGTGGCCGTCCGGAGAGCATCACAGGACGCGGACCCTCCGGCCGACCGCACCGGCACGACCGCCCCGGACGGCGGCAGCCACCCCAGGGCCGCCGCCACCCCGACTCCGACGAAGCCGGACGGCTCCGCCGAGCACACCCACGCCACCGACCCGGTCGGCGACAGCCACCCCGCGGTCCATGACATCGCCCTCGCCGCACACCCGACGGAGCCGGACGCCCCCGCCCACGACACCGGTGACGACCGCACCCCGGCCACGCTCCCTGACCGCACTGCCCGGCCGGGCCACCGCCTCGCCCCGCGCACCCCGGCACGGGCCACGCACGACGACTGCCGCACCTCCCGCACCGCGTCCCACAGCACGGACCGGGCCACCGCCCTCCGCCTCACCGCCGTCTCCTTCGCCTACGGCCCCGCCGCCACCCCCGTCGTCGACCGCCTCGACCTCGCCGTCCCGTCCGGCGCCCACCTGGCCGTCGTAGGCCCCAGTGGGATCGGGAAGTCCACGCTCACCGCACTGATCGCGGGGCTCCTCCGCCCCACCGACGGCAGCATCAGGCTGTGCGGGCACCCCGTGCCCTCCCCCGCCGCGGCCGCGCTGCGCGTGCTCATTCCGCAGGAGGCGTACGTCCACACCGGCACCCTCGCCGAGAACCTCGGGCATCTGAGGGCGGACCCGGTGCCCGAGCCCGAGCTGCTCGCGGCAGCCCAGGCGGTCGGACTCACCCCGCTGCTGGAAGCCCTCGGCGGAGTCGGGGCGAGCGTCGACCCGGCCGCGCTGTCCGCAGGTGAGCGGCAGCTCGTCGCGCTGACCCGGGCCTATCTGTCGTATGCCCCCCTCGTCCTGCTCGACGAGGCCACCTGCCATCTGGACCCGCAGGCGGAGGAGCGCGCCGAGCGGGCCTTCGCGAACCGGCCGGGCACCACGCTGGTGGTCGTCGCCCACCGGATCAGCTCGGCCCGCCGCGCCGACCGCGTGCTGCTGATGGACGGCCCGCGCACGGCGTACGGCACGCACGACGAGCTGGTGCGCGACTCACCGGCGTACCGCGAACTCGTGGGCGGCTGGATGGGTGTGGCCCCCGGGCGCTCAGAGCCAGCCCTGCCCCTGCGAGATCCGGATCGCGTCGATGCGGTTGCGGGCCCCGGTCTTGCGGGTGATCGCGGCCATGTAGTTGCGCACAGTCCCGTGGGACAGGCACAGGCTCCCCGCGATCTCCGCGATGGAGGCCCCCTCGGCCGCGAGGGATAACACGCTCAGCTCCCGTCTGGTCAGCGGCATCTCCGCGGCCTGGAGGAAGCCGAAGCCCAGCGAGTCGTCGACGAAACGTTTCCCCTCGGCGACCCGGCGGATTCCGCGCACGAGCTGCTCCGGCGCCGCCCCCTCCTTGTCGACGTAGCCGAGCGCCCCCGCCTCGACGGCCCGCTTCAGCAGCCCGGGCCGGTTGGCGCTGGCCAGCACGAGAAGGCGCGGCGGACGCCGGTCCGGCTCGCGCAGGGATAACTCCCCCAGCGGCGGGATGCCGTACGCGTCCGAGCATTCGAGGTCGGCCGCGCAGACGTCGGGACGCACGGTCCGCAGACGACCGGGCGCGGTCTGCCACGGGGTGTCGAACACCCCGAAATCGGGTTCCCGGCGGAGCCACTCCGCCAGGGCCGATCTCACCAGACACGCGTCGTGCACCAGAAGCACCCGGATCACTGCTCGTCCCCCTCGATTCGCCCTACTCGGTTCCGTGGCATGAACGCGTGCCCCATTGTTCGGGTCCCGGACCGCCCTCGGGAACGAAGAATTGGCCATCAGGGTGCGCGGGGGCGCACGAGCGGCGCCCGTGTGCCATGCCGCGCTTCGACTGGGGGGGCATGGTCCGGGGCCGAGGGGGTACACGGCCGTCCTCGCCGTCGTGAGGGCACCCGTGTGCCCGCACACGGGAAGGCTCGCCGTGCGGGACACGCCGTGAGGGTGGAGATTTGATCCCTGGGGGCCCGGCACGCGACAGCGGCCCGCGCTCCTTCCGGCCCACACCTGTGCGAGGAGGTGGTCGGCGTGTCCGACGGGCGTACGTCCCCGGCGCCGACGAGCGCCCGGACCCGGGTGGGACGGCCGCTGCTCTCCCTCGCGCTGGCGTCGATGATGGACGAGGTGCATGCCCACTCCGGCGCGGTGTATCTCATGGCCGCCGACGAACCCGTGCTGGAGATGGCGGTGATGGCGGGCCTGCCGCGGGCGTTCGCGGCGCCCTGGGAACGGGTGGGCCTGAGCGCGCCCATCCCGGTGGCGGAGGCGGCACGGGAGCGGCGGCTGGTGTGGGTGGGCGGCGAGCACGAGATGGCGCGCCGCTATCCGCGGATCGCCGTGGTGCTGCCGTACCCCTTCGCGCTGGCCGCGGTGCCGGTGGCGACCGCGTCCAAGGTGTACGGCTCGGTGTTCGTGACCTGGCCCGGTTCGCACCCCCCGGACCTGTCCGACCGGGAGCGGGACCATCTGAGCGCGGCCTGCGGGCGGCTCGCGGTGCGGCTGGAGCGGGCTGTGGAGGACAGCGTGTCGCCGCACGCCGAACCGGATCTGCTGGCCGCGGCCCAGGTCGGGAGCGCGGCCGGGACGCTGGGCACGGTGGAGGCGGCACGGATGGTGGCGAGGCTGCCGTACGGACTGTGCTCGCTCGATCTGCACGGGCGGATCTCGTTCGCCAACGCGGCGGCGGCCGAGCTGATCGGCGTCCCGGTCTCCCGGCTGCTGGGCTCGCAACTGTGGGCGGCGGTTCCCTGGCTCAACGACCCGGTCTACGAGGACCGTTACCGGGCCGCGCTGCTCAGCCAGCACAGCACGTCGTTCGTGGCGCTGCGGCCGCCCGGGGACTGGCTGTCGTTCCGGCTGTACCCGAGCACGACCGGGCTCAGCGTCCGGGTGAGCCGGGCCCGGGCGGTGGCCGAGATGAACCGGGCCGGTCCGCGGCCCGGGGACTCGCCCTCCCGGCTGGTCACGATCTCGCAGGTGCTGAGTCTGGCCGGGGCTCTGACTGAGGCGGTGGGCGTGCAGGACGTGGTGCAGCTCGTGGCCGACGAGATCGCCCCGGCGGCGGGGAGCCAGGCCCTGGTCGTGCTCGGGTCGCGGGCGGGACGGCTGCACGTGCTCGGGCACCGCGGCTATCCGGACGCGCGGGTCGTGGAGCGGTTCGACGGGCTGCCGCTGGCCGAACCGACGCCGGGCACCCATGCCCTGACCACCGGGGTGCCCGCGTTCTTCGAGTCCCGCGAGCAGTTGGAGCGCCTGTATCCCAGGCGCCAGGCCACCCCCGACGGGTTCGCGGCCTGGGCCTATCTCCCGCTGATCGCCTCCGGGCGCCCGGTGGGCACCTGTGTGCTGGCCTACGCCGAACGGCATCCCTTCCCCGCGGACGAGCGGGCGGTGCTGACGAGTCTGGGCGGGCTGATCGCGCAGGCCCTGGAGCGGGCCGTCCTGTACGACGCCAAGCACCAGTTGGCGCACGGTCTCCAGGCGGCCCTCCTCCCGCACACCCTGCCGTCGCTGCCCGGCATCGACGCGGCGGCCCGCTATCTGCCGGCCACTCAGGGCATGGACATCGGCGGTGACTTCTACGACCTGGTGCCGGTGGGCGGGCCGGCGGCCGCCGTGATCGGGGACGTGCAGGGCCACAACGTGACGGCGGCCGGGCTGATGGGGCAGCTCAGGACGGCCGTACGGGCGTACACGACCGTCGGTCAGACGCCCGAGCAGGTCATGCGCTCGACCAACCGGCTGCTGATCGACCTCGGCTCCGACCTGTTCGCCAGCTGTCTGTATCTGCGGCTCGATCCGGAGCGGGGGCGGGCGGTCATGGCCCGGGCGGGGCATCCGCCGCCACTGTTGCGGCGGCCGGACGGCCGGGTGCGGGTGCTGGACCTGGCCGGGGGCCCGCTGCTGGGCATCGACGGCTCGGCGGGCTATCCGACGACGGAGGTGGATCTCGCGCCCGGTTCCGTCCTCGCCCTGTACACGGACGGTCTGATCGAGTCCCCGGGCGTCGACATCGAGGACGCGCTGGCCGAGCTGGGACGACAGCTCGCCGAGGCCGGTGACCGTCCGCTCGACGAACTGGCCGACGAACTCGTGCGGCGCAGCGCGGCCGCGCGGGAGCGGGTCGACGACGTGGCGCTGCTTCTGCTGCGGGCGGACGGCTGAGCCCGACCCGCGGTGCGCGGCGAGGACACGCCGGTCCGGCCCTCCCGCCGGAGGGCCGGACCGTTGCACTTCCCGGGCCGGAACCGCGGTGTGGCCGGGAGGTGGTCGAAAGGCCTGCGTCGGCAGCGGAGGGTGTGGGGGGACCGCTGCCGACGCGGCCGGTTCAAGGTGTGGTGCGTGACCTACGGGGTCAGTTGTGCGACTGGTCCGCGGCGTCGCCGGCGCCGTTGCCCGCGTCCTGGCCGTTGCCGGCCTCTTCGCCGCCGATCACGTCACCGCCGGCCTCCTCGCCGCCGACCTCCTGACCGGCGCCGGCCTCCTCACCGGGGCTCGCGGTGGCGTCGCCACCGGCTCCGGCCTCCTCGCCCGCGCCGGCTCCGGCGTCGCCACCGGCGCCCGCCTCTTCGCCGGCACCTGCACCCGCACCCGCCTCTTCGCCGGCACCTGCACCCGCGCCGGCCTCTTCGCCGCCCGCCGCGTCACCCGCGCCGAGCGTGGCGCCGACCGCCTGGAGGGCGGTGGTGACCGGCTGGAAGAAGGTCTCGCCGCCTGCGGTGCAGTCGCCGCTGCCGCCGGAGGTCAGGCCGATCGCGGAGCCGTCCTGGGTGAACAGCGAGCCGCCGCTGTCGCCGGGCTCGGCGCAGACGTTGGTCTGGATGAGCCCGGTGACGGTGCCCTCGGGGTAGTTCACGGTGGCGTCCAGTCCGAGGACCTGGCCGTCGGCGAGGCCGGTGGTGGAGCCCATCCGGAAGACCTGGAGGCCGACCTCGGCGTCCGCGGCCTGGTTGATGGCGACGGTCTGGCCGCCGCCGACGTTGACCTCGCTGGGCGCCTGGGTCGCCGGGTCGTCGTACTTGACCAGGGCGAAGTCGCCGTCACCGGGGAAGGTTGCCTGGTCGACGGTGGCGATCGGCTGGCCGCCCTCGGCGTCCGACCACTGCTCGGCCGCGACCCCGCAGTGACCGGCGGTCAGGAAGGCGGGGCTGCCGTCGCCCGCGGTGACGTTGAAGCCGAGCGAGCAGCGGGCGCCGCCGGCGAAGATGGCGTCACCGCCGGACACGAAGGTCTTGAAGGTGCCGGCCGACTTCTTCACGGTGGCCATGTCGGAGCCGAGGCTCTTCACGGTCGACTCGAGGGTGTTCCACTTGGCGCCGGTGACCGTGCTGTCGGCGGTCACGAGGATCTTGTTGGTACGCGGGTCGACGGCCCAGGCGGTGCCCGGGATGGTCGCCTCCTCCTTCAGCGTCTTCGCGCCGGCCGCCAGTTCGGGGAGGCTGTTCTCGACCTCGCGGACCTTCGCGCCGGCCTTCTTCGCCTGCACGACGACGTTGTTGTCGTCGCCGGATATGACGTTCACGACGAGCTGGCCGCTGTCGGAGTCGTAGTAGGACCCGGCGAAGGCGTCGCCCAGCAACTGCTCCAGCTGCGAGGCGAGGTCCGAGGCGTCCGACGCCTTCAGAGTCTTCGGCGCGATGGCCGCCGCGTCGTTCGACGAGCCGTCCTGGGACGCGTTGGCGTTGGGCAGCAGAATCGCGGCCGCTCCGAGCGCCACCACGGTGCCTGCCGCAAACGCGGCCTTGCGCTTCGGAATTCGCTTGTGACTCAAACTTCTCGACCTCCTGGGGGGACCGGAGTCTTGTGACCGCCGTGCGGCAGTCGGTTGTTCTGGGCGCCTGGATGGCCATGGGTACGCACGGTGTCCCCGGGGCGTTCAATGCCGTTTCTTTACGCGCCGATTGCCACGCCGATTCGGCCACGGCCCGTGCCGGGCGGCCCGCGGGCGGGAACAATCCCCCATATGACGATGACGACCGCCGAAGCCGACAAGATCCTCGCCGACAACTTCGCCCCCTGGGTCCTCGACCTCGCGCTGCGCGTCGAGTCGCTCGGCGACGACCATGCAGTCCTGCGTCTGCCCTGGTCACAGCGGTTGGCCCGGGAGGGTGGCGCACTGTCGGGCCAGGCCCTGATGGCCGCCGCCGACACCGCGACCGTGATCGCCGTCTCGGCGGCCCGGGGTGCCTACGGGCCGATGACGACGGTGCAGCAGTCCACGAGCTTCCAGCGGGCGGTGACCGGTTCGGATGTCCTGATCAAGGCGGTCGTCACCAAACTGGGCCGCCGCACGGCGTTCGCCGACATCACGATGACCGACTCCGCGACGAGTGAGCTCGCGGCCCGGGCGAGCACGGTCTACGCCCTTCTGGGCTGACACGCTCAGCAAGCGCTCGGCGACGGTCCGTTGTGAACTCCGCCCCGAATCCTCTCTCCAGCAAACCTGCACATCGAATGCGCAACCAGGTCACGGGGAGCGGGAGTTCTGCACAAGCGCGGACCGGCGCCCATGTCATTGGCGAGGTGTGTCGCATTCGCCGCGGCGACGGCAAGGGCCCCTTCGAGCCGCCGCGACATCACATGTGAAGAAGTCGGCACCACAGCGTGCGCAAGCCTGCACGGATCGAGGCTTCTGTGACTCAAGTGCCCTGGTGAGAGGGGTGGTTAATTGGAAGGGCGGAGCGGCGGCGTGCTTTGATCCATCGCACCGCAGGGCCGTCGGGGCTCCCGGAAACGGGATCCGGCGCTGTGCGAGTGCGGCCGTCATCTGTCCCCAGAGGGGGCCGCTCCCCCCTTGTGAAATACCCATACGAAGGGAAGTTCCATCATGAACTCCACCCCCCAGGTTGAGACCGTCGAGATCTCGGACGCCGACCTCGACAACGTCTCCGGCGGCCTGCAGCTGAACGCCCTCGGCACCGTCACCAGCCTGGTGGACGGCGTCGCCCCGGTTTCCGGCCTGGTCAACACGGCCGTCGGTACCGTCGAGGGTGTGACCGGCCTGAACACCGCCCCGGTCACCGGCCTGGTCGCCGGCCTCTGATCACACTTCGTGATCTGATCACTCTTCTGTGGTCGACCCGTCCCGGAGCCGCAAACCGGCGGTTCCGGGACTCTTGGGTGCCGTAATCCGGCCGGCTCGCGCGAGCCGGTCCTTTGTCATTGGCAGCATGCGTAGCATTCGCACGCTTTCGCAGGTGAGGGAAGACCCGTGCAGTTCCGCCAACAGGCCCTCGCCAAGCTCCAGTCGCCGGAGGAGCTCGACCTTCCGGTGCGCTTCGCCCGTCCGCAGGGCTGGCTGGTGATGTCCGTGACGGTGGTCGTGATGGCCGCCGCGTCCGTGTGGGCGGTGACCGGCTCGGTGGCCTCCACGGTGAGCGCGCCCGCCATCCTCACGCACGGACAGGGCAGTTACATCCTGCAGAGCCCGGTCGCGGGCCAGGTCACCCAGGTGATCGCCGAGGAGGGCGAGCAGCTGCCGGCCAACTCCCCCGTGCTGAAGGTCCGTACGGCCGACGGCGACACCGTCGTCCGCACGGTCGCGGCGGGCCGGGTCACCACGCTGGCGGCCACCATCGGCCAGATCATCTCGACCGGCGCGAACGTCGCCGCCGTGGAGAAGGTCGCCCACGCCTCCGATCCGCTGTACGCCACGGTGTACGTGCCCGCCGAGAACGCGGCCTCCATACCGGACGACGCGGCCGTGGACCTGACCGTCTCCTCGGTGCCCACCCAGGAGTACGGCGTGCTGCGCGGCCATGTGAAGTCGGTGGACCGCTCGGCCCAGTCGGCGCAGCAGATCGCCGCGTACCTCGGGGACGGCCAGCTCGGCGAGCAGTTCACCAAGGACGGCCGTCCGGTCGCCGTACTCGTGAAGCTGGACAAGTCGAAGGGCACGAAGAGCGGTTACAAGTGGTCGTCCGCGGACGGACCGCCTTTCGCCCTCACCTCCATGACCGTGGCCTCGGGTTCGATCCGGCTGGCCGATCAGCGTCCCGTCGATTGGCTGTTGCCGTGAGCACCGCACAGGACACCCGGAGCAGACGCCGCTCCGCCCCGCCCAAGCGCCCGGTCCCCAAGGGGAGGGCGAAGACGGTCCGTACGCCCACCGTCCTCCAGATGGAGGCCGTGGAGTGCGGTGCCGCCTCCCTCGCCATGGTCCTCGGCCACTACGGCAAGCACGTCCCGCTGGAGGAGCTGCGCATCGCCTGCGGTGTCTCCCGCGACGGCTCGCGCGCCAGCAACCTCCTGAAGGCGGCCCGCAGTTACGGCCTGACCGCCAAGGGCATGCAGATGGACACGGCCGCGCTCGCGGAGGTGAAGACGCCGGCCGTGCTGTTCTGGGAGTTCAACCACTACGTCGTCTACGACGGCATGGGCCGCCGCTTCGGCCGCCGCGGCGTCTACATCAACGACCCCGGCAAAGGCCGCCGTTTCGTCCCGATGGAGGACTTCGACGGCAGCTTCACCGGTGTCGTGCTGGTGATGGAGCCCGGCGAGGGCTTCACCAAGGGCGGCCGCAAGCCCGGTGTGCTGGGCGCGATGCCGGCCCGGCTGCGCGGCACCGCGGGCACCATGCCGACGGCGGTCCTGGCGAGCCTGCTGCTGGTCCTGGTCGGCGCGGCCACCCCTGCGCTCTCCCGCACCTATATCGACATGTTCCTGATCGGCGGCCAGACCTCGCTGCTCGGCGTGCTGTTCGCGTCGATGGGGGCCTGCGTCGCCCTCACCCTGGCCCTGACCTGGCTCCAGCAGGCGAACCTGCTGCACGGCCGGATCATCTCCTCGACCCTGTCCAGCGCCCGCTTCCTGCGCCACCTGCTGCGGCTGCCGGTGACGTTCTTCTCCCAGCGCAGTCCGGCCGACCTGGTCCAGCGCCTCCAGTCCAACGACCAGGTCGCCGAGACCCTGGCCCGTGACCTCGCGGCGGCGGGCGTGGACGCGGTGGTCGTCGTCCTGTACGCGATCCTCCTCTACACCTACGACCCCCAGCTCACCTATGTCGGCATCGGCGTGGCCCTGCTGAACGTGGTCGCCATGCGGATCGTGATCCGGCTGCGCGCCACCCGCACCGCGAAACTGCGCGCGGACAGCGCCCGGCTCACCAACACCGCCTACACCGGCCTCCAGTTGATCGAGACGATGAAGGCGACCGGCGGCGAGGACGGTTACTTCCGCAAGTGGGCCGGTCAGCACGCCACCACGCTGGAGGAGCAGCAGAAGCTCGGGGTGCCGAGTGCCTGGCTGGGTGTGGTCGCCCCGATGCTGGCCACCTTCAACAGCGCCCTCATCCTGTGGATCGGCGGCATGCGGGCCATCGAGGGCGGTATCTCCGTCGGTCTGCTGGTCGCCTTCCAGGCCCTGGTCACCCGCTTCACCGCGCCGATCACCCGCCTCAACGGCGTGGCGGGGCGCATCCAGGACTTCGCGGCCGACGTGGCCCGCCTGAAGGACGTGGAGAACTTCAAGGCCGACCCGCTGTACGGCCGTCCCGGCGCAGGCGACTCGACGCGCCGACTGCACGGCCATGTCGAGCTCCAGAACATCACCTTCGGCTACAACCCGCTCGACAAGCCCCTGCTCACCGGCTTCGACCTGACCGTGGGCCCGGGCCAGCAGGTGGCGCTGGTCGGCGGCTCCGGCAGCGGCAAGTCGACCGTCTCCCGGCTGATCTCGGGCCTGTACGCCCCCTGGGAGGGTGTGATCCGCATCGACGGCCGACGCCTGGACGACATCCCGCGCGGCGCGCTCGCCTCCTCGGTGTCCTTCGTCGACCAGGACGTCTTCCTCTTCGAGGGCTCGGTCCGCGACAACGTGGCGCTGTGGGACCCGTCCATCCCGGACGAGGCCGTGGTGGACGCGCTGCGCGACGCGGCCCTGTACGACGTGGTCGTGCGGCGGCCCGGTGGCATCCACAGCAGGGTCGAGCAGGACGGCCGCAACTTCTCCGGCGGTCAGCGCCAACGCCTGGAGATCGCGCGGGCGTTGGTGCGCCGGCCCAGCATCCTGGTCCTCGACGAGGTGACCAGCGCGCTGGACGCGGAGACCGAGCAGATCGTCATGGACAACCTGCGCAAGCGCGGCTGCGCCTGTGTGGTGATCGCGCACCGGCTCAGCACCGTGCGCGACAGCGACGAGATCGTCGTACTGCAGCACGGCACGATCGTGGAGCGCGGGCGGCACGAGGAACTGGTGGCGCGCGGCGGCGCGTACGCGGCCCTGGTCAAGGAACGGTGAGATGACTACCGCACACGAAGGGGACGTCGTCCTGGGCGCCCTCGGGCAGATGGGCACGCGCGTCGACTGCGCCGGATTCAGCCGCATCGACCTCGAAGGCCCACAGGTGCTGTGGCTGGTCGTGTCGGGGGCGGTGGACCTGTTCGCGGTGGATGCCGAACAGCAGGGCCACTGGCACCACCTGGGCCGTCTGGAGCCGGGCGCGCTGCTGCTCGGACCGGTGGCGGGCCCGCAGCACACCCTGGTCGCCCGGCCGCTCAGGGACTGTGTCGTGCACCGCATCGGCCTGCGCGAGCTGTACGAGCCGGCGCACACCCAGACGTGGTCGTACGACGAGTACGGCAACCCCCAGTACGTGCCGCCGACGACGAGCCCGCTGGAGTACGCCCTCGCGCTCGGCGTCGGCCGGAGCCTGTCGATCCTCTTCCAGGCGCCGATGGCCGACGAGCGGGCCGCCGCCCCGACCGACGACGACGTCTTCTGGATGCAGGTGCCGCCGGGCAGTGTGCAGTACGGCTCGCTGTACGGCGCCGAGGCGGCCGCCGACCTGCTGATGGACCCCGGGGTCTGGCAGTCCATGGTCGACCAGCAGTACCGGCTGCTGACCACCCTCGACCGCTGGATCGAGCAGCTGGAGCGCACGCACGAGACCCGCACGGCCGCCGGCATCAAGGCCGGTGAGGCGGTGCGTGCCCAGGCCGACCGGACACTGCTCGCGTCCATCGGCAGGTCGAAGCGGCGCGCGACGGCCGCCGACGCCGACGCGAGTTACGCGGCGTGCAAGCTGGTCGCCGACGCGGCCGGGATCCCGCTCGCCGAGAACGCGCACAGCGGCACCGAGAGCGATCGTCTCGACCCGGTCGAGCGGATCGCGCTCGCCTCCCGCGTCCGCATCAGGTCGGTACGCCTGGACGGGCGCTGGTGGCGGGACAACGTCGGCCCGCTGGTGGGCCACCGGGCCCTGTCGGGTGCGCCGGTCGCGCTGCTGTGGCGGCGCGGCGGCTATGTGGCCGTGCATCCGGCGACGGGCCGTGAGACGCCGATCGAGAAGGACAACGCGGAGGAGTTCGAGCCGCGCGCGGTGATGTTCTACCGCCCCTTGCCTGACCGGAGTTTGAGCCCGCTGGGGCTGGTCCGGTTCAGCATGCGCGGCACGGGCGGCGATATGACGAACCTGCTGCTCAGCGGTCTGGTGACGGTGGCGATCGGCGCGCTGGTCCCCATCGCGACGGGCAAGGTGCTCGGCGAGTTCGTGCCGAAGGCGCAGACCGCTCTGATCGTGCAGGTGTGTCTGGCCGTGATGGTCAGCGGTGTGGTGACGGCGGCCTTCATGCTGCTGCAGAACCTCACCATGCTGCGCCTGGAGGGCCGTATCGAGGCGACCCTCCAACCGGCCGTCTGGGACCGGCTGTTGAGGCTGCCGACGAAGTTCTTCACCGAGCGCTCGACCGGTGAGCTGGCCAGTCAGGCCATGGGCATCAGCTCGATCCGCCGGATGATGGCGGGCATCGGTCCGACGGTCGCCCAGTCGGTGACAGTCGGCGCGATGAACCTGGGTCTGCTGTTCTGGTACAGCGTCCCGATGGCGATGGCGGCGATCGGCATGCTCGTCGTCATCGCGGCCGGCTTTCTCGGCCTGGGGCTGTGGCAGGTGCGCTGGCAGCGGCGGCTGGTGGTGCTCGGCAACAAGCTGAACAACCAGGCCTTCCAGACCCTGCGCGGGCTGCCCAAGCTGAGGGTCGCGGCGGCGGAGAACTACGCGTACGCGGCCTGGGCCTCGGAGTTCGCCCGCAGCCGCGAGCTCCAGCAGAAGGTGGGCCGGATCAAGAACCTCACCTCGGTGATGGGATCGGTCTATCTCCCGCTGTGCACCCTGCTGATGTTCATGCTGCTGGCGGGCCCGGCGCGCGGTTCGATGTCGGCGGCGGAGTTCCTGACCTTCAACACCTCGGTGACGATGCTGCTGACCGCGGTCACCTCGCTCACCGGCGCCTTCGTCTCGGCGGTCGCCGCACTCCCCCTCTTCGAGGAGATCAAGCCGGTCCTGGAGGCGCAGCCGGAGGTCCGTACCGCGAGCACCCGGCCGGGGCCGCTCACCGGGGCGATGGAGGCCCGCAGGCTCTCCTTCCGCTACTCCGACGACGGCCCCCTGATCCTGGACGACGTGTCCTTCGAGATCCGGCCCGGCGAGTTCGTGGCGATCGTCGGCCCGAGCGGCTGCGGCAAGTCGACCCTGCTCAGGCTGCTGATCGGCTTCGACCGCCCGGTCTCCGGGAGTGTCCTGTACGACGGCCAGGACCTGGCCGCGCTCGACCAGTCGGCGGTGCGCCGGCAGTGCGGTGTCGTCCTGCAGCACGCCCAGCCGTTCACCGGGTCGATCCTGGACGTCATCTGCGGCACCGAGCCCTACACACCGGAGGAGGCGATGGCGGCGGCCGCGATGGCGGGGCTCGCGGAGGACATCCAGCGGATGCCGATGGGGCTGCACACCATCGTCTCGGGCAGCGGGGCGATCTCCGGCGGCCAGCGCCAGCGGCTCATGATCGCCCAGGCGTTGATCCGCAGGCCGCGCATCCTCTTCTTCGACGAGGCGACCAGCGCCCTGGACAACGACACCCAGCGCACGGTCATCGAGTCCACGAAGGCCCTGAACGCCACCCGGATCGTCATCGCCCACCGGCTGTCCACGGTGCTGGACGCCGATCGCGTGATCGTGATGGAGAACGGCAAGGTCGCCCAGCAGGGACCGCCCGCGCAGCTCCTCGCGGACACGGGCGGGCGGCTGCACGAGCTGGTGCGGCGGCAGATGGCGTAGGAGTGACCGCGCGGCGCGGCGCGTCGAGCCCGGCCTCTCAGCGAAACTTTGCCGTTTCGTTCGGCGTGGTCTAATCTCGTCGAGTACGAAACCGTTTCGTTCTGAAGCGGGAAGCGTCCAGCCGACTTTCCCTGGAGTTGCCCCATGTCCGAGCAGACCCTGACCGAGAGCGGGCGGGAAGGTGCCGTCGAGCCACCGGCCGACGCCTCGGCCAAGCGCTGGTGGATCCTCGCCGTCGTCGCGCTCGCCCAGCTCATGGTGGTCCTCGACGCCACCATCGTGAACATCGCCCTCCCCTCGGCCCAGGCCGACCTCGGCTTCTCCGACGGCAACCGGCAGTGGATCGTGACGGCCTACGCGCTGGCGTTCGCCTCCCTGCTGCTGCTCGGCGGCCGCATCGCCGACCTCTTCGGCCGCAAGACGGCCTTCCTCGTCGGGGTCGTCGGCTTCGCGGCCGTCTCCGCGCTCGGCGGTGCCGCCACCAACTTCGAGATGCTGGTCACCGCCCGTGCCCTGCAGGGCGCCTTCGGCGCGCTCCTCGCACCGGCCGCCCTCTCCCTGCTCAACACGACCTTCACCGACGCCCGCGAGCGGGCCAGGGCGTTCAGCGTCTACGGCGCCATAGCCGGCGCCGGTGGAGCGGTGGGCCTGCTGCTCGGCGGGGTCCTGACCGACGCGCTCGACTGGCGCTGGACGCTGTACGTCAACGTCGTCATCGCCGTCGTCGCCTTCGCGGGCGGCTGGCTGCTGCTGCACAACCACCGTGACGCCGCGAACTCCAAGCTGGACGTCCCCGGCACCCTGCTGGTCGCCGCCGGGCTCTTCTCCCTGGTCTACGGCTTCTCCAACGCCGAGACGCACGACTGGGGCTCCCCCCAGACCTGGGGCTTCCTGATCGCGGGCGGAGTGCTGGTGGCCGCCTTCGCCTGGTGGCAGACCCGCGCCGCGCACCCGCTGCTGCCGCTGCGCATCCTGCTGGACCGCAACCGGGCGGCCTCCTTCCTGGCCGTGCTGATCTCCGGCGGCGGCATGTTCGGGGTCTTCCTCTTCCTCACCTACTACCTCCAGCTCAACCTGGGCTTCAGCCCGACCAGGACGGGTGCGGCCTTCCTGCCGATGGTCGCCGCACTGATGGTCGCGGCCCAGGTCAGCACCACGATGCTGGTCCCCCGCATCGGGCCCAAGGTGGTCATCCCGCTGGGCTTCGCGGTCGCCGCGGCCGGCATGGCCTGGCTGACCGGGATCGGCGTCGGTTCCAGCTACCTGTCCGCCGTGCTGCCGCAGCTCATCGTGACCGGCTTCGGCCTCGGTCTGGTCATGCCGCCGGCCATGCAGCTCGCCACCGGCGGGGTCGCGGCCGAGGACGCGGGAGTCGCCTCCGCCACCGTCAACGCCATGCAGCAGGTGGGCGGTTCGATCGGTACGGCCCTCCTGAACACGCTGGCCGCGAGCGCCGCCACCGACTACCTGGTCGGCAAGGACCCGACGAACAAGCTGGTCCAGGCCGGGGCGACGATCGAGAGCTACACCACCGCCTTCTGGTGGTCGGCGGGCCTCTTCGCCGTCGGCGCGCTGATCACCTTCGCGCTCTTCCGCCGCGGGGTGCCGGAGCAGGACCCGGACGCCGCACCCGTCGTCCACATGTAGCCGCCGCGGCAGGAGCCGCCGAACACAAGGGCCGCCGTCAGCAGGGAGACGGCGGCCCTCGCCTGTCCTCCACGGGCGCGATGCCGACCGGTGGTGTCCGACCGGTGGCTGAGAGCGACGCCCTGTGGGAGCGCCGAACGTTGGAACGGGACCTGTGTGGGTACCCACAGGGCCATGCGAATAAGCGTGGTGGATGTGGGGTCGAACACGGTCCGTCTGGTGGTGGCGGACGCCGAGGACGGGGTGCCATTGCCGGTGCACACCGCGAAGTGGAGGCTGAGACTCGCGGATCATGTGCGGCCGGGCGGTCCGGTGCCCGAACAGGCCGTGGAACGGCTGGTGGAGGCGGTGGAAGACGCCGGCCGGACCGCCGCCAGATGGGGCGCGGCCAAACCGCTGGCCTTCGCGACGGCGATCGTACGCTCCGCCCCGAACCGCCAGGAGGTGCTGCGCACCGTCCGCACCCGGACCGGCGTCGGGCTGTACACCCTGCCGGGCGAGGTGGAGGCGGAGCTCACGTTTCTCGGGGCGCGGCGCTGGATGGGCTGGCGGGCGGGGCCGCTCGCGCTGTTCGACATCGGCGGCGGGTCGCTCGAAGTCGCCTTCGGACGCGGCCGGTTGCCGGACTACGTGGCCTCGCTGCCGCTGGGTGCGGGCCGGCTGACCCATGAGTTCTTCGAGGGGCAGGACCCGCCGCCCCCGGAGGCGGTGCGGGCGCTTCGCCGTAAGGTGCGCCATCAGTTGCGGGACGTGGCGTCACGTATCCGCTGGGAGGGCCCGCGCACCGCGGTGGCGACCTCACGCACCTTCGAGCAGTTGGGGCGACTGTGCGGGACCCCGCCCGGGCGGCGCGGACCGTTCGTGGAACGCCGGATGCACCGGGCCGACCTGCGGGAGGCCGTCGAGTGCCTGGCCGCCCTCCCGGCCGCGCGGCGGGCCGAACTGCCCGGCATCTCCGCTCCGCGCGCCGCGCAGAGCTTGGCCGGGGCCGTCGTGGGGCACACGGCGATGAAGCTGACCGGGGTCAGGACCGTCACCATCTGTCCCTGGGCGATCCGCGAGGGGGTCCTGCTGCGGCACATCGAGGACGGTCCCTCCTGGTGGGCCGAGATCGCCCGCCGCAACGAGGAGAACATCGCCCCCGCCGAGCCGGTGCCCCTGCGCATCGCGTCCGCCACCACCTGAACGAGAGAACGAGGAGACAGCCGTGACGGAGAAGAAGCAGAAGCCCGACACCGCCCTGGACGAGGTCCTGCGCGAGTTCGAGGACGCCGAGACGCGCGTCCGGAACACCGACGAGAAGCGGGCGCACAGGGGCGAGGACGGGGACGCGATCACCCCCAATGAGCGCGCCCAGGAGGAGTCCGCGGGAGAGTGACCCGCACCGTCCCGGGCGAGGGCGGGTGATCCGCCGCCGCCCGGGTACCCGGGCGCCATGCCTCAGGACCCTCGAGAACCACAGCTACCCCCGGCCCGGGGCCCGGTCTCCGCCGCAGTCCAGGAGTACCTGCTCGGCGCGGGACCGCTGCCGTCTCACGAGACCGTCGAAGCGGCGGACGTGTACGGCGACGATCTCCAGCTGGCCCTCTACATCTGTTACGAACTGCACTACCGCGGCTTCGCGGGCGTCTCCGGCGACCACGAGTGGGACCCTGACCTGCTGCGCGCCAGGGCGGCGCTGGAACACCGCTTCCTGTCCGCCCTGCGCCGGGACACCGCGGTCCACGACAGCGTCGAGGACGCGCTCGCCGCACTCCTCGTGGAACCGGTCGACGGCACCGGAGTCAGCCATTTCCTGAGCAAGGAGGGCGAACTGCGGCACGTGCGTGAGTACGCGGCCCAGCGCTCGCTCTACCACCTCAAGGAGGCCGACCCGCACGCGTGGGTGCTGCCGCGGCTGTGGGGGCGGGCGAAGGCGGGCATGGCGGCCGTGGAGTTCGACGAGTTCGGCGGCGGCCGTCCCGACCGCGTCCACGCCCAGCTCTTCGCGAACCTGATGACGGACCTGCGCCTGGACACGACGTACGGGCACTACCTGGACGCGGCCTGCGCGGAGATGCTCGCGACGGTGAACCTCATGTCCCTGCTGGGCCTGCACCGCAGCCTGCGCGGAGCCCTCGTGGGCCATTTCGCGGCCGTCGAGATCACCTCCTCCCCCGGCTCCCGGCGCCTCGCCGAGGCGATGCGCCGCACCGGCGCGGGACCGGCCGCCGAGCACTTCTACGACGAGCACGTCGAGGCCGACGCCGTCCACGAGCAGGTCGTGCGCCACGAGGTGATCGGCGGTCTGCTGGCCGAGGAGCCGCACCTCGCCGCCGACGTCGCCTTCGGTATCGACGTCACCGGACACGTCGAGGACCGCCTCGCGGACCGCCTCCTGCGCGACTGGGCGCAGGGGCGTTCGTCCCTGCGCACACCACTCGCTTCCGAAATCCACCATATTTCCTGAATGCCGGGGTACTTGGGCGAAGTGAGATCACTGATTCCCCCTCTGGTCCTTCCCGGTGTGTACAGCCCGCAGGAGGACACCGAGCTGCTGGCCGGAGCCCTGTCCGAAGAGCCGCTGCCACCCGGCGCGCACGTCCTGGACGTGGGCACCGGAACCGGTGCTCTCGCTCTCCAGGCGGCCCGCCGGGGCGGCCGGGTGACCGCGGTCGACGTGTCGTGGCGGGCGGTGTGCACCGCCCGGGCGAACGCCTGGCTGACGGGCTCGTCGGTCCGGGTCCGGCGCGGGAACCTCTTCCACCCCGTGCGGAACGAGTCGTTCGACCTCATCCTGAGCAATCCGCCGTACGTGCCGGCGCCGACGGGTGTCCGGCCACCGCGCGGAAGGGCCCGGGCCTGGGACGCGGGCCACGACGGGCGGTTCGTGCTGGACCGCGTCTGCCGGGAGGCACCCGCCCTGCTGCGCCCCGGCGGAGTACTGCTGATCGTGCACTCCGAACTGAGCGACTCGGGACGGACGGTGGGACACCTGCGCGAGGCCGGTCTGAAGGCCGCCGTGACCCGCCGTCACCGCATCGCGTTCGGGCCGGTGCTGCGTACGCGTGAGAACTGGCTGCGTCAGCGCGGTCTGCTGTCCGCCGCCGACAAGAAGGAAGAGCTGGTGGTCGTCCGTGCCGAACTCCCCCTCTGACTCCGACCAGCCGTGCCGCATCCGGGTCCAGCACCGCGGCCCCCTGCTCGTGGAGGGCCCCGTGCAAGTGGAGCTGGAGGACGGCACGACGGTCTCCTCCGACCGCTTCCGGGTGGCCCTGTGCACCTGCCGCCGCAGTCGCCGCTACCCGTGGTGCGACACCAGTCACCGGGAGCGGACCCGTTCATAGACAGGAAGTCAAAGCAATAGACACAAATTCACCGGGTCGAGTGAACCAGCTGAAGCGGGCCCCGCTGGGTGGATGGCCCGGGCCGCCGCGGGGTAACTACCGGGATCGAATGCTCCCTCGCCCAGGTGGAGCGGCCATGACGCCGGAGCCCGAGGACCGCGCTCCCGAAACGCCCGCGGCGAACCCGTATGCCCGCACCCTGGTGAACGACGGCTTCACGGTGGTCGAGGCCGTCGGTGAGATCGACCTGGCGACGGCGGGATTCCTCGCGGAGCATCTGGACGCGGCGACCGCGTCCGGCCGGCCGGACGTACTGGTCGACCTGCGGCGCGTCGAGTTCTTCGACTGCTCGGGCCTGCGGGTGCTCTGCCGCGCCGAGTCCCGGGCCCAGCAGCGTGGCGGCCGACTGCGCGTGGTCACGGACGGACCGCGTCTGCACCGGCTGCTGCGCTCGTCCGGTCTGTGGCACCGCTTCCCCCCGCTCCTCGCGTTTCCGGAGTTGCCGGGCAGGCAGTGACCCGAAGGTCCGGCGGACGGCCCCACTCCGTCCGCCGGCCCTCGGTGCGGGATCACGGGCTTCCGTGAGAGGGGCGGCACTCCCCAACTGCGGGCCCCTCGGGCAGATCACGGGCACCACGCGACCCCGGTCTCAGAAGGCGAAGACGGTCCCGTAGGAGCTCTTCACGCACTCGTTGGCGAAGGTCTGCTCGTAGGAGACACGCTCGCCCCGCCAGACACCGTCGACGGTGACCACCACGGGGTTGTACTCCCTGGTGCACAGGACGTCGGAACGGGGCCCGAGAGCACCGAAGTCCCCTCCGGCGGCGCGCAGTTCGGCGCAGGCCGCGGTCGCGGCCGGATGGGTGCCCGAGGAGGTCGGGGCACAGGTCAGGGTCACGGCCCGTTCCGGGGTGACGGTGGCGGCGCTCTCGCCGTGGCCGAGGGTCAGCACGAGGGCCGACGGAGCGTAGAGACCAGAAGCGGCGGCGGGTTCGGCGAGAGCGGCCCCGGTCAGGGGTCCGCAGACGGCGGTGGCCGTGAGGCCGAGGGTCGCTGCCCAGCGCGCGGTGTTCCGCATTGTGTGCATCCTTCCGCTGGATTCGAGGGTGTGCCGTCCGACTCGGTCGGTGCCGGAGCGGCGAGCGCGAGTCTGCCGAGTCCTGGCCACAACTTCACATCGACCCCACAGCTTTCAGTAACCTTGCGTGTTGAATCAGTGGCGCGAAGTCACGTCATCCGAACACCAGAGCCCCGCAACGGCACGGTTCTTGATCGCCGGATCCGGCCGTATGGCCTGATTACCCCGCCTCGGCAATAGGCCTGAAACATTCCGCTTCAGCCGTCGGCGCACACCGCCACGACCCCTTGCGTTCATGACGCGGTGGAGTAATCGTTATTACATGATTACCGAAGAACAGCGAGAGAAGCTGCGCGGCTGGTTCACCGGCCGGTTGCCCGACGGCCTCTTCGAGGCCCTGGTCGAGGTGGTCGCCGACCGCGAGGAGATCACCGTCATCGGCCGCATCCCCGGCCCCCGGCTCGCCGAGGACGTCTCGGCCGCCGAGCGGGAGGCGGCCGTACAGGGCCGGATCGAGGAGTTCCGGGAGCGCACCCGGGAGGACCGCGTCGAGGTGGCCCGCGAGGCCGAGCACAAGTTCCGCCGCAAGGTGTCCTGGGGCGTGGAGTGCGACGGCGAGCGCGCCCTGTTCACGCATGTGGCCGCGCCCGTGATGACCCGGCTGCGCCAGCCCGAACGCCAGGTCCTGGACACCTTGATCGCCGGCGGGGTCGCCCGCAGCCGCAGTGACGCGCTCGCCTGGTGCGTCCGGCTGGTCCAGCGGCACACCGACGACTGGCTCGCCGAACTGCGCGAGTCCCTGGAGCACGTCCAGCGGGTGCGGGAGCGGGGGCCGGACGGCGAGGGGGTGGCCGATCCCTCCCCCGGGGACCCGGAGGACGGGTAAAGCGTTTACCGGCAGGGGCACTTGGACGGCCGGGGAGTCGGCGCCGAGCCCCCGGCCCGGGGAGTCGCCGACACCGTCGGATACGTTGCGGGCATGACTCATTTCGTACTCGTGGCAGGGGCGAGGCTCGGGGCGTCGGCGTGGGACGAGGTGGCGGACGAGCTGCGCGCGGCCGGGCACCAGCCGCATCCCCTGACGCTGTCGGGGCTCGCGGAGAAGCGGGGTGTCCCCGCGGGACAGCAGACCCATGTGCGGGACATCGTGGACGAGGTCGAGCGCCTCGACCTGCGCGAGGTGGTGCTCGTCGGGCACAGCTACGCGGGCGTGCCCGTGGGACAGGCGGCGGAGCGGATCGGCGACCGGCTCGCGCGGGTGGTGTTCGTGGACTCCAGCGTGCCCGTCGACGGGGAGTCGTTCCTGTCGGGCTGGCCGAGCGACCACGTCCGCCGGCAGATCGCGGAGAACGACGGCTTCTGGCCACTGGTGAGCCCGGACCACTTTGCCGACCACGACCTGACGGACGAGCAGATCGCCCGGATCATCGACCGCTCGTCCCCGCACCCGGGCGCCACGCTCACCGAACCGGCCGTCCTCGCCCGCCCCCTGGGCGAACTCCCGGCGACGTACATCCAGTGCCTCCTCGACGACGACGAGGAGGAGCCGATGCCCGTCGTGGCGGAGCTGCTGAAGAGCGAGCACTGGGAGCTGGTCGAGATGAACACCGGCCACTGGCCGATGTTCTCCCAGCCGGCCGAACTGGCCCGGATCCTGGCCGAGTCCGCCTCGACAGCGGCCCGTCACGCCTCGGCAGCGGCCCGTCAGTCCGCCTCGACGGCGGCCCGTCCCTCCTGACCGGCGGCCGCCCACCGATATCGTCGGCGCACCCGACGAGGAGAGGCGGTTCGGACGGATGGCCAAGCACTGGGCGGACTTCCAGTACGAGATCTATCTGAACGGGATGTCGGGCGCGGTGCCCCGGTTGCCCACCGACCTGACCCGGCTGGAGGAGCTCACCGAGCAGCGCCTCGGCCCGGGCCCGGTGGGCTATGTGGCGGGCAGCGCGGGCGACGGCAGTACGGCGCGGGCGAACCGGGCGGCGCTGGAGCGGCACCGGATCGTCCCGCGCATGCTGCGGGACGTCCACGAACGCGACCTGTCCGTCGAGGTGTTGGGCCGCCCGCTGCCCGCCCCGCTGGCCCTCGCGCCGGTCGGCGTCCTGTCGATCATGCACCCGGAAGCGGAGCCGGCGGCGGCCCGGGCTGCGGCGGCACAGGGCGTGCCCTACATCCTGTCGTCCGCCTCCAGCACCCCGATGGAGCAGGTCGCCGAGGCGATGGGGGACGCCGAGCGCTGGTTCCAGCTCTACTGGCCCAAGGACCCGCAGGTGGCCCTGAGCTTCCTGGACCGGGCGAAGGCGGCCGGGTTCACGGTCCTGGTCGTCACCCTGGACACCCCGCTGCTGTCCTGGCGGCCCCGCGATCTCGACCAGGCGTACCTGCCGTTCCTGCACGGCGTGGGCACCGCCAACTACTTCTCCGACCCGGCCTTCCGGGCGGGACTGGCCAAGCCGGTGCACGAGGACCCGAACGCGGCCGTGCTGCACTTCGTCGGCATGTTCGCGGACCCCGGCAAGACCTGGCCCGACCTCGCCCTGCTCAGGGAGCACTGGGACGGGCCGATCGTCCTCAAGGGCGTCCTGCACCCGGACGACGCCCGCCTGGCGGCAGACGCCGGGATGGACGGGGTCGTGGTGTCCAACCACGGCGGGCGGCAGGTCGCCGGGGCGGTCGCGGCGGCCGACGCGCTGCCGCGGGTGGTGGAGGCGGTCGGCGACCGGCTGACCGTGCTCTTCGACAGCGGTGTCCGCACCGGCGACGACGTCTTCAAGGCCCTCGCGCTCGGCGCCCGCGCGGTACTCCTCGGACGGCCCTACGTCTACGGCCTCGGCCTGGACGGGCAGGCGGGCGTCGAGCACGTGATCCGCTGCCTGCTCGCGGAGCTGGACCTCACGCTCGCCCTCTCGGGCCACGCGAGCCCGGCCACGGTCGGCCCCGACGACCTCGTGACGGACCCCGCCTGAGGGGAGGCCTCCGCGAAGAGAGGCCTCCCTGCCGTCGGCGGCCCCGGGGGGGGACCGTCCCTAGACCCGGTTCCTGAGGTCCGCGGGTCGGGCCTGCGGGGCCTCGCTCCCGGTGACCGACAGCGAGCCGGGACTGGCGGTCGAGGCGGCGTCGGTCAGCCACCGCTGCTGGTCCGAGCGGTCGCGCACCTTGACGACGACATCGGCGCCCGGGTCTTCCGCGGTGGGGGCGAGGGCGAGCTGCTCGTCCCAGCGGGGCAGTAACTCCCCCTGCACGGTGAGGTCGTAGCGCACGTCGGCGGCCCGCTTCGCCTTCGCGTCGGCGCATGTGCCGAGGACGACCACGCCCGCGTCCACGTGCGAGTCCAGGCACAGCTCGGGATCCGCCTCGCTGCGCAGCAGACCGTCCACCCCGTACGACCACTGCTGGGTCCGCTCGGTCGAGCAGGCCGCGAGTTCGGTGCCGGCGCCCGCCTTCGCCGTGCCCCGGATGTCGAGGCAGAGGTCGGCGGCGGCGTTGCGCAGCCGGGTCACCGCCGGCGCGGTGGGCAATTGGGCGGTGCCCGGGGGTCGGGAGTCGGCGCCCGGGGCCGTGCCACCGCCGGTGGTGGCGCTGGTCGAGGCGGCGGGGTCGGCGCCGCCGTCGTGCGACCACAGCCCGGCGGCGAGCATGGCCGCGAGGAGGCCGGCGGAGGTGAGTCCCACTCCGGTGAGCAGGGTCCGTGAGGAGCGCAGGCCCCCGCCCTCGCCGGGGTCGCGGCGGCCGGGAGCGGGGAGGCGCGCGAGGATCCGGCGGCGGCCCGCGCCGTGCCGGCCTGCCCCCCGGCCGCGGGCCGGCGTCTGGGGCGTACGCCCGGCGCGCAGTTCGAGATAGCGGCGGGCACCCCAGCCCAGCACCGCCTCGGCGATCAGTACGCCCAAGCCGCCCTCGAAAAAGCTCAGTTGTTCCGCGGCGGAACGGCAGTAGCGGCACTCGGCGAGATGCTGCTGGACATCCGGCAGGAGGGCTCCGCCCCGGCGAATGGGAACGTCGAGGAGGCGGTTGTAGAAGCGGCAATCCTTCGTCGGGGCGAGTTCCCGATGGGCATGTACACACCCTTCGCGGAATTTTTCACGCGCCTGCTCGAGCGCGGCCGACGCCGTGTCGGCATCCATGCCGAGGAGTGCGGCGGGCACGGCTATCGACTCCGCCTCCACCTCGGTGTGCCAGAGCAGGCATCGGGCGAGTCCCGGGAGGGACTGGAATGACCGCTCGGCGAGCTTGCGGTTTTCGGGTGTCATGGACTTCGCGGCCCGCATTCCGCGGCCGCCGTTCGGTTTCATCAGGTCCGGCAGAACACCGGTCGTCCGGTCCTCGGCCGTCCACTCCTTGACCGTGTCCCGCACGGCCACAAGGGTTCTGGGGCGCAGCGCGAGGGCCGGTTCACCGAGCGCCAGTCGGTCCAGGACCTGGTGAAAGGCGGCCGCGGCCACCATCGAGGCGGTCTCGGACTGGGAGGCGAGGCAGATGACCGCGTAGTCCTGCGCCGGTTTCCAGTGGCGTGCCATGAGCAGCGCGACGGCCTGGGCGGCCTCGCCGTCGGGACGGCCCCTGAGCCGGGCGGCGAGATCCTCGTCGGATTCCCCGGAGGCACCGCCGGGCGGCGGGTAAGGAGGGAGTGGCGGGTGGGGGGTTGGCACTGAGCGGGTTTCCTTCCCACAGACATGGGACTCACAGAAGTTCTCCTGCCGAAAAGGAGTGCCGAAGGGGCATCCCTTTTGGGCGCGAGGGTGGGAAGCACGAATTCGCCGACGCCCCTCCGCCCCGGTTCCCCACGGGACGAATGCGACCCGGCCCTTGCCCCCCACACAGGTGGTTCACCCTTGCACAAGTCACTCATGGCCAACAAGGCGCTTGGGCAACATCCGCGTCATTCGGCAGATAGTCAGATGGAGCCGCAACTGCGTGCGTTCGCACCGGCTTTCGACATTCCATGCGCCCCGTGTGAAACCCGCGCACGCGCCGGAGCGCCGCGCACGCTCCCTCCTCGCGGGGGCAGGTAGTCCACTGGAGACGGCCCTTCTCGGAGGCCCCGCACGGGACGGCGGCTCTCCCGCGCGAAACCCCGGCCGCCGACCCCGTTCCTCCCGCCCTCGGTCGGCGGCCCCGGGGGCGAGGTGGTCGGCGTCCGGCCGGGGCACCCCGATCGAATGCCGGAGCCGGGGAACTCCCCTCCGATTCGGCACCAGGGGCGCCCCATCCGCCTCCGGACCAGGCACACCCCGATCCGACTCCGGACCAAGGGCACCGGCCATCCACGCCCGGAACCGGCGCGCACCCCTATCCGACTCCGGGCCAAGGGCACCCCCATCCGCCTCCGGAGCCGGTGCGCACCCCCAACCGCCACCAGACCAGGCACACCCCCATCCCGACTCCGGACCAGGGACACCGCCAACCACCTCCGGTCAACCCGTCCGCGTGACCCGGTGTCCTCAGATCTGCCAGGAGCGCAGCCGGTCGGCCGCGCCGTACACGTCGGCCTTGCCGGAGATCAGATCGCGGGCCAGGTCGACGAGGGCCCCGTAGGGCGGGTCGATGCCGACGCCGCTGACGAACATGTAGGCCACGGCGGTGGCACAGGCGAAGCGGGCGTTGGCCGACGGTAAGGGCTTGAGCAGGGCCAGGGTGTGCAGGAGGGCGGCCGCGCGCCAGGCCGGGTCGGAGTCGACGCCGAGGCGGGGCGGGTCGACGCGGTGCCGGGCGACGGCGGCGACGAGGGCCGAGAAGTCGTTGATCGTGGGCTGGTCGGGCAGGACCTCTTCGTGCCGCTGGAGCAGCCAGGGCACGTCGATGTGGACCACGGGAGCCATCGGTCAGCCGACCCGCCCCGCACCCTTGGCGGCCGGTTCATCCTCGGGGAAGGCGGCGGCGAACTCATCGGCGTGGGCGGAGAAGAACCGCCGGAACGCCTCCGCGCCCTCCTGCAGGGCCCGGTGCCGGGCGATGTCGGCCGCGGCGGCCTCCCGCACGAGGGCCTTCATCGACGTACCGCGCTCCTTGGCGATCTGCCGCAGGTCCTCTAGCTCGCGATCGCTGAACTCCACGTTGAGAGCTGGCATGACTTCACGGTACCGCGCGGGTACTCGACCGTAAATACGCCCAGCTCAAGACGGGCCTCAGGCGGTACCGGAGAGGTCCGAGCACGGTGTCCGATTCCCGCCGGACGAGCGGGGGGCGGCGTCCCACACTCGAAGGCGAGGAGGAAACGACATGACAGTCACCCCCGACCCGGCAGTCACCCCCGACCTGGCCGCCACCAGGGTCGCCGAGACCGACTGGGACGCCCTGGCCGCCGAGTTGGACGCGCACGGCTGCGCGCCGACGGCACCGCTGCTGACACGGGCCGAGTGCCGGGAGCTGACGGCGCTGTACGACAAGCCGGAGCTGTTCCGGACCACCGTGGACATGGCCCGCCACCGCTTCGGATCGGGCGAGTACCGCTACTTCACCCATGACCTGCCCGCACCGGTCGCCGCCCTGCGCGCCGTGCTCTACCCCCGCCTGCTGCCCGTCGCCCGGGGCTGGGCGGCCCGTCTCGGACGCCCCGCCCCCTGGCCGGACTCGCTGGAGGAGTGGCTGGAGCGCTGTCACGCGGCCGGCCAGGACCGCTCGGCACAGATCCTGCTGCGCTACACAGCGGGTGACTGGAACGCGCTGCACCGGGACGTCTTCGGCGACCTGGTCTTCCCGCTCCAGGTGGTGATCGGACTCGACGAGTACGGCACCGACTACACCGGCGGCGAGTTCATGATGGTCGAGCAGCGGCCGCGGGCGCAGTCCCGGGGCACGGCGACGGTCCTCCCCCGGGGCCACGGCGTGGTCTTCACGACCCGCGACCGGCCGGTGCGCACGAAGCGCGGCTGGTCCGCCGGGGCGATGCGGCACGGGGTGAGCGTCGTGCGCTCCGGCCGGCGGCACACGCTGGGGATGGTCTTTCATGACGCCTCCTGAATGAGGCGTGGATCACATTTCGGCGCCGGATGTCACATTCCGGGGCCGCCGGGCCTCGCAGTAGTGAGCGCTACTGGGAGGCCACACAAGATGTCCGAGATACCCGATCCCGACGCCGAGGCGGCGACCGGTGTCTTCGTCGAACACCGGGAGCTGTTGTTCGGCGTCGTCTACAACATGCTGGGCAGCGTCGCCGACACCGAGGACGTGCTCCAGGACACATGGTTGTCGTGGTCGCGCCGGGGCGTGGACGGGGTCGACAACCCCCGCGCCTATCTGGTGCGGATCGCGGTGAACCACACACTCCAGCGCCGGGCGGTGGTCAGCCGCCGCCGGGAGACCTATGTCGGCCCGTGGCTGCCCGAGCCGCTGGTCGCCGACGAGGACGGCGCGGACGACCCCGCGCTGCGGACCGAGTCCGTGTCGCTGGCGCTGCTGGTGGTCCTGGAGTCGCTGTCCCCGCTGGAACGCGCGGTGTTCGTGCTGCACGAGGTGTTCGGGTACGCCCACACCGAGATCGCGGAGATCCTCGACCGCACCCCGGCCGCCGTACGGCAGGTGGCGCACCGCGCGCGGGCCCATGTGCACGCCCGCCGTCCGCTGTACGAGGCGCACCCCCGGGTCCGCCGGGAGGCGACGGAACGTTTCGTCCGGGCCGCTGTCGGCGGGGACATCGCGGAGCTGATGGAGATCCTCGCGCCGGACGTGACGGTGTGGACGGACGGCGGCGGCAAGCGCAGGCCGACGGCGCTGCGCCCGGTGCACGGCCGCGACAAGGCGGTACGGCTGCTCGCCGGTTACGCGAAGCGGGGCGGGGCGCGCACACCCGGTCTGGAGCTGCGCTACCGCCGGGTCAACGGCGACGACGCGGCAGTGCTGTTCCAGGGCGACGCGCCCTACGCGGTGATCGTCATGGACCTCACCCCGGAGGGCGACCGGGTCCGCGGCCTCTTCGTCGTCAGCAATCCCGACAAACTCACGCATGTGCAGAAGGAGGAGGCGTGACCGCCACCGAACGCCGGGCCGATCCGGCGAAGGGCGAGCGGCTGTCCGGCTGGCTCGACGGACGGCTCGGCACCCGCACCCTGGGCGCGAAGTACCTGCGCAAGGTCTTCCCGGACCACTGGTCCTTCCTGCTCGGCGAGATCTGCCTGTACAGCTTCGTCGTGCTGATCCTGACCGGGGTCTGGCTGACGCTGTTCTTCCATCCCTCCATGAACGAGGTGACGTACCACGGCAGTTACACGCCCCTGAACGGGGTGCGCATGTCGGAGGCGTACGCCTCGACGCTCGACATCAGCTTCGACGTGCGCGGCGGCCTGCTGATCCGGCAGCTGCACCACTGGTCGGCGCTGATCTTCGTGGCCGGGATGCTCACGCACATGATGCGGCACTTCTTCACCGGCTCGTTCCGCAAGCCGCGCGAGGTCAACTGGCTGTTCGGCTGGTCCCTGCTGTTCCTCGGCCTCTTCGAGGGCCTGTTCGGCTACTCGCTGCCGGACGACCTGCTGTCCGGCACCGGCCTCAGGTTCGTCTACGGCGCCACCCTGTCGGTGCCGATCGTCGGGACGTACCTCGCGATGTTCCTGTTCGGCGGCGAGTTCCCCGGCCATGACATCGTGGCCCGCTTCTACTCGCTGCACATCCTGGTGATCCCCGGCATCATGGCGGCCCTGGTGGTGGCCCACCTGATCCTGGTCGTCTACCACAAGCACACCCAGTTCGCGGGTCCCGGAAAGACCGAACGCAACGTGGTCGGCACGCCGTTCTTCCCCGTGTACCTGGCGAAGGCCGGCGGGTTCTTCTTCCTGGTGTTCGGGGCGCTCACGCTCATCGCGGCGGTGGCGTCCATCAACCCGGTCTGGTCGTACGGCCCCTACCGTGCCGACCAGGTCTCCACGGGCGCCCAGCCGGACTGGTACCTGGGCTTCGCCGAGGGGCTGGTGCGAGTGATGCCGGGCTGGGAGATCACCCTGTGGGGCCACACGCTGATCCTCGGGGTCCTCGTCCCGGTCGTGATCTTCCCTCTCCTCCTCGTGTTCATCGGCGTCTACCCGTTCCTGGAGGCCCGGTTCACCAAGGACAAGCGGGAGCACCACCTGCTGGACCGTCCGCGCAACCGTCCGGTCCGTACGGCGATCGGCGCGTCCTGGATCAGCCTGTACCTGATCCTGCTGGCGGGCGGCGGCAACGACATCGTGGCCACCCGGCTGCATCTGTCGATCAACACGGTCACCTGGGCCGTGCGGATCGGGATGTTCGTGGTCCCGGTGGTCGTCTTCGTCGCCACCCGGCGCATCTGCCTGGGCCTGCAACTCCGGGACCGGGAGCTGGTGTTGCACGGCCGGGAGACCGGCCTGATCAAGCGGCTGCCGCACGGCGAGTACGTCGAGGTGCACCAGCCGCTCGATCAGGCCCGGCTCCACACGCTCACCGCGCACGAACGGCCCGGTGAGCTGGTGGAGCATGCTCAGGTCAGCCTTGATCCGCCACGAACGACGCCATCCGGGTCAGGGCGGAGTTCCAGTTGATCGTGTGTTCGTTGGTCGACCAGGACTGGATGTCGTCGATGTAGCAGAACTGGCCGACGCAGCCCTGGAGTTTGCTCTGCGCGTAGGGGTCCTGGATGCCTGAGTTCGCTCCGCCGGCCAGGGTCCCCTTCGGCGGGTTCGGCTGCTTCGGGTCGAGCTGGTGGGCGTACCACCGGGCGTGCTGGTTGTGGGAGTTGACCTCGCCGTAGCCGGTCACGTACGACATGTTCAGCGCGTTGCGGCCGAAGATGTAGTCGATGCCCTGGAGCGCGCCGTCCCGGTACTTCGAGGCGCCGGTGATGTCGTAGGCGGTGGCGATGACGATCCCGTTGTGCAGGATCTGGTGGTTGGAGCCCCAGTCGTAGAGGTTGCCCTCCGGGGCGTACGGCATCCCGTACGGGTGGGCGTTCAGCGTGGCCAGGTAGCGGTCGGCGCCCTTGACGACGGACTGGCGGACCTTGTCCCGGCCGGGCAGCTTGCTCGGTACGGTCGCCAGGTCCAGCCGGGCCGCGGCCGCCGTGCGGGCCCAGTCGTAGCCGACGGGGGTGAAGATGTCGGCGGTGTGGACGGGGGACGCGAGCACACGGTCCTGGAACGCCTTCTCCCCCGTGGTGAGGTACAGCTCGGCCGCCGCCCAGTAGAACTCGTCGGTGACGTTGTTGTCGGCGTAGGTGCCGCCTCCGACGCCGTCGCTCTCCGAGGCGTACAGGTCGGGGTGGGCGAGTGCCGCGGTCCAGGCCTTGCGGGCGGCCGCCAGGGCCTTCGCCGCGAACGCCTTGTCGTACGGCTTGTACAGGCGGGCGGCCTGCGCGGCCGTCGCGGCGAGGTTCAACGTCGCGGCGGTGGACGCCGGGTGCAGTTCACGCTTCTGCGGGTCCTCGCTCGGCATCAGGGGCAGGCCGGTCCACTGCTCGTCGTGGATCTTGTGGTGGGCCATCCCGGCCAGCGGCTGCCCGTCCGGCACCTGCATCTTCAGCAGGAACTCCAGCTCCCAGCGGGCCTCGTCGAGGATGTCGGGCACCTTGTTGCCGCTCTCGGGGATGGCGAGGGTGCCGTCGCCGAGCTTCGCCGGCTGTCCGGTGCGGGCCAGCAGCTCGCGTTCGTAGGTGCTGAGCACCTCCCAGGTGGAGATGCCGCCGTTGACGACGTACTTGCCGTGGTCGCCGGCGTCGTACCAGCCGCCGGTGACGTCGAGGGTGTAGTCGCACACGCCGGGCTGGCAGGGCACGTCCTTGTCGCCCTGGTTGGGGGCGACGTTCACGTGACCGGCGGCGCGGCCGTAGCCGGGGCGCAGGTCGTCGCGGATCGCGGTGCCGCTGCGCTGGGTGTAGTAGTACTTCGCCGCGTCGAGGCGGAGCTGCTCGTAGGCGCCCGCGCCGATGTCGAAGGGCCGACTGGTCTCGCCGTCCGCGACCAGGGTGAGGCCCGCGCCGCGCTTCTTGTAGGCGCCGAAGTCGATGGAGTGGACGTTCTGCCCCGAGGAGGCGTCGGTGCCGCGCGGCACGGTCCAGCCGTGGGCGACGACGGTCCCCGAGGCGCTCTTCAGCTGCCAGGGCAGCTTCGTGGTGGCGTCGGTGACCAGCGTCGCGTTCTTCGGCCCCGCGGGCAGGTAGGCGACCTGGTTGACCCGCACGCGCGGTCCGGTGTCGGGCTCGTACACCTCGGGCGGGACCCCGCCCAGCAGGGAGGCGTTGTCCATGCAGAAGCGGAACGGGTCGGTGCCGCCGCCGAGTTGGAAGCCGACCTGGCCCTGGGCGGTGTCCACGGGCGAGGTGAACGTGTAGGAGTAGGAGTTCCCGGACACGCTCAGCTGTGGGCTCACCTCGAAATAGGTGTCGTAGGGCGCCACTTGCAGCCCCACGATCGCCCGCACGACATGCCCTTCGGGCGAACCCTTCGCGGTGAAGGAGAACTTGTACGACTCCCCCTTCACCAGAGTGACGTCGTTCTGGCCGACGGCGGCGTCCCAGCGGTTGGCGGTGCCGCCCGGCACGTCCGCGCAGAGCTGTCCGTCGGACACGCCCGCGGTCACGTTGCTGGTCGTCCACCAAGGCTCGGTGGCGGTGTCGAAGGTGCCGTTCTTGAGCTGCTCGACCTCGTCGGCGGCGGCCGGGGAGACGGGTGAGGCCACAAGTGCCGCGCCCAGCAGGGCGGTCAGGGACAACAGGGCGGTTCTGCGTCTGTTCACGTCCGGGCTCCTCGGGGGAGGTACGGGCAGCGCTCATGGGAGCGCTCCCAACGGTCGCAGGCCATGTTTGTTCCAGGCATGACACCTCGTCAACGGTCCGGACGGGACGGGTTCCCGTCCGGACCGTGGGCGGCGGGGGTCAGGTCCCCGGCAGCTCCAGCCTGGCGATGCGCACACCGCCCCGGGTCTCGCCCGGATACGCGCTGGTCAGCGTGAGCCGTATCCGCGAGCCGCGGACGGCGTCGAAGGTGATCACGGTCGGCTCGCCGGACGCGGCGGCCCAGGCGGTCGAGGCGCCCTCGACGGGCACGTACCGCTTGCCGTCCCACACCGCGGCCTCGACGGAGGCGGGCAGGCTGTGGGTCGCGCTCAGGGTGAAGGAGATCTCCGCCCGGTCGAAGGTCCGGGTCCGCCCGAAGTCCACACAGACCCAGTCCTCGGCCCGCGCGCCGCTGAAGGCGGGCAGCAGGGCGGTCGCGGCCTTGTTGAAGGCGTTGGACCAGCCGGTGGCGGGGTCGCCGTCGAGCATGGCGGCCGGGAGGGTGTCCGGGCGGCCGGAGTAACTGGCGTCCGCGAGGGGGTAGTTCGGCGGTACCGGGTGATCGGGGGTGAAGGCGGCTGGCTCGGTGAGGGCGGCCGACCGGGACGGGGTCGTGCGCACCTTCGCAGTGCCCGCCCGCAGCCCCTCCGCGCTCGCCGTCACCTTCAGGACCCCCGGCTCGGTGCCGGTGCGCACGATCGCGAGGGCCTTGCCGTGGAAGGCGGTGCGGGTGCTGGCCTGGTAGCGCTCGGCGCTCTCCTCACGGCCGTTGTCGAGCCCGGCCAGCGAGCCGCCGGTCACCGCGAAGGAGAGCAGGTGCTCGGCGTCGGGCACGACCACGCCCCGGGCGTCGACGACGTCCGCGGTGACGAAGACCAGGGAACGGCCGTCGGCGGCCGGCGACGTGCGGTCGGCGGTGAGGCGTACGGCGTGCGGCCGGCCGGCCGTGCGGAGCACGTCGGTGGCGACGGCCTTGCCGTTCCTCCTCGCCACCGCCTTCAGCTCGCCCGGCGCGTACGGCACTCGCCAGGTCAGATGGAGCTTGCCCGCGCTGCCGTTCGGGCTGGTGTAGCTGCCGGGGTAGGGGCCGTCGGTGAAGGTCTTGTCGTCGCCGGTGGCTTCCGTGGTCTCCAGGTACACCCGGCCGTCGGTGGTCTTCTTGGTGTCGAAGGTCCGGGTGCCGAGGGACTTGCCGTTGAGGAACAGCTCGACCTCGGGGACGTTGGCGTACGCCCACACCTCGACCGTGTCGCCGGCCCGGTGGTTCCAGGTCATCGGCAGCAGGTGGACCATCGGTTCGTCGACCCACTGGCTGCGGAACAGGTGGTACATGTCCTTCGGGAAGCCTGCCGTGTCGACCGCGCCGAAGAAGGACGCCTTCACCGGGAAGACGTCGTACGGCGTGGGCTCCCCGATGTAGTCGATGCCGGACCACAGGAACTGCCCGGCGAACCACTTGCGGTCCCGGTCCTTCTTGTGGCCGTACTCGCCGCTCATGGTCCAGGAGGCGAGGTTGTTGTCGTAGGACGAGGTGTTCCGCCTGCCGGGGGTGTGGTTCTCGCCGGTGTTGAGGTGTTCGGGCTCCTGGTAGGCGCCGCGGGTGGAGGTCTCGGAGGACGACTCGGACTCGAAGAGGAACAGGTGCGGGTAGGCGGCGTGCAGTTGGTCCACCGACTTGGCCGTGTTGTAGTTCAGACCGAGGCCGTCCAGCTTCGCCAGCATCAGGTCGGCGGCCGACCCCTTGGCGGGCAGGCGGCGGTACTTGTCGGAGCCGATGATCAGCGGGCGGGTGTCGTCGACGGCCCTGATCGCCGCGATGATCCGGTCGGCCATGGCGAGCCCGGCGGTGGACGTGGAGTCGGGGATCTCGTTGCCGATCGACCACAGCAGCACCGCGGGCGAGTTGCGGGCCGCCAGGACCATCTCGGTGGCGTCCCTGTCACACCACTCGTCGAAGAACCGGCCGTAGTCGTAACGGGTCTTGGGGGTCTTCCAGCAGTCGAAGGCCTCCACCAGCATCACGATGCCGAGTTCCTCGCAGACCTGGATCATCTCCGGGGAGGGCGGGTTGTGGGAGGTGCGGAAGGCGTTGACGCCCATCGACTTCATGATGGTCATCTGTCTGCGGATCGCGTCGACGCTGACGGCCGCGCCGAGAGCGCCCAGGTCGTGGTGGAGGTCGACGCCCTTGAGCTTGTGGTAGGTGCCGTTGAGGTGGAAGCCCTCGTCCGGGTCGAAGCGGAAGGTGCGGAAGCCGAAGGGGGTGCGGTAGGTGTCCGTCGTCGTACCGCCGACGCGCAGGTCGGTCCGCACGGTGTAGCGGTGGTGCGGGGTGCCGAAGTCCCACAGCTTCGGCTCCGCAACCGTGAGTTCGTGGGTCTCGGTGGCCTTGTCGGTGACGGCGACCGTGGAGGTCCTGCGGGCGACCGTACGGCCGCGGGGATCGACGATCCGCGTGACGACCTCGACGTCGGCGGTGATGCCGGACGCGTTCACCACGGACGTCGCCACCCGGACCAGGCCGCGCTTCCCGGTGATCTCCGGGGTGGTGACGCGGGTGCCCCAGCGCTCCACGTGCACCGGTTCGGTGACGACCAGGCGGGCCTCGCGGTAGATGCCGCTGCCCGAGTACCAGCGGCTGCTGGGGAGCCGGTTCTGCACCTTGACCGCGATCACGTTCTCGGTGGTGCCGTCGGTGTGGAGCAGGTCGGTGAGGTCGAGGGCGAAACCGGTGTAGCCGTAGGGGTGGTGACCGACCTCCGTGCCGTTGCAGTAGACGTACGCGTCCATGTAGACGCCGTCGAACTCCACCGAGATCCGCTTTCCGGCGAGGGCTGCCGGCAGGGTGAAGGCGAGGCGGTACCAGCCCAGGCCGCCGGGGAAGAAGCCGGTGCCGCTGGTGGTGCCGTTGTGCGGGGTCGGGGCGAGTTCGATGCTCCAGTCGTGCGGGACAGCGGTCTCACGCCAGCCCGAGTCGTCGTAGCCGGGGGCGGCGGCGTCCGCGTACTCCCCCGTCGGGTCGGTGAGCCCGCCCGGGTCGACCAGCGCGAAGCGCCAGCCGTCGCGCAGCGCGACCGTACGGCGGCCGGACGTGCTCCCGGCGGACCCGGCCGCCTGGGCCGCGGGAGCGGCAAGGAGCAATCCCGCAGCCGGCGCGGCCGTGGAAGCGAGCAAAACCGATCTGCGCGTGACCGCCATGGCGACTCTCCCTCATCGGGGCCCAGAAGTACTCACAACTGATCGTGAACAAACACAATCTGACGGTGTGCCAGTCAAAGTCGTCAAGGGTGCGGTCGACTGCGTCTGCCCCGCGCGTCCCCTCGGCCGGATTTCCCCCTTGACGGCGGTCCGGTCACGCGTGGGGGCGTGCACAGGGGTTCGCCGTTCGTGGCCGAGCGCGACGCACTAGGCTGGAACCCAAGTGACCTGTTTGTTCACTGAGAGTGCGCGCAATGGAGTGGCGACGATGACCCTCGTGTACCCGTTCGACGACGCGGCGACGGCTCGGGCCGTCGTCGGTGAGGACGGCACGCTGGTCGCCTGGAACGCCGGCGCGCAGCGGCTGCTGGGCTGGTCGCCCGCCGAGGTCGTGGGCCGACCGGCGGTGAACCTCCTGGTCAGCGGGGGCGAGGAAGTGCCCGACGGTCCCGTGGGCGCCCGCTGGGACGGCACCCTCACCCTGTGCCACCGCGACGGCACGGCCGTCTCGGTGTGGCTGCTCGCCCACCACCAGCACTCGGCGGACGGCGGCCCGGGGCACTGGCTCGTGGTCACCCCGCTGGAGCCCGGCGGCCCCCGCTCCCCCGACGACCCACTGGGCACGGCCGTACTGACCCAGTCGCCCTGTGCCGTCGCCGTGTACGACGAACAGCTCCGGCTGCGCCGGGTCAACGACGCCATGGCCGACGTGATCGGGCTGCCCGAGAAGCGCGTCCAGGGCCTGAGGCTGTCCGAGATCGGCGGCAAGCCGCAGAGCGAGGAGCTGGAGGAGCATCTGCTGCACGTGCTCACCAGCGGCCGGGCGAAGGACGTGCAGACGTACATGCGGACCGGCGGCGAGGACAGCGCGCACGCCTGGCTGGCCCGGATGGCGCCGATCACCGACCCGGCGGGCCGGGTGCGGGGCGTGTGCCTGGCCGCCCACGACTTCACCGACCACTTCCTCGCCCGCGAGCGGCTCCAGCTCGTCAACGAGGCGAGCATGCGCATCGGCACCACCCTCGACGTCACCCGCACGGCCCAGGAGCTGGCGGACGTCTGCGTCCCGGCGCTCGCCGACTTCGTCAGCGTGGACCTGCTCGACCCGCAGGAGAACGGCGAGACACCGGCGACGCTCGCCGCACCGGTCGAGCTGCGCCGCGCCGCCCACCAGTCCGTGGACCTGGGCAACCCGCTGGCGGTGGTCAAGCCGGGGCACACGGAGCTGTATCCCGCCACCTCGCCGCAGGCCGACTCGCTGCTCGCGGGCCGCACCATCGTCGCCACGGTCGCCTCCGGACGTCTCGACCAGTGGCTCAACTGGAACAAGACGCGCGGTGAGCGGGTCAGGGAGTACGGCATCCACTCCACGATGTCCGTGCCGATCCAGGCCCGCGGCCAGACCCTCGGGGTAGCCGTCCTCACCCGGTACCGGCGGCCCGACCCCTTCACCCCGGACGACGTGCTGCTGGCCGAGGAGATCACCGCGCGCGCCGGGATCTGCGTCGACAACGCCCGCCGCTTCTCCCGCGAGCGCGAGACCGCCCTCGCCCTCCAGCGCAGTCTGCTGCCCCGCTCCCTGCCGCGTACGGCGGCCGTGGAGGCGGCCTCCCGCTATCTCCCGGCCGCGCGGGCCGGCGTGGGCGGCGACTGGTTCGACGTGATCCCGCTGTCGGGAATGCGGGTCGCGATGGTCGTCGGGGACGTGGTCGGGCACGGCATCCAGGCCTCGGCGACGATGGGACGGCTGCGCACCGCCGTCCGCACCCTCGCCGACATCGATCTGGCCCCGGACGAGCTGCTCACCCACCTCGACGACCTCGTCGTACGGCTGTCCGCGGAGGCCGGCGGCGAGGGCAGCCCCGGTGAGGTCGGGGCCACCTGTCTGTACGCGGTGTACGACCCGGTGTCGCGGCGCTGCACGCTGGCCCGGGCGGGGCACCCGGCCCCCGTGATGCTGACGCCCGGCGGGCCGGCCCGCCAGGTGGACCTGCCCGCGGGGCCGCCGCTGGGCCTGGGCGGCCTGCCGTTCGAGTCCGCCGAGCTGGCCCTGCCCGAGGGGACCGTGCTGTCGCTGTTCACGGACGGGCTGACCGAGTCCCGGGAGCGGGACGCGGACGCCAGCCGCGCGCTGCTGTGCGAGGCCCTGGCCGTGCCCTCGGACTCCCTGGACGAGACCTGCGACCGGGTGCTGCACACGCTGCTCCCGCCCGGCGGCTCCGCGGACGACGTGGCCCTGCTGCTGGCCCGCACCCTGGGGCTGCCCGCCTCCCAGGTGGCGACCTGGGACATCCCCGCCGACCCGTCGCTGGTGGCGCCCGTCCGCAAGCAGGTCGTGGAGCAGCTCGCCCGCTGGGACCTGAGCGAGGCGTCGTTCACGGCCGAGCTGGTGACGAGCGAGCTGGTGACGAACGCGATCCGGTACGGCGCCCGCCCCATCCGGCTGCGTCTCATCCATGACGCGACCACGCTGATCTGCGAGGTCTCCGACACCAACCACACCGCGCCGCATCTGCGGCGCGCCAAGACGTGGGACGAGGGCGGCCGGGGGTTGCTCCTGGTCGCGCAGCTCACCCAGCGCTGGGGCAGTCGGCACACGGCCGACGGCAAGACGATCTGGGCGGAGATCGGGCTCCTCGACCTGGAGTGAGCGAACTTTTCCGGGCCGTTCCGCGTCGGACCCTCATGACGGGGCACAAGGCGCCGTACGTGCGCGTGCTGGAATCTCCCGGGAGTGTGGAGACATGACGAACAGGTCCCAGGGAATGCGGCGGGCGGCACTGCTCGCCGGTCCGGTGGCGTTGCTCGGTCTGCTGGCGGGCTGCGGCAGCGGCGACGACACGACGGCCCCCTCGACTGTCGCCACGACACCGTCCGGCTCCGGCACGCAGAGCTCGGAAGCGACCGACGGCACCGGCAGCGCGCCGAGCGGGGTGCCGACCGACGCGGTGAGCAACTCCCTCACCCCCTCCGCACCGCGGTCCCCGGCCGGCGGAACCCGCTGCCACACCTCCGAGTTGAGCGCCTCCGTCGGCCGCAACAACCCCGGCGCGGGACAGGAGAACTTCCCGGTCGTGCTGACGAACACGTCGAGCCGCACCTGCACCCTGTACGGCTACCCGGGCACCGCCTTCGTCGACGCGTCCGGCAAGCAGCTCGGCCCCGACCCGCGGCGGTCCTCGGGCGACCTCCAGACGGTGACCCTGGCACCGGGCCGCAGTGCCTGGGCCGGGCTGTCCTTCGCGAATCCCGAGGTCAGCGGGGCGGGCACCGCCACTCCTGCCGCTCTTCTGGTGACCCCGCCGGACGAGGAGGACCCGCTGAAGGTGACCTGGAAGGGCGGCGAGGTCCCGGTGTCCGGCACCGAGTCGTCGGTGCGACTCATCCCCTTCAGCCCGGGCACCGGGGTCTGAACGGCCGGGGTCGGGGGTAGCGGGACGGTTCTTACCCTGGCCTGGTTTCATGACCTGGCACGATCTGACCGCCCTCCGAAGGAACCGCCCTGAACACCCCGCTCGCCGAAGTCCTGTCCGTCGTCCTTCTCGTCGCCGTACTCGTGTGGGCGGTGCTTCGTCCCTTCGGATGGCCGGAGGCCGTGCTCGCGGTCCCGGCGGCCGGGCTCGCGGTCGTCACCGGGGCGATCTCCCCGGAGCACGCGTGGGCGGAGGTCGAGCGGCTGGGGCCGGTGGTCGGGTTCCTGGCCGCGGTGCTGGTGCTCGCCCACTTCTGTGACGTCGAGGGCCTGTTCCAGGCCTGCGGCGCCTGGCTGGCGCGGCGGTCGGCGGGCTCGCCCGGGCGGCTGCTGACCGGTGTGTTCGGGCTGGCGTCGGCGATCACCGCGGTGCTCAGCCTGGACGCCACCGTGGTGCTGCTGACGCCGGTGGTGCTGGTCACCGCCTCCCGGATGGGCGCCCGCGCGAAGCCGCACGTCTACGCGTGCGCGCATCTGTCGAACACGGCCTCGCTGCTGCTGCCGGTGTCGAACCTCACCAATCTGCTGGCCTTCGAGGCGAGTGGGGTGAGCTTCACCCGGTTCGCGCTGCTGATGACGCTGCCCTGGCTGGCGGCGATCGCCGTCGAGTACGCGGTGTTCCGGCGTTTCTTCGAGACCGACCTCACCGTCGTCGACCACTCCCCCGAGCCCTCCGAGGAGCCCGCGCTGCCGCTGTTCGCGCTGGTCACCGTCGGCTGCACCCTGGCCGGGTTCGTGGTGGCCTCCGCGTTCGGCGTGGATCCGGCGTGGGTCGCGTGTGCGGGGGCGCTGGTGCTGGCGGGCCGCGCCCTCGCCCGGAGGAAGGCCGGTCCGGTCTCCGTGGTGCGGGCGGCGGCGCCGGCCTTCCTGGCGTTCGTGCTCGCCCTCGGCATCGTGGTGCGCGCGGTCGTCGACAACGGGCTCGCCGACGCCCTGCGCCACGTCCTGCCCGACGGGACGGGGCTCGTCGCGCTGCTGGGGATCGCCGCGCTGGCCGCCGTACTGGCGAACCTGATCAACAATCTGCCCGCGGTCCTGGTCCTGCTGCCGCTCACCGCCGCGGCCGGCCCCGGCGCGGTCCTCGCTGTGCTGCTCGGGGTGAACATCGGCCCGAACCTCACCTACGCCGGGTCCCTGGCCACGCTGCTGTGGCGGCGCATCCTGCACCGGGACGACCACGAGGTCGGGCTCGGCGAGTTCACCCGGCTCGGCCTGCTGACCGTACCGACGGCGCTGGCCGCCGCGGTGGTGGCCCTGTGGGGCTCGCTTCAGCTCGTCGGGGCCTGAGCGGGGTCAGCGCCCGCCGTAACCGCCGCCTCCGTAGCCGTAGCCACCGCCGTACCCGTACCCGCCGCCGTAGCCGTACCCACCGCCGTAGCCGCCGGATCCGCCGCCGTTCTGGCCGTCCCCGTTGCAGTAGTACGGGTTGGTGGAGCAGTAGTCGCCCGGAGACGGGGGCGTCGACGACGGTGTCGGCGTGGGGGTCGGCGTGGCGGTCGTCGCCTTCGGGGTGGGCGTGGGCGTCCTGGAGGGCGCGGGGGCGGACTTCGGGGTGGGCGTGGGGCTGCTGTCTGCGTCCCAGTTGACCGCCGCCATCTGGGGGTCGGTCTTCGAGGTGTCGAAGACCCAGCGCTGGGCGGGGCCCTCCTCGCGGTTCTTCAGGACCAGCGCGCCGGAGCCGTCGGTGGCGGCGGGGGCCAGGGCGAGGTCCTGGTTCCAGCGCGGTACGAGGGTGCCCTGGAGGGTGAAGTCGTAGCGGATGTCCTTGGGGTCGGGCGCGCCGGCGCCCGTGCAGGTCGCGAGCCGCACCGAGAAGCCCTGGCGGGAGTCCAGGCACAGGTCGGGGTCGGCGGCGCTGCGCAGCAGTCCGTCGGTCTCGTACGTCCACTGCTGGCCCTCGGCCGTGGAGCACTCGGCGAGTTCGGTCTCGGCGCCCGGGGCGAGCTTCTTGCCGACGACACCGACGCACAGGCCGGACTCGACGTTGTGCAGGCGGCCGCGCAGGTCGCCCTCGCGTGCCTCGCCCGCCCCGGCCCACGACGGGTCGCTGGTCGAGGAGGCCGTGTCGGAGCCGGGCGCCTCGGTGGGAGCGGCGTCGGCGGGGCCGTTGCCGTCCGAGCGGAACGAGGACCACATGACCAGGGGGAGGACGACGAGCCCGCTCACCGTCAGGACGGCGACGGTGAGGTTGCGGCGGGAGGTGCGGCGGGCGGCCTTGTGGGCCGAGCGGCGGGACGCGGAGCGGGTGCGGGGGCCGGGACCGGCGGGCGCCTGGTCGGCGGGGCCGGGGTCGGCGGCGGTCCCGTCCTGGCCGGGGTCCGCGAAGGGCATCGGGGTGCCGAAGGCCTCGCCCACGAACGGGCCGGCCGGAGCGTGCCGCCGGGCCTCCCGCGCCGCTCCCGTGTCGTCGACGCTCAGCCGGGACTGCACGTAGGGGCCGGCGGCCCAGCCGAGCACGGCTTCGGCGAGGGCGAGGCCGAGCTGCCCGTTGAACTGGTGCAGTTGGTCGGCGGTGTGCATGCAGTGCCGGCACCGCTCCAGGTGCTCGCGCAGATCGGGGTCTATGTCGACACCGCCGCGCCGGTAGGTCACGTCGAGCAGCCGCAGATAGTGCCGGCACTCCTGCTCGGGGGCGAGTTCGCGGTGGACCTGGAGGCACTCCTCGCGCAGTCGTTCACGGGCGCGGCGGAGTTCGACGCGGGCGTCCTCCTCGTCCAGGCCGAGGAGACTCGCGGGGACGGCGATCGGCTCGGCCTCGACCTCGGTGTGCCACAGCAGACAGCGGGCGGACTGCTGCAACCGCTGGAAGGCGCCGGACAGCAGACGCCGCTCGGCCGGGGGCAGCAGGCGGGCCGCCGCCCTGTCGCCGCCCGCCTCGGTTCTCAGCGCGGGGTGGAGCATCTCCCGCCGGCCGTCGGCGTCCCACTCGGCCGCGATCCGCCGGACGGTGACGAGCAGATGGGGCCGCCACGCGGCGGTCGGCCCGGTGTGGCGCAGGGATTCGCCGAAGAGGCGGGTGAACGCGGCCGTGGTGAGCATGCCCGCGGGGCGGGGACCGTCGGTGCACAGCCGCGCGTAGGCGAAGGCGGCTTCCCAGTGCCGGTCGAGGAGTTCACCGACGGGCTGCAGGGCCGGCGTCGTGCCGCTCCACTTCTTGAGCTCGGCGCTCAGTTGCTCGTCCGTGACGTCGTACGGGCGAACCGGAGACGGGGAATTCGACAGTCCTGCGTCTTTCACGGCGGCATTTCCTCCCGAGGCATGCTGCATTGCTTTAAAAAGTCCATACCAATGGGTACGTCCGCCTGGGACAGCTCTTTTGAAGCGTGAAGGGCGTACGGAGGGGGTCAAGAGCGCACACAGGGAATGTGCATTGTCTGTGCGCTGACAACGCACACCTTTACACAGGTCAGGGACGCCCAACAAGTGATCTCCACGGTTTTGCGCATCCCACCCACCCGACACAGATAGACAATTCGTCAGCACCGGCGCCCCGGGGATTGTCGTTCTCATGATTTCGCAATTGGAAACGGGATCCAGTTAACTCCGCGAAGAGATCCAGGAAACCATTGAACCTCCACTACACAGCGCTTCCGGGTGGCCCCATGATGTCATGTCCCAACCATTGGGACGGCCGCTCGGTAGGCCCCGGGCGGTGTGCCGTAGCGGTGGCGGAAGACGCGGTTGAAGTGGAAGGGGCTGGCGAAGCCGGAGGCGGCGGCGACGCGTTCCACGGAAAGGTCGGTGCTCTCCAGTAGTCGGGCGGCGTGCTGCAGCCGTGCCTCGCGCAGCGCCCGCATCGGTGCCCGGCCGAGCTGCTGGGTGAAGAGGTGCGCGAACCGGGACGGGGACAGCGAGACCTCGGCGGCGAGCGATCGGACCGTGTGCGGGGCTCCGGGGTCGGCCGCGATGAGCTCCTGCGCGCGCTGGATGCGGGGGTCGACGCCCGTCCCGGCCCGGGTCGCGCGCGCGGCGCCGGCGGTGAGCAGGACGACCTCCTCCAGCGCGCCCAGGGCCAGTTCGCGGGCGGTGGCGCCGTGGGCCACGGCGACGGCCACCCGGTCGTCGGGCGGGACGGTGTCGGGCGGGGTGCCGGTGCCGGTCCAGCGGGCGTCGGCCAGCATCCGGCGGAAGGCCGCCTCGATGCGGGCGTGCGGGCCGTCGCCCGCGGGGTCCGGGGTGACGACGTGGTCCGGGGTGACGACGTACAGGCCGTCACCCCTGCCGTACGGCCTCAGCCAGGCGGTCCAGGACGGTCTGGCTCCGCAGTGCGCCCACCAGAACTCCCAGTGTCCGGCGCCCTGGTGGACGCCGTAGCGGTGCGGGATGCCGGGGGCGAGCACCACGAGGTCCCCGGCGCCCGCGCCGGTCTCGGTCCGCCCCTGGCGCAGGGTGCCCCGGCCGTCCACCGTCCAGGTGAACAGCCAGCTCTCGGCGCCGCGCGGTCGCTGGACGGCGTAGCCCGGGAGTTCGTCGTAGCGGCCGACGACCACGAGGCCGGGCGGCGGGCCGGGATCGCCGGACGCAGCGGTCCCGGGCAATCCGTCGGCGGTCACGGGCATCCTCCTCGTGCGGGCTGCGGCCTAGCGTGACGAGTGGAACACATGCGACCGGGGAGGGAAACAGATGACAGTCACGGGCATCGGGACAGGGGTCCGGCAGTTCCAGGAGGACGGCTTCATGGTCGCCCGGGGGCTGTTCGCGCGCGAGGAGATCGACCGGCTGTGCGCCGCGTTCACGGCCCTGCACGCCGGCGGGCCGGTGCCGGGTCACTTCGAGCCGAGCGCTCCGGGCGAGTCCGCGGATCCGCTGCGGAGGTATCCGCGGGTGATGCAGCCGCACGAGATCAACGACCTGGCGCTGCGGTTCCTGCTGGACGGCCGGCTGCGGGAGGTGCTGGAGACACTGCTCGGCGAGGAAGTGCTGGCCGCGCAGAGCATGTTCTACTTCAAGCCGCCGGGGGCCCGGGGGCAGGCACTGCACCAGGACAACTTCTATCTGCGGGTCGAGCCGGGCACGTGCGTCGCCGCCTGGGTGGCCTGCGATGTCATCGACCGGGACAACGGCGGGCTGGAGGTCGTCCCGGGCACGCACCGGATGGACCTGTTCTGCCCCGAACTCGCGGACTCCGAGGTGTCGTTCGCGCGGGAGTACGTGGCACCGCCCCCGGGGCTCGCGGCGGTTCCCGTCGACATGGCTCCGGGGGACGTCCTGTTCTTCAACGGCAGCCTGGTGCACGGGTCGCAGCCGAACCGCACGGCCGACCGGTTCCGGCGGTCGTTCATCGGGCACTACGTGGGGGCTTCCACCGAGCGGATCGGGCACTACTACCGGACGTTGTCGATGAGCGGTGCGCGGGTGCCGTTGCCGGAGAGCGAGGGGGCGGGTCCGTGCGGTACGGAGTTCGCACCGCACGGACCGCACTAGTCAGCTGTGACCGACGACGGGGCGGGCCGTGTACGGCCCCTCCAGTTCCTCGATCTCCTTCTCGCTGAGCTCCAGTTCGACCGCTGCCACCGCGTCCTCGATGTGGTGCGGCTTGCCCGCGCCCACGATCGGGGCCGCCACCGTGTCCTTCGCCAGCAGCCAGGCCAGGGCCACCTGGGCGCGGGGGACGCCCCGGTCGCCGGCGATGCGGGTGACGGCCTCGACGATGCTGCGGTCGCCCTCCTGGTAGAGGCGGCTGCCGAAGTCGTCGGTGGAGCTGCGGTCGGTGACCGTGCCCCAGTCCCGGGTCAGGCGCCCGCGGGCCAGCGGGCTCCACGGCAGGGCGCTGACACCCTGGTCGGCGCAGAGCGGCAGCATCTCGCGCTCCTCCTCGCGGTAGAGGAGGTTGTAGTGGTTCTGCATGGAGACGAACTTGGTCCAGCCGTGCCGCTCGGCCGTGTACTGCATCTTGGAGAACTGCCAGGCGTACATCGAACTGGCCCCGATGTAGCGCACCTTGCCCGCCTTCACCAGGTCGTGCAGCGCCTCCATCGTCTCCTCGACCGGGGTGCGGGGGTCGAAGCGGTGGATCTGGTACAGGTCGACGTAGTCGGTGCCGAGGCGGCGGAGACTGTGGTCGATCTCCGTCATGATCGCCTTGCGGGAGAGCCCCGCGGCGTTCTGCCCGGACCGCATCCGGCCGTGCACCTTGGTCGCGAGCACGATCTCGTCGCGGTTCGCGAAGTCCGCGAGGGCCTTGCCGACGATCTCCTCGCTGGTGCCGTCGGAGTAGACGTTCGCGGTGTCGAAGAAGGTGATGCCGGCGTCCAGGGCCTGCCGGATCAGTGGCCGCGACGCCTCCTCGTCGAGGGTCCACTCGTGCACGCCGCGGTCCGGCAGGCCGTAGGACATGCAGCCCAGACAGATCCGCGAGACGTCCAGGCCCGTCGAACCGAGCTTCACGTACTGCATCGTTGCTGCTCCTGCCTTCCAGAGGGGTCCGAAGGGGAGCGTACGGCTTCGGGCGCGATCAAGGTCCCCGCTCGACCAGGTCCAGTGCCCGCTCCCACGCGAACTCCTCGCCCTCGACGCCCTGGTAGGGGTGTCCGAACCGCACTCCCGCCCCCCGCAGCCGGATCAGACTGTCCTGGTAGGCGGGGTGTCCCGCGAGGTCGTCGGAGACACAGGGCAGGGCGCCGATCGGGACGCCCCGTCCGAGCACCTCGCACAGCGTGCCCAGGGCGAGGGTGTCGGCGATGCCGGCCGCCCACTTGTTGATCGTGTTGAAGGTGGCCGGGGCGACCACGACCGCGTCCGGGTCCGGGAAGGGCCGCGGGTCTCCCGGGCGGCGCCACGCGGAACGGATCGGGTAGCCGGTCTGGGCCTCCACGGCGGCCGCGTCGAAGAAGCCGTTCATGGCGGTGGGCGTGGCAATGACGCCCACGTGCCACTCCCGCTCCTGCGCGGCGGTGATCAGCTTGCCGACGTCCGCCGCGATGCCGGCGGCGCAGACGACGACGTACAAGAAGGGCGGTGTCTCGTCCTGTTCGGTCACCCCGGAACCCTACTGAAGCGGGAAGGACTGCCCGCGCTCGCTCTCGGGCCGCGGTCCGTGGATCCGGCGCTCCTTCTCGTCGATGGGCACGTCGTTGATGCTCGCCTCGCGCCGGGTCATCAGCCCGTGCTCGTCGAACTCCCACAGCTCGTTGCCGTACGACCGCCACCACTGCCCTTCGGCGTCCTGGCACTCGTACTGGAAACGGACCGCGATGCGGTTGCCGTCGAAGGCCCACAGGTCCTTGCGCAGCGCGTACTCGCGCTCGCGCGCCCACTTCGCGGTGAGGAAGTCGACGATCTCGTCGCGGCCGGCGACGAAGGTGCCGCGGTTGCGCCACACGGAGTCCGGCGCGTAGGCGAGCGCCACCCGCTGCGGGTCGCGGGTGTTCCAGGCGTCCTCGGCGGCCTGCACCTTCCGGGCGGCGGTCTCGCGGGTGAAGGGCGGCAGGGGCGGGCGGTCGGTCATGGCGTCCTCCGGGACGGCGAACGGAGAACGGGCGTTCTCCGCTGGACTGCTAACGTAGGAGAACGTGCGTTCTCGCGTCAAGGAGTGGTCGTCCATGGACAGCGCAGTGGCCCGCGAGCGGGTGCTGGACGCCGCCGAGGAGCTGTTCTACGGGCGGGGCGTCCAGTCCGTCGGCATGGACGAGATTCGGGGCGCTTCCGGGGTCTCCCTCAAGCGGCTCTATCAACTGTTCCCGGCGAAGGAGCAGCTGGTCGAGGCCTATCTGGAGCGGCGGGACGGGCGCTGGCGGGGCCGGCTGGCCGAGTTCGTGGAGCTCCGGTCGGACCCTGAGGAGCGGATCCTCGCGGTCTACGACTGGCTGGAGGAATGGTTCGGCGAGGAGGGCTTCCGCGGGTGCGCGTGGATCAACTCGTACGGCGAACTCGGCGCGACCTCGGACCGGGTGGTGGCCCAGGTCCGGGCGCACAAGGAAGCGTTCGGGGACTACCTCGCCGCCCTCGTGGCCGCGGCGGGGCGGCCCGCCGCGCTGGCCGGGCCACTCTTCCTGCTCGCCGAGGGAGCCATGGTGACGGCGGGGATCACGCGGAGCACCCGCCCCGCCGTCGAGGCGCGGGAGGCGGCCCGGCTGCTGCTGGGCGCCCGCTGACGTCAGAGGGCCGCGAATGCCCTGATGTCCTCCCGGGCCCAAGTGCAGCTTCCGCACGCCGAGTTCGCCGAAGCAGACCTTGAGGCAGGGGTCTGGAAGTCGTACGGCTCACGCGGGTGCCGGGCCCCTGGTCGACGGGGACGTCGGTCTCGTTGTCGCCCCGCCGGGCGCCTGCTGTTCGCGCTCACCGTCACGGTCGAGGGCGGCCGCGTCACCGCGTACGACGTGGACGCCGAGCCTGGGCGGCTGCGGCGAGTCGAACTCGGGGTGCCCGACCCGCCGCGCCCCCGGTCAGCTCACCGTCTCCGACACGGTGATGGCGGCGACGGGACAGGCCCGGGCGGCCTCCCTGACCATGGGGTCGCCGCCACCGTCCTGTGCGCCGGGCACGAGCGTGCTGAAGCCGTCGTCGTCCTGGGTGAAGACGCCCGGGGCGGCCAGGGCGCACTGGCCCGCCCCGATGCAGACGTCCCTGTCGATGTCGATGTGCATGAGCGGGGCCTCTTACCAGGTCACGGGGAGTTCCAGCATCCCCTGGATCGTGTCGCCGGGCTTGAAGGGGATCTCCTCGGCGGGGACCGCGAGGCGCAGCGTGGGCAGCCGGTCGAAGAGGGTGCTGAGGGCGATCTCCAGTTCGGCGCGGGCGAGGTTCTGGCCGAGGCACTGGTGGATGCCGAAGCCGAACGCGATGTGGTGCCGGGCGGGCCGGTGCCAGTCGAGGGTGTCGGGGTCGGCGTAGACATCCTCGTCGCGGTTGACGACCGAGGTCGAGAAGACGACTCCGTCACCCGCGCGGATCGTCGTCCCGGCCACCTCGATGTCCTCCAGGGCCATCCGCAGCAGTCCGTCGGCGATCGACAGCATCCGCATGAGTTCCTCGACCGCGTTCGGGATCAGCGCGGGATCGGTGCGCAACTCGGCCAGCCGGTCCGGGTGTTGAAGGAGGGTGAAGGTGCCGAGGGAGATCATGTTGGCGGTGGTCTCATGGCCGGCGACCAGCAGGATGATCGCCAGGGCGATCAGCTCCTCGCGGTTCAGCTCCTCGTTGCGCAACTGCTGGTGGACGAGTTCGTCGAGCACGCCGTCGCCGGGTTCGGGGTGTGCCTGTTTGCGGTCGATCAGTTCGTCGAAGTACTTCTCCAGTCGGTCGCGGGCGTCCATGACGTCGTCGGCCGTGGGGCCGCGCAGCAGGCGCCGGGACTCTCCCTCGAAGAAGTCGTGGTCGGTGTAGGGCACGCCGAGCAGGGCGCAGATCACGGTCGAGGGGACGGGCAGCGCGAAGGCGCTCACCAGCTCGGCGGGCCGCCCCTGGGCGATCATCGCGTCGAGGCGTTCGTCGACGATCTCCTGGATGCGGGGGCGCAGTTCGGTGGCCCGGCGGAGCGTGAAACTGGGGACCATCAGGCGCCGCTGGACCCGGTGCTCGGGGTCGTCGACGCCCAGCAGCGCGACCCTGCGGTCCTTGACCGCCGCGAAGCGTGCCGTGGGCGCGGGGAAGCCGTCACGGGTGCGGTCGGTGGACAGGCGGGGGTCGGCGAGCAGGGTGCGGGCGGTGCCGTGTCCGGTGACCAGCCAGGCCGGACGGCCGTCGAAGAGGGTGATCCGGGACAGCGGGCGGTCGGCGCGCAGCCGGTCGTAGGCGGCGGGCGGGTGGTAGGGGCAGGTCCGGTCCTGGGGGAAGGCGACGGGGTGCGTTTCCGTCATGGAAGACCTCGCAGACGAAGGGTGCGTCGTGCAGATCTTCATTAGATGCTCGGGGCATCTATAGGGCGACGAGAAGTTCGGCCAGATCGGTGGCGGGGGCAATGTGGCCGAAGATCGTCGCCGTGCGGCGGGCGGCCCTCCGGGCGGGACGGCCGTGCCTGGGAACCCCGACTGCCGGAGCGCGTCCGCCTACCTCGTTATCCGGCCACGCCTCGCCCGGACGGTGTCCGCCCCGGTGGCCATGACGTGCTCGTGCCCGCCGCGGGTCGCCGTGTCGGCGGTCGTCGTCATGGGCAGGTCCCTGGGAACCCGCTCGGGATGATTCCCGGGCGGGATCGTGTTGAAGTCCCGTGCGGGACCCGGTTGCAGACGACGAGGAGACTCGAATCATGCCTCTTGAGGGCGAGTACCAGCCCAGCCCGACCCAATGGGTGCGTGAGCAGGTGGAGTTGTACGAGAGCTCCGGCGGCACCAAGGGGAACACGCTCATGGACACGGGGATGCCGGTCATCGTGCTGACGACCCGCGGCGCCAAGAGCGGCGGCATCCGCAAGACGCCGTTGATGCGGGTCGAGCACGACGGGCGTTACGCGGCGGTCGCCTCGCTGGGCGGCGCGCCCAAGCACCCGGTCTGGTACCACAACGTCAAGGCCGACCCGCATGTCGAGCTCCAGGACGGCCCGGTCAAGCGGGACTTCGTCGCCCGCGAGGTCACCGGCGCGGAGAAGGACGAGTGGTGGGAGCGTGCCGTCGCCGCGTACCCGCCGTACGCCGACTACCAGGAGAAGACGGACCGGGTGATACCGGTCTTCGTCCTGGAGCCCGTCGCCGGGGACTGAGCGCCCGCGGAGAAATCCTGCGCGGACGACGCATGAACCGGCTCCGGCCGGGCACCTGAGCGTCAGGCCCCGCCGCGTTCCCCCGTCGCGGCGGGGCTTTCCCTTGCCTCCTCGGCCGGCCGGTCGGTCACGTCGAGGAAGATCTGGTCCGCCTCGGCCACGGTCCGGGAGACGGACCGCTTGATGCGTACGGCGACCTCCTCGACCCGCTCGCTGTCCAGGCCCGGCACCAGGTCGACCCGGGCGGCCACCAGCACCGAGTCCAGCCCCATCTTCATGGTGAACAGCGCCTCCACGCTGTCGATCTCGGGCTGCGCGTCCAGCAGTGCCCGGATCCGGGCACTGGACTCCGGGTCCGCGGCCTCGCCGATGAGCTGCCCCATGGCCTCGCGGCCCAGCCGGTAGGCCACGTAGACCAGCAGCACACCGATGGCCAGTGAGGCGGACGCCTCCCACACGACCTGCCCGGTGACCATGTGCAGCGCCATGCCGGCCATGGCCAGGGTCACCCCGAGCACCGCCGTGCCGTCCTCGGCGACGACCGTGCGCAGGGCCGGGTCGCGCATGCCCTCGGCGGCCCCGCCCTGCTTGCGCACCTGGTGCAGTGCCCGCAGCAGCGAGGCGCCTTCGGCGACGAAGGCCACCCCCAGCACGATCAGGCCGGCCACATAGCCGCTGAGCTTCTCCTCGGCGCCGTTGTGGAGCGCCTCCACGCCCTGGAAGAAGGAGAAGCAGCCGCCCATCACGAAGATGCCGACGGCCGCGATCAGCGACCAGAAGAACCGCTCCTTGCCGTAGCCGAAGGGGTGGCGCCGGTCGGCGGGGCGGCGGCTGCGGCGCAGCGCGGCCAGCAGGAAGACCTCGTTGAGGCTGTCCGCCACGGAGTGCGCCGCTTCCGACAGCAGGGCGGGCGAGCCGGCGAGGAGGCCGCCGACGGCCTTGGCGACGGCGATCACCAGGTTCGCCGCGAGAGCCACCAGTACGGTGACGCGAGTTTTCCGGTCCGCTTTTTCGTTCGTCGATGTCCCGCTCACCCACGCCGGATGCCCGGCTCGCGGGCACTCACACCGTGCCGATTCCCGAAAACGGGGAACGCGTCCACCAGGACAGCGTCATTCAGGAGGAAGCACATGGGCAGCGCCGACGACGGCAACAGCGCGTACGGCCAGAAGGCGTTCAAACGGTCCAAGAGCCATTTCGCGGACCGGGTCACCGCCGACGGCCGGGACGGCTGGCCGGTGGAGGCCGGCCGCTACCGCCTGGTGGTCAGCCGCGCGTGTCCCTGGGCGAGCCGGGCGGTGATCTCGCGACGGCTGCTCGGGCTCGAGGACGCGCTCTCGATGGCGATCGCCGATCCGATCCAGGACGACCGCAGCTGGCGTTTCACCCTGGACCCGGACGGCCGCGACCCGGTCCTGGGCATCCGCTACCTCAGCGAGGCCTACGACAAACGGGAGAGCGACTACCCCGGCGGGGTGAGCGTGCCCGCGCTCGTGGACGTTCCCAGCGGGAAGCTGGTCACCAACGACTACCAGCAGCTCACCCTGGACCTGGCCACCGAGTGGACGGCCCTGCACCGCGAGGGAGCGCCCGACCTGTATCCGCGGGCGCTGCGCGACGAGATCGACACCGTGATGGCGGACGTCTACGAGGACGTCAACAACGGTGTGTACCGGGCGGGTTTCGCCACCGGCCAGGAGGAGTACGAGGAGGCGTGCGCGGGCGTGTTCCGCCGGCTCGACCTGTTGACACCGAGGCTGGAACGGCAGCGGTACCTCGTCGGGGACACCATCACCGAGGCGGACATCCGCCTGTTCACCACATTGGTGCGTTTCGACGCCGTCTACCACGGTCACTTCAAGTGCAACCGCTGGAAGCTGGCCGAGAACGAGGTGCTGTGGGCGTACGCGCGCGACCTGTACCAGACGCCGGGCTTCGGGGACACCGTCGACTTCGACCACATCAAGCGGCACTACTACCAGGTGCACTCCGGCATCAACCCGACCGGCATCGTGCCGCTCGGGCCGGACCTGGCGGGCTGGCTGACGCCGCATCACCGTGCGGAGCTCGGCGGCCGTCCGTTCGGCGACGGGACCCCGCCGGGCCCGGTGCCGATGGCCGAGGCGGTCCCGGCGCACCACCGACCCACCACTGAGCAAGGAGACTGACGTGGCAAAGAAGAAGAAGCTGCCCCTCGCCTACAAGCCCCTCGGCTTCGTACTGGGCTGGACGAGCGGAACGCTGGCGGGACTGGCCTTCCAGAAGACCTGGAAGGCCATCCGGCACGAGGACGACGCCCCCGACGCCCTGGACCGTGACCGCGGCTGGGGAGAGATCCTGCTGGCCGCGGCGGTCCAGGGCGCCATCTTCGCCGTGGTGCGCAGTGCGGTGGACCGCGCGGGTGCCACAGCCATCGAACGCTCCACCGGAGTCTGGCCGGCCGACGACAAGGGCGGCCGCGACTGACTCAGCCCTGCTTGGGCGCGGTCGAGGCGACCGTGCGCAGGGTGAAGGAGTGTCCGGCGGGGTCGGCGTATCCGCGTTCCTCGAACGGCCCCGCCGCGTCCTTGGTGTCCAGGGGGCGGCCGCCGAGTTCCACCACCTTGCGCTCGACCTCGTCGAGGTCCTCCACCACGAAGTCGATGTGGGCCTGGAGGGAGTTCTCGGGGCGGGGCCAGCTCGGCGGTGTGGCGTTCACGTCACGGCGGAACGCCAGCCGGAAGCCGTCCGCCCCCCTGATCTCCACGCGGTTCGCGCTCGCGTCGGTCTCCTCGGCCGCCAGCAGCTCCTTGTAGAACACGGCGAGCTTCTCGGGCTCGGCACAGTCGAGCACGACGACCCCCGCTTTCACCAGTGCCATGTCTCCTCCGAAGGGTCCGGCCACGGGGTGTCGGCTCCCCGGCCTCGTACCTTGCGGATATCCCGGCACGGCCGATTCAGTCGGCGGTCAACCACTGTCCGTCCCGCATGAGTTCACGTCCCGTGAGTTCGTTCTCCTCCCGCCAGGCCTGTACGCGGCGCGGGTGGACGCGGAAGTACAGGTAGGGCGTGGTGAGCCGGCGGGGGTCGAAGCCTGTCCGGTCGGCGAACCGGTCCCCCTCCTCCTCGGTCAGTTCCGCCTGGCTGATGGTGTCGACGGTTCCTTCGATCATCACGACGTCCCGGGTGGGCCCGAGGCCGAGCCGTACTCTGCCGGTCGACTTCAGGTTCCGGCCGGTGGGACTGGCGGCCGGGGTGGCGAGCAGGAGGGTGGAGCCGTCCCAGAGGAACGAGAGCGGGACGAGGTACGGCACCCCTGAGTCGTCGCCGGGGGCAGTGGCGACCCAGACGTCCTCGTCGTGCTCCAGTCGGTGCAGGGTGTCCTGCTTGCGCTGCTTCGCGGTGCGTGGTGGCTGCGGGGCCATCGGTGTGCGTCCTCCTGGCGGTTCGTCAACTGACGGGATCAGTCTGGTCGTTCGCCCCGGGTTCCACCTCCGCCTTTCGACCTAGGGCGTGCCGCAGTGTCACGGCGTGGGCGCCGAATCCCTGACGCTCGTAGAAGCGGATCGCCTCCGGGTTGGCCGAGTAGGCCGCGACCTCCGCCTGCCGGGCCCCCTGCGTCTCGGCCCAGGCCAGGAACTCCTCGACCAGCCGGGCTCCGACCCGCGCGCGCCGGTGGGCCGGGCGGACGTACAGGCCGTTCAGCGTGGCCGACTTCACGGGCCGTACGGCCGAGGGTTCGGTCAGGGTGCCGGTCAGGTGTCCCACCACCTCGCCGCCGTGCGCCACCACCAGGACGAGCCGGGCCGGGTCCGCCAGGGCCGCCGTGAACGAGGCGTTCCCGTGCTCGCGCGGCCAGCCGACGTCGACGCTCGGGTCCCTGGTCCCGGCGTCCTCGGCGAACAGGCTCGCGCTGGAGGTGACGAGCCCCGGGATGTCGTCGGGGCGGGCGCGACGGACGGTGAGCTCTTCATCGGTGGTCATGGCGCGCAGGCTAGCGGCCGGCACTGACAGTGGACTTCCTGGACGGTTGTCCAGCTATAGTGGACACACGTCCAAGAAGTAGGGGAAGCCGATGGAGATCCTGGCGAAGGTGCTGGTCGGTCTGGTGGCCGCGCTGCACGTGTACATCCTGGTGATGGAGATGTTCCTGTGGCAGAAGAAGCCGGGGATGTCCTTCCACGGGTTCGACCGGGAGATGGCCCGGGCCACCGCCGCGATGGCGGCCAACCAGGGTCTCTACAACGGCTTCCTGGCGGCGGGCCTGGTGTGGGGCCTCGTCGCGGGGGACCCGACCGGGTTCCGGGCGCAGGTCTTCTTCCTGGTCTGCGTGATCGTCGCCGGAGTGTACGGCGCCGTCACCGCCAACGTCCGGATCCTCGCCGCGCAGGCGTTGCCCGGCGCGCTCGCCCTGGCCGCCGTCCTCGTCGCGCGGTGACCCGCCCCGCACCCGAGGACCCGCGGGCGGCCCGCACCCGGGCGCGGCTGCGGGAGGCACTGCTCGCGGAGTGCGCCGAGCGGCCGCTGGAGGAGGTCGGCGTGGCCGCGCTGGTGCGGCGGGCCGGGGTCGGCCGGGCCACCTTCTACGTGCACTACGACGGCCTGGAGGCACTCGCCGTCGACGCCTGCGCGGACGTCGTACGGGACGCCGTGGAGGCGCTGCACGCCTGGCGCGGGCGGCCCGACCCGGTGCACGCGCCGCCCGCGCTCGCGGAGTTCTTCGCCTCGCTCACCCCGCGCGCCGCCCTGTACCGGTCCCTGCTCGCCCCGGGCGGGGGCGGACCATTGGGCCGGGTGCTGCACCGGGATCTGCGGGCCTACAGCCTGCGGGAGCGCGAGCTCGCGGGAGCGGGCGACGCGCCCCTGGTCGCCTCGGCGGTCGCCGCCACCTTCGCCGGCGTCCTGGCCGACTGGCTGCACGGGCTGCTCGACGCGACGGCCACCGACATCGCCGACCAGGTATGGCAGTTGCTGGTCGCCCTGCACGCCAGCCGGTGAACCCGCCTCACTTGCAGGCCACGTGTTCCCTGAGCAGGGGCCAGGCCTCCACGCCGTCGGGGGTACGGACATAGGCGGTCCGGCGGTCGTCGGTCAGCCGCAATTCCCGGTCCCCGTACCGGTATCCGGTGTCCCGGGCGTCCGTCGGCAGGGTGGCCGAGCCGTCGTAGGGCGCGGTGAGCGTGCCGGGGTCGAGCAGGCCCTCCGGGTCACGGGCGTACGTGCGCTCTCCGAGGTGGAGGAAGTGCACCTCGGTCCAACCGCAGTGGTCGTCCCCCGCGCCGCTGCTGACCTCGGTGGTCGGGACCCGCTCCCCCGTGCGGTCGGTCCAGATCTCGTAGCCGTGGGAGGCGGTCCAATCGGCCGGGAGTTCGGACGGGTCGCAGGACGCGCTGGTCTCGGGGCCCCAACCGGGCCTGCCCTCCTGGTCCTTGGCGACCACGACCGCCACCTTGGTCCGGCCGGCGACGTCGTAGGAGTACAGCACGCGGTCCGCCTCCCGGCGCTCCACGCGGTAGCCGGAGCGGGGATCGCCCGGGTCGAACAGGTCGAAGTACAGCTTGAGCCCTTCCTCCGGGGTGTCCCCGCCGTCGCCCTCGCTCCAGCCGTCGGGGCCGTTGCCGTTGTGGATCTCCCCCGCGCACTCCAGGGCCCGGCCGGCGGCACCCGAGGCGAGCCGCAGCGCCCGCGGGGTGTGCTCGTCCAGTTCCTTCGTGGGGAGGTTCATCGGCCCGTCGTAGACGGTGGCCGGTGCGGTGCCCTCGACCACCACGCCCTCCCCGGACTCGCACCCCACGACCGTCATGGCCACGGCCGCCAGTACCGCCCACTGCCTTTTGCGCATCCCCGCCCCCTGTGCACCGTCCGCCTGCATGATCCTTCGACGTGGGGCAGGACCGGAACGTTCAGCGGGCCGCCGTCTGGAACGTGCGCCGGTACACCTGCGGTGACACTCCGATCGCGGCGTGCAGGTGCTGCCGCAGGGACGCGCCGGTGGCGAAGCCGACGCGGGCGGCGATCTGGTCGACCGACAGGTCGCTGGACTCCAGGAGGTGCCGGGCCCGGGCCACGCGCTGCTGGATCAGCCAGCGGCCGGGGCTGAGGCCGACCTCGTCGTTGAACCGGCGGGCGAAGGTGCGCAGGCTCATCCGGGCGTGGGCGGCCAGATCGCCCAGGGTCAGGGGCTCGTCGAGGCGTTCCAGCGCCCAGGCGCGGGTTGCGGCCGTGCTCGCGGCGCCCTGTTCCGGGACGGGCTGCTCGATGTACTGCGCCTGGCCGCCGTCCCGGAACGGCGGGACCACACAGCGCCGGGCGACCTGGTTGGCGAGCTCGCTGCCGTGGTCCTCGCGGACCAGGTGCAGGCACACGTCCACGCCCGAGGCGGCGCCGGCCGAGGTGAGGATGCGGCCGTCGTCGACGAAGAGCACGTCGGGGTCGAGGTCGACGTGCGGGTACAGGCGCCGGAAGTGGTCAGCGAGCTGCCAGTGGGTGGTCGCCCGGCGGCCCTCCAGGAGACCGGCCGCGGCGAGCACGAAGGCGCCGGTGCAGATGGAGACGATCCGGGCGTCGGGGCGGACGAACGCGAGCGCCTCGCGCAGCTCCTCCGGGAGCTCGACGGGCATCCGCTCCGGTGAGACGGGCGTGATCACCACGGTGTCGGCGGTGGCGAGGATCTCCGGCCCGTGCTCGACGCCGATGGTGAAGTCGGCGTTGCTGCGCACCGGTCGGCCGTCCACCGAACAGGTCAGCACCTCGTACCGGCCGTCGGCGGCGCCGAGGATCCGACTGGGGATGCCCAGCTCGAAGGGGTACACGCCGTCCAGGGCCAGCACCACGACCCGCTCGGTCCGCTCCACATGTCGCATGGCACGATCCTATCGAAGGTTGGCAATCGTGCCATTTCCCGGACGGGCGGGGCCGGGCAGGCTGGACGACCATGAGCACTGTGAACACCATGCGAGCCATCAGCCAGGACACCCTCGGCGGTCCCGAGGTCCTCAAGGAGATCGAGGTCGAACGCCCCGCGCCGCGACCGAACCAGGTGCTGGTCCGGGTGCGGGCGGCCGGACTGAACCCGACCGACTGGAAGCACCGCTCCACCGGCGGCTTCCTGGGCGAGCCGCCCTTCGTCCTCGGCTGGGACGTCTCCGGCGTCGTCGAGGAGGTCGGCATCGGGGTCGCCGCCTTCCAACCCGGTGACGAGGTGTTCGGCATGCTGCCGTACCCCTACGGTCACGGTTCGCACGCCGAGTACGTCATCGCGCCAGTGCGGGCCCTCACGCACAAGCCGGCGTCGATCGACCACACCCAGGCCGGCGCGCTGCCCCTGGTGTCGCTGACCGCGTGGCAGGCACTGGTCGAGCACGCCGGACTGCGGCCGGGACAGCGGGTGTTGGTCCACGCGGCGGCCGGCGGGGTGGGTCATGTGGCCGTGCAGATCGCCAAGGCGCGTGGCGCGTACGTGATCGGCACGGCGAGCGCGGGCAAGCACGACTTCCTGCGCGAGCTGGGCGCGGACGAGGTGATCGACTACCGGGAGACGGACTTCACCGAGGCGGTGAAGGACGTGGACGTCGTCCTGGACACGCTCGGCGGCGACACGTCCGTGGACTCCCTGCGGGTGCTGCGGCCGGGCGGGGTCGTGGTGTCGATCATCCCGGTCGGCTCGGACGAGTTCGACCGGGAGGCCGAGCGGCTCGGGGTGCGGGCCGTGCGGATGCTGGTGGACGCCGACCGGGCCGGGATGGACGCGATCGTGGACCTGGTGGAGAAGGGCGAGCTGCGGGCCACGATCGCGGGGACGTTCCCGTTGGCCGATGCCGCCGAGGCCCACAGGCTCGGCGACACCGGCCGCACGAAGGGGAAGCTGGTCCTCGTGACCGAGTGACGGGCCGCCCGGCTCAGAACGTCAGCACGGGCTTGATCGCCTTGCCCGCGCCCATGTCCCGCACCGCCTGGTCGATGTCCGCGAACGGATAGGTGCTGATCAGGCGGTGCAGCGGGAGCCGCCCCTCCTTCACGAGGCGGACCAGGGCGGGGATGAAGCTCTGCGTCTCGGCGTCACCGAGGGTGAGCCCGACGACCCGCTTGCCGCCGAGCAGACCGTTCACGTCCAGGGAGACCTCGGTGCCGAACGGCGGGGCGCCGACGACGACCAGCGTGCCGCGCGCGCCGAGCGCGTCGACGCCCTGGCGCAGGACGCCGACGTTGCCCGTGGTCTCCACGATGCCGTCCGCGCCCCGCCCGCCGGTGACCGCGGCGAGCGCCTCACCGAGGTCCTGCTCGCCGGCGTTGACGGTGTGGGTGGCGCCCAACTCCTTCGCCAGTTCGAGGCGTTCGCCGACGCGGTCGACGGCGACGATCGTCGTGGCGGGGGTGAGGGCGGCGGCCATGACCGCGGACAGGCCGACCGCCCCGGCGCCGAGGACGACGATCGTGGAACCGGTGACCGGCTTGAGCACGTTCCACACGGCGCCGACGCCGGTCTGCACACCGCAGCCGAGCGGGGCGACGGACTCCAGCGGCACGTCCGGGTCGACCTTGACGAGACTGCGCTCGTCGACCAGGGCGCGCTCGGCGAAGGAGGACTGGCCGAAGAAGTGTCCGCCGAGCGGTTCGCCGTCCCGGCTGATGGTGCTGGTCCCGTCGGCCCGGCGACCGCCGAGGAGGTTCAGCGGCAGCCAGGTCGCGCAGTACGCGGGGTGTCCGCCGTCGCAGTTGCGGCAGTCGCCGCAGGACGTGAAGGACAGCACGACGTGGTCGCCGGGGGCCACGCCGGTGACGGCCGAGCCGACGGCCTCGACGACTCCCGCGCCCTCGTGCCCGAGGACTCCGGGCAGCGGGAACGGCAGTCCGCCGCTCGCCACCCCGAGGTCGGTGTGGCACAGGCCGGTCGCGACCATGCGGACGAGCGCCTCACGGGGGCCCGGCTCGTCGAGGGTGACGTCGGAGAGGGTGAAGGGGGCGCCGCCGGACTCGACGACCGCGGCGCGGGTGGTGATGGACATCGGGGGAACTCCTTGGAAGGCGCTCAGTCGAGCGAGACGACGACGGACTTGACCTTGGTGTAGGCGTCGAGCGCCTCGGGGCCGTACTCGCGGCCGTAGCCGGAGTCCTTGACCCCGCCGAAGGGCACCGCGGGGTCGAGCATCGCCCAGTCGTTGACCCAGACGATGCCCGCCTGGAGGCGGTCGGCGACCCGGTGGGCGCGGGCGAGGTTGGTCGTCTGGACGCCGGAAGCCAGGCCGTACGGCGTGGAGTTGGCGAGCGCGACGGCCTCGTCCTCGGTGTCGAAGGGCTGCACGGTCAGGACCGGCCCGAAGATCTCCTCCTGCACGACCCGGGAGTCGTTGGACAGGTCGGCGATCACCGTGGGCTTGTAGTAGAAGCCGCCGTCGAGGTCGAGGCGTTCACCGCCGCAGACGATCCGGCCGCCCTCCTTGCGGGCAAGGTCGACGTACTCCTCGACCTTCTTCAGGTGCTTCTCCCCCGCCATCGGACCGACGACGGTCCCGGGGTCGCGCGGGTCGCCGACCGGTACGCCGGGCACGGCGTCGGCGAGGATGCCGAGCAGGGTGCTGTGGACCGAGCGGGCCACGAGCAGGCGCGGGCCGCCCATGCAGAACTGGCCGGTGTTGAAGACGAACGCCTTGATGATCGCGCCGACCGCCTTCTCCAGGTCGGCGTCCTCGAAGACGATGTTGGCCGCGTTGCCGCCGAGCTCCATGGTGACGGGCTTGAGGGCCTCGCCCGCGGTGGCCGCCACGTGCCGGCCGATCGCGGTGGAACCGGTGAAGGCGACCTTGTCGATGCCGCGGTGGCGCAGCAGGGCCTCGCCGGCCACCGGCCCGGCGCCGGTGACGACGTTGACGACGCCGTCCGGGACGCCCGCCTTCTGGAGCAGCCCCGCCATGTAGAGGGCGCTGAGCGGGGTCTCGTCGGCCGGCTTGTGCACGACCGTGTTGCCGGCGGCGAGCGCGGGACCGATCTTGGAACCGGCGAGGATCAGCGGGAAGTTGAAGGGCGTGATCGCGGCGACCACCCCGAGCGGCTCGCGCTTGGTGTACGCGAGGGCGTTCATGGGTGTGTTGCGGACGGCGCCGTCCAGGGAGTGGGCGAGGGCCGCGAAGTACTCGTAGTCGTTGGCCGCGTTGGTCACGTCCACGGCGTGGCACAGGGAGATCGGCTTGCCGACGTCCAGGCTCTCCAGTCGGGCGAGTTCGTCGGCGTTCTCGCGGATCAGCTCGGCGACCCGGTGCAGGATCCGGCCCCGCTCGCGCCCGCTGAGCCCGGACCAGGCGCCGCCCTCGAAGGCCTCCCGGGCGGCTCGGACGGCCGCGTCCACGTCGGTGGCGCCGGCCTCGGCGACGGTGGTGACGACCGTGCCCCGGGACGGGTCGACCACCTCGGTGCGCGCGCCGTCGGCGGCCTCGCGCCACTGGCCGCCCACAAACAGCCGTCCGGGTTCGATCTCGATGGGGGACATCGCCGCTCCTCAGCTTCGTCGCCAAGATTTCAACCAACAGGATTCCTGTTGGTTCGCAGTCTCTTTACAGACAGGTTTCCTGTCAATGCTCTAGCCTGAACCCATGCTCGACACACAGGTGACCAAGGCGCCCCCGTCACTCCTCTACATGGTGAAACAGGTGGAGCTCGTGGTCCGTTCCCATCTGGACGAGCTGGTCAGGCCGTCGGGGATCACCGCTCTGCAGTACACGGCCCTCACCGTCCTGGAACGGCACGACGGCCTGTCGGCGGCACAACTGGCCCGTGACTCCTTCGTCACCGCCCAGTCGATCGCCGATCTCGTGCGCTCCCTGGAGACGCGGGGACTGGTGCGGCGGGAGCGCAATCCGAAGAACCGCCGCGAGCTGCTGATCCTGCTGACCGAGGAGGGGCGCGCGCTGCTCGCACAGCACGAGGGTCCCGTGCGGGAGCTGGAGGAGCGGATGGTCAAGGACCTCACCGCGCACCAGACCGAGCAGTTCCGCCAGGCACTCACCACGGCCTGGCACGCCCTGTCCTGAGCCGGGCGCGAGCCCCGCGTGAACCGGTTGCGAACGGGCGGTCGCAATTCGAAGACATATGTCAATCGAACATGCTCAAATTCCCTCCAACGAGGGTAACTTGCAGGGCGGGGGAACGTTGTGCACGCACTCATGCCCCCGAGGAGCCGGTTGGAGGCGATGTCGTCGTGCAGCAGGAACCCGCGCCGCTGTCCCGGCATCTGCGCGTGCGCGAGGACCGCGGCCACACCGTGCTGGAGTTCCACGGCGAGATCGACATCGCCGCCGCCGTCGAACTCCTCCCCTGTCTGGACCGGGTCACCGGCCGTCCCGACGCGCGGGTGGTGATCGACCTCAGTGCCGTGGAGTTCTTCGACTGCTCCGGCCTGCGGCTCCTGTACCGGGCCCGCGCACGTGTGCTCGCCCAGAACGGCAGGCTGCTCCTGGTCTGCACGCACCCGCTCACCCTGCGGATCATCCGCGTGACGGGCCTGGCCCGACTGCTGCCCCCGCTGTCGACCCTCGAAGAGGCCCTGAGCCGGCCCGAGGCCACGTCGGAGACGTTATGACCGTGCGCCGCTCCGGATCCTGGTGACCTGACCCGCCCAGACGGTCCGGCTGCCCTCGCCGATGGCGAACCACAGCCCTTCTCCTCCGTGGCGCTGGGCCGGATCAGCTCCTCGCGCTCGATCCGGCCGGTGACGACGGTGCCGCGTCCGGTGACGCCTTGTCGATCCGGCGGGGCCCTCCTGGTCACCTGGATGACGCCGGAGGCGCCTCGCACCGCTTCCCGGCTATTCGCTGCGGGGCGCGTCGAACAGGGCGCTGACGGACTCACCGTTGTGAATGCGTCGTACCGCCTCGGCGAGCGCGGGGGCGATGGACAGGATCCGCAGCTTGTCGGTGCGCTCCTCGTCGGGCACCGGCACCGTGTTGGTGCACACGATCTCCAGTACGTCGGGCTGCTCGCCGATCCTCTTGAGGGCACCGTCGGCGAACAGCCCGTGCGTGCACGCCACCCTGATCGAGCGCGGGCCCGACTCCCGCAGCCGGTCGAGCAGTTCGAGGACCGTGCTGCCCTTGGCGATCTCGTCGTCCAGCACGATGACGTCCCGGTCGGCGACCTCGCCGATCACGTCACTGATGCTGACCCGGTCGTCGGCGAACCGCTGCTTGGCGCCCGCGGCCACCTGGGCGCCGATCAGCCGGGCGAAGGCGGCCGCCTCCTTGGCGTTGCCGAGGTCCGGGGAGACCACGGTGGTGCGGGACAGGTCGTACTGCTGGAAGTGCGCGGCCAGCTCGCGCAGGGCGTGCAGATGGTCGACGGGCACCGAGAAGAAGCCGTGCACCTGCGGGGAGTGCAGAGTCATGGCGAGGACCCGGCTCGCCCCGGCCGACACCATCAGGTCGGCGACGAGACGGCCGCCGAGGGAGATGCGGGGCGCGTCCTTCTTGTCGGAGCGGGCGTAGGAGTAGTGCGGCATGACGACGGTGATCCGGCGCGCGGAGGCACCGCGGGCCGCGTCGCACATCAGCAGCAGCTCCACCAGGTGCTCCTGGACCGGCCTGACCAGCGGCTGGACGAGGAAGACGTCCCGCTCGCGGCAGTTGGCCTGGAGCTGCACCTCCAGACAGTCGTTGGCGAACCGGCTGACCCTGGTGGGGCTGAGCGGCACCCCCAGGTGCGCGCAGACCTCCGCCGCCAGCTCGGGGTGGGCGCTACCGCTGAACACGGCGATGTCTCGCACGGACCTGCTCCTAGGATGATCATCACGGGTTGCCCGGCTCATGCTACTGGCCCGACCGCGGGCCACCCGGGCGCCGAAACCGGTTTGCGGTGCCCCGGGCCGCGGACGCCACGCCGGCCGCGTCCGAGTTCCCTCACATCGGGATCCCCGCACGTCGACGCCCGTAAGACCAGTCTCACCGAGTGGCTGCTCTTCGACCACGGCGCGATCGACCGGCAGCTCGGCATCACCATCCGCTCCGCGGTCGCCTCCTGCACTGTCGGCGATTACCCGGTCCTGTATCCGAGGGCTCGGGTGTGGGTGGTGGTCCCTTGCTGGGCTTCTGATTCGGGCTCCAGGCGGTGTACTCGTCGGGCGTGACAGGTGCCGGAGAGCACAGATCTGGTCAGGTGTGCGGGCCGATGAAATCCGTGACGGGACGTTGCGGCGGGACGGTCGCCAGTTCCTTTCGCCGGGACAGAAGCGGCCCCGCCATCGCGGTCGTCACGAGGGCCATGATCACCATCATGGTGAACATGCGGCCGTCCAGGACGCCCAGGCTCACGGCGGCGTTCAGGACGATGAGCTCGGTCAGTCCTCGGGTGTTCATGAGCAGCCCGAGATCCTTGGCCTCCCGCCAGGAGAGGCGGAACAGCCGGGCCGGCACGATCGCACCGAGCAGTTTGCCCGCGCAGGCCACCGCGATGATCAGCGCCAACGCCAGACAGTCACCACCGGTCAGAGCAGCGAGGTCGACGTTCAGCCCGGTGACGACGAAGAAAACCGGCAACAGCACGAGGCTCACGTTCTCCAGCGGCTGGCGGAGGTGCCGGCCGAGGACGTGGGCCGGCTCGCGCGGCATCACGAAACCGAACAGGAATGCGCCGAATATCGCGTGGATGCCGATCCAGGTGGTGAGCCACGCGGACCCGAGAGCACCGGCGCACAGCACCACGAGCAGCGCGGACCAGCGTTCGGCGCTCGCCCAGCGCCACATCAGACGAGCGAGCAACGGCCTGACCACCAGGAGCATCAGCGCGCCGTAGCCGGCAGCGAGCAACCCGATCCGCGCCAGTTCCCCGTAGTCGCCGTCCGCGCTGACCAAGGCCGAGACGTACGCCAGCAGGCACCACGCAAGCACGTCGTCGATGGCCGCGCTGGCGAGAGCGAGGGAGCCGACCCGGGTGTCGAGCAGTCCGGTATCCGTGAGGATGCGCGCCAGTACGGGAAACGCGGTCACCGACATCGCGGTGCCCATGAAGACGGCGAAGGCGAGGAAGGGGACGTGGTGACCGGCCACCGTCGCATGGTGCGGGTGCAGCAGGGTCGCCAGGGCCACGCCCAGGCCGAAGGCGAACGCGACAGAGGACAGGGAGACGCCGGCCGCCAGACCGGCGTTCGGGCGGACCAGCCGCTTCTCGAATTCCCAGCCCACCATGAACATGAAGAGAACCAGGCCCACTTGGGAGACGGCCGACAGGAGCGGGCGCACGTCCACCGGGAAGAGACGCTGCGTCAGGTCCCCCGGCAACAGGCCGAGCACACTCGGGCCCAGAGCGATACCCGCGATGATCTCGCCGATCACCGCGGGCTGACGCAGGCTGCGTACTGCCCGTCCGAACAGCAGGCCCACGAGCAGGACGACGGCGATGTCCAGCAGCATGATCGCGAGGGTCATCTCCTGCTGGGCGGCTGCCATTACGGTCACCAGGCACCTCCATAGGCGGGCGAACTGCCGGTCACCCGCTCGGGACGGGGAGAGATCGCGGTCGGCCGCCTGGCGCCGTAGGCGTACCCGGCCTCGGCCGACCCCAGTGCCGGGGTCACCACGGGGAGCCGGGGGCGGCGAGGACCGGCCGGGCGGCAGACAAGCCGCGGCCCTGGCACCCGGCCGCGACCGGACCTCGCCCTCATGCCTCGCCGACGGGGCTGTTGAGTCCGGCGTACAGCGTGCACACGGGGGCCGCGGGGTTCTTGTAGGCGACCCAGCTCAGCCTGCGCAGGCCACGCGGATTCGAGCCGGAGATCGCGGCCACGGTCGCCCGGTACAGCGCGGGATCCGCACCCGCCATGTCCATCAGGAGGGAGACCCGCTCCGCGGAGACCTCGTCGTTCACGATGTTCGGGTCCAGCGGGCAGTACAGGGTCGCCGACGACGGGACGGCGTGCTGCGGGCGGAAGGCCAGGCAGGTCATCGGCGCCTTTTCCCAGCCGGTCACCGGGACATCGCCACCGATCGCGCCGATGACCTTGGTGAACACGCCTTCCTGGTGGTCCGCTGCCACGGCAGCGGCCCGGTCGATTCCCTCGGCGTCGACGCCCGTGTGCCGCAGGTATACCTTCACCCGCGCGTCCTGGGACTCGGTCAGGTCGAGCCCGATCAGGGCGACCTCATGCTCGGGAGCGTCGAGATCGCCGCCCTGGAAGTGGTCCACGACCGCCGCCCACTGTTCTGCGAAGCCGAGGCGGCGCAGTGCCTCGGCGGCCACGGCCGCGGGCGACCCGCCCGTGACACCGGGGTTGAGATACATCTTGAACAGCGGCGGTTCTCCCTTGGGCGACAGTGCCGCGGCGTGCATCAGGGAGAACGGGCCGCGGGGTTCCTCGCACCGGAAGAGGTCCGCGATGTCCAGGTAGCGGCCCAGATGCACGCCGAACTCCTCGGCGAGCCGTAACGTGAACGCGTGCCCCTCCTGCTGGCTCGACAGAGGCGTCACCGGTTCCCGCAGTGCCTCCAGCAGCACCCGGACTCCGACGACCCCGGAGGCCGAATGGGCGACGGAGAACTCCAGCGGTGCCCCGTTGTTCGCCACCCACGAGGAGTATTTCTCCAAGTCCGATATGGGCGCGGCCGCCCAGTCGCCCAGCACCGACGTCAGGGCCTTCGCCTGCGGTACCAGATCCGCCGTGGAGAGACCGAGGTGCCGGCAGGCACCCTCGAAGTAGGTGTTGATCACATCTCCGTAGGTGGTGGGCACGTGGTCGCCGGCGAGCGGCCAGGGGCGGAATCGCATGGTTGTCATCGGTTGTCGTCCCTCCAAGGGGGGTCAGCTTCCTCCGATATGGCGGGTGATGATCTCCGCGAGCTGCGCGACCGGTCCCGGAGTGAGCATGTCCCGGTGCTCACAGGGGATGTTGTGGTTCAGCACCCTTCCCGCCACGTGCTTTCGCCAGGACTCGGCGGCGGCGGAACCGTCGCCGGCGGTGAAGAACAGCACGTCTCCTCCGACCCGGCCGGGCACGAACGATCGCAGAACAGCGTTGTTGTGGGCCGCTGCCCGGGCGATGCCCCGTTCGCGCCGCAGGACTCGTTCCCGCATGGCCGGTTCCAACTGGGCCAGGTACTCCGCCAGCGCCTTTTCGCCGACACCCGCCCGTTTCATCTTCTCGGCGACCATGTCGTCCTCGTCCTGGGGCACCTCAGGTTCATTGCCGTCCGGAACACGGGAGTCGAGCATCACGAGCAGGTCGACCCGTTCGCCCATGTCCTGCAGCTTCGCCGCGATGGCGTGACAGACGACGCCGCCGAACGACCAGCCGAGCAGTGAGTACGGGCCGCTGGGCTGCACACGGCGCATGTTGTCGATGTAGTCCTCGGCCATTTCGTCGATGCTCCGCGGGGCCTTCCCGGCGTCGCTGATGGCCCGGGCCTGCAGTCCGTACACAGGACGGTCGGGGTCCAGGTGCGCCAGCAACCGTGCGTAGGCCCAGCTCAGCCCCACGACGGGATGGACACAGAACAACGGCGTCAGCGAGCCCTTGGCGCGAAGCGGGAGCAGCACGTCGAAGTCGCCGTCGTGGTGCTCGCTTCCGGTGCGCCGGGCGAGTTCGGCGACGGTGGGTGCCTCGAACACCGACCGGACCGACAGGTCCACTCCCAGGGTTTCACGGACGCGCGACACCAGCCGGGTCGCCAGCAGGGAATGGCCACCGAGGTTGAAGAAATCCTCCTCCAGACCGACCCTGGGCACTCCCAGGACCTCGGCGAACAGGCCGCACAGGAGTTCCTCCCGTGGGCTGAGCGGCGTGCCGGTCCCGGCCGCTCCCGCGAAGTCGGGCGCGGGCAGGGCCCGTCGGTCGAGCTTGCCGTTCGGGGTCAGCGGAATCGCGTCCAGGAGGACCACCGCTGCCGGCACCAGGTGATCGGGCAGCCGCTCGCGCAAGAACCTCACGAGCACACCCGGCAGCTCACCGGCCCTCGGCCGCGCCTCCTGCCTGGGGACGACGTAGGCGATCAGCTGCTGCTCGCCGGAATGGTCCCGTCGAGCGATCACCATGGCTTCGGTCACGTCCTCCTGGTCGGCCAGCACCGATGCGGCCATGCCCGGTTCGACCCGGAAGCCGCGGATCTTCACCTGGTCGTCGGAGCGGCCGAGGAACTCCAGGTTCCCGTCGGCCCGCCACCGCACGAGATCACCGGTGCGGTACATACGCCCACCCGGCTCCCCGAACGGACACGCCACGAACCGGCCCCCGGTCAGCCCGGACCGCCCGAGATAACCCCTGGCCAGGCCAACCCCGGCCAGGTACAACTCCCCCGTGACGCCCGGGAGGACCGGCTGCAAGCAATCGTCCAGCACGTAAACCCGGGTGTTCGCGATCGGCGCACCGATCGGCGGCGACGACATGCCGGCCGCCATCCGCGGCGGGCATTCCCAGGCCGTCACGTCGATCGACGCCTCGGTAGGGCCGTAGAGGTTGTGCAGCCGGGCCGGGCAGCGTGCCTGAAACTCCCGCACGGCGTCGCCGGACAACGCCTCACCACTGCAGATCACCTGCCGCAACCCGGCCAGCTGCTCCGGCCCGGCCTCGCCGAGCAGCGAACGCAGCATCGAGGGCACGAAGTGCGCGACCGTGACCCGCTCACGACGGATCAGTTCACCGATACGACGGGCGTCCCGGTGCTCACCAGGAGGAGCAACGACCAAGGTGGCACCCGCGAGCAAGGTGGCGAAGAACTCCCACACCGACACGTCGAACCCATAGGGCGTCTTCTGAATCACGCGGTCCTCGGCGGACAGGCCGTACCGCTCGATCATCCACACCAGCCGATTGACCACACCCTCATGCGGCACCATCACCCCCTTCGCAAGACCCGTCGTCCCCGAGGTGTAGATGACATACGCCGGGTTCGCCGGACGCAGTGGCGAGGCACGCTCGGCATCGCAGATGTCGTGCTCCGGCTGCGCGTCGAGGGCACTCACCGTCTCCGGACCATCCAGGAGGACCGTGGCGACGCCATAGGAGTCCGCGAGGGCCGCATCGGTGGTGACCACGCACGTCGGCGCCGTGTCCGCGAGCATGAAGCGGATGTGCTCGGCCGGGTACTCGGCATCGATCGGCAGGTACGCGGCCCCGGACTTCAGCACCGCCAGCAGCGCCACCACCAGGTCCCCCGAACGCGGCAGCGCCAGCCCGACGAAGCGCTCGGGGCCGGCTCCCCGCTCCATCAGCAGCCGCGCCAGGCGGTTGGCGCGAGCGTTCAGCCCGGCGTAGGTGAGCGTCTCACCGTCGCACACGACCGCGGGGGCGTGCGGCGTGCGAGCGGCCTGCTCCTCGAACAGCACCGGCAGCGGGACCGTCGGCATGGCCTGAGCTGTGTCGTTGCGATCGACGACCAGCTGACGTCGCTCGTCGTCGCTGAGCAGGTCGAGCGTGGCGAGCCGCCGCTCCGGCTGCCCGGCCACTGTTTCCAGCAGCTGGGTGAATCGGCGTGTGAGCGCCGTGACGTCGGCGGTGCCGAGGACGTCGGGGCGGTGGCCGAACCTGAAGGTGAGCTGCCGTCCCGGCACGGTGACGAGGGTGAGCGGATAGTGGGACTCACCGCCGGGACCGCCGACGTTCGCCACCTGGAACTCCGAGTCGGCGGCACCGGCCTCGGCGTCGACCGGATAGTTCTCGAACACGGTCAGGGTGTCGAACAGCTCCGGAATCCCGGCCAGGCTCTGAATCTCGGTCAGGTCCAGGTGCTGATACGGCACCAGGGCCGCCTGCTCCCGCTGCAGTCGGGTCATGAAGTCGGCGACCGACTCCGTGGGATGCAGACGGACACGCACCGGGATCGTGTTGATCAGCAGTCCGATCATGTGGGCGCTGCCCGGCAACTCCGGCGGGCGGACCGACACGGTCGTGCCGAACACGACGTCCCCGCTTCCGGTGACCCGACCGAGCAGTAGCGCCCACGCGCCCTGGACCAGCGTGTTCAGGGTGATGCCCCAGCCCCGGGCCCGCGCGACCAGCGTCCCGGTCAGCTCCGGCGAGAGCCGGACACGTGCCGACGCCGACTCCGCCACCGCGTCCCGTGCCCGGGATTCGGGAGCCAGCCGGGTCGGTTGGGTGAGCCCGGCCAGTGCGTCCTGCCAGGCGCCACGCGCCGCCTCCCGGTCCTGCCCTCGCAACCACTGCAAGTACTGCCGGTACGGCGGTGCGTACGGCAGCACCGTCTGGTCGCCGCCCGACCGGTGGAGCGCGAACAGTTCACGCATCAGCAACGGGCTGGACCAGCCGTCCAGCAGGATGTGGTGATGGGTGAACACCAGCCGGAACGAGCTGGGCGACCATCGGATCAGCGTGAAGCGCAGCAAGGGCGGGCACGACGGACGGAACGGGCGAGCGCGGTCGTCCGCGAGGATCTCCGCCAGCCTGTCCCGGCGGTCGTCCTCCGTGCATCCGGACAGGTCGAGTTCCTGCCACGGCAGCTCGACATCTCGGGGAACCACCTGGACGGGAGAGTCCAGACCTTCGTCGAAGAACCCCGCGGCGAGGTGCGGATGGCGCCGCAGCAGCGCCGTCGCAGCGGTCCGCAGGGCGTCCGGGCGGACGTCGCCGGTCAGCTCCAGAACCTGCTGCACGAGATACGCGCCACCACCCCCGGCTGATCCCGGGTCGGTTTCCAGTTCGTACCGCGCGTGGAACCACATGCCCTGCTGCAGCGGGGAGAGCGGCAGGACGTCCCGGACACCCGTCTCGGCGGCCTCCCACTTCTCGATCATCCGCTGTGGGACGGGGACCATCAGGTCCGAAGGCGTCAGGCCGCCCGTCGTGAGGGCCGCCAGTTCCCCGAGGACGGCGAACCAGGTGTCGGCCAGGGCGGCGATCTGCTCCTCGGTGAAGACGTTCCCCGCCCAGGACCAGTGCGCCGACAGCTCGGGGCCGCTCGCCCGGTCGTAGGTCACGGCGTTCAGATCGATCAGGTGGCGCAGCGGGGTCTCGGTGCCGTCCGCGACCGGGATGTGGAACAGCTCGGCGCCGCCGGAGGCCCCGGTGCCGGCGGCGGCGCCGAACCGTCCGAGGTAGTTGAAGCCGAACGACGGTCCGGGCCGGGCGGCCAGCACCTCGGCCGTCTCGGGGTCGAGGTGGCGCAGCAGACCGTAGCCGATGCCGTTGTCCGGGATCCTCCGCAGCTGCTCCTTGACGTGCTTCACGGCCTGTCCGAGGTCGCCGTCGCCGGGATCGAGCCGCACCGGGTACACGCTGGTGAACCAGCCGACGGTGTCCGACACGTCGACGTCGGGGCCGATCGCGGCGGACTCCCGGCCGTGTCCCTCCAGCTCGACCAGCACCGCCGAGCCGGAACCGCCGAGCGAGGCCCGCCACCGTGCCACGGCCACCGCGAACGCGGCCAGCAGCACGTCGTTCACACCGCCGTGGAACAGCGACGGAACCGTCGACAGGACCGGTCCCGCCACCTGCGCGGGCAACGACACCCGCAGCGACCGCAGCGAGGACGACGTGTCCACCGCCGGGTTGAGGGACCGCACCGGGAGAAGGTCCGCGGGCGCGGTGATCTCGGTCCACAGCGGCAGTTCCGCCCGCCGCCGCGGACTGGACGCCTGCTCGGCCAGCAGCCGAGACCAGCGCCGCCAGGATGTGCCGCGCCTGGCGCGCTGCCATGTCCTGCCCTCGGCGGCCGCGTCCCACGCCGCACGCAGGTCCGGCACCAGCACCCGCCACGACACCCCGTCCACCACCAGGTGATGCAGCACCAGCAGCACGTGGCCGGGACGGTCTCCCCGGTCGAACCAGACGACCCGCACCATGGCCCCGGACCAGGGATCCAGGTGCCCGACGGCGGTGGCCGCGGCCTTCCTGATCTCCTCGTCGTCGTCCGCACCGGACAGCGCGACCCGCTCGAAGCAGGCCGCCGCCGGGACCGAGCCCGGGCGGGTGATCTCCACGGTGGATCCGGTCAGTCGCATCCGCAGCGCGTCGTGCTGGTCGAGAACCGACTGCAGGCCGGCCACCAGCTCCGGCTCGGTGATCCCGGGGCGGCACTCCACCAGCATCGCCTGGTGGATCGAGCCGACGGCAGGTCCGCCGCTCTTCAGGAGCCAGCTCATGACCGGTGTCGGCGTCGCCTCGCCGACACCGTCGTCGTCCGCCGGGGCGGGGCCGGGCTCCTGCTCCGCCTCCGTGACCGCCACCGCCAGTTTCGCGACGGTGGGGTGCTCGAACACGTCCCGCGCCGTGGCGGTCAGACCCGCTTCCCGCATCCGGGACACCAGGCGCAGTACCGAGATGGAGTCGCCGCCGAGGTCGAAGAAGTTGTCCTCGGTTCCGGCCTCGGCCACCCCGAGGACCGCCGCGAACAGCTCGCACAGGAGCTGCTCCCGCGGACCGCGGGCCGGACGGCCGCGGGCGTCCCGCGCCGGTCGGCCGGGGGCCGGGAGCGCGCGCCGGTCGACCTTGCCGTACGCGGTCATGGGCAGCGCGTCCATCACCACCACGGCGGCCGGGACCAGATGGCCCGGCAGCCGGTCCCGCAGCCAGGCACGCGTCTCGTCCGGCAGGCCCGCGGCACGGTGGCCGGCGGCGGGTACGACGTAGGCGACCAGACGACGCGGCGCGTCGGGCGTGTCCTGCCGCGCGATCACCACGGCGTGGGCGACCGCGGGGTGAGTGGACAGCACGGACTCCACCTCACCGGGCTCGATCCTGAAGCCCCGGACCTTCACCTGGTCGTCGGTGCGACCGAGGAACTCCAGGTCGCCGTCGGCCCGCAGACGGACCAGGTCGCCGGTCCGGTACATCCGCTCGCCCGTCTCGCCGAACGGGCACGCGACGAACCGGCTCGCCGTCAGCCCGGCGCGGTCCCAGTAGCCCCTGGCCACTCCGATGCCCGCGACGTACAGCTCCCCCGCGGTCCCGGGCGGCACCGGACGCAGCCAGCCGTCCAGCACGTACACCCGGGTGTGGTCCAGAGGTGTCCCGATGGGTACCAGCCCGTCCGCGGCGGTGAGGGGTCCGCTGGTCGTGGCGCACACGGTGATCTCGGTCGGGCCGTAGGCGTTCACCAGCATGCGGTCGGACGACCATTCAGCCGCCAGTCCGGTGGAGAGTTCCTCGCCACCGGCGGCCACGAGCTCCAGACCGGGCAACCGGCCGGTGGGCAGGGTCGCCAGGACGGTCGGCGACAGCATCGCGTGTGTCACGCCGTGTTCGGTGAGGAACCCGGCGAGATCCTCGCCCACCAGTCTCTGCTCCGGGATGGCCAGGCAGGCCCCAGCGCCCCAGGCCATGGCCAGTTCGAACACGGAGGCGTCGAAGCTCGGCGAGGCGAGTCTCGACACCCGGCTTCCCGGGCCCAGCGCATACCGCGCGCGGACCGCTTCGGCGAGGTTCGGCACGCCGGCATGCGGCACCACGACGCCCTTGGGCCGTCCGGTCGTGCCGGAGGTGTAGATCATGTACGCGGGGTGCGCGGCGGCCAGTGACCCGTGCCGTTCGGCATCGGTGACGTCGGCGTCGGAGAGCGTGCGCAGCGCGCCGGTGAGGCCCTGGTCATCGAGGGTGATCACCGGGCTGCCGGTCCCGGAGAGGCCCCCGCCCGTGCCGAGGAGGATCAGGGCCGGTCGGGCGTCGGCCAGCGTCCAGCGGACGCGTTCTTCCGGGTAGTCGGGATCGATGGGCACAAAGGCGGCGCCCGCCTTGGCCACAGCCAGCTGTGCCACCACCAGCTCGGGCGAGTTCCGTATGACCAGCGCGACGAACTGCTCCGGCCCGACGCCCTGCGCGATCAGGTACCGGGCCAGCCGGTTGGCCCGGGCGTTCAGCTCGCGGTAGCTCACCGCGCCACCGTCGCCCAGCACCGCGGGCGTCTCCGGTGCCCGTACGGCGTGCTGTTCGAAGAGCTCGTGCAGCGTACGGGGCTGGGGTGGCCGATCGGTGTGGCCGGGGCCGCCCGTCACTTCGGTCAGCAGTCGGCGTTCGTCGTCGGTGAGGAGGTCCAGGTCCGCCTGGCGTCGGTGTGGGGTGTGGGCGGTGGTTTCCAGCAACCGCAGGAACCGATCGGACAGGGCGGTCACCGTGTCGCGGGCGAGGACGTCGGGGTGGTGGCTGAAGCGGAGTGTGAGCTGTCGGCCGGGCGTGACGACCAGGCTCAGCGGGTAGTGCGAGGCGTCGCCGCCCCGTCCGCTGCGCCGGGCCAGCCGGAATGGCGCCCCGGACTGCGCTGCCCGGGCGTCGACGGGATAGTTCTCGAACACCGTCAGGGTGTCGAACAACTCGTCGAGGCCGGCCAGTCGCTGGATCTCGCCGAGGTCGAGGTGCTGGTGCCCGATGAGGGCCGACTGCTCCCGCTGCAGACGGATCAGCAGGTCGCGAACCGGCTCGGCGGGGTCCAGCCGCACCCGCAGCGGGACGGTGTTGATCATGAGGCCGATCATGCGGTCGCTGCCGGCCAGTTCGGGCGGGCGCACGGACACCGTCGTGCCGAAGACGATGTCGTCGCCGCCGGTGACCCCGCCCAGCAGGATCGCCCAGAGTCCCTGGACGACCGTGTTCAGGGTGATGCCCCACTCCCGTGCCCGGGCGGACAGCCGTTCGGTGAGGGCCGCCGGCAGGCGGACCTGCACGGACTGCGGGACCGTAGCCACGTCCCGCGTCGATATTCCCGGTGCCAGCCGGGTCCCTTCCCGCAGCCCGGTCAGTGCGCTGCGCCATGCCTCACGCGCCACCTCGCGGTCCTGCCGGTGCAGCCACTCCAGGTAGCCGCGCAGGGGAGGGACATACGGCAGGGCCGCGGTGTCCCCGTCGGCGTGGTAGAGGGCGAACAGTTCGTGCAGCAGAAGGGGCAACGACCAGCCGTCGAGCAGGATGTGGTGATTGGTCACCACCAGCCGGACATCGTCAGCCGTGAGCCGGACCAGGGTGAACCGCAGCAGCGGCGGACGCGTCGGCTCGAACCGGCGGCGCCAGTCCGCGTCCAGGATCTCCGCCAGCCGGCCCTCGCGGGCATGCTCGGAGAGCCCGGACAGATCGAACTCCTGCCACGGCACTTTGATGTCGGCGGGTATCACCTGCACGGGGGCATCCAGGCCGGCGTGGAAGAACCCCGCGGCCAGATGCGGGTGCCTGCGCAGCAGGGCGTGCGCGGCGGCCTTCATCCGGTCCTCGGCCACCGCGCCGTCCAGCTCGAGCACCTGCTGGATCACGTACACGTCGCCGTCTGCCGCGCCGGACTCCAGCCCGTACCAGGCGTGAAACCACAATCCACGCTGCAAAGGGGAGAGAGGCAGGATGTCGGCGGGCTTGGCCATCACAGGTCCTTCCACAGGTCTTCGATCTGGTCGATCTGCGCCTGGTCGAGCGGGATGATCAGATCGGACGGGGTCAGGCCGCCTGCCTCGGGACGACGGGCATGGCCGGCGAGTCGGGTCAGAGCGGTGAACCACATGCCGGCCAGCTCGGACAGTTGGCCGGCGGTGAAGAGGTTCCCGGCCCACGACCAGTGGGCGGTGAGCTCGGGGCCGTCCGGCCGGTCGTGGGTGAACGCGTTGAGATCGATCAGGTGACGTGCCGGAGTGGCCACGACGTTCGGAGCGGTGGCGGGGAACAGGGCCGACCCTCCGTCCGCCGGCGCGGCGAACCGGCCGAGGTAGTTGAAGCCGAGCAGCGGACCGGGCAGTTCGGCCAGGACGCGGGCGGTGTCCGGGTTCAGATGGCGCAGCAGGCCGTAGCCGATGCCGTTGTCCGGGATGTCGCGCAGCTGTTCCTTGACCTGTTTCACCGCACGGTCCAGATCCGTTCCCGAGCCGAGGTCGACGGCGCCGGGGTCGAGCCGTACCGGGTACATGCTGGTGAACCAGCCCACGGTGTCGGAGACGTCCAGTCCGGTGCCGATCGCGTCGGCCTCCCGGCCATGCCCCTCCACCTCGACCAGTACGGACGTGCCCGTGACGCCGAGCGACAAGCGCCACCGGGCCACGGCGGCCGCGAACGCCGCCAGCAGCACGTCGTTCACGCCGCCGTGGAACAACGCCGGCACTTCGGAGAGCAGCGGGCGGGTCACCTCGGGGGGCAGCGACACCTCCAGCGACCGTACCGAACGCGACGTGTCCACCGCCGGGTCGAGCGCACGCACCGGCCAGGGGTCCGGCCGGCCCAGGATGGCCGTCCAACGCGGCAGCTCCGCGACCCGCTCCCGGCTCAGCGCCTGCTCGGACAGCAGCCGGGACCACCGCAGCCACGACGTGCCTCGTGCCCCGCGCCGCCATGCGCGGCCCTCCGCGGCGGCCTCCCAGGCCGCGCGCAGGTCCGGCAGCAGCACCCGCCAGGAGACGCCGTCCACCACGAGGTGGTGCAGCACCAGCAAGGCCTGGCCGGAGCTGAACCACACCGCCCGCAGCATCGCTCCGGTCCGGGGCGCCAGCTGCCCCACCGCCGCCGCGGCCGCGCGCGTCATCTCCTCGCGCTGCGCCGCCGCGTCCAGCTCGCAGAGATCGATCCGCTGGAAGCAGTCCTCGGCCCGCACCGAGCCGGGCTCGGTGATCTCGATCGTCCAGTCCTCGGCCTCGCTGATCCGCATGCGCAGCGCGTCGTGCTGATCCAGCACGGCCTGCAGGCCCGCCAGGAACGCGGACTCGGAGATCCCCGCCGGGCAGTCGACGAGCATCGCCTGGTTGGCCGAGTCGACCGCCGGGCCATTGCCGTCGAACAACCACCGCATGATCGGCGTTGGCGGCGCGGTTCCCACGCCGTCGTCGGCGTCGTACGTGCCCGCGACCTCGGCCGCCGTCGAGGCCAGGGCGGCGACCGTCGGGTGCTCGAACACCTGACGCACGCTCACCACCAGCCCGGCCGCACGGATCCGGGTCACCAGGCGCAGCGCGGAGATGGAGTCGCCGCCCAGGTCGAAGAAGTTGTCCGCGACACCGACGGTCGGCAGACCGAGCACGTCGGCGAACACCGCGCACAGCGCCTCCTCACGGGCGCCGCCCGGGGCTCCGCCCTGACCGGAGACGGCGGCGAAGTCCGGGTCGGGCAGCGCACGCCGGTCGATCTTGCCGTTGCTGGTCAGGGGTAGCGCGTCCAGCACCACCACGGCGGCCGGGACCAGGTAGTCGGGCAGCCGCTCGCGCAGGGATCGGGTGATCTCCTCGGCGAGACCGTCATCGGCCGGAGCGGCGGGCACGACATACGCTACGAGGCGGTGGTCCCGCGCGATCACGGTGGCGGAAGCCACCGCGTCGTGCCCGGCCAGAGCCGCCTCGACCTCGCCGGGCTCGACCCGGAAGCCGCGGATCTTCACCTGGTCGTCGGCACGGTCGAGGAACTCGAGCACTCCCCCGCCGTTCCAGCGCACGACATCGCCGGTCCGGTACATGCGCTCGCCGGCGCCCCCGAACGGGCAGGCGACGAACCGGTCGGCGGTCAGTCCGGCGCGTCCCAGGTACCCTCGCGCCACACCGGCACCCGCCAGGTACAGCTCCCCCGGGGTGCCGGGGGGTACCAGGGCGAGTCCGGCGTCGAGGACGTACGCTCGCACGCCGGACAGCGGAGTGCCGATCGGGACCCGGTCGGGCACATCGGCCGTCATGGGATGCCGGGTCGCGAAGGTGGTCGTCTCCGTCGGGCCGTAGCCGTCGACCACCACCAGCCCCGGGCAGGCGGCCAGCACTCGGCGGACCGCGGGGGCCGGGACCACCGCACCGCCGGTCCAGATCTCCCGCAGTCCTGCGAAGCAGTCCGGTGCCTCGTCGGCGAACGCCTGGAACAGTCCGGCGGTCAGCCACATCGCCGTGACGCCGTGCCGGCCGGTCGCCCACCGCACGGCATCGGTGTCGAGCTCGGCCTGTGCGAGCACCACACGCCCTCCGGAGAGCAGCGGGATCCACAGCTCGTAGGTCGACGCGTCGAACACGGACGGGGAGTGCGCGAGGACCCGCTCGTGGGCCCCGGTGCGGAAGCACGACGCCAGCGCGAGCCCGGTCACATCGGCGTGCGGGACCACGACACCCTTGGGCACTCCGGTCGACCCGGACGTGTACATCACGTAGGCCGGGTTCGCCGCCCGCGACGGGGCGAGCCGGTCCGCGTCGGTGACGTCGTCGCCGGACCGGTCGAGGTCGTCGGCCGTTTCCACGGGGACGAGCGGCAGGCTCGCGGCCTCCCTCACCGCGCAGTCGTGCGCGGCGATGACGCAGACCGCCCCGGTGTCCTCGAGCATCAACCGCACACGGTCCGCGGGATGGCCCGGATCGATCGGCAAGTAGCCCGCGCCCGCCTTGAGTACCGCGAGCACGGCCACGACCTGGTCAGCCGACCGGGGGACCGCCACGCCGACGAAGCGCTCGGGACCGGCGCCCGACTCGATCAGCCGGCGTGCGAGCCGGTTCGCCCGTGTGTTCACCTCGTGATACGTCAGCTGCCGGCCGTCCCAGACCACGGCGACGGCGTCGGGGGTGAGGGCGACCTGGCGCTCGAACAGTGCCTGAACCGGCTCGGTCCGGGCGGCCGGCGCGTCACCGGTCCCGAAACCCGGCAAGGCGCGGTGTTCCTCCGCGGTGAGCAGATCGATCGCGCCGATCCGCAGGCCGGGCTCGGCCGTCGCCGCGTCGAGCAGCCGGACCAGCCGGCGGCCCAGCGCCTCGACGGTGTCCGGGTCGTAGAGGTCGGCGCTGTACTCGACGTGCGCGGTGATCCCGTCCGGGTCGCCGTCCGCGCCCCGGCGTTCGCGCATGCTGAACGTGAGGTCGAACCGGGCGGTGCGCCCGGTGACGGGCACCGGCTCCACCCGCAGGCCGGGCAGGGTCAGGCCCGCGTCGGCGTTGTTCTGCAGCACCAGCATGACCTGGAAGAGCGGGTGGTGGGCCAGCGTCCGATGCGGGTTCAGCGCGTCGACGAGGTGCTCGAACGGCACGTCCTGGTGCGCGTACGCGGCCAACGCGCGCTCGCGCACCCGGCTCAGCAACTCGGCGAACGTCGGGTTGCCGCCGGTGTCGGTGCGCAGCACCAGCGTGTTGACGAACAGACCGACCAAGTCGTCCAGGTCCGAGTCGGTGCGCCCCGCCACCGGGGTACCGACGGGGATGTCGGTGCCGGCGCCCAGCCGCGTCAACAGTGCCGCGAGCCCGGCCTGGAGGACCATGAACACGGTGGCGCCCGCGGCCTGCGCGGCCGCCACGATCCGGGCGTGCACCTGCGGGTCGATCTCGAACGTCAGGGCGCCGCCGTGGTGGGACGCGACGCCGGGCCGCGGCCGGTCGCCGGGCAGCCCCACCTGTTCGGGCAGATCCCGCAGCGCCTCCCGCCAGTACGCGAGCTGGCCGGCGACCGAGCTGTCCGGATCGTCCGGGGCGCCCAGCAACTCCCGCTGCCACACCGCGTAGTCGGCGTACCGCACCGGCAGTGCCGGCCACACCGGCGGCCGGCCGGCGACCCGCGCGGCGTAGGCCAGCCCCAGGTCGCGCAGCAGCGGCCCCATCGACCAACCGTCGCTGGCGCTGTGGTGCATGACCAGGACGAACACCCAGGCGTCGGCGGCCTGGAGCAACTCGGCGCGGACCGGTATCTCGTCCGACAGTTCGAAGCCGTGCTGGGCTGCCCGTGCCACCAGTCCGGGCACGTCCTCCGGCTCGACCTCGGTGACCGGCATCGGCACGGCCGGGAGCGGGGGGAGGATCCGCTGCACGGCGTCCCCGTCCGCCTCCACGATCATCGTGCGCAACGGCTCGTGCCGGTTCACCACGTCCGTGAGCGCGGCGCGCAGCGCGTCCGGGTCGAGCTCACCGCTCAGCCGCAGGACAACGGGCATGTTGTAGACGGGGTTCGGGCCGTCGAGCCGGTGCAGGAACCACAGCCGCTGCTGCGCGAAGGACACCGGCACCAGGTCGGCGCCCGCGACCGGACCCAGCGCGGGCCGAGAGCTCGCAAAGGCCCGCCTGAGCCGCCCGGCCAGACCGGACACGGTGGGCTCCTCGAACACCGACCGCACGGACAGCTCGGCACCCAGCGCCGCGCGGACCCGGGAGACCAGGCGTGTCGCCAGCAGGGAGTGCCCGCCCAGTTCGAAGAAGTCGTCGTCCACCCCGACCCCCGGCAGCCCCAGCACCTCGGCGAAGAGTCCGCAGAGCACCTCCTCCTCGGGCGTACGGGGCACACCGCCGCCCATGGCGGCGGCGAAGTCCGGTGCGGGCAGCGCGGACTGGTCCACCTTGCCGTTGCGGGTCAGCGGCAGCGCGTCCAGCACCACCACGGCGGCCGGGACCAGGTAGTCCGGCAGTCGCTCGCGCAGGAACTCCCGCAGCATCGCGGGATCGCCGCCCGCGGCGGAGTCGGCGGGCACCACGTACGCGACGAGGCGGGGGTCGCCGGGCCGGTCCTCCCGGACGACCACCGTGGTCTGCGACACCGTCTTGTGCGAGGACAGCACCGACGCGACCTCACCCGGCTCGATCCGGAAGCCGCGCAGCTTGACCTGGTCGTCGGCGCGGCCGAGGAACTCCAGGTTCCCGTCCCGCAACCAGCGCACCACGTCGCCCGTCCGGTACATCCGGCCACCGAACGGGCAAGCCACGAAGCGGCTCGCGGTCAGCGAGGGACGCCCGAAATAGCCCCGGGCCAGGCCGGCGCCCGCGAGATACAGTTCACCGGCCACGCCCGGCGGCACCGGCTGCAGGCGGTCGTCGAGCACGTAGACCCGCATGTTGATCAGGGGTGTCCCGATGGGGACCGGACCCCCGGCCCCGGTGAGCGGTGCGCTCATCGTGGCTCCGACGGTGGCCTCGGTCGGACCGTAGCCGTTGAGCACCCTGCGGCTCGCGGCCCACCGTCCGATCAGCCCCGGCGACACCGATTCGCCGCCGACGAGAACACAGTCCAGGCTGGGCATGCCGTCCTCGGGCAGGGTCGCCAGCACGGTCGGCGGCAGCGTCGCGTAGGTGACGCCGCGGCGGTCGATGAACGCGGCCAGTTCGTCGCCCGCCATCCCGCTGTCCGGCAGTTCGAGCCGGGCACCGGAGGTCAGGGCCATCCAGATCTCCCACACCGTGATGTCGAAGCTCAGCGAGGCGAACTGGAGCACCCGGACGTCCGGCCCGGTCCCGCAGCGCTGTGCGGCCGAGGCGGCGAGGCCGGGCAGGCCCCGGTGGGTCACCACCACGCCCTTGGGCCGCCCGGTGGTGCCGGAGGTGTAGATGACGTAGGCGGCGTTGGCCCAGGTCAGCGGGGCCGTGCGATCGGTGTCGACGACGTCGTGTCCGGGCAGTGCGGCCACGGCACCGCACAGGTCCGGGTCGTCCAGCCGGAGAACCGGGACCGGGGGGACACCGGCGACGGCGTCCCCGGCGGTCACCAGGCAGACCGGGCGGATCTCGTCGACGATCAGGCGGATCCGCTCCGCGGGCAGGTCCGGGTCGATCGGCACATAGCCGGCGCCGGACTTGAGCACGGCGAGCAGCGCCACGATCATGTCCGCCGACCGGGGGACGGCCAGTGCCACGAACCGCTCGGGTCCCGCGCCCTGGCCGATCAGACGGCGTGCGAGCCGATTGGCGCGAGCGTTCAGCTCGGCGTAGGTGACCGACTCGTCCTCGAAGGCGACCGCCACCGCGTCCGGCGTACGTCGCACCTGACGCTCGAACAGCTCCGGGGCGGGCACCTCGGGTACGGCGCGTGCGGTGTCGTTCCACTCCTCCAGCAGCCGGTTCCGCTCGGCCTCGCCGAGCACGTCCACGGCACCGAGGCGGACACGCGGGTCCGTGACCGCCGAGTCGAGGAACCGCACCCAACGCTCCACCAGCGACTCGACGGTGACGGCGTCGTAGAGATCGGTGCGGTACTCCACCCAGCCCCTGATCCCCTGCGGGACGCCGTCCTCGTCAGAGCGTTCCCGCAGGCTGAAGGTGAGGTCGAACCGCGCGTCGTTGGCGGTCGCCACCGGTTCGCGGGTCACCCGGACACCCGGCAGCTGGGGGGTCGCTTCCCCGGCGTTCTGCAGCGCCAGCAGGATCTGGAAGAGCGGGTGGTGCGACAGGGACCGACGAGGGCTGAGCGCGTCCACCAGCCGCTCGAACGGCACGTCCTGGTTGGCGTACGCCGACAACGCCGTCTCGCGCACCCGGTCCAGCAACTCGGCGAAGGTCGGGTCGCCGGAGGTGTCCGTGCGCAGCACCAGCGTGTTGACGAAGAACCCGACGAGATCGTCCAGTGCCTCGTCGGTGCGGCCGGCCACCGGCGATCCGATCGGGATGTCCGTGCCCGCGCCCAGCCGCGTCAGCACTCCCGCCAGCGCCGCCTGCAACACCATGAAGACGCTGACGCCCGCGGCCCGCGCCGTGCCCACCAGCCGGGCGTGCGTCGCGGGAGCGATCTCGAAGGGCATCCCCGCGCCCCGCGAGGAGGCCACCGCCGGCCGGGGCCGGTCGCCGGGCAACCCGACCTGCTCGGGCAGGTCCCGCAGCGCCTCCCGCCAGTACGCGAGCTGCGCCGTGATCGGGCTCAGCGGGTCGTCGAGTGTGCCGAGCAGATCTCGCTGCCACATGGCGAAGTCCGCGTACTGCACCGGCAACGGCGTCCAGGCCGGCGGTTCTCCGGCGGCCCGCGCGGCATAGGCGCGGGACAGATCGCGCAGCAGGGGTGCCGTCGACCAGCCGTCGTGGGCCACGTGGTGGACGACGATGCTCAGCACCCAGGTCCCGGAGTCGGCGACCCGCAACAGTGCCGCCCGGAGCGGGATGTCGGTCGCCAGGTCGAAGCCCTGCTCGGCGACGTCGGCCAGCGCGTCGGTCAGACCCGCCTCGGTCACCTCCGTCACGGGCAGCGGTACATCCACGTCGGCGGGCAGGATCGTCTGCACCGGCGTGCCGTCGATCTCCGTGAAGACCGTCCGCAGTGCCTCGTGCCGGGCTACGACATCGGCCAGCGCAGCACGCAACGCGTCCTCGTCCAGTTCGCCGCCGAGCCGGAACACCACCGGAACGCCGGTGGCGGGTGCTTCGCCGTCCATGCGGTTCATGAACCACATGCGCTGCTGGGCGAAGGAGACCGGCACACGTTCCGGTCGCTCCATGGGCACCAGCGGGGGCCGCGTCGCGCCCGACGCCGCCGTGACCCGTCGTACCAGGTCCGCGACCGTGGGCGCCTCGAAGACCGCCCGGACCGACAACTCGGCCCCCAGCGCCGCGCGGACTCGGGAGACCAGGCGCGTCGCCAGCAGGGAGTGCCCGCCCAGGTCGAAGAAGTTGTCGTCCGGCCCGACCCTGGGCAGCCCCAGCACGTCGGCGAACAGCTCGCACATCACCTCTTCCGGTCCGGTGCGCGGGGCCGCACCCGTCCCGGCCATGGCCGCGTAGTCGGGGGCCGGCAGCGCCCGGTGGTCGACCTTGCCGTTGGGCGTGAGCGGCATCCCGGCGACGACCACGACGGCGGCGGGCACCAGGTAGTCGGGCAGCCGCTCCCGCAGGAACTCCCGCAACTCGCGATCGAGGCCGTCCCCCGGCACGGCCGGGACGACGTAGGCCACCAGACGGCGGTCGCCCGGCTGATCCTCCCGCGCCACGACGACGGCCCGGGCGACCCGCTCATGCCCGGACAGCACGGCCTCGATCTCGCCGGGCTCGATCCGGAACCCGCGGATCTTGACCTGGTCGTCCGCGCGGCCGACGAACTCGAGGTCGCCGTCGCGCCGCCACCGTACGACGTCCCCGGTGCGGTACATCCGCTCGCCGGCGCCCCCGAACGGGCAGGACACGAACCGGCCCGCGGTCAGCGAGGGACGCCCCAGGTAGCCCCGGGCCAGACCGAGGCCCGTGACGTACAGTTCGCCCGCCACGCCCGGCGGCACCGGCCGCAACCGGCTGTCGAGCACATACACCCGGGTGTTGTCCAACGGGCGTCCGATCGAGACCGGTCCGTGCGAGACACCGAGGGCTTCGCTCAGCGTGGCGCCGACCGTGGTCTCGGTGGGGCCGTATCCGTTGAGGATCCGGCGACCGGTCGACCATCGGGACACCAGTCCCGGCGGCGCCGCCTCACCGACGAGGACGACGCATTCCAGGTCGGGCAGCTCATCGGGCACCAGCGTGGCCAGCACCGACGGCGGCAGGGTCGTGTGCGTGACCCGGTGTCCGACGAGGAAAGCCGTCAACTCGGCGCCGGCCAGCGCCCTGTCCGGTGCCACCAGGCACGCCCCGGACAGCAGTGCCAGGAAGGTCTCCGCGATCGCGGCGTCGAAGCTCGGCGAGGCGAGCTGCGGCAACCTGCTGCCCGGGCCGATCCGGCACCGGTGAGCGACCGTCAGCGCGAGGTTGGGCAGGCCGCGGTGGGACACCACGACGCCCTTGGGCGTGCCACTGGTCCCCGAGGTGTAGATGACATAGGCCGCGTGGGAGGCCGAGACCGAAGGCCGGGCGAGGTCGTCGCCGGAGTAGCCGGAGAAGCGGGGCCCACCGTCCTCGTCGTCGAGGAGGAACACCGGGGTGTCGCCGACGGCGGCCTGCGTCGCCCGGACGCGTGTGGTGGTGACCAGGCAGACCGGGGCGGTGTCGTCGAGCATGAACCGGATCCGGCCGGCCGGGTGATCGGGATCGATCGGCACGAATGCCGCCCCGGTCTTGAGCACCGCCAGCTCGGCGGCGACCAGGTCGACGGAGCGGGGCAGGGCCAGTGCCACGAAGCGCTCCGGGCCGGCGCCGTGCTCGATCAGCGCTCGCGCGAGCCGGTTCGCCCGGGCGTTGAGTTCGGCGTACGTGACCGATTCGCCCTCGGACACCACGGCCAAGGCCTCCGGCGTCCGGACGGCCTGCTGTTCGAAGAGCGCGGGCGCAAAGGCGCCGGGGATCTCGCGCGCGGTGTCGTTGCGCAACGTGAGTATCTGGTGCCGCTCCTCGGCGGTGAGCAGGTCGATCGTGCCGAGTCGTCGGTGGGGGGTACCGGTCGCCTCGTCGAGCAGCCGTACCCAGCGCTGGACGAGTGTGTCGATGGTGTCTTCGTCGTAGAGGTCGGTGGTGTACTCCACCCAGCCGGTGAGGCCCTGCGGACTGCCGTCATGACCGCGTCGCTCCTGCAGACTGAAGGTCAGGTCGAAACGGGCCCTGTCGCCGCGCAAACGTTCGCGGGTGGTGTCGATGCCGGGCAGGTCCAGTGCGGCCTCGGCCGTGTTCTGGAGCACCATCATGATCTGGAACAGCGGGTGGTGGGCCAGGGAACGGCGGGGATTGAGCAGGTCGACCAGACGCTCGAAGGGCACGTCCTGATGGGCGTAGGCGGACAGGGCGGTGTCCCGCACACGGTCCAGCAGTTCGGCGAAGGTCGGGTCCCCGCT
>NZ_JBEXQX010000012.1:0-105652 GCF_040612795.1 Streptomyces sp. NPDC006335
GCCCGGTTACATTCCGAACCCGGAAGCTAAGCCTTACAGCGCCGATGGTACTGCAGGGGGGACCCTGTGGGAGAGTAGGACACCGCCGAACAATTCTTGAAAGGGTTGGATCCTGAACTTCGGTTCGGGGTCCAACCCTTTTTTGTTGTGCGTCACTTGAAGTTCACGTTGCGCCACCACCATCCACAGCATGGGTACTGCTGCAATGCTCAGGGCCGCCGGCGTCGGAGTCGGTGACGAGGTCGTCGTACCGGCCTTCGGGAACGTCGAGGTCGCCGAGGCGGTGACACTCGCCGCTGCGCTTCCGGTGTTCGCGGACATACATCCGGTCAGTTACTGCCTTGACGCGTCCGCTGTCGAAGCGGCCATAACTCCGCGGACGGCGGCCGTCGTTGTCGTACACCGATTCGGGCGGCCGGCCGACATGGCGGCGCTGCTCGCGGTCGGGCGGCGGCACGGGTTGCTGGTGTTGCAGGAGGGCGAGTCCGAGGCGCCGTACGACGAGATCGCTCAACGTCGGGAACGCGCCTGCTATCTCGACGGGAAGTTGCGCGGGGTGCGCACGCCCGATGGCGGGGACGGACATACCTATCAGCAGTACGTCGTGCGGGTGCCCGGTAACGGGCGGCCGGACCGGGACGCGTTCGCCCGGGCGCTGCGGAGCAAGGGAGTTGGGTGCAGGGTGCCGGTGAAGACGCCCGTGCACCGGTTGCCTGAATTCCGGCGTTGTGTGGCGCTTCCGGAGACCGAGCGGGCTGCCGACGAGACGCTCGCGCTGCCCGTGGACGCCTCGCTGACCAAACGGGACATGCAGCGAATCGTGGCCGCGTGCAATGCGCTCGGGGGACTGCTTCAGCCTGCTTTCTGAGCGAGTTGGGAGCACGGGTCTGTTCGGGGTATGATCTATTCCGTTGCCGCCGAGGGAAACCTCGAAAAGCGACAGGCCCCCTTAGCTCAGTCGGCAGAGCGTCTCCATGGTAAGGAGAAGGTCAACGGTTCGATTCCGTTAGGGGGCTCCAGCCAAAAGGCCCCGCCCATTCGGGCGGGGCCTTTTTCGTGCGCTCTCTCAGTCGTTCTGCAGGCCCGGGACTCGCATCGCCAGGATCGCCATGTCGTCGGACGGCGCGTCGGAGGCGAAGCGCTCGACCGCGCGCATGATGCGGGCCGCGACCGCGCCGGCCGTCAGGCCCGTGCAGGTGGTGAGGACGTCGGCGAGACCGTCGTCGCCCAGCATGCGGGTGCCTTCCCGGCGTTCGGTGACGCCGTCCGTGACACAGAGGAGGACGTCGCCCGGGTCGAGGGTGACCGTCTCCTCGTAGAGCTCCAGGTCGTCCATGACACCGAGGAGGGGCTGGGGTTCGGCGGCCGGTTCCACGGTGCCGTCCTGGCGCAGGCGGAGCGGGAGCGGATGGCCGGCACAGACGACCTTCAGGCGGGCGCTGCCGTCCTCCTGCGGCCACAACTCGCCGTAGAGGAGGGTCAGGAAGCGGCTGCGGGCGCCCTCGTCGAGGATCGCGGAGTTCAGGCGCTCCAGGACGGCCGGGCCGCTGAGGCCTTCCCTGGCCAGGAGGCGGAGGGCGTGCCGCGCGAGGCCCGTCACCGCCGCCGCGTTCGGGCCCGTGCCGCAGACGTCGCCGATGGCGAAGCCGTAAGCGCCGTCGCTGATGGGGAAGACGTCGTAGAAGTCGCCGCCGACCTCGTTGCCCTCGCCGGCCGCGCGGTAGATGACCTCGACCTCGACGCCGTCGATCTCGGGCAGCTCGGGCGGCAGGAGGCTGCGCTGGAGGGACTGGCTGATGGCCGTGCGCTCGGAGTAGAGGCGGGCGTTGTCGAGGGCGAGGGCGGCTCGGCGGGACAAGTCCTCGGCAAGTTCCAGGATTTCCTGGCGGAAGTGTTCGTCGGCGGGCTTGCCGAGGGTGAGCATGCCGATGACGCGGTTGCGGGCGACCAGGGGGAGGACGACGGTCTCGCCGCCGACCGCGGAGGCCGTGGCGAGCGTGGGGCCGATTCCGGAGGCGATCTGGTGGGTGGGGCCGCCGCTGAGGCCGAGGCTGCGCCTGGAACTGCGCAGGGCCGCCTGGTGGGCCGCCTCGCTGGGGGCCGACCAGACGCGGGCGCCGGGGGTGGGGACCGGGTCCGGGGGCTGGATCTTCGACAACAGCGACTTGATGCCGTCGATGAGTTCCTCGTCCTCGTGCAGGACGTACGACAGATAGGGATCCGAGGCCTGGTCGGCGATCGTGTAGACGGCGCACCAGGTGGCCAGGGTCGGGACGGTCATCTGGGCCATGAGGGCCAGTGTCTGGTCGCGGTCCAGGGTGCCGGCGAGGAGGTCGGAGGCCTCGACGAGGAAGCTCAGGGAACCGCGGCGCAGGCGTTCGAGTTCGCCCAGGCGGGCCGACTCGACGGCCAACGCGATGCGGTCGGCGGCGAATTGGAGGCGAAGGGCCTCTTCGTTCGAGTATCTGCCGGGGCTCTCCGCGGCCACGCCCAGGGAGCCGGTGAGGCGGCCCTCGACCTTCAGCGGGACCGTGACGACCGAGCGCATGCCGGTGCCGCTCAGGAGCGGTACGGCCCCCGGTACGGCCGACAGGTCGTCGTGGACGGCCGGCATGCGGGCGGAGCCGTATCTGCCGGGGCCCGCCTCGACGGGCACGCGCGCGAAGCGCTGGCGGGCGGAGGGCAGGCCGGTGGAGGCGCGGACCTCCAGCTCCGTCTCGTCGTCGGTCGCGAGGAGCAGGAAGGCGGAGTCGCCGTCGAGCATGTCGCGCGCGCGTTCGACCGTGCGCTGGAGGAGGCCGTCGAGGTCGTCCGGGGCCGGGGAGCCGATGAACACCTCGAAGGGGTCGGTGCTCTGGCCGTCGGCGGACGTGGTCGTGTCGGCTGCTGGGCCGCGCAAGGGCGTCTGGAGTACGGCTCGCTCGTGGTCGCGCACCAGGAGGCAGACCGTGGACGGCTCGCCGCCGGTGTCGCGGACGCGCAGGTGGGAGGCGTAGACCGAGGTGACGCGGCCGTTGGCGGCCCTTATGCCGTAGCTGCCCTCCCAGCGCGAGAGTTGAAGGGCCTCGGCGATTCCGGTGCTGGTGCCCGGGGTGTGCGGCCAGGCCGCGAGGTCGGTCAGGGGCTTGCCGATGACCTGTTCGGCGGCGTAGCCGAAGAGTTCCTCGGCGTCCTCGTTCCACGAGGTGATGGCGCACGTACGGTCGATCTGGACGACGGCGACGCGGACACGGCCGTCGGCCAGCGGGAGGAGGTCCGCGGGCAGCGACGGGCCGGCCGTGCGGGTGCCCACCGGACGTTCGGGCAGGTCGAGTTGGAACCAGACCTGCTTGTGGGTCGGGGTGTACTCGACGCCCCACCGGCCGGCGAGCGCGGCGCAGAGCTGGAGGCCGCGGCCGCCCTCGCGGTCGAGGTTGCCCATGTTGACGGCCTGGCCCTGGAGGGGGATCTCCCGCTCGGGGTAGCGGTCGGCGACCTCGATCCGTACGCCGTCGTCACTGCGCAGGCACAGGACGTCGGCGGAGGTACCCGCGTGCACCACGGCATTGGTGACGAGTTCGCTGGTGAGGACCACCGCGTCGTCGACGATGTCGGCGAATCCCCAGCCCTGGAGGGTGTCACGGACGAAGGAGCGGGCGGTCGCCACCGATCGTCCGAGGGGCTCGAAGCTGGCGGCCGCGCGCGCGGTGATCACAGAACTCCTCGACCGGTTGTCGACGTGCAGGGCTGCCTGGCCGACCGGCTCGTGCCGCTGCTGCGGCAGACCGCCCGTCGGCCGGGGATCCGGGTTCTGTCCCCCGGGGATCAGTCCGGTGGTCATGTGTGCGGCCGCCCTCCGATGCCCGCTCGTGCTCGTGCCACCGCCCAGGCCGGACGGACCGGCTCGGCTGGACAGCCGCATGCAAGGTTACTTACCTTCGACGGCCATGCGGATGCCGGTCTGCAGTGTTTCCGTCCGGAGGGTGTGCGGACGATGTGCGAAGCTGCCGAACTGTTATGGCCGGGTTCAACCGGGGTGAAACACTGGGCAAGCTCCTGAAGAAGGTTCGGGCAGGCCGAGTGGCTTGCGCGTACTACGGGCAGCAGCCCGTGGTGCGGCTTCGCATGCCTGGCTGAAATATCGCTGTAGTAAACAGAAGCACGCGGCAGCCACCGGTGTGGCGCGCGGTAGCACCCGAGCACAGCAGTAACGGTCGACCCCTGCGGGAGGGACACAGTGGAGTCTGGCGCAGCGACGCGGGGCACTAGGACGCGCGCGAAGGGTGGACAGTCCCCGAGCGGCGGGCGCAAACCGCGGGGCGGGACCACCGCGGTGGACACGGCTGCCCTGGACCGGCTGCTGACGGCGCTGGTCTCGATGCGCGACGGGAACTTCCGCAAGCGGCTCACCGTGTCCGGTGACGGCGTGATGTCGGAGATCGCGGCGGTCTTCAACGAGGTGGCCGACCGCAATCTCCATCTGACGGGTGAGCTGTCCCGGGTACGGCGCATGGTGGGCCGTGAGGGCAAGCTCACAGAACGGCTGGAAACCGGCGCCTGTGAGGGCTCCTGGGCGTCCGCCATCGATGCCTCCAACGCGCTCGTCGACGATCTCGTCCGGCCCGTCTCCGAGGTCGGCCGGGTGCTGTCCGCGGTGGCGGAGGGCGATCTGTCACCCCGTATGGAGCTCAGGACCCAGGCGCCGGACGGGACGGGGCATCCGCTGCGCGGGGAGTTCCTGAAGGTCGGGCGGACTGTAAACAACCTTGTCGATCAGCTCTCGACGTTCACCGACGAGGTCACGCGTGTGGCCAGCGAGGTCGGCACCGAGGGCAAGCTCGGCGGACAGGCACGCGTGCGTGGCATGTCGGGCTCCTGGAAGGACCTGACCGAGTCCGTCAACACGATGGCGTACCGGCTGACGGCCCAGGTGCGGGACATCGCGCTGGTCACGACCGCGGTGGCCAAGGGTGACCTGTCCCGCAAGGTCACGGTGCACGTGGCCGGCGAGATGCTGGAGCTGAAGAACACCGTCAACACGATGGTGGACCAGCTCTCGTCCTTCTCCTCCGAGGTGACCCGCGTCGCGCGCGAGGTGGGCGTCGAGGGCGAGCTCGGCGGCCAGGCGCAGGTGCCGGGTGTGGCCGGGGTGTGGAAGGACCTCACCGATTCGGTGAACCTCATGGCCGGCAACCTGACGGCCCAGGTGCGCGGGATCGCCCAGGTGACGACGGCGGTGGCCAGCGGTGACCTGTCGCAGAAGGTGACGGTCTCCGCACGCGGCGAGGTCGCACAGCTCGCCGACACGATCAACCAGATGACCGAGACGCTGCGGATCTTCGCGGACGAGGTCACGCGCGTGGCCAACGAGGTCGGTGCCGAGGGACAGCTCGGCGGCCAGGCGAACGTGCCGGGCGCGGCGGGGACGTGGAAGGACCTCACCGACTCGGTGAACACGGTCTTCCGGAACCTCACCACCCAGGTGCGGGACATCGCCGCCGTGACGACCGCGGTGGCCAACGGTGACCTGTCGCAGAAGGTCACCGTCGACGTGGCCGGCGAGATGCTGGAGCTGAAGAACACCGTCAACGGGATGGTGGACCAGCTGTCCGCGTTCGGTGCCGAGGTCACGCGCGTGGCGCGCGAGATCGGTGTCGAGGGTGAGCTGGGTGGTCAGGCGCAGGTGCCCGGGGCCGCGGGGACGTGGAAGGACCTCACCGACTCCGTCAACACCGCGTTCAGGAACCTCACCGGACAGGTGAGGAACATCGCCCAGGTGACGACGGCGGTGGCCAACGGTGACCTGTCGCAGAAGGTCACCGTGGACGTCTCCGGCGAGATGCTCCAGCTGAAGAACACCGTGAACACGATGGTGGACCAGCTGTCCGCCTTCGCCGACCAGGTGACGCGGATGGCCCGGGACGTGGGCACCGAGGGCCGCCTGGGCGGTCAGGCGGTCGTGCCGGGGGTCTCCGGCACCTGGAAGGAGCTCACCGACTCCGTCAACTTCATGGGTGGCAACCTCACCTCTCAGGTGCGGCAGATCGCCCAGGTGACGACGGCGGTGGCCCGGGGTGACCTGTCGCAGAAGATCGACGTGGACGCGCGCGGCGAGATCCTGGAGCTGAAGAACACCATCAACACGATGGTGGACCAGCTGTCCGCCTTCGCCGACCAGGTGACCCGGGTGGCCCGCGAGGTGGGCACCGAGGGGCGTCTCGGCGGACAGGCGCAGGTGCCCGGTGTCGCGGGTGTGTGGCGTGACCTGACCGATTCCGTGAACGGAATGGCAGGAAACCTTACTGCTCAGGTGCGCAACATCGCCCAGGTGGCCACCGCGGTGGCCCGGGGTGACCTGTCGCAGAAGATCGACGTGGACGCGCGCGGCGAGATCCTGGAGCTGAAGAACACCCTCAACACGATGGTGGACCAGCTCTCCAGCTTCGCCGACCAGGTGACGCGGGTGGCCCGTGAGGTGGGCACCGAGGGCATCCTCGGCGGGCAGGCCGAGGTGCAGGGTGTCTCCGGCACCTGGAAGGACCTCACCCAGTCCGTGAACTTCATGGCGAACAACCTGACCATCCAGGTGCGCAACATCGCCGAGGTCACGACAGCGGTCGCCAAGGGCGATCTCTCGAAGAAGATCACCGTCGACGCGAAGGGCGAGATCCTCGAACTCGTCACCACCGTCAACACGATGGTCGACCAGCTGTCGTCCTTCGCCGAGCAGGTGACCCGGGTGGCCCGTGAGGTGGGCACCGAGGGCATCCTGGGGGGCCAGGCGCACGTTCCGGGTGTCACGGGCATCTGGAAGGACCTCAGCGACAACGTGAACCTGATGGCCAACAACCTGACCATGCAGGTGCGCAACATCTCCCAGGTCGCGAACGCGGTCGCCAACGGTGACCTGACGCGGACGGTGACGATCGAGGCGCGCGGTGAGGTCGCGCAGCTCGCCGACACCTTCAACACCATGGTGAAGACGCTGAGTTCGTTCGCCGACCAGGTCACCAAGGTGGCCCGCGAGGTGGGTACGGACGGCATCCTGGGCGGCCAGGCGCGGGTGCCCGGTGTGGCCGGCACCTGGAAGGACCTCACCGAGTCCGTGAACCAGATGGCGTCCAACCTGACCGGTCAGGTGCGGAACATCGCGATGGTCACCACGGCCATCGCCAAGGGCGACCTGACCAAGAAGATCGACATCGACGCCCGCGGCGAGATCCTGGAGCTGAAGACCACCATCAACACGATGGTCGACCAGCTGTCCTCCTTCGCGGAGGAGGTCACCCGCGTCGCCCGCGAGGTGGGTACCGAAGGACAGCTCGGCGGCCAGGCACGCGTGCGTGACGTCGACGGCACCTGGCGCGACCTGACCGAGTCCGTGAACGAAATGGCAGGAAACCTTACCCGTCAGGTACGCGCCATCGCGCGGGTCGCCACAGCGGTGACCCGGGGCGACCTGAACTTGAAGATCGACGTGGACGCGTCCGGGGAGATCCAGGAGCTCCAGGACTACATCAACAAGATGATCGCCAACCTGCGCGACACCACGATCGCCAACAAGGAGCAGGACTGGCTCAAGGGCAACCTGGCCCGTATCTCGGCGCTCATGCAGGGCCGCCGGGACCTGGAGGACGTGGCCTCGCTGATCATGAGCGAGCTGACGCCGGTGGTGACCGCGCAGCACGGCGCGTTCTTCGTCGCGATGCCGCTCCTGGACGGCAAGGACATGAGCACCGAGGCCGAGGACCAGTACGAGCTGCGGATGCTCGGGTCGTACGGCTACTCGATGGGCTCCATGCCGACGTCGTTCCGGCCGGGTGAGGCGCTCATCGGGACGGCCGCCGAGGAGAAGCGCACGATCCTGGTGGACAACGCGCCCAGCGGCTATCTGAAGATCTCCTCCGGTCTCGGAGAAGCGCCGCCCGCGCAAGTGATCGTCCTCCCGGTGCTGTTCGAGGGCAAGGTGCTCGGTGTCATCGAGCTCGCGTCCTTCACACCCTTCACGCAGATCCAGAAGGACTTCCTCAACCAGATCGCCGAGATGATCGCGACGAGCGTCAACACCATCTCCGTCAACACCAAGACGGAAGTGCTGCTGAAGCAGTCCCAGGAGCTGACCGAGCAACTGCGGGAGCGGTCGGCCGAGTTGGAGAACCGGCAGAAGGCCCTCCAGGCGTCCAACGCCGAGCTGGAGGAGAAGGCCGAGCTGCTGGCCCAGCAGAACCGCGACATCGAGGTCAAGAACACCGAGATCGAGGAGGCGCGGCAGGTCCTGGAGGAGCGCGCCGAGCAGCTCGCCGTCTCCATGCGGTACAAGAGCGAGTTCCTGGCCAACATGTCCCACGAGCTGCGGACGCCGCTCAACTCGCTGCTGATCCTCGCCAAGCTGCTCGCCGACAACGCGGACTCCAACCTCACCCCGAAGCAGGTCGAGTTCGCCGAGACCATCCATGGCGCGGGCTCCGACCTGCTCCAGCTCATCAACGACATCCTCGACCTGTCGAAGGTCGAGGCGGGCAAGATGGACGTGTCCCCGACGCGTATCGCGCTGGTCCAGCTCGTGGACTACGTGGAGGCCACCTTCCGGCCGCTGACCGCGGAGAAGGGCCTCGACCTCTCCGTGCGGGTCTCGCCCGAGCTGCCCGCCACGCTGCACACCGACGAGCAGCGGCTGCTCCAGGTGCTGCGCAACCTGCTGTCCAACGCGGTGAAGTTCACCGACTCCGGGGCCGTCGAGCTGGTCATCAGGCCCGCCGGACGGGATGTGCCGGTGGCGATCCGGGAGCAGCTGCTGGAGGCCGGTTCGCTGCGCGACCCGGACGCCGACCTGATCGCGTTCTCGGTGACCGACACCGGCATCGGTATCGCGGCCAGCAAGATGCGGGTGATCTTCGAGGCGTTCAAGCAGGCCGACGGGACGACCAGCCGCAAGTACGGCGGCACCGGACTCGGGCTGTCGATCTCGCGGGAGATCGCGCAACTGCTCGGCGGAGAGATCCACGCGCAGAGCGAGCCGGGGCGCGGATCGACGTTCACGCTGTATTTGCCGCTGCACCCCAGCGAACTGCCGCCGCAGGGCTACCAGCAGTCCATGCCCGCCCTGGAGGCCGGCGACCTGGTGGCGTCCACGTCGGAGAACGCGACGACCGGGGTCGAGGTCGAGACGCCGGCCGAGGTGAGGTCGTACCAGGAGACGCAGAACGGTGCGGCGGCGCTCTTCCGGCGCCGCCGCAGGACCGCACCGGCCCTCGAACAGCGGATCGGACAGCCGGACCAGTGGTCGGCGGTGGAGCACCAGGCCGCGCCGCAGCCGCGCCGGGGCATCCGCTTCGGCGGGGAGAAGGTGCTGATCGTCGACGACGACATCCGCAACGTCTTCGCGCTCACCAGCGTTCTCGAACAGCACGGACTGTCGGTGCTCTACGCGGAGAACGGCCGTGAGGGCATCGAGGTGCTGGAACAGCACGAGGACGTGGCGGTCGTCCTGATGGACATCATGATGCCCGAGATGGACGGGTACGCGACGACGAACGCGATCCGCAGGATGCCGCAGTTCGCCGGGCTCCCGATCATCGCGCTGACCGCGAAGGCCATGAAGGGCGACCGGGAGAAGGCGATCGAGTCGGGGGCCTCCGACTACGTGACCAAGCCGGTCGACCCCGATCATCTGCTGTCGGTCATGGAACAGTGGATGCGGGGGGAGTGATGGGAATCAGCGAAGTTCACGCGGAGTTGCTGACTCAGTGTGCCCGATGCCGTGTAGAAGTACGGGATTCGGGGAACCTTCTGGTCTCCCGCTACGTTTCTGCTACGTGCACAGTGACATCACGGTGACAGGGTGTGGCGACAGACAGGGTGCGGCTACGATGACCGGCACAAGGACGGGCGGCGAAAGGGAGTCGTCCCCAGGGGCGGCACCCGGTGCACATCCGGGGCGAGGAGGGCGGGCCATGGTGCAGAAGGCCAAGATCCTCCTGGTCGATGACCGGCCGGAGAATCTGCTGGCGCTGGAGGCCATCCTCTCCGCGCTCGATCAGACACTGGTGCGGGCATCGTCCGGGGAGGAAGCGCTCAAGGCGCTGCTCACGGACGACTTCGCGGTGATTCTGCTGGACGTCCAGATGCCTGGCATGGACGGTTTCGAGACCGCGGCACACATCAAACGGCGGGAGCGGACCCGGGACATCCCGATCATCTTCCTGACCGCAATCAACCACGGTCCGCACCACACCTTCCGGGGGTACGCGGCGGGCGCGGTGGACTACATCTCCAAGCCGTTCGACCCGTGGGTGCTGCGCGCGAAGGTCTCGGTGTTCGTCGAGCTCTACATGAAGAACTGCCAGCTCCGGGAGCAGGCGGCGCTGCTGCGGCTCCAGTTGGAGGGCGGCGGAGGCAAGGCGGCGGTCGGGGACGCGAAGGAGCCGGCGGGTCTGCTCGCCGAGTTGTCCGCGCGGCTCGCGGCGGTGGAGGAACAGGCCGAGGCGCTCTCCAAGCAACTGGACGACGAGTCCGCGGACGCGGCCGCGGTGGCCACCGCGGCCCATCTCGAACGCAAACTCACGGGGTTGCGGCGCGCACTGGACGCGCTGGAGCCGGGCACCGGGAGTTCGCCGTCGGTGCCCTCGCAGAACTGACGCGCGCCGAAGGACCCTTTGAGTCCGCGTCAGTTCGACACCTCCTCAGAAGCGACACGAACGGGTGAAGCAGCGGGCACACGTGTCCCCGGTCGTCTCCACCGGTAATCTCACACCCATGGCCTCACGTCCCTCCGCAGCCAAGAAGCAGCCCGCCAAGAAGGCTGCCGCTCCCGCGAAGGGGCCGGCGAGGAAGGCCCCTGCGAAGAAGGCACCGGCGAAGAAGGCGCCCGCCAGGAAGGCCGCGGCGAAGAAGGCCGTGCCGCCCAGGCCGGCGCCCAGCCCGACCGGTGGCATCCTCCGCCTCATCCGCGCCATCTGGCTCGGCCTCGCCCACGCCGTCGGCGCGGTGTTCCGCGGGATAGGGCAGGGCGCGAAGAACCTCGACCCCGCGCACCGGAAGGACGGCGTGGCACTCCTGCTGCTGGGCCTCGGCCTGATCGTGGCCGCCGGTACCTGGTCGAACCTGCGCGGCCCCGTCGGCGACCTCGTCGAGATCATCGTGACCGGCGCCTTCGGCCGGCTCGACCTGCTCGTGCCGATACTGCTCGCGGTCATCGCCGTGCGCTTCATCCGGCACCCCGAGAAGCCCGAGGCCAACGGCCGGATCGTGATCGGCCTGTCGGCGCTCGTCATCGGCGTGCTCGGCCAGGTCCACATCGCCTGCGGCTCGCCCGCCCGCAGCGCCGGCATGCAGGCGATAAGGGACGCCGGCGGCCTCATCGGCTGGGGAGCGGCGACCCCGCTGACGTACACCATGGGCGAGGTCCTCGCCGTACCGCTGCTCGTGCTGCTGACCGTGTTCGGGCTGCTCGTCGTCACGGCCACGCCGGTCAACGCCATTCCGCGGCGGCTGCGGGAGCTCGGTGTGCGGCTCGGGATCCTCCCCGACCCGGTGGACGGACTCGGCGAGGACGACGAGCGCTACGACGAGCAGTGGCGCGAGGCGCTGCCCGCGCGCGGACGCAAGCGAGGCCCCGCGCCCGAGTCGTACGACCCCGACGGAGCGGAGCAGGAGGCCCTGTCGCAGCGTCGTGGGCGCCCCAGGCGGTCCGCGGTGCCGCAGCCCGCGATGGACCGGCAGATGGACGCCGTCGACATCGCCGCGGCCGCCGCGGCGGATCTGGACGGCGTCGTGATGCACGGCCTGCCGCCCTCGCCGCTGGTCGCCGACCTCACGCACGGCGTCAGCGTGGGCGACCGGGTGGAGACGACCCCCGTACCCACTCCGGTCCCGGCCGCGCGGCCCAAGCAGGAGGCGCGCCCGAAGCAGGAGAAGCTCAAGGTCGAGGTCGCCGACCTCACCAAGCCCGCACCCGAGGCGCCGAGCGAACTGCCCTCGCGCGCGGAGCAGCTCCAGCTGTCCGGCGACATCACCTACGCGCTGCCCTCCCTCGATCTCCTGGAGCGCGGGGGACCCGGCAAGGCGCGCAGCGCGGCCAACGACGCCGTGGTCGCCTCGCTGACGACCGTCTTCACCGAGTTCAAGGTCGACGCCGCCGTCACCGGCTTCACGCGCGGGCCGACGGTCACGCGCTACGAGGTCGAGCTCGGACCCGCCGTCAAGGTCGAGCGGATCACCGCGCTGGCCAAGAACATCGCGTACGCCGTCGCCAGCCCGGACGTGCGGATCATCAGCCCGATCCCCGGCAAGTCCGCGGTCGGCATCGAGATCCCCAACACCGACCGGGAGATGGTCAACCTCGGTGACGTGCTGCGGCTCGCGGCGGCCGCAGAGGACGAGCACCCCATGCTGGTCGCGCTCGGCAAGGACGTCGAGGGCGGCTATGTGATGGCCAACCTGGCGAAGATGCCGCACGTGCTCGTCGCCGGAGCCACCGGTTCCGGTAAGTCGTCGTGCATTAACTGCTTGATCACTTCCATCATGGTGCGCGCGACCCCCGAGGACGTGCGCATGGTCCTCGTCGATCCCAAGCGCGTCGAGCTGACGGCCTACGAGGGCATCCCGCACCTGATCACGCCGATCATCACCAACCCCAAGCGGGCCGCCGAGGCGCTCCAGTGGGTCGTACGGGAGATGGACCTCCGCTACGACGACCTGGCGGCGTACGGCTTCCGGCACATCGACGACTTCAACGAGGCCATAAGGAACGGCAAGGTCAAACCGCCCGAGGGCAGTGAGCGCGAGCTCCAGCCGTACCCGTACCTGCTGGTGATCGTCGACGAGCTCGCCGACCTGATGATGGTCGCCCCGCGGGACGTCGAGGACGCGATCGTGCGGATCACGCAGCTCGCGCGCGCGGCCGGCATCCACCTGGTGCTCGCCACCCAGCGGCCGTCCGTGGACGTCGTCACCGGTCTGATCAAGGCGAACGTGCCCTCGCGGCTCGCCTTCGCCACCTCCTCGCTCGCCGACTCCCGGGTCATCCTCGACCAGCCGGGTGCCGAGAAGCTGATCGGCAAGGGCGACGGACTGTTCCTGCCGATGGGCGCCAACAAGCCCACCCGTATGCAGGGCGCCTTCGTGACCGAGGAAGAGGTCGCGGCGATCGTCCAGCACTGCAAGGACCAGATGGCGCCGGTCTTCCGGGACGACGTCGTCGTGGGCACCAAGCAGAAGAAGGAGATCGACGAGGAGATCGGCGACGACCTCGACCTGCTGTGCCAGGCGGCCGAACTGGTCGTCTCCACGCAGTTCGGGTCGACCTCCATGCTCCAGCGCAAGCTGCGGGTCGGGTTCGCGAAGGCGGGGCGGCTGATGGACCTGATGGAGTCCCGCGGCATCGTCGGACCCAGCGAGGGATCGAAGGCTCGTGACGTTCTTGTGAAGGCTGACGAGTTGGACGGAGTGCTCGCGGTGATCCGCGGGGAGGCTTAGAGGGAGCCCGGAGCGGGTGCGGCCACCGATGTTCGATCGTGACTCACCCGTAAGGGATCATCGAGCAACCGTTTCCCTTCGGCGTACGTCAAGTTGAGGGAAGCGAAAAGCTGCTGCCCCACCATCGGCGTGTTCGGCCATTCCGATGGCGTACAAAGTCCCACCGCCCGGTTGCCCCACCCTTTCGCACCCCCCCTAGACTGAACCTCCAGCACAGGTGGCTTAAACGCTCGAAAGGCGCCCCCGTGTCCATCGGCAACTCCCCTGAAGACGAGCGTCCGTTCGAAGACGACCCGCAGGAAGCCCACCTCTCCGTCGGCCACGCCCTGAAACAGGCGCGGATCGCGGCCGGGCTGACCGTCGACGACGTCAGCAACGCCACCAGGGTCCGCATCGCCATCGTGCACGCCATCGAGGCGGACGACTTCGCCCCCTGCGGTGGCGACGTGTACGCCCGGGGCCACATCCGGACCCTGGCCAAGGCCGTCCACCTGGATCCGGCCCCCTTGCTGGACCAGTACGCCGCCGATCACGGCGGTGGCCGTCCGGCTCCGACCCCGGCCGCCCCGCTGTTCGAGGCGGAACGCATCCGTCCGGAGCGGCGCGGGCCCAACTGGACCGCGGCCATGGTCGCCGCGATCGTCGCCGTGGTCGGCTTCGTCGGGTTCACCGCCTTCAAGGGCGACGACGGCGGGACGACACAGGTCGCCGACGGCACCACGCCCACCACCAGCAAGTCGCCGACGCCCAAGGCCGACAAGACCACCAAGGACCCGAAGCCCACGCCGTCCGACAGCGCCATCGCCGCGGCTCCCCAGGACAAGGTGACCGTGCAGGTCAGCGCCGCCGACGGCAAGAGCTGGATCCTCGCCAAGGACCACAACGGCCGGACCCTCTTCGACGGACTGCTCAAGCAGGGCGACAGCAAGACCTTCCAGGACAGCGACAAGATCAACCTCGTCCTCGGTGACGCCGGCGCGATCCAGCTGTACGTGAACGGCAAGGAGATCGACGACGACTGGCAGCCCGGCGCCGTGGAGCGCCTGACGTACACCAAGGGCGACCCACAGGTCGGCTAGGCATCTGTTCGGATTCCGTATCCGTTCGGATTCCGTCGCGAAGGGGTTGGCCAAGATCGGCCAACCCCTTCGACGTGGGGTGTCAGTGGGACGAAGTAGTCTTGAGCCCATGCCTGAACGCCGTACCGTCGCACTCGTCACTCTTGGCTGCGCCCGCAACGAGGTGGACTCGGAGGAGCTCGCAGGCCGTTTGGAGGCGGACGGCTGGGACCTCGTGGAGGACGCCGCAGACGCGGACGTCGCCGTCGTCAACACCTGTGGCTTCGTCGAGGCCGCCAAGAAGGACTCCGTCGACGCCCTCCTGGAGGCCAACGACCTCAAGGGCCACGGCAGAACCCAGGCCGTCGTGGCGGTGGGCTGCATGGCCGAGCGGTACGGCAAGGACCTCGCCGAGGCGCTGCCCGAGGCGGACGGGGTGCTCGGCTTCGACGACTACGCCGACATCTCCGACCGGCTCCAGACGATCCTCAGCGGTGGCATCCACGCCGCGCACACCCCGCGCGACCGGCGCAAGCTGCTGCCGATCAGCCCGGCCGAGCGGCAGGAGTCGGCGGCGTCCGTCGCGCTGCCGGGCCACGGCCCGGCCGAGGAGGCCGTTCCCGCCCCCGCCGACCTGCCGGACGGCCTCGCGCCTGCCTCGGGCCCCCGTGCACCCCTGCGCCGCCGTCTGGACGGCTCCCCGGTCGCCTCGGTGAAGCTCGCCTCCGGCTGCGACCGGCGCTGCTCCTTCTGCGCCATCCCGTCCTTCCGCGGCTCCTTCATCTCCCGCCGCCCCTCGGACGTCCTCAACGAGACGCGCTGGCTGGCCGAGCAGGGCGTCAAGGAGATCATGCTGGTCTCCGAGAACAACACGTCCTACGGCAAGGACCTCGGCGACATCCGTCTGCTGGAGTCCCTCCTGCCCGAGCTCGCCGAGGTGGACGGCCTCGAGCGCGTGCGGGTCAGCTACCTCCAGCCCGCCGAGATGCGGCCCGGCCTGATCGACGTGCTCACCTCCACGCCCAAGGTCGTGCCCTACTTCGACCTGTCCTTCCAGCACTCCGCCCCCGGCGTGCTGCGCGCGATGCGCCGCTTCGGCGACACCGACCGCTTCCTGGAGCTCCTCGACACCATCCGCGGCAAGGCCCCCGAGGCCGGCGTGCGCTCCAACTTCATCGTGGGCTTCCCCGGCGAGACCGAGGCCGACCTCGCCGAGCTGGAGCGGTTCCTGAACGGCGCGCGCCTGGACGCCATCGGTGTCTTCGGGTACTCCGACGAGGAGGGCACGGAAGCCGCGACGTACGAGAACAAGCTCGACGAGGACGTCGTCGCAGAGCGGCTCGCGCGTGTCTCCCGGCTCGCCGAGGAACTCGTCTCGCAGCGCGCCGAGGAGCGCGTGGGCGAGACCGTGCACGTCCTGGTCGAGTCCGTCGACGAGGAGGGCGTGTACGGCCGCGGCGCGCACCAGGCACCCGAGACCGACGGCCAGGTGCTGCTCACGAGCGGCGAAGGTCTGAGTGTCGGTCGTATGGTCGAGGCGAAGGTGGTCGGTACGGAAGGTGTCGACCTGGTGGCCGAGCCGCTCGACGGCTCGCTCGGGTGTAGTGAGGAGGCGGGCAGATGACCGGAGTTCCGGCGTCCGCCGCAGGTGGCCCCTCCGCTGCGAAGGGCGGATCGGTGAGCGGGGTCTCGGGCCCCGCGTCCGGCGCGGCACCGAGCACTCCTTCGGACGCGGTCTCCGGTACGGCTGCCGAGGTGCGCGCCGGTGTGGTCCCCGGAATGGGGGTCGTCGCCGGAGCGGTTTCGGAGGCCGACGTCGAATCCGGTGCGAAGCCCGCGCGCGCGAAGATCGCGGCCGCCGCCGTCAACCAGGCCAGCGTCTGGAACATCGCCAATCTGCTCACCATGCTCCGGCTGGTCCTCGTGCCCGGCTTCGTCGCCCTGATGCTGGCCGACGGCGGGTACGACCCCGCGTGGCGCTCGTTCGCCTGGGCGGCCTTCGCCGTCGCCATGATCACCGACCTGTTCGACGGGCACCTGGCGCGCGCCTACAACCTCGTCACGGACTTCGGGAAGATCGCCGACCCCATCGCCGACAAGGCGATCATGGGGGCGGCGCTGATCTGTCTCTCCGGGCTCGGTGACCTGCCCTGGTGGGTGACGATCGTCATCCTCGGCAGGGAACTCGGGATCACCCTCCTGCGTTTCCTCGTCATCCGGTACGGCGTGATCCCGGCGAGCCGGGGCGGCAAGCTCAAGACCCTCAGCCAGGGCATCGCCGTAGGGATGTACATCCTGGCGCTGACGGGGTGGCTGGCGACCGCGAGGTTCTGGGTGATGGCTGTGGCGGTCGTGCTGACCGTCGCGACCGGGCTGGACTATGTGAGACAGGCCATTGTGCTGCGCAGGCAGGGAATCGCCGAGCGCAAGGCGGCGTTGGAGGAGACGGAAGCGTGAATTCCCCAGCCGCCCAAGTGGTGCGACTACTCACCGTGAAGGGTCAGACGCTCGCGGTCGCCGAGTCACTCACCGGCGGACTGGTTGCGGCGGAAATCACAGCGGCCCCCGGCGCGTCCCAGGCGTTCCGGGGCTCGGTGACCGCCTACGCCACCGAACTGAAGCATGAGCTGCTGGGTGTCGACGCCACCCTGCTGGACCAGCGAGGTGCGGTGGATCCGCAGGTCGCGGCCCAGATGGCGGCCGGAGTGCGCAAGGCGCTCGGTGCCGACTGGGGTATCGCGACCACCGGAGTCGCGGGCCCGGAACCACAGGACGGCAAGCCCGTCGGAACGGTCTACGTGGCTGTCGACGGGCCCTCCGCGGGCGCTTCCGAGGCAGCGGGTGGCGGGAAAGTGACCGCGCTGCGGTTGAACGGCGACCGCGCGGAAATTCGTATGGAGAGTGTACGGAGCGTACTCGCACTCCTCCTGGAGGAGCTCGCGAGCGAACAGACCGGAAATGAGCGGGCACAGGATACGGAACGGAACGGGGGGTTTTGATGTTTGCAGCCCTGAGTGAACACGACATCGCTCCCCGCACGGCCGCGGCGCAAGGCGGTACGGTGGGGCGTGAAGGATGCGGCTACGCGGTCCGAGGAGGGAGCCACCGATGATTCTGCTCCGTCGCCTGCTGGGTGACGTGCTGCGTCGGCAGCGCCAGCGCCAGGGCCGTACTCTGCGCGAAGTCTCCTCCTCCGCCCGAGTCTCACTCGGCTATCTCTCCGAGGTGGAGCGGGGGCAGAAGGAGGCTTCCTCCGAACTGCTCTCCGCGATCTGCGACGCGCTGGACGTACGGATGTCCGAGCTCATGCGGGAAGTGAGCGACGAGCTCGCCCTCGCCGAGCTGGCCCAGTCTGCTGCGGCCACCCCCAGCGAGCCCGTACCGGCGCCCGTGCGCCCGATGCTGGGTTCCGTATCGGTGAAGGGTGTGCCACCGGAACGAGTGACCATCAAGGCACCGAGCGAAGCGGTGGACGTCGTAGCGGCGTGACGCTCGCGCTCGGTGTGCCATGAGTGATGGCCGCCGAGAGGAAGTCTGCGAGGCCCCGGACGGGTTTCTCCAGTGGTTTTGGAGAGGCGCCGGTCGGGGTTTTCGTGCATCTTGGAGCGACGGCCGCGTCGGTGCGTCCGTGTGCCCTTGGTGCGCCCTCCCCGCGGCTCGGGCGGCCGTCTAGCGTCCGGGCTGGAGGTGGCTGCATGGCGGGGCCGACAGTAGGCCGGGGGATGGCTCTCGGGCTCGGCGCACTGTGGTGGTGGGCTGTGGCGCGGCTGGTGCTGGCGCCGGGCGCCGGGGTGCTCGAAGGGGCGGTCGCGGCGGGTGGGTGGGGGCTGAGCCTGCTGCCGGTGCACTGTGTGCCCAAAGCGCGGGCCGCGGGGGCGGTGGCCGCCGGAAGGTGGCGTCAGGCGTGGCGGGCGGGGAAGCCCGCGGGGGCCGGGCGGGCCGGGCCGATTGGGGAGGCGGGGGCGGCGGGGGCGGCTACCACGGCATCGCCACCCCGCCGTTCGGACGGAGGATCTGGCCCGTCGTGAAGGACGAGGCGTCGGAGGCCAGGTAGAGCACGGCGTGCGCCACGTTCTCCGGTTCGCCCACGCGCCTGAGCGGTGACATGCGGGACATGAGGGCCTCGGTGTGGGCCTGGGCATCCGCGTCGTGGCGATCGGTCATGGGCGTGCGGATCCAGCCCGGTGCGACGGCGTTGACCCGGATGCCGTACCGGCCGACTTCGGTGGCCAGCGTCTTCGTGAGCTGTACGACGGCCGCCTTGGCCGCGCCGTAGCAGAGCAGGCCGGCGCCGCCCGTGTCCACGGCGCCGGAGGCCATCGTGACGATGCTGCCCCTCGTCTTCCGGTCGATCATCAGGCGGGCCGCCTCCTGGCAGGCGTGCAGCACGCCCTTGAAGTTGACGTTCAGGACGCGGTCGAGATCCTCGTCCCGCGTCTCCAGGACCGGGCTGCTGTGCATGATCCCGGCGACCGCGGCCAGCACGTCCAGGCGCTCGCAGGCGGTGACGGCCCGATGGAGTTGTGCGCGGTCGGTGACGTCGAGGGGATGGGTGTGCGCCGTTCCGCCGGCGTCCTTGATGAGGATCGCCGTGTCGTGCAGCCCCGACGCGTCGAGGTCGGCGCAGTGGACAGTGGCGCCCGCCTCGGCGAGCAGGACGGCGGTCGCGCGGCCGATGCCGCCGGCGGCGCCGGTGACGAACGCGGTGTGTCCGGTGAGGTCGTACGCGCTGATGGCCATGGAGCGACGGTACGAGCGTTTCTGACGGATCGTCAATTGGTGGTACGGCGTGAGGTTCTGGAGTGTGCTCCGCCCGGTGCTCTGTGGCGTGGGCTGGGGGCCGGGCCGATCTGGCAGGTCGGGCACCAGTACGTGGGGCGTTCGCGGGAACCGTCGCCCTGGTCGGCGACACGCAGGGAGGTGCGGCAACGGAGGCAGGGGCGCGGGGCGCGGCCGTAGACGAACAGGTCCTGGCCGCGGCGGCCGGTGGTGTTGCGGACCGGGCGGTCGCGGTTGGCCTCCAGGAGCTTCTTGGAGAGCGCGGGGAGCTGGGCGGCGCGGTCCGCGGGGAGGGCGCCGACGGGGAGCCAGGGGGTGACGCCGAGCAGGAAGCAGATCTCGCTCTTGAAGACGTTGCCGACGCCGGCGAGATTGCGCTGGTCGAGGAGGGCCTCGCCGAGGGGCCGGGCGGGGTCCTGGAGGAGATTGGCGAGGGCGCGCTCGGGGTTCCAGTCCGGGCCGAGGAGGTCGGGGCCGAGGTGGCCGACGGCCTTGTGCTCGTCCGCGGTGCGGAGCAGTTCGAGGACGGGGAGGCGGTAGCCGACGGCGGCGAGGTCGGAGTTGGCCAGGATCGCGCGGATCTGGTGGGTGGGGCCGCCTGTCCAGCGCTGGTTCTCCGCGTAGATCTTCCAGGAGCCGTCCATGCGGAGGTGGGAGTGCAGGGTCAGGCCGCCCTCGATGCGGGTGAGGAGGTGTTTGCCGCGGGCGGTGACGTCGAGGACCCTGCGGCCTGTGAGGTCGGCTGTGGCGAATTTCGGCACCCTGAGGTCGCTGCGGGTCAGCACCTTGTCCGCGAGGGCGGTGTGGAGGCGCTTCGCGGCTTGCCAGACGGTGTCTCCTTCGGGCATGGGTCAAGGGTGTCATGGGGGAAGGGATTCCTGCCTGGCCTCGGCTTCGCCTTCGGCCAGGGTGGTCCCACCCGCACCACCCGTGCGGGAATCGTGGTCGGGTGCGGGTGGCCCCTGTGGGGTGGGCTCGCCGTCGGCGGGTGCGGGTGGGTGCGTGGGGGCACGGTGGTGCGGGTGCGGGTGCGGGTGCGGGTTTGGGGGTGTGGGGGTGTGGGGGCGTGAGTGAGACGTTCGCGCGGGGTGAGGGGTCAGGCGCGTAGGCGTAGGCCCCTTGGGGTGGCGATGAAGCCTGCTGCTTCCAGGAGGGTGCCCAGGGGGGAGGTCAGGGCCGAGGTGCCGTTGATGCGTTCCACCGTGACCGTACCCAGGGAGCCGGCCTTGGCGGCTGCCGCGAGGGCTTCGGAGGCCGGGCGCAGGCGGGGGTCCTCGGTGGGGGTGGTGTCGGTGGTGTCCGTGGTGGAGGGCCAGGCAAGGAGCGTTTTGCCGCCCCGCTCCATGTACAGCGTGAGCTCGCCGTCCACGAGGACCACCAGGGAGCCCGCCTTACGCCCCGGTTTGTGGCCCGCCTCGGTCGGAGGGTCGGGCCAGGGGAGGGCGGCGCCGTAGGCGTTGGCGGGATCGGCGGCGGCGAGGACCACGGCTCGGGAGGCGTCGGAGGCGTTCTGCCTGCGGTTGCCGAAGCCGGAGCCGTACGAGGGGGTGCCTTGCCAGTGCTGAGGGGTGGGCTGGGGTGGGTAGTCGCGCGGTGAGACGTACTCGTCGCGGGAGGCGGGGGACAGGGGCCCGGACTGGGTGTCCGGGCCGGCTTCGCCGCCGGGGCCGTCCGGGGTGTCGAAGGCGCGGGTCCAGTCCCAGTCCTCGGCCGCGGGGTCGGTCGGTGCCGGGTCCGAGCCCCAGATGTCGGGAGCGCCGGTCTCCGGCATCGCCTCGCCGCGGTCGCGGGCGTTGGACACCGCGCGGAGGCGGTCGACCGCGCCGTCCATGGCGAACTGGGCGGCGCCGAGACCCTCCACGACATAGCCGCGACGAGCCTGGCCACTGTCCTCGAAGGCGGACAGGATGCGGTACGTCGCCGAGAAGCCGCCCTCCACGCCCTCCGCGGACACGGCTCCCCGGGTGACCACTCCGTGCCGGTCCAGGAGGGTGCGGGCCAGGGCGTGGGCGCGCACGGTCGGGTCGGCCTCGCGTGGCGGGAGCAGGGACCAGCGGCCGGCGACGGTCGGCGGGCCGGTGCGGGAGGCGGTGCGGGCGGCCGCGGTGAGGGAGCCGTAGCGGCCGCGGGGGATCGTGCGTTTGGCGCGGTGAGCGGTGGAACCGGCGGTGCGGCCGGAGCCCAGCAGGGAGCGCATGGGGGTGAGGGTGTCGTTGGTGAGCCGCCCGGACCAGGCCAGCTCCCATACGGCGTCGGCCAGTTGGGGGTCGGTGGCGTCCGGGTGGGTGGTGGCGCGGACCTGGTCGGCGATCTGGCGGAAGAACAGGCCGTAGCCGCCGGTGAGGGCGTCCAGGACGGACTGGTGCAGGGCCGTCAGCTCCAGGGGGTGGGGTGGGGGCAGGAGGAGTGGGGCCGCGTCCGCCAGGTACAGGGAGACCCAGCCGTCCTTGCCCGGGAGCGCGCCCGCTCCGGCCCACACGATCTCTCCGGCGGCGGTGAGCTCGTCGAGCATGGCCGGGGTGTAGTTCGTGACGCGGGACGGCAAAACGAGCTTCTCCAGGGCGGAGGCGGGCACGGAGGCGCCCTGCAACTGCTCGACGGCACGCACCAGCCCGTCGATGCCGCGCAGGGAGTGCCCCTTGCCGATGTGCTGCCACTGCGGGAGGAACTGGGCGAGGGCCGGGGGCGGCACCGGTTCGAGCTCGTGGCGCAGGGCTGCCAGGGAACGGCGGCGCAGGCGGCGGAGCACGGTCGCGTCGCACCACTCCTGGCCGATGCCCGCCGGGTGGAACTCTCCCTGTACGACACGTCCGCTCGCGGCCAGGCGCTGCAACGCGCCCTCGGTGACCGCCGTGCCCAGGCCGAAGCGGGCGGCTGCCGTCGCCGAGGTGAAGGGGCCGTGGGTGCGGGCGTAGCGCGCGAGGAGGTCGCCGAGAGGGTCCTTGACCGGTTCCGTGAAGGCCTCCGGGACGCCGACCGGCAGCGCTGTGCCGAGGGCGTCACGCAGGCGGCCCGCGTCCTCGATCGCCGCCCAGTGGTCGGCGCCGGCGACCCGGACCTTGATCGTGCGGCGGGCCCGGGCGAGCTCTTGCGCCCACTGCGGCTCGGCGCCCCGCTCGGCCAGCTCGGCGTCCGTGAGCGGTCCGAGGACACGGAGGATGTCCGCCACGCCCTCGGCGTCCTTCACCCGGCGGTCCTCGGTGAGCCACTGGAGCTCGCGCTCCAGCTCGGTCAGGACCTCGGCGTCGAGCAGCTCGCGCAGCTCCGCCTGGCCCAGCAGCTCGGCCAGCAGCCGCGAGTCCAGCGAGAGGGCCGCTGCCCGGCGCTCGGCGAGGGGCGAGTCGCCCTCGTACAGGAACTGGGCGACGTAGCCGAAGAGCAGGGACCGGGCGAAGGGGGAGGGCTCGGGGGTGGTGACCTCGACCAGGCGGACCCTGCGGGATTCCAGGTCGCCCATGAGCTCGACGAGGCCGGGGACGTCGAAGACGTCCTGGAGGCACTCCCGGACCGCCTCCAGGACGATGGGGAACGAGCCGAACTCGCTCGCCACCTGGAGCAGTTGGGAAGCGCGCTGGCGCTGCTGCCACAGGGGGGTGCGCTTGCCGGGGTTGCGGCGCGGCAGCAGGAGCGCCCGGGCGGCGCATTCGCGGAAGCGGGAGGCGAACAGGGCGGAGCCGCCCACCTGGTCGGTGACCACCTGGTCGACCTCGCCCTTGTCGAAGACGACGTCCGCGGCGCCCACCGGGGCCTGCTCGGCGTCGTACTCCGTGCCGATCCTGGCCGGTTCCCGGTCGAGGAGGTCCAGGCTCATCAGGTCGGCGTCGGGCAGCCGCAGCACGATGCCGTCGTCGGCGTGCATGACCTGGGCGTCCATGCCGTAGCGCTCGGAGAGCTTGGCGCCGAGGGCGAGGGCCCAGGGGGCGTGGACCTGGGCGCCGAAGGGGGAGTGGACGACGACCCGCCAGTCGCCGAGTTCGTCCCGGAAGCGCTCCACGACGATCGTGCGGTCGTCCGGGACGTGGCCGCAGGCCTCGCGCTGTTCGTCCAGGTAGGACAGGACGTTGTCCGCGGCCCACGCGTCCAGGCCCGCGGTGAGCAGGCGCAGGCGGGCGTCCTCCTTGGACAGGGAGCCGACCTCACGGAGGAACGCGCCCACCGCGCGGCCCAGTTCGAGGGGGCGGCCCAGCTGGTCGCCCTTCCAGAAGGGGAGCCTGCCGGGGACGCCGGGGGCGGGGGAGACCAGGACCCGGTCGCGGGTGATGTCCTCGATGCGCCAGGAGCTGGTGCCGAGCGTGAAGACGTCCCCGACGCGCGACTCGTAGACCATCTCCTCATCGAGCTCGCCGACCCTCCCGCCGCCCTTCTTGGGGTCCGAGCCGGCGAGGAAGACGCCGAAGAGGCCGCGGTCGGGGATGGTGCCGCCGGAGGTGACGGCGAGTCGCTGGGCGCCGGGGCGGCCGGTGATCGTGCCGGCGATGCGGTCCCAGACCACGCGCGGGCGCAGTTCGGCGAAGGCGTCGGAGGGATAGCGGCCCGCGAGCATGTCGAGGACCGCGGTGAAGGCGGACTCGGGGAGGGAGGCGAAGGGGGCCGCCCTGCGGACCGTGGCGAGGAGGTCGTCGAGCTGCCAGGTGTCCATCGCGGTCATCGCGACGATCTGCTGGGCGAGGACGTCCAGGGGGTTCGCGGGGACCTTGAGGGACTCGATGGAACCGGTCCGCATGCGTTCCGTGACGACCGCCGCCTGGACCAGGTCGCCTCGGTACTTCGGGAAGACCACGCCGGTGGAGACGGCGCCGACCTGGTGGCCCGCGCGGCCGACGCGTTGCAGGCCGGAGGCGACGGAGGGGGGTGACTCGACCTGGATCACCAGGTCCACCGCACCCATGTCGATGCCGAGTTCGAGGCTGGAGGTCGCCACTACAGCGGGGAGACGGCCCGCTTTGAGGTCCTCCTCGACCAGGGCGCGCTGTTCCTTGGAGACCGAGCCGTGGTGGGCCCGGGCGATGACCTGGGGCGCGCCCTGGGCCGCGCCCGAGCCGCCCATGAGTTCGGCCGGGGCGTGGTGTTCGTCCAGGGGCTCGCCGGTGGCCCGCTCGTAGGCGATCTCGTTGAGGCGGTTGCAGAGGCGTTCCGCGAGGCGGCGGGAGTTCGCGAAGACGATCGTGGAGCGGTGGGACTGGACGAGGTCGGTGATCCGCTCCTCCACGTGGGGCCAGATGGAGGGGCGCTCCGCGCCTTCGTTGCCCTCGGCCACCGGGGAGCCGCCGAGTTCGCCCAGGTCTTCGACCGGGACCACGACCGAGAGGTCGAACTCCTTGCCGGACTTCGGCTGAACGATCTCCACCTTGCGCTGCGGGGAGAGATAGCGGGCGATCTCGTCCACCGGGCGGACCGTGGCGGAGAGGCCGATGCGGCGGGCCGGCTTCGGCAGGAGCTCGTCCAGGCGCTCCAGGGAGAGGGCCAGGTGGGCGCCGCGCTTGGTGCCGGCCACGGCGTGCACCTCGTCGAGGATCACCGTCTCGATCCCGGTCAGTGCGTCCCGGGCCGCCGACGTCAGCATCAGGAACAGGGATTCCGGGGTGGTGATCAGGATGTCCGGGGGACGGGTGGACAGAGCCCTGCGTTCGGCCGGAGGGGTGTCGCCGGAGCGGATGCCCACCTTGACCTCGGGCTCGGGGAGGCCCAGGCGGACGGATTCCTGGCGGATGCCGGTGAGGGGGCTGCGGAGGTTGCGCTCCACGTCGACGGCGAGGGCCTTGAGGGGGGAGACGTACAGGACCCGGCAGCGCTTCTTCGGGTCCGCGGGCGGAGGTGTGGAGGCCAGCTGGTCCAGAGCGGCGAGGAAGGCGGCGAGGGTCTTGCCGGAGCCGGTGGGGGCGACGACCAGCACGTCCGAGCCCTCTGCGATGGCCTGCCACGCGCCGGCCTGGGCGGTGGTGGGCGCGTCGAACGCACCCGTGAACCAACCGCGGGTCGCGGGGGAGAAGCCGTTCAGGGCTCGGTGTGCTGGGTTGACCATGCGTCCATCCTGCACCCCGGGACTGACAATGCCCCTGGCGGTCGGGGCGGTGGGGTTGTCGTTCGGGTGCGGGGTGGGTGGGGGCGGGCGTTTGCGCAGTTCCCCGCGCCCCTGGACGCCGACGGCGGCTCATGCAGTGCGCGCGGGTGTGTTGTGGGTCGGGGCCGGCGTGGGGTCAGCCCACCTCGCGGCCGTACGCGCGCAGGGTCTGCAGGGCCTTGACGGTCGCCAGGGGGCGGGCTTCGAGGGCGGTGGTGGGGGCCCACTGACGTCGGCGGGTCGGCCAGCCGCCGTCCTCCTGCTGTTCGGCCGCGAGGAAGTCCAGCGAACGGGACATCTCCTCGTCCGTGAACCACGCGCGCGCGAGGGAGTCCGGCGTCTTCGCGTAGTCGTGCGGGAAGTGGTGCTCGGCCGGGGCGTAGCCGGGGGGGACGGGGAACACGTCGAGGTGCGAGGGGTCCAGGACGGCCAGGCATTGTTCGCGCACCAGGCGGCCGAGGCGGTCGGCGGTCGCCTCCGCGCGGGAGCGGTCGGGGGCGGAGTCCAGGAACGTCAGGGCGGCCTGGATCTCACGCGGGTGGGACATCCGGAGGGACTCCACCGCCTGCCAGCAGAAGTCCGTGGCGCGGAAGAGCCAGGCGTGCCACACCTCGTTGCGGTGCAGCAGACCGACCACGGGACCGGTGGTGAGCAGGGCGCTGGGCGGGGCGTCCAAGAGCTTCATGAAGGGGGCCGACGGATAACCGCGCTGGGCGGGAGTGACCTCCGGGAGGGCGCCGTCCGGGGTGGACACGGAGGTGAGATAGCGGCACACGCGCTCCACACGCTGTCCGCCGCAGCGTCCGACGGCGTCCAGGACGCGCAGGGCGTGAGCGGTGTGCAGGGGCTGGCTGACCGGGCCGCGCAGATCGGGTTCCAGCGCGTGGCCGTACCCGCCGTCCGCGTTGCGGTAGGCGTCCAGGGCCGTCTCCACCGGGTCGGGGCCGCCGTTCAGGAAGTGGTACGCGAACAGACGCTGTTCCAGCACACGCGCGGTGAGCCAGACGAAGTGCTCGGCGCGGAAGAGCGGGGAGTGCGCCGGTGGCGTCTGGGGGAGTGGGGAAGCTCCTGTTTCGGGCATGCGTCAGACCGTAGGGCGGAAAGCGGTCTCGGCAAGCGGTCCCGGCTGAGGCCCACCCTCAGGGGCGGGATACTGGAGTCATGCGGTTGACGGTCTTCTGGCAGCGGATGGCGGAACACTTCGGTCCCGGGTACGCCGACACCTTCGCGCGCGATCACGTGATGGCGGAGCTCGGTGGGCGCACGGTGCACGAGGCGCTGGACGCCGGCTGGGACGCCAAGGACGTGTGGCGCGTGGTCTGCACGGTGATGAACGTTCCGGGCGAGCGCCACTGAGACGACGTGGACGTTCCGGGGAGAAGTGCCGAGCGGGCGTGAACATCTCACGAAAGAGGCACTGGCCGGTCACGAAGATCGCAGGACGGCAGCCATTGTCAGTGACGTGGGCGAGACTTGCACCGTGGCACCCACTGACGAGTCCGGGCAGGCAGCCCAGCACGCATCTCCGCTCGGCATGACACCCCCCACCAGGCCACCGGCCGCCGATGCCGGGCCGAACGCCCGCATGCCGCGCTGGCTGCCGCGGGCCATGGTGCTCGCGCTCGCCCTCATCGCCGTGTTCCAGCTCGGCAGTTGGGCCTTCCACCAGCTCATCGGGCTGCTGATCAACATCCTCATCGCGTTCTTCCTGGCCCTGGCCATCGAACCCGCGGTGAGCAAGATGGCCGCGCGGGGCATGCGCAGGGGGCTCGCCGCCTTCTTCGTCTTCTTCGGGGTGCTGATCGTCACCGCGGGCTTCGTCACGCTGCTCGGTTCGATGCTCGCGGGCCAGATCATCAAGATCGTCGAGGACTTCCCGAACTACCTCGACTCCGTCATCGCCTGGATCAACGGGCACTTCCACACCGAGCTGAAGCGGGTGGACGTCCAGGAGGGGCTGCTGCGCTCCGACTGGCTGCGCAACTACGTGCAGAACAGCGCCACCGGCGTCCTGGACGTCTCCGCCCAGGTCCTCGGCGGCCTCTTCCAGCTCCTGACGATCGCCCTGTTCTCGTTCTACTTCGCGGCCGACGGCCCGAGGCTGCGCCGCACGATCTGCTCCGTCCTGCCACCCGCCCGCCAGGCCGAGGTGCTGCGCGCGTGGGAGATCGCCGTGGACAAGACCGGCGGCTACATCTACTCGCGCGGTCTGATGGCGCTCGTCTCCGGAGTCGCGCACTTCGTCCTGCTCCAGGTCCTGGACGTGCCGTACGCGCCCGTGCTCGCCGTGTGGGTCGGCCTGGTCTCGCAGTTCATCCCGACCATCGGCACCTATCTCGCCGGCGCTCTGCCCATGCTGATCGCCTTCACGGTCGATCCCTGGTACGCGCTGTGGGTGCTGGTGTTCGTGGTGATCTACCAGCAGTTCGAGAACTACGTGCTCCAGCCCAAGCTGACCTCCAAGACCGTCGACATCCATCCCGCCGTCGCCTTCGGCTCGGTCATCGCGGGCACCGCTCTCCTCGGTGCGGTCGGTGCCCTGATCGCGATTCCCGCGGTCGCCACGTTGCAGGCGTTCCTCGGCGCGTACGTGAAGCGGTACGCCGTCACCGACGACCCACGGGTGCACGGGCACCGGAAGCGGGGCGAGGGTCCTTCACCGTTCACGCGCGTGCGTGCGCTGTGGGAGCGGCGGCGGCCGGAGACGCAGGACACCACCGACGGCGACGGCTCGTCCTGAAGGCGCCGGGTTCAGTAGGTGAGGGCGGCCTACACCGCGGCCCACACCGCGGCGCCGACGACGGCCGTGACGTAGGAGCCGATCGCCGCGTACAGGATCCGGCGCCGTAGTCGCTCGCTCCAGGACGTGCGCGACAGCAGCCAGGCCAGTGCGGGCAGGATCAGGACGGCGTGCAGGCTCACCCCGTGCAGCGGCTTGAGCGGGGCGGTCGAGTGGTAGGCCGCCTCCTGGTGACCGGTGCGGGTGAGGACGACACCGCGCGCGATCATCGCGGCGCCCGAGCCGAGCGCCACCAGCAGGATCGCGAACCCCGACCGCACCGCGAGGTCCATCCCCGCCGGACCCGAGGGCCGGTGGCGGAAGGAGGCGACCGCGAACACCGTCAGCAGCACCACCAGGACGCCGCCGCCCACCGCGAGCGTCATGGACACCGCCGTGTCGAAGGGCGTCTCCATGTCCAGGTGCGAGGGCACCCCGCGCCACGCCTGGAGGGTGATGCCGCCGACCTCCACCACGCAGTCCGCCGCGAACACCGCGAGGAACAGGGCTCGCGGCCCCCGGCTCACGCGCAGATACGACGTGACCCAGGTGACCGCGATCAGGGTCACCCCGAAGGACACCCCGAACGTCACCGGCTTGCGCCAGGAGACCGGCCCGTCCCAGGGGCCGCCGTCCACGGCGAACACCACCAGGTGCGCGAGCCCGGAGAGGACCAGGAGGAGACCGGTCGCGTGACAGAGGCGTTCCACGCGGCGGGCACCGACAGCGCGCGGTACCGACGTCCGGGTCGGCACCGCGGGGGCATGTGTCCGGGCCGGTTCCATCAGGCCCGCGCTGCCTTCCGGACCAGGCAGGCCGCGCCTCCTGCGATCACCAGGGCGGTGAGGGCGACGAGTTCGGCGACCGTCGAGGCGATGAGCGCGGTGTTCCCCGAGGAGAGGTGGTCGCCGGTGTTCGGGGTCAGGACAGCGCCCACACCGATGAACAGGCCGACACCGAGGGCGAGTCCGGTCGTCCAGCCGTTGGTGCGCCGGATCAGCAGCCCTGCCGCCACGAGCGGGATCACGAGGCCGGGCGGTACGGCCGGATACTGCGCGCCGGCGGCGATCTGGCCCGCGATGGACGCCGCCGGCAGGAGCAGCGCGGACAGGGTGGCGATCACGGCGGGGGTACGCGCCGTACCGCTGTCGTGCCGGCGGGTGGTCGAGGTCGTCTCTCGGATGTTCGTCGGGGTCTCCATGGCACAACACTCGCGAGAAACGGCCCCTCCGGTCGTCGTACCGCCGGAGGCACCCGAAGTACGCCGCGGGAAGTAGCTGGAGGCGAGTGGCGGAGGTGGGTGGCGGAGGCCGCCGAGGGTCCGCGAGAAGTGTCCCGGGTGCCGCGTGGTGCGCTTGACACGAAAATCGAACATCCATTCATATGGAGGCTCCGGCGAAGCTGACGACGGGGCGTTTCGACATGGTTTGCATGGAGAAGTCCCTGAGTTATCCACAGGCTGGACGGGCGTCGGGGCGCATTGTCAGTGGCAGGCGTTAGCGTCTTTGACGTGAAGCGATCGACTCAAGCAAATCGGGTGGAACCCATGGCAGGAACCGACCGCGAGAAGGCGCTCGACGCCGCGCTCGCACAGATTGAACGGCAGTTCGGCAAGGGCGCGGTCATGCGCATGGGCGAGCGGCCGAACGAGCCCATCGAGGTCATCCCCACCGGGTCGACCGCGCTCGACGTCGCGCTCGGCGTCGGCGGCATCCCGCGCGGCCGAGTGGTGGAGGTGTACGGACCGGAATCCTCCGGCAAGACGACCCTGACCCTGCACGCGGTGGCCAACGCACAGCGGGCCGGCGGCCAGGTGGCCTTCGTGGACGCGGAGCACGCCCTCGACCCCGAGTACGCGCGCAAGCTCGGCGTCGACGTCGACAACCTGATCCTGTCCCAGCCGGACAACGGCGAGCAGGCTCTGGAGATCGTGGACATGCTGGTCCGCTCCGGCGCCCTCGACCTCATCGTCATCGACTCCGTCGCCGCACTCGTCCCGCGCGCGGAGATCGAGGGCGAGATGGGCGACAGCCACGTGGGTCTGCAGGCCCGTCTGATGAGCCAGGCACTGCGGAAGATCACCAGCGCGCTCAACCAGTCCAAGACCACCGCCATCTTCATCAACCAGCTCCGCGAGAAGATCGGCGTGATGTTCGGCTCCCCCGAGACCACGACCGGTGGCCGGGCGCTGAAGTTCTACGCCTCCGTGCGCATGGACATCCGCCGCATCGAGACCCTGAAGGACGGCACGGACGCGGTCGGCAACCGCACCCGCGTCAAGGTCGTCAAGAACAAGGTCGCGCCGCCCTTCAAGCAGGCCGAGTTCGACATCCTCTACGGCCAGGGCATCAGCCGCGAGGGCGGTCTGATCGACATGGGCGTGGAGCACGGCTTCGTCCGCAAGGCCGGCGCCTGGTACACGTACGAGGGCGACCAGCTCGGCCAGGGCAAGGAGAACGCGCGCAACTTCCTGAAGGACAACCCCGACCTGGCCAACGAGATCGAGAAGAAGATCAAGGAGAAGCTGGGCGTCGGCGTGCGGCCCGAGGAGCCCGCCGCGGAGCCGGGGGCGGACGCCGCGGTGACCCCTGCCGCGGACGACACCGCGAAGGTGCCGGCTCCGGCGGCCACGAAGGCGACGAAGGCCAAGGCCCCGGCCGCCAAGAGCTGATCCCGTGACACGGCGAACCGACTGGGCCGAGTACGAGGACGCTCCGCGAGGGCGGGGCGGCAAAGGCGACGGGGGTTCTGCCGGGCCGGGCGGCGACGGGTACGGCGACGGTACGGGGCAGGGAACGGACGGGGGGCACGGCCGTTCGGTGCCGTACGGCGGCGAAGGAGCGTTCGGCGGCGACTTCGCGTACGGCGCCGGCCAGTCCTACCGCGGCGGTCGTCCCCACAGTGACGGGGGGACGTACGACGACGGTGGGCCGGGCGGCGACGAGTCCGGTGACGGGGTGGCGCATGACCCCGGGGCGTTCGGCCGGAGCTCGCGTCGAGGCGGTGGAGCATCTGGCGCGGGCGGTTCCCGTGGGCGTCGGCAGCGTCGGCGCGGCTTCGGGGAATCGCCCGGTGAGGACGGAGGCGGCCCCTCCTTGTCGAGGGCCGAGAAGGGGGAGCCTCCGGCGGACCCGGTGGAGCGGGCGCGGGCGATCTGTCTGCGCCTGCTCACCGGGACCCCGCGCACGCGGAAGCAGCTCGCCGACGCCCTGCGCAAGCGGGAGATCCCGGACGACGCCGCCGAGGAGGTGCTGTCGCGGTTCGAGGAGGTCGGACTGATCAACGACAGCGCGTTCGCGGACGCCTGGGTGGAGTCCCGGCACCACGGCCGGGGGCTTGCCCGGCGGGCGCTCGCCCAGGAACTGCGCACCAAGGGCGTCGACTCCACGCTGATCGACGCGGCCGTCTCGCAGCTCGACTCCGAACAGGAGGAGGTGACGGCCCGCGAGCTCGTCGACCGCAAGCTGCGCGCGACGCGTGGCCTCGACCGCGACAAGCGACTGCGCCGCCTCGCCGGCATGCTCGCCCGCAAGGGGTACTCCGAGGGGATGGCCCTGCGGGTGGTCCGGCAGGCGCTGGAGGAGGAGGGGGAGGAGACGGAGTTCCTCGGCGACGAGGGGTTCTGAAACGGGGAGTTCGCGGGAGTCGGCCCGTCGGGCCACCGGTCCGAGGAGAGAGGCGCCCGGTCGGAAAGGCGATAAGCACCGTCACCACACCTGCACCTCCTGGACGCGGGCCGTGGCCCGGGCGCCCGACGCGATAGCCGTGATCGCCCAGGCCCGGAAATCGTCGCCCGGATCCGTGGTCCAGCGTCCAGCGCGGCCCCGACCGGTGCGGGACCCCGGGGTCAGCCCGTCCCGCTCGCGCAGGTGGCGCTCACTGCCAGTCCTCCGGACGCTCCACGTGCTCCAGCCGCAGGATCTGGCCCGTGCGGCTGTAGCGGCGGATCTGAGGGAGGGGCGGGTAGTAGGCGTGCACGGAGATCGCGTGGACCTCGGGGGACTCGTTGAGGACCTCGTGGACGTGGTGCTGTCCGAAGGAACGGCCCTGGCCGGCCGGCAGCCGCCGGTCGCGGTCCACGTCGTCGGAGAGTTCGAGGGTCTTCCAGCCGTCGGCGGGCAGCCGGGCGGCGAGGGAGTGCTCCCTGAGCTCACCGGCGGCGGTGATGAAGGCACCGACCGACTCGGCGTGGTCGTGCCAGCCGGTGCCGGTGCCGGGCGGCCAGCCGATCAGCCAGGCTTCGCTGCCGCCGGGCCCTTCCAGACGCACCCAGGTGCGGCCCTCGGGGTCGAGCGGGAGCGAGTCGATCAGTTCGGTGTCGGCGGCGGTGCGCCGTACGAAGTCGAGGAGTTCGGCCTGGGAGGGCGGCGCGACGGCGGAGGAGACCGAGGGGAGGGCGGGGGAGACAGACACGGGTACCGTCCTGAGAAGAGTTCGCGACAGCGTGCCGTCGCACAGGCGCGGCACGCGGGGGAAGGAAGAGGCGAATTCAGCAGGACGGGCGACACACGCAGCCCGCATAGCGGACGAGGTCCATATGGACCCTCCGCCACAGGCGCACACAGGTGTCGGTCACGATCCGGAGTACACCATGGTGGCGACGGCCGTTTCAACTCACTGTCACTATGTGGACGCACAGTGACAGTGAGCACGTCAACGCGAGCCGGCACCCGCGTTCGCCTCGGCCTTCGCGGGAGGGCCGCCGAGCGCCGTCTCGGCCGCCGAGTACAGGTCCGCCGGACGGACTCCGCTCAGCGCTGTGACGAGGTGACCGTCGGGCCGTACGAGAAGGATCGTGTGCGGGGCCGCGCCCGGGTACTCCTCCGCCACCAGGAGTTCGGCGGAGTGCGGCAGCGCGCTCACCGCCGCGGCCAGGCGGGGCATGATGCCGGCGGTCACCCAGTGCTTGCGCTCCCACACCCCGGTGCCCGGCGCGATCAGGACGACGAGCAGCGCGCCGCGGCCGAGGCGATCGCGCAGTCGTACGAACGAGCCGTCCTCGGCGGTGACCCGCACATCCGTGACCGACGACCCCGGGGGCGTGTCGACCGGCACCTCTCCTTCGAGGTGTTGGGGTGCGAGGGGCGAGTCGGCGTACGCCCCCGGCGCGCCGAGCTGGCCGCGCCCCAAGTGACCGTCCGTGAGCAACGCGTCATGGCCACGGGCCGACCCGGGGACCACCGAGCGCAGCCCCCCGCCGCCGCGCAGCAGAGGCAGCGCCTGGTCGGCGGCGCGCAGCCGCCCGGCGACGACCGCGCGCCGCTCGGCCTGGTAGCTGTCGAGAAGCGCCTCGTGCGGCCCGTGGTGCCAGGCCAGGGCCAGCTTCCAGGCGAGGTTGTCGGCGTCCCTGAGGCTCTCGTCGAGCCCCTGCGTGCCGAGCGCCCCGAGGCAGTGCGCAGCGTCCCCGGCGAGGAAGACCCGGCCGGCGCGCCAGCGGCGGGCCAGCCGGTGGTGCACGGTGTGGACTCCGGTGTCGAGGAGTTCGTACGGCGGTGTCGCCCCGCCCGTCCAGCCCGCGAGGGTCTCCCGGACGCGGGCCACCAGGAGCTCGGGCGTGACCAGGTCCTTGCCCGGCGGCAGCAGCCAGTCCAGGCGCCACACGCCCTCGGGGAGCGGGCGGGCGGTGATCTCCCCGGCCGACGGTCCGGACGTCCGCCACGGCGGCGTCCGGTGCAGCAACGCCCGGTCCTCCCAGGGGAGTTCCGCGCGCAGGGCGGCGACCGCGTGGCGTTCCACGGCCGTACGGCCCGGGAAGCGGATGTCCTCGAGCTTGCGCACGGTGGAGCGTGGGCCGTCGCAGCCGACCAGGTAACTGCCGCGCCACCACGTGCCCTTGGGGCCGCGCGTGTGCGCGGTGACGCCCGAGGGCTCCTGCTCGATGGTGTCGAGACGGCTGTCCGGAGCGAGCTTGACCAGCCGCTCCCCGGCGAGGGCGGCGCGCAGGGCGTTCGTCAGCACGTGCTGGGCGAGGTGCAGGGGAGCCTCCCCGGCCTCTTCGAAGTCGACCTCGCGCATCACCTGCTTGCGGCGCATCGACCGCCATCCGGCCCAGTGCACACCCAGCTCGGTGACCGGTACCCCGGTCAGCCGGGACATGAGGGCGGCGGTGTCCTCGTGCAGTACGGCGGTGCGGGCCAGGCGGGGTTCGTCCTTGCCCGGGCCCTCGTCGAGGACCACGGAGGGGACCTCCTGACGCGCCAGCGCCAGGGCGAGCGTGAGCCCGACGGGCCCCGCTCCGACGATGATCACCGGGTCCACGGCGCGGCGCCCCCTGCCCGCAGCGGAATGCCGGGAGATGTACGTGAACAGGAGGTTGGGGCAGGGTGCACGATCACAGAACGTATGCAACCCATTGCCGGTGCTTGCGTCAAGTGACGGAGGGCAGTGGCGATCATGCCACTGCCCTCCGCGTCCCTCAAGCCACTTGACTGCGCATCAGATCATCGCGGCGGCTTGTCGTGGAAGGTGAACCCGCTCGGGCCGCCGCCCTCGCCGCCTGTCCCGAAGGTGCCGCCGACCGCCGCCGGGTTGACCTCCACCGTGTCCTCGCCCAGCACCGCCCCCGTGCTCTTCTTGCTGCGCCGCAGCCTCTTCTCCAGCCAGCTCGCGAAGCTGGTGAGGATGAAGTTCAGCACGATGTAGACGACCGCGACGACGATGAAGCTGGGGATGACGTTGGCGTAGTTGGCCGCCAGGGTCTGGCGGCCGTTGAGCAGCTCGGTGAAGCCGAGCATCACGCCGCCCAGCGCGGTGTCCTTCACGATGACGACGAGCTGGCTGACGATCGCCGGCAGCATCGCGGTGACCGCCTGTGGCAGCAGGATGTTGGTCATCGTCTGGCCCTTGCGCAGCCCGACCGCGTAGGCCGCCTCCGTCTGCCCCCGGGGCAGAGAGAGGATGCCGGCCCGGACGATCTCGGCGAGCACCGACGCGTTGTAGAGCACCAGGCCGGTGACGACGGCGTACAGGGGGCGCTGCTCGCTGCTGATGTCCGTGGAGCGGACGTAGAACTCGTTGGCGAACAGCATCAGCAGCAGGACCGGGATGGCCCGGAAGAACTCGACCACCGTGCCGGCCACGCCTCGCACCCAGGCGTGGTCGGACATGCGGGCGATACCGAAGACCGCGCCCAGTGGAAGGGCGATCACCATGGAGATCGCCGCGGCCTTGAGGGTGTTGGCGAGGCCGGGCAGGAGGTAGGTCGTCCAGGCCTCGCCGGTGGTGAAGGGCTCCCAGAGGTCCCACTCCAGCTGCTTCTTCTCGTCCATCATCAGCCACACCCACCACAGCAGGAGGGCGAGAAGGACCGTGAAGACGACCGACAGGAGGACGTTGCGCCGTTTGGCGCGGGGTCCCGGAGTGTCGTAGAGGACCGAGCTCATCGCTTCACCGCCAGTCGCTTGCTCAGCCAGCCCAGGAAGAGGCCGGTGGGCAGGGTCAGTACCACGAAACCGAAGGCGAAGACCGCTCCGATGAGCACCGTCTGAGCCTCGTTCTCGATCATTTCCTTCATCAGGTAGGCGGCCTCGCCCACGCCGATCGCGGCCGCCACCGTCGTGTTCTTCGTCAGCGCGATCAGGACGTTGGCCAGCGGACCGATGACCGAGCGGAAGGCCTGCGGCAGCACGATGAGGCGCAGGGTCTGGCTGAAGTTGAGCCCGATCGCGCGGGCCGCCTCGGCCTGGCCGAGCGGCACCGTGTTGATGCCGGAGCGGATCGCCTCGCAGACGAAGGCGGAGGTGTAGGCGATGAAACCGAGGATGGCCAGCCGGAAGCTCATGACCTTCACGTCGTCGGCCGCACCCAGCGTGATGCGGAAGATGTCGGCGAGGCCGAGAGAGGTGAAGACGATGATGACCGTCAGGGGGATGTTCCGGACGATGTTGACGTAGGCGGTGCCGAACCCGCGCATGAGCGGGACGGGGCTGACCCGCATGGCCGCCAGCAGGGTGCCCCAGATGAGGGAGCCGATGCCGGAGAAGAAGGTCAGCTTCACCGTCATCCAGAAGGCGCCCCACAGACTCGGGTCGTCATAGTCTGAAATAAAGTCGAACACGATCTCCCGCGCTTCCGGGTGTGTGGCGGAGGTATGAGGGGCGCGACGCGCCGCCGCCCTGATCGCGGCGGGCGGCGGCGCGCCGGTGGATCCCTGCGCAGACGCTCCGCTGGACGGTCGGCGCCTGTCGGTGGTCGGCCGCGGGCTCGCTGTGGCTCGTCGCGCGGTTCCCCGCGCCCCTTCCGGGGCGCGGCCGAACCGCGGTCACGACGCCGCGCCGGTCGATCCCTGCGTTACTTGACGATGACGCCGATCTTCGGGGCCGGCTCGTTCTTGTAGCCGGCCGGGCCGAAGTTGGCGTCGACCGCCTTCTGCCAGGAGCCGTCGCTGACCATCTTCTCCAGGGCCTTGTTGATCTTGTTGACGGTGGCGGTGTCGCCCTTCTTCACACCGATGCCGTAGTTCTCGTTGCTCAGCTTCAGGCCGGCGAGCTTGAACTGACCCTTGTACTTGTCCTGGGCGGCGAAGCCCGCGAGGATCGAGTCGTCCGTGGTCAGCGCGTCGACGGCGCCGCTCTGGAGGCCGGCGATGCACTCCGAGTAACCGGAGTACTCACGCAGCTGGGCCTTCGGGGCGAAGTCGTCGTGGACGTTCTGCGCCGAGGTGGAGCCGGTCACGGAGCACAGCTTCTGGCCGTTGAGGTCCGTGGCCTCGCTGATCTTGGAGTCCTTCTTGACCAGCAGGTCCTGGTGGGCCAGCAGGTACGGGCCGGCGAAGTCGACCTTCTTCTTGCGCTCGTCGTTGATCGAGTAGGTGGCCGCGATGAACTTCACGTCCTCGCGGGCGAGCGCGTTCTCACGGTCGGCGCTCTTGGTCTCGACGAACTCGATCTGGTCGGGCTTGTAGCCGAGCTCCTTGGCCACGTACGTCGCCACGTCCACGTCGAAGCCGGAGAAGGACCCGTCGGGCTTCTTCAGGCCCAGGCCGGGCTGGTCGTACTTGATGCCGATCTTGATCTTGCCGCCGCCGCCGGAACCCGAGCCGGAGCCCTCGTCCTTGCTGTCGCCACCGCAGGCGGTCGCGGACAGGGCGAGGGCGAGAACGGCGGCCGAGGCGGCGGTGACCTTGCGGAGCTTCATGGTGAACATCCTTTGGGTGGTGAAGAGAGGAGAGCCGTCGGTGGTCGGTCCGGGTGGCACGTCAGTGGTGCAGGATCTTCGACAGGAAGTCCTTGGCGCGGTCGCTGCGCGGGTTGTTGAAGAACTGGTCGGGCGCAGCCTCCTCGACGATCCGTCCGTCCGCCATGAACACCACGCGGTTTGCGGCCGATCGTGCGAAACCCATCTCGTGCGTGACGACGATCATCGTCATGCCGTCGCGGGCGAGCTGCTGCATGACCTCCAGCACCTCGTTGATCATCTCAGGGTCGAGCGCCGACGTGGGCTCGTCGAAGAGCATGACCTTGGGGTCCATCGCCAGGGCCCGGGCGATGGCGACACGCTGCTGCTGACCGCCGGACAACTGGGCGGGGTACTTGTCCGCCTGCGTGGCGACGCCGACCCGGTCGAGCAGGGCGCGCGCCTTCTCCTCGGCCTTCGGCTTGTCGGCCTTGCGGACCTTGATCTGACCCAGCATCACGTTCTCGAGCACGGTCTTGTGCGCGAAGAGGTTGAAGGACTGGAAGACCATGCCGACGTCGGCGCGCAGCCGGGCCAGTTCCTTGCCCTCCTGGGGCAGCGGCTTGCCGTCGATGGCGATCGAACCCGTGTCGATCGTCTCCAGGCGGTTGATGGTGCGGCACAGCGTGGACTTGCCGGACCCGGAGGGTCCGATGACCACGACGACCTCGCCGCGGGCGATCGTCAGGTCGATGTCCTGGAGTACGTGCAACGCGCCGAAGTGCTTGTTGACGCTCTTCAGGACGACCAGCTCGCCGGTGGGGACCGCGTCTTCCTTGGCCACCGATACTTCGGTCATCGCTCTCTGGCTCCGTCCTCCTCGGTTTCGGAGGACAGTAGTGACCCCACGCGACCAGCGTCATTAGTCTTGAGGGGAATCTGAGCATCACGATCCGATAGCAATCGGACACGTGTCGTAGCACTTGCGACCAGTGGGCATATCGGCCGGGTAACGGAACCCCGGCGCAACCGGAACCCTCTTGACGCCGTCCTCATCCATCAGCATGACTGCACGGTGCGCACGCGCGCGTGCGCACGCCCATTCGTACCTGTTCACTACATATTCAGATAGTACGTCCAATGGATAAAAGGGGGCCGGGGTGAGACTTCTCCTCGTCGAGGACGACAACCACGTGGCCGCCGCGCTGTCCGCGGTGCTCGCCCGGCACGGTTTCGACGTCACGCACGCCCGCAGCGGCGAGGAGGCACTCCAGGCGCTCGTCCCCGAGGTCGACGGCTTCGGGGTCGTCCTTCTCGACCTCGGCCTGCCCGACCAGGACGGCTACGAGGTGTGCGGCAAGATCCGCAAGCGCACCAGCACACCGGTGATCATGGTCACCGCGCGCTCCGACGTCCGCTCACGCATCCACGGGCTGAACCTCGGCGCCGACGACTACGTGGTCAAGCCGTACGACACGGGGGAGCTCCTCGCCCGCATCCACGCCGTCAGCCGGCGCACCGTCCACGAGGACGCGCCCGGCGGCGCGGACCCCGCGCTGGTCCTCGGCGCCGTACGCATCGAACTGCCGACCCGTCAGGTCACCGTGGACGGCACGGTCGTCCAGCTCACCCGCAAGGAGTTCGACCTCCTCGCGCTGCTCGCCCAGCGGCCCGGGGTGGTCTTCCGGCGCGAGCAGATCATCAGCGAGGTCTGGCGTACGAGCTGGGAGGGCACCGGCCGCACGCTGGAGGTGCATGTGGCGTCCCTGCGCGCGAAGCTGCGGATGCCGGCGCTGATCGAGACGGTGCGCGGGGTCGGGTATCGGCTGGTGGCCCCAGGGGTGTGAGCGGCCCGCACCAGGGCCGCGCCGACGCATGGGGGCCGGTGCCGGCCGTCACCGAGAGGCTCGAGGTGAAGATGTGGGGCGCGGAGCTGTGCGAGGCTCGGGGGACGGGATCGGGTCGGGTGAGGGACGGTGGCGTGTGGGCGCGGGTGAGCGGGGCGGTCAGGGTGCCCGCGTGTGCGGGGGCGGCAGGGGGCGGCTCGGCGCGAAGGATCGGGACGGTTCGCGCGACGGCGACCGGTCGTACCGGGGGCCGGTGCGGCTGAGGCCGGGCCAGGCCGGAACCCCGACCCAGGGCGCGCGGGGACGCGGTGCGGCCGCGGTGCCGCTCAGCCGTACGCGTGTGTGCCGGGCCTCCCGACGTACGGCCGGGGCGTAGGCGTCGTGCGTACCCGTCTGCTTCCGTTGCTCATCGTCCTCATGGCCGCCGTGCTCATGGCGCTGGGCGTGCCGCTCGCCGTCGGTGTGGCCTCCGCCCAGCAGCAGAAGGTCGTCGTCGACCGGATCGACGACACCGCGCACTTCGCCGCGCTCGCCCAGTTCGTCACCGACGCCTCCGACGAGCGCCTGGAGACCCTGGAGAGCGAACTGGCCAGCTACTACAGCGTGTACGGCATTCGCGTCGGTGTCTTCTACGACGGTGATGTGCCCATGGCCACCGCGCCCCGCGGATGGTTCCTCCCCAAGGAGGGCGAGGTGCGCGACGCGTTCGGCGAGGCCCTGCTAAGCCGCCGCAGCCAGGATCCCCGGCAGGTGTGGCCGTGGCAGCGGGGCCGACTGGTCGTCGCCTCGCCGGTCATCCGGGACGGCGACGTCGTCGCGGTCGTCGTCACCGACTCGCCCACCGGGCCGATGCGTTCACGAATCCTGCGGGACTGGCTCGTCATCTTCGCGGGCGAACTCGCCGCCATGCTGCTGGCCGTCGGCGCCGCGCTCCGGCTGACCGGATGGGTGCTGCGCCCCGTGCGGGTCCTCGACGCCACCACGCACTCCATCGCGAGCGGGGCCCTGAAGTCGAGGGTCGCGGTCGCCGGAGGACCGCCCGAGCTCCGGCGGCTGGCGCGGTCGTTCAACGAGATGGCGGACAACGTCGAGGACGTGCTCGAACAGCAGCGGGCCTTCGTCGCCGACGCGTCGCACCAGTTGCGGAACCCGCTCGCCGCACTGCTGCTGCGGATCGAGCTGCTCGCCTTCGAACTGCCCGAGGGGAACGCCGAGATCGCCTCCGTGCAGGCGGAGGGCAAACGGCTGGCCCAGGTCCTCGACGACCTCCTCGACCTCGCGCTCGCCGAGCACACCGAGGCGGATCTGCGGATCACCGACATCGGGGAGCTCACCGCCGAGCGCGTCGCCGCGTGGACGCCGAGCGCCGAGGCCAAGGGGGTCCGGCTGGTGGGGAGTTGTCCGCCCACCACCGCCTGGGCGGACCCCGTGACCCTGTCCAGCGCCCTCGACGCCGTCATCGACAACGCGCTCAAGTTCACACCCGAGGACGAGACCGTGTCGGTCACCGTCGCCGCGGACGGGGACACCTCGACGGTCGTCGTCGCCGACCGCGGACCCGGGCTCACCGACGAGGAACTCTCGCGTGTGGGCGACCGGTTCTGGCGCAGCGGACGGCATCAGAACGTCAAGGGGTCCGGGCTCGGCCTGTCCATCTCGCGGGCGTTGCTGGCCGCGGGGGGCGGGACGATCTCGTACGGTCACCACGAGCCGCACGGGCTGGTGGTGACCGTGTCCGTGCCCCGCAGCCGCCCTACGGCTTGACCGAGCGGTAGTAGCGGCGGGCGCCGTCGTGGAGGGGGACCGGGTCGGTGTAGATCGCCGTGCGCACGTCCACCAACTGGGCGGAGTGGACGTCCCGGCCGATGCCGTCCCTGCTCTTGATCACGGTCCGGGTGAGCCACTCGGTGAGCTCGGGATCCATGTCCTTGCGGGTGATCAGCAGGTTGGAGACGGCCATCGTCGGGACGGTCCTGTTGTTCTGCACGGACGGGTACGCCGACGCCGGCATGTTGGTGGCCCGGTAGTAGCGGGTGGGCTCGCCCTCGGCGTGCAGCTTCGCCACGAGGGAGGGTTCGATCGGGACGAAGCGGAACGCGGAGCGTTCGGCCAACTGCTTCAGTCCGTCGGTGGGCAGACCGCCGGACCAGAAGAACGCGTCCAGGCCGTGGCCGAGGAGTTTGGGGCCGGTGTCGATGCCCTCGGCCCTCGGCTGGATGTCCTTGTCCGGGTCGATGCCGGCGGCGTCGAGCACGCGGTCCGCTATCAGCCGTACGCCGGAGTTGCGGACGCCGATGGAGACCCGCTTGCCCTTCAGGTCGGCCACGGTGTGGATGTCCGAGTCGTCGGGGACGACGAGCTGGACGTAGTCGTCGTAGAGGCGGGCCACGCCGCGGAGCTGGTCGGCGCCGGGGTCACCGTTCTGCTGGTAGGTCTCCACCGCGTCGGCCGCGGCGATGGCGAAATCGGACTTTCCCGTCGCCACGAGTCGGACGTTCTCCTGGGAGCCGGCGCTGGTCTCCAGTTCCACCTTCAGGTCCGGCATGTCCTTGTGGATCTCCTTGCGGAGAAGGTCCCCGTACTTCTGGTAGACGCCTGCCTTCGTGCCCGTGCTGAAGGTGATCGTGCCGGTCGGGGGGGACTCGCCCAGGGGGAGCAGCCACCACAGGAGCAGGCCGAGGGCCACGAGGGTGGCGGCCGCGGTCTGGAGCGCCTGGCGGCGGCTGAGGCGGGGGAACGGCTTGGGCATGCGGTGATCCTGCCAGGGGGTGTGGGGGGCTGACCAGTGCCTCCGGCGGTGGGGCGGTTTGGGCGCGTGCGGTGGTTGTTCGGGTGCGGCTTGGTGGGGGCGGGCGTCTTTTGCGCAGTTCCCCGCGCCCCTGAGTGCCTGCGGCGGCCCGAGTAGCGCGTGCGGTTCGGTGGGCGGGGGCCGCGGCCGCACGTGCGTGCACCGTCGCCACCCAGGGGCGCGGGGAACTGCGCGACCAGCCCCCACCGGCCCGCACCCGCCCGACAACCAGACCCCGGGCCTCCTCAGACGCCGTCCCCACCGACCGTCACCCGCGACACGCTCTCCGGGGTCTTCGGGGACTCCCGGCGGGACGTCAGGCGCGTGGCCAGGGGTTCCGTGTAGCGGGCTGTGAGGGGGCCGAGGATGACCAGGATGAGGACGTAGGCGGTGGCCAGGGGGCCGAGGGAGGGTTCTATGCCGGCCGAGACCGCAAGGCCCGCGATGACGATCGAGAACTCGCCCCGGGCCACGAGCGCGCCGCCCGTGCGCCAGCGGCCCTTGGCGGAGATCCCGGCTCGGCGGGCCGCCCAGTAGCCGGTGGCGATCTTCGTGGCCGCGGTGATCAGGGCCAGGGCGAGGGCGGGGAGCAGGACGGGTGGGATGCTCGCCGGGTCCGTGTGGAGGCCGAAGAAGACGAAGAAGACGGCGGCGAAGAGGTCACGCAGGGGGCTCAGGAGCGTGTGGGCGCCCTCGGCCACCTCTCCCGAGAGGGCTATGCCCACGAGGAACGCGCCCACCGCAGCCGACACCTGGAGTTGCTGGGCCACGCCCGCCACCAGGATCGTCAGGCCGAGGACCACCAGGAGGAGTTTCTCCGGGTCGTCGCTCGACACGAAGCGGGAGATCAGGCGGCCGTAGCGGACCGCCACGAAGAGGACCAGGCCGGCCGCCGCCAGGGCGATCGCCAGGGTCAGGCTGCCGGCCAGCAGACCCGCGCCGGCCACGAGGGCGGTGACGATGGGCAGGTAGACCGCCATCGCCAGGTCCTCCAGGACCAGGACGCTCAGGATGACCGGGGTCTCGCGGTTGCCGACCCGGCCCAGGTCGCCCAGGACCTTGGCGATCACTCCCGAGGAGGAGATCCAGGTGACGCCCGCCAGGACGACCGCGGCCACCGGGCCCCAGCCAAGCAGTAGGGCGGCCGCCGCTCCCGGGAGGGCGTTGAGGGCGCCGTCGACCAGGCCGGAGGGGTAGTGGGCCTTGAGGTTGGTGACCAGGTCGCCGGCCGTGTACTCCAGGCCGAGCATCAGGAGCAGGAGGATCACTCCTATCTCCGCCCCTATCGACACGAACTCCTCGCTCGCGCCCAGGGGGAGCAGGCCGCCCTCGCCGAAGGCCAGGCCGGCCAGGAGGTAGAGGGGGATGGGGGAGAGACGGAAACGGGCGGCGAAACGGCCGAGGAGTCCCAGGCCGAGGATGATCGAGCCGAACTCGATCAGCAGGACAGCGGAGTGCACGCGTTCACTCCCGCCCGAGGACGGCCGCGGCGGCGTCCACGCCCTCGCGGGTGCCCACGACGATGAGGATGTCACCGCCCGCCAGGCGGAAGTCCGGCGCGGGCGAGGGGATCGCCTCCGCCCGGCGCAGGGCCGCGACGACGGACGCGCCGGTGTCCGTGCGCATCCTCGTGTCGCCCAGGACCCGTCCGTTCCAGCGGGAACCGGCCGCCACCTCGATCCGCTCGGCCACCAGGCCCAGGTCGGAGGCGTAGAGGAGGCTCGCGCTGTGGTGGGAGGGCTTCAGCGCGTCGATCAGGGCGCCCGCCTCGGAGCCCGTCAGACGCAGCGACTGGGCGCAGGAGTCGGGGTCGTCGGCCCGGTACACGCTCACCGTGCGGGCACCGTCGCGGTGCGCCACCACGGAGAGGTGGCGGTCCTCGCGGGTCATGAGGTCGTACTGGACCCCGATCCCCGGCAGCGGCGTCGACCTCAGGCGTGGAGCAGACACGTTTCTTCCCCTTGTGTTTCGCGTGATCACGGGTGCGGGCTTGCATGGTGCCAGTACCCCGTACGGTGGCGATATGGGTGACGTGACGGATATACGCGAGCGGCCGGGCCCGGCGACGCTGGTCTCCCGGACGTCGTACGAGAGGGGCGAGGGCAAGGCCGTGTCGCTGTTCTGGCGGATCTTCTCGCTCAACGCCGCGGGCCTCGTCGTCGCCACCGCGCTGCTGCTGGGGCCGGTCACCGTGTCGACGCCGGTCCGGCGCGGCGAGGCCGTGGTCGTCCTCGGCGGGCTCGCCCTGTTGCTGGTCGCCAACGCCCTGGTGCTGCGGGTCGGGCTCGTCCCGCTGCAGCGGCTGGGGCGGGCCATGGCCGCCGCCGATCTGCTGCGCCCCGGGGTGCGTGCCCCCGTCTCCGGTCCTGCCGAGACGGCCGCGCTGATCACGACGTACAACACCATGCTCGACCGGCTGGAGGCCGAGCGGGCGACCGGCGCGGCCCACGCCCTGTCCGCGCAGGAGCGGGAGCGGCACCGCATCGCGCGCGAGCTGCACGACGAGGTCGGGCAGACGCTGACCGCCGTGCTGTTGCAGCTCAAGCGGGTCGCCGACCGGGCGCCCGAGGAGCTGCGGGAGGACGTGGGACAGGCGCAGGAGGCGACCCGGGCCGGGCTCGACGAGATCCGCCGGATCGCACGGAGGCTGCGGCCCGGGGTGCTGGAGGAGCTCGGGCTGCCCAGCGCCCTGCGGTCCCTAGCGGCCGAGTTCACCACGCACGGACTGACCGTGCGCCACCACGTCGGCGGCGATCTGCCCCGGCTGACCGAGGAGTCGGAACTGGTGGTCTACCGGGTCGCCCAGGAGGGTCTGACCAACACCGCGCGGCACTCCGCCGCCGACCGTGCCGAAGTCCGGCTCCAGCCGGTCGCGGGGGGAATCGAGCTCCTCGTACGGGACAACGGCGAGGGGCTGGGCGGGGCGCCCGAAGGGGCCGGGATCCAGGGGATGCGGGAGCGGGCGCTGCTGGTCGGGGCCGCACTCTCGGTGGCGGCCGGCCCCGGGCGGGGGACGGACGTGCGGCTGCGCATACCGGTTGCGGCGGAGGCGTACTGATGGCGGAGCCGACCCGGGTGCTGCTCGCCGACGACCACACGCTCGTACGGCGGGGGGTCCGGCTGATCCTGGAGGGGGAACCCGATCTCACGGTGGTGGCCGAGGCGGGGGACGGCGCCGAGGCGGTCGAGCTGGCACGCGCGCGTGAGGTGGATCTGGCCGTGCTGGACATCGCGATGCCCCGGATGACCGGGCTGCAGGCGGCCCGCGAGCTGTCCCGGCGCCTGCCGGACCTGCGGATACTGATCCTGACGATGTACGACAACGAGCAGTACTTCTTCGAGGCGCTCAAGGCCGGGGCCAGTGGGTACGTGCTCAAGTCCGTCGCCGACCGCGATCTCGTCGAGGCGTGCCGGGCCGCCGTACGCGACGAGTCGTTCGTCTACCCCGGGGCGGAGCGGGCCCTCGTCCGCTCCTACCTCGACCGGCTGCACCGCGGTGACGACCTGCCCGCGCGGGCCGTCACCGAACGCGAGGAGGAGATCCTCAAGCTCGTCGCCGAGGGGCACACCACGAAGGAGATCGGCGAGCTGCTGTTCATCAGCGCGAAGACGGTGGAGCGGCACCGGGCGAACCTGCTGCAGAAACTGGGGATGCGGGACCGCCTGGAGCTGACCCGTTACGCGATACGGGCCGGGCTCATCGACCCTTGAGGCGGGCCTGCGGGTGGGTGCCACGACGCCGGCGCACCACATACGCGCCCGCGAGGCCGGCCCCGCCGAGCGCCAGCGCCACCCCGATCGCCCGCTCGAAACCGGCCGGGCCCACACTGCCTCCGGACCCGCCCTGCACACCGAGCGTCGGAAGCGGCGTGACGAGGGGCGTGACTGGGGGTGTGGCGAGCGGGGTCGAGAGTGGCGTGGCGGCACTCACGTCCTCGGCGGTGTCCCTTCGGGGCAGCGCCTCACAGGCGATGCCGTCGTCGGAACCCCGGTCCTCGTCGAGCCGGTCGGGGTCGGTGCGGTCGAGGTCGAACTGCGCCTGGGCGTCCTCCTGGTAGACGAAGTCCGCGCAGTCCAGGTCGCCTTGAGCGTGTGCGACACCGGTCAGCGGTCCGGCGGTGGCCAGGACGGCCAGCGCGGCGCCGGTGAGCGAGATGCGTATTGCCATGGGTCGTGCCTTTCGGGCGGGGCCGGAACAGCCGTCACCGCGAATCTATGGACGCGCCCCGCATCAGGCCCGTGGAGCTGGGCCGAACGGGCGCGTCCTCACAGCAGCGTCTCCCAGTCCTCGTCGAAGTCCGCCGGGTTCAGGAACAGCACGTCCGCCGGCTCGACCGGACCCCGCGGGGACTGTTCCGTCCAGATGCACTTGCCGGTCGGGGTGTACCGGGCGCCCCAGCGGGTGGAGAGGGCCGAGATGAGCTGGAGGCCCCGGCCGCCCTCGTCGGTGTCCGCGGCATGGCGGATGCGGGGCATGGTCTGGCTGCCGTCGTAGACCTCGCAGATCAGCTCGGTGGTCTGCAGCAGACGCAACCGGACCGGACCGCGTGCGTGCCGGACGACGTTGCCCACCAGTTCGCTGACCAGGAGCTCGGTGGTGGGGGACAGGTCGTCCAGGTCCCAGGCCGCGAGCTGTTCACGGACGTGACGGCGGGCCTGGCTCGCCGCCTTCGGGTCCTCCGGCAGGGACCAGGCGGCCATCCGGTCGGCCGGCAGCGCGTGCAGCCGGGCCACCAGGAACGCCGCGTCGTCCGCCGCCTGCTGGTCCGCCGGCAGCAGACCGGCCGTCAGCCTGTCGCACAGCCGTTCAAGGTCTACGGCGGTCCCGTCGGCGTGGGCGGCGCCGAGCAGCCGAGCCAGCTCGGCCATGCCCTCGTCGATCTCCCGCTTCGCCGACTCCACCAGCCCGTCGGTGTACAGCACGAGCAGACTGCCCTCGGGCACCTCCAGCTCGGCCGTCTCGAACGGCGGCTTGGCCGCGCCCAGCGGGGGATCGGCGTCCGGTGCGGGGAAGTGCACGGTGCCGTCGGGCCGTACCAGAGCGGGCGGGGGATGGCCGGCCCGGGCGATGGAGCACACCTGGGTCGTCGGGTCGTAGAGCGCGTACAGGCAGGTGGCGTACGACGCCTCGCTCATGCCGCTGACGATGTCGTTGAGGTGGCCGAGGATCTCGTCGGGCGGCAGCTCCAGGTCGGCCAGGGTGTGCACCGCGGTGCGCAGCCGCCCCATGGTGGCCGCCTCCGGGAGGCCGTGGCCCATCACGTCGCCGACGACCAGCGCGACCCGTCCGCCGGACAACGGGATGATGTCGTACCAGTCGCCGCCCACGTCCGCGCCCTGCCCGGCCGGCAGATAGCGGGCGGCCGCCGTGCACGCGGGCAGGTCGGGCAGGGCCTGGGGGAGCAGGCTGCGCTGGAGTTCCCGGGACCGGGTGTGCTCGGCGTCGTAGAGGCGGGCCCGCTCCAGGGACTGGGCGACGAGGGTGTGATGGTGGTGAGCAGGGCGCGTTCCTCGTCGTCGAGGAGCCGGGGCCGGTCGAAGGAGACCACGCAGACGCCGAAGGTGTGCCCGGACGCCGTCAGCGGGAGGAACGCCCAGGACCTCTTGGCGCCGCGGGCGGGGAAGTCGGCCAGTTCGGGATAGCGGGTGGCGTACTCGTGCGGGGACGACATGAACAGCGGGAGGCCGGAGGCGATCGTGTCCCAGGCGGGGTCGCCGGTCACCGACCGCGGACGGCTGTCGAGCAGGGCCACGAAGTCCCGGGGGTAGCCGACCGCGCCGACGTGGTGGAGCCGGTCGCCCTCGCTGACCTGGACCATCAGCCCGGAGGCGGCGAACGGCGGCAGGACCCGTCGGGCGACCGCGTCCACCACGTCCCGGGAGGTCGTCGCCTTGGCGAGTTCCGTGGTCAGCTCGGCGATCCGCACCGCCCGCTCGGCCGCGGCCCGCTCCGCCGCCTGCCGCTCCTGTGCCAGCCGGCGCTTCTCGGTGACGTCCTGGAAGTAGAGGGTCCGGCCGTCGGGCCCCGGCACCAGCCGTACGTGCAGCCGCCGTCGGCAGTCCGCTATGTACACGTCGAACCCGGCGGGCTTCTCCTCGGCGCCCGCCCCCAGACAGCTCTCCTTGAGACCCGGGACCTGCCGGGTGGCCGGAAGGTCCCACAGCAGGCGTCCGAACAGCTCCTCCTCGGAGAAGCCGAGGAAGCGTTCAGCCTCCAGGTTGGCGAAGGTGATCCGCCACTCGTCGTCCACCGCGAGGAAACCGTCGCTCATGTGTCTCAGGGCCCTGCTGAGGGCGTCCCGGGCGGTGCGCGACTCGTTGCTCTCCCAGCCGACCCCGATCATCCGCAGGGGCTCGCCCCGCTCGTCGTAGGTCGTCCGGCCGCGGGCCTGCGTCCAGCCCCAGGTGCCGTCCGGGCGCCGGACGCGGTACTCGGCCTCGAACACGCCGTGGCCGGTGATCGCCCGCTCGACCGCCGCGAGCGTGGGCGCCAGGTCGTCGGGGTGGACGATCCGCATCCAGTCCTCGACGCGGCCGCTGAAGTCGGCGGGACGGGTGCCGTACAGCTCCAGGGCGGCCTCGTCCCAGATCAGCTCGCCGGTGTGGATGCCCCAGTCCCACGAGCCGACCCGGACCTCCTTGAGGGCGTGCCGCAGCCGCTCCCGGTTCGGCTCGGCCGGTGGGGGACCGGAGGGCGGCGGGGCCTGGGCCATGCGGTCCTCGGTCCAGGCGACGACGTCCCGCAGGAAGTCCCAGTGCTCCGGGGTGGGTTCACCCCGCTCGCCGGCCAGGACCGTCAGCGCGCCGATGCTGCGCCGGCCGCTGAACACGGGCAGCGCGGCGAGGCCGGTGCCGGGCCAGGGGGCCTCCTCCGGCGCGTCCTGGGACAGCGGTACCCACACGCCCTTGCCCTGCTGGAGCGCGCGGGCCGGGGCCAGGGGGCCCTCCTGGTCGACGATCTCCCAGGAGCGGGTGAGGGCGGGCGGCAGACCGGCGGACGACACCAGGCGCAGGGCGGACATCGGGCCGCGCAGGTGCACGGTCCCGCCGAGCGCGCCCAGTTCACCGACCGCGTGCCCGAGCGCCAGCCGGAAGACCTCGCTCTCCGTCGCACCAGGGGTGACCGTGCCGAGAAGAGCGAGCCGCGCGTTCATGCAGGGAACTTATCGTTCCCGTTTCCGTTCGAAACCTGCTTCACCGTTTCCGACGGGCTGTTCCTCGGCACTCTCTCACCCCAACTCCCCAAGTTTCACAGGAAGTTGCTGAAATCCCAGCCGTGTACCGTGCCGTCGGACCGGGCAGTCTGCGATCAAGAGGAGCGGCATGGACATCGGTGTCTTCATCCCCATCGGCAACAACGGCTGGCTCATCTCGAAGAGTTCCCCGCAGTACATGCCGACCTTCGAACTCAACAAGGCCGTCGTGCAAAAGGCCGAGGAGCACGGGTTCGACTTCGCCCTCTCCATGATCAAACTCAAGGGGTTCGGCGGCGAGACCGAGTTCTGGGACCACTGCCTGGAGTCGTTCACGCTGATGGCAGGCCTCGCCGCGGTCACCGAGCGGATCAGGCTGTACGCCTCCACGCCGATCCTCGCCCTCCCGCCGGCGATCGTGGCGCGCATGGCGGTCACGGTCGACTCCATCGCCCCCGGCCGGTTCGGCGTCAACATCGTCACCGGATGGGCGCCCGGCGAGTACACCCAGATGGGCGTGTGGCCGGGCGACGAGCACTTCGGCAACCGGTACGCGCGCGCCGAGGAGTACGTGACGGTGATGAAGGAACTGTGGAGCGAGGGCGTCAGCAACTTCAAGGGCGAGTTCTACGAGATGGACGACTGCGTGCTGTCGCCGCGCCCGGCGAACGGGCACATCGACATCGTGGCCGCCGGGCAGAGCGGCACGGGCATGCGATTCGCCGCCGACCACGCCGACTACAACTTCATCCTGGGCAGCGGCGTGAACACCCCGCTCGTTTTCGCGGACAGCGCGGCCACGCTGGTGGAGGCGGCGCGGGAGACCGGCCGGGACGTCGGTGCGCTGTCCCTGTTCATGGTCATCGCCGACGAGAGCGACGAGGCCGCCCGTGCGAAGTGGCAGGACTACCACGCGGGCGCCGACCGCGCGGCGCTGGCCTACATGGCGGGGGAGTCGGCCACGGACACCACCGCCGACGACTCCTCCACGGCCCGCACCATCGTGCTGCCCGAGGGCGCCGTGAACTTCAACATGGGGACGCTCGTCGGGTCGTACGAGAGCGTCGCGCGCATGCTCGACGAGATCGCCGGGGTCGAGGGGACCAAGGGGATCATGCTGGTCTTCGACGACTTCCTCGACGGGATCGAGAAGTTCCGGACGCGGATCCAGCCGTTGATGCGGTCGCGGGAGGGGCGGGAGCGGGTGGCGGTGGGCTGAGGGGGCCGGCCTGTGAGGCTCGGCAGGTTCCGTCTCCGGCGGGGGCGTGGCGGGGCGCACGACCGTGCGGTAGGGGTACCGGGGCTCGGCGGCGCCGCGCCCGTCCGGTCCGAGCCTCTCCTCGGCAGCCCGTGCTGGCGCCGTGCCGCGTGACTGGAGTGGGGCAGCCGTCGGTTGTGGCGTCCATGCGCACCCGCGCGTGGGCCCGGCGCCGTGACTGGAGTGGGGCAGTCGTCGGCAGTGGCACTCATGCGCACCCGCGCGTGGGCCCGGTGCCGTGACTCGAGTGGGGCAGTCGTCGGTTGTGGTGTCCATGCGCACCCGCGCGTGGCCCCGGCGCCGGCTCGGGAGGCCTGTGCGGACGGCCGGGAGGCCGGCCCCGTGCCTCGTTCGGCACTGGAACCGGCCTCTCGGTCGGGCGTCCGCCCGCAGCGTGTCAGTCCGTGCCGAACTCCATCGCCGCCCGGTCCAGCAGGGCCTCGTCCTCCGAGACCTCGCCGCGGGAGGCGATCGCCTCGGCGCCGCCCTCGGGGAGCTCCGGCATGGTGCCGATCAGCCCGGTCGCGGCGGCCTGGGAGGCGCCGATCGTGGGGCTGCCGGTGCCGATCAGGCCGAGACCGGCGTACTGCTCCAGCTTGGCGCGGGAGTCGGCGATGTCGAGGTTGCGCATGGTGAGCTGGCCGATCCGGTCGACCGGGCCGAAGGCCGAGTCCTCGGTGCGCTCCATGGACAGCTTGTCCGGGTGGTACGAGAACGCCGGGCCCGTGGTGTCGAGGATCGAGTAGTCCTCGCCCCGCCGCAGCCGCAGGGTGACCTCACCCGTGACCGCCGCGCCGACCCAGCGCTGGAGCGACTCGCGGATCATCAGGGCCTGCGGGTCCAGCCAGCGGCCCTCGTACATCAGACGGCCCAGGCGCCGGCCCTCGTTGTGGTACTGGGCGACGGTGTCCTCGTTGTGGATCGCGTTGACGAGACGCTCGTAGGCCGCGTGGAGCAGGGCCATGCCGGGGGCCTCGTAGATGCCGCGGCTCTTCGCCTCGATGATCCGGTTCTCGATCTGGTCGGACATGCCCAGGCCGTGCCGGCCGCCGATGGCGTTGGCCTCCATGACCAGGTCGACGGCGGAGCCGAACTCCTTGCCGTTGATGGTCACCGGGCGGCCCTGGTCGAAGCCGATCGTCACGTCCTCGGGCGCGATCTCGACCGACGGGTCCCAGAACTTGACGCCCATGATCGGCTCGACGGTCTCGATGCCGGTGTTGAGGTGCTCCAGGGTCTTGGCCTCGTGCGTGGCGCCCCAGATGTTGGCGTCGGTGGAGTACGCCTTCTCCGTCGAGTCCCGGTACGGCAGCTGGTGCGCGACCAGCCACTCCGACATCTCCTTGCGGCCACCGAGCTCGGTCACGAAGTCCGCGTCCAGCCACGGCTTGTAGATCCGCAGGTTCGGGTTGGCGAGCAGGCCGTAGCGGTAGAACCGCTCGATGTCGTTGCCCTTGAAGGTCGAACCGTCGCCCCAGATCTGGACGTTGTCCTCCAGCATCGCCCGCACCAGGAGCGTGCCGGTGACGGCACGGCCCAGCGGGGTGGTGTTGAAGTACGCCCGCCCGCCCGAGCGGATGTGGAACGCCCCGCAGGTGAGCGCGGCCAGCCCCTCCTCCACGAGCGCGGCCCGGCAGTCGACCAGGCGCGCGATCTCGGCACCGTAGGTCTTCGCGCGGCCGGGCACCGAGTCGATGTCGGGCTCGTCGTACTGGCCGATGTGCGCGGTGTAGGTGCACGGGATGGCGCCCTTGTCGCGCATCCACGCGACCGCGACGGAGGTGTCGAGACCGCCGGAGAAGGCGATGCCGACGCGTTCGCCGGCGGGGAGGGACGTGAGGACCTTGGACATAGGAAGATTATGCATCACCGCGTATGGTCATGCAAAGCCCCTGATGTCGTCCCGCACGTGATTCAGGTCATCCGTGGGTCCGGGGCATCGCCAAGCGCGAGGGAGTCCCGGCCCCGACGGTCGCCCGGCGCCTCCCGCCGCCGTCTTCCGTCGCGGCGGGACGGCAGCCCGTGATCACCGCCGGAGCCCGTGGGAGGCCGGACCTCGCATCGTCCGCAAGCGCCTACCCTTGACCCATGACCAGCAGCAGCGACCGGGGCCCGACAGTGGACGTTTCATCTCCGAAAACGTACGAAGTGCGCACTTACGGGTGCCAGATGAACGTCCATGACTCCGAGCGATTGTCCGGCCTGCTGGAGGAGGCGGGGTACGTGCCCGCCCCCGAGGGCTCCGACGGTGACGCGGACGTCGTCGTCTTCAACACCTGCGCGGTGCGGGAGAACGCCGACAACCGGCTCTACGGCAACCTCGGCCGCCTCGCGCCGCGCAAGGCCTCGCGGCCCGGCATGCAGATCGCCGTCGGCGGCTGCCTCGCGCAGAAGGACCGTGACACCATCGTGCGGAAGGCGCCCTGGGTGGACGTCGTCTTCGGCACGCACAACATCGGCAAGCTGCCCGTCCTGCTGGAACGCGCGCGCGTGCAGGAGGAGGCGCAGGTCGAGATCGCCGAGTCGCTGGAGGCGTTCCCGTCCACGCTGCCGACCCGCCGCGAGAGCGCCTACGCGGCGTGGGTGTCGATCTCCGTCGGCTGCAACAACACCTGCACCTTCTGCATCGTCCCGGCCCTGCGCGGCAAGGAGAAGGACCGCCGTACCGGCGACATCCTCGCCGAGATCGAGGCGCTGGTCGGCGAGGGCGTCTCCGAGATCACGCTGCTCGGCCAGAACGTCAACGCGTACGGTTCCGACATCGGCGACCGAGAGGCCTTCAGCAAGCTGCTGCGCGCCTGCGGCAAGATCGAGGGCCTGGAGCGTGTCCGCTTCACGTCCCCGCACCCGCGCGACTTCACCGACGACGTGATCGCGGCGATGGCGGAGACGCCGAACGTCATGCCGCAGCTCCACATGCCGCTCCAGTCCGGCTCGGACACCGTCCTGAAGGCGATGCGCCGCTCGTACCGCCAGGAGCGCTTCCTCGGGATCATCGAGAAGGTGCGCGCCGCCATGCCGGACGCGGCGATCTCGACCGACATCATCGTGGGCTTCCCCGGCGAGACCGAGGAGGACTTCGAGCAGACCATGCACGTGGTCCGCGAGGCCCGCTTCACGAACGCCTTCACCTTCCAGTACTCCAAGCGCCCCGGAACCCCCGCGGCGACCATGGACGGGCAGATCCCCAAGGAGGTCGTCCAGGCGCGCTACGAGCGTCTCGTCGCCCTCCAGGAGGAGATCTCCTGGGAGGAGAACAAGAAGCAGGTCGGCCGCACCCTGGAGCTGATGGTCGCCGAGGGCGAGGGCCGCAAGGACGGCTCCACCCACCGCCTCTCCGGCCGCGCCCCCGACAACCGCCTGGTCCACTTCACCAAGCCCGACCAGGAGGTCCGCCCCGGCGACGTCGTCACGGTCGAGATCACCTACGCGGCCCCCCACCACCTCCTCGCCGAGGGCGCCGTCCTCGACGTGCGCCGCACGCGCGCGGGAGACGCGTGGGAGAAGCGGAACGCGACGCAGACCACGAAGTCGGCGGGCGTGCTCCTCGGACTGCCGAAGATCGGGGTGCCGGAGCCGCTCCCGGCGGCCACGGGCGGCTGCACGGCGCACTGAGCGAGCGGGGCGGGCCGGGGACGGCGCGACCTGCTGATCGGCCGACCTGGTGAGAAGCACGGAACCCGCGCCGCCGCGGCCCTGACGATAGGCTCCGGATCATGCTTGTCGCCGCCGCGGTCTGCCCCTGCCCGCCTCTTCTCGTCCCCGAGGTCGCCGCGGGCGCCGCGCCCGAGCTGGATGCCGCGCGTGCCGCGTGCATGGATGCGCTGGGAGTGCTCGCCGCCTCCCGGCCCGATCTTCTCGTGGTCGTCGGCCCAGCCGGGCGGAGCGGGCGCGGTGTGCTGCCGGAGGGCACCCGTGGGTCGTTCCGCGGTTTCGGCGTGGAGGTCGAGGTACGGCTGGGCCGGGACGGGGAATCCGAGCGCGAACTGCCGACCTCCCTCGCCGTCGCCGCCTGGCTGCTGGAGCGCACCGGCTGGTCCGACGCCCCGATCGAGGGACTCGGAGTGGGGGAACCTCTGGAGCCCGAGCGGTGTATCCAGACCGGAAGGGACATCGCCGCCCGGGCCGAGCGGGTGGCGCTGCTGGTGATGGGCGACGCCAGCGCCTGCCGCACGCTCAAGGCCCCCGGCTATCTCGACGAGCGCGCGGCCCCTTTCGACGCGGAGGTCGCGCGTGCGCTGGGCGAGGCCGACGTGGCGGCCCTGCGCGCGCTGGACACCGAGCTGGCGTACGCGCTGAAGGCCTCCGGCCGGGCCTGCTGGCAGGTCCTCGCGGGCGCGGCCGAGGGGGCGGGGCTGGGCGGCTCACTGCTGTACGAGGACGCGCCGTACGGCGTGGGGTACATGGTCGCCACCTGGTCCTGAGGGCCGTAGGAGTCCTGAGGGCCGTAGGCGAGTCGTTCCGGGACGGTCCCGGCAACGGCGGACGGCCGGAGGCGTGGGGCCCCGCGACCGTCCGTCGGTGTGCCGTGCTGTCGTTCAGGAAGCCGGCGGCGGTGAGGCCGGAGGCGCGCTGCCGTCCCCCGGTCCCTGGGTGCCGTCGTGGTGCGCGAGTCGGTCCATGGCGTCCTTGGCCTTGCCCGTGCCCGTCTGGATCTTGTCGCTGTACTTGCCCTTGGTCTTCTCGTCCACGACCTTCGCGGCCCTGTCGAGGCCGTGCTGGATCTTGTCCCCGTGCTGCTGCGCGAGGCCGGAGACCTTGTCCTTGGCCGGGCTGAGCTTGGCCTTCACATTGTCCAGGAGACCCATCATTCACCTTCCCACGCGAGACAGTTACGTGCGGGCGCCTTCACCGGCCTCATGATCGGCCGCCTCTTCGGCGGACTGCTGCTTGGGAATCTCGACGCCCTCGCCGGCAGCGTCCTCGACGGCCTCCGTCGCCGTCGTTCCGTCCGTGCCCTCGGCGGTCTCGGTGACTTCGACCCGGGTCTCGCCCTCGGCCTCGGTCGCGGTTCCGGCCTCGGCCTCGGCGTCGGTCGATCCCTTCGCTTCTGCCGCCTCCTCCGCCGCGGGCTCGGCCGCTTGGAGGTCGGCCTGCGTCTCGGCGGTTGACGCCTCCTCCGTGGCCTTCGACCTGCGGAGAAGTCGTGCGAAAACGCCCATATCCACTCCATACGCTACTCGTGCGGGGGAAATCCCGCGTCATCCGGTGCGCCCGTTTGCGCCGTCCGGATCGCCGCCCCCCGGAACAGGGCGGCGGAAACCACGCAACTGGCAACGACGCCGGACCCGGGCCGTCACGTAACTCGTTCGAGGTGGTGCCCCGAGGTTTGCGAGACTGGGGCGGTGAGCAGCGCACCCCCCGCCCCCCGCGTCATCGCCGTCGTCGGACCCACCGCGGCCGGAAAGTCCGATCTGGGCGTCTTCCTCGCCCAGCGTCTGGGAGGCGAGGTCGTCAACGCCGACTCCATGCAGCTCTACCGAGGGATGGACATCGGCACCGCCAAGCTGACGCCCGCCGAACGCGACGGCGTCCCGCACCACCTGCTGGACATCTGGGACGTGACCGTCACCGCGTCCGTCGCCGAGTACCAGCGGCTGGCCCGCGCCCGGATCGACGCGCTGCTCGCCGAGGGACGCTGGCCCATCCTCGTCGGCGGTTCCGGGCTGTACGTCCGCGGCGCCGTAGACAACCTGGAGTTCCCGGGCACCGACCCCGAGGTCAGGGCCCGACTGGAGGAAGAACTGGTGCTGCGCGGCTCCGGCGCGCTGCACGCCCGCCTCTCCGCCGCCGACCCCGGGGCCGCGCAGGCGATCCTGCCCAGCAACGGCCGCCGTATCGTCCGCGCTCTCGAAGTGATCGAGATCACCGGAAAACCCTTCACCGCCAACCTCCCCGGCCATGACTCCGTCTACGACACCGTCCAGATCGGCGTCGACGTGGCCCGGCCCGAGCTCGACGAGCGCATCGCGCGCCGGGTCGACCGGATGTGGGAGGCGGGGCTCGTGGAGGAGGTCCGGGAGCTGGAGGCGCGAGGGTTGCGCGAGGGGCGCACGGCCTCCCGCGCGCTCGGGTACCAGCAGGTGCTCGCGGCGCTCTCGGGGGAGTGCACGATGGAGGACGCAAGGGCCGAGACCGTCCGTGCCACGAAACGCTTCGCGCGCCGCCAGGATTCATGGTTCAGGCGCGATCCCCGGGTGCATTGGTTGAGTGGGGCTGCGGCGCATCTCACAGAACTTCCGCAGCTCGCACTGGCGTTGGTCGAACGACCGGTTACAGCCTGATCACGTCCTGGCATCGGGACGCTCCGGCCGTCATCCCGGCCTCCGGCGCCGTGCCATCATCGAGCTTCGATCGACCAAGTGGAGTCCGAGTTGGGAGGGCGCGTGGCGATGGAGGCCGGCCCTCGCGACACCGCACAAGGCACCGAGCCCCTCACCGCACAGAGCGGTGAACCGGAGCAGGACGCGGAGCGTCTGAGCCCCGACGGGCCCGACGACACCCAGGGCGGTGTGACCGCCGACGGCCCCGAGCCCGAGGAGATGTTCCCGGGCGGCGAAGAGGTCGAGGTCGAGCTGCGCCCGCAGCGCCGCCTGCGGATCTGGCAGCTCGCCCCCATCGTCTCGCTGGCCGCGGTCGGCTCCCTGATGTTCGCCTTCCCGCTGGCCTTCGACTTCGGCGACAGCGGCGCGGTGATCGCGATGCTGGGCCTGCTGATCTGCTTCTGTGCGGCCGGCTGGGGCATGATGGCCGCGCGCCGCGTTGGTTACACGTGGCCGGGCCTGCCGCAGCGGGGGTCCGACCGCCGCGCGGACTGGCGGGTCGTGGCCGGGTACATCCTGCTGGTGGCCGTGGTGGTCGTACTCGCCGTGTGGCGCGTGGCCAGACTCCGCTGAAGCACCCCCCACCGAGGCGCGGGGACGGGACCACGCGACCGGTCCCACCGGCCCGCGGCGGAAGCCACACGGGTCGGCGGCGGAAACACTACCGGCCGGCGGCGAAGCCCCATCGGCTCGCGCCGGAAGCCGTACGGGTTGGGGGCGCAAGCGCTACCAGCCAGGGAAGCCACACGGGTCGGGGCGGAAGCACCACCGGCCTGCGGCGGAAGTGCCACAGGCTCGCGGCGAAAGCCACACGGGTCGGCGGCGGAAGTCACACGGGTCGGGGGGCAAGCACCATCGGCTCGCGGCGGAAGTCACACGGGTCGGGGGGGGCAAGCACCATCGGCTCGCGGCGGAAGCCCCATCGGCTCGCGCCGGAAGCCGTACGGGTTGGGGGCGCAAGCGCTACCAGCCAGGGAAGTCACATGGGTCGGGGGGGGAAGCACCACCGGCCTGCGGCGGAAGTGCCACCGGCTCGCGGCGACAGCCACACTGGCCGGCGGCGGAAGTCACACGGGTCGGGGGCCAAGCACCATCGGCTCGCGGCGGAAGCCACATGGATCGGGGGCGGATGCGCCACCGGCCCCTGGAAGCCATGTGGGTCGGCGGCGGAAGCGCCCGGCCCGCGGCGGAAGCCCCACCGGCCCGCGGTCCCAAAAGCCGCGCTCCCTTACGATCGAGGAATGAGCACCCGGATCGCCTTCCTCAAGGGCCACGGCACCGAGAACGACTTCGTGATCGTCCCGGACCCCGAGAACGCCCTCGACCTGCCCACCGCCGCCGTCGCCGCCCTGTGCGACCGCCGGGCAGGCATCGGCGGTGACGGCCTGCTCCACGTCGTACGGTCCGCCGAGCACCCCGAGGCCCAGCACATGGCCGGGGAGGCCGAGTGGTTCATGGACTACCGCAACGGCGACGGCTCCATCGCGGAGATGTGCGGCAACGGCGTACGCGTCTTCGCGCGCTACCTCCAGCACGCCGGTCACGTCACCGAGGGCGACCTCGCGGTGGCCACGCGCGGGGGCGTGAAGAGCGTGCACATCGCGAAGAACGGCGACGTCACCGTCGGCATGGGCAAGGCGCTGCTGCTCGAAGGGGACGTCACGGTGAGCGTCGGCGACCGCAGCTGGCCCGCGCGGAACGTGAACATGGGCAATCCGCACGCCGTGGCCTTCGTGGACGACCTCGCCCACGCCGGCGACCTGTACTCCCCGCCGCCCTTCAGCCCGGCCGCCGCCTACCCGAGCGGGGTCAACGTCGAGTTCGTGGTCGACCGCGGCCCCCGCCACGTCGCCATGCGCGTGCACGAGCGCGGGGTGGGCGAGACCCGGTCCTGCGGTACCGGCGCGTGTGCCGTCGCCGTGGCCACGGCCCGCAGGGACGGCACCGACCCGGCGGCCACCGGCAGCCCGGCGACGTACACCGTCGACGTGCCCGGCGGCACCCTGGTGATCACAGAGCGAGCCGACGGCGAGATCGAGATGACCGGCCCCGCGGTGATCGTCGCCGAGGGCGAGATCGACGCCGACTGGCTTGAAAGCATGGTCCGTTGACCATATGAATCGCAACGATCCAGGTCTCGGGGGCATGGAACCGCAGCCTCCGACCCTTTGTGCGATTCAGAACCGCAGCCAGTTGCAGGTCAGGTGGCGCGAAATCGTAAACCTCGAAGCCTTCGCTCGAATGGGTGATCCGTTTCACGCTCGCCGAGAGGCGGTCAGCCGGGCGTGATGGGCTCGGTAGCATCAAGCACCGGCCCGGACGGGGGAAAGATGCCATCCCCTGAGCCGTGTCCGCCATGGGGCACCCCGTCCGCCGGTCCACGCAGCCGGAGGTGCCCATGAGTGCGGAGGCGACGAACCCCGCGACCCCAGGTCCGGTAGCAGGCCCGGCCGCCCGCTGGCGGGCGCGGATCGACCTGCGCCGTCTGGGCCGCGCCGCGCTGCTCGGCCCCACCGCCCGCGACCGGCTGCCCGACGCGATCAGTCACGTCGCCGAGGCCCACCGTGCCCACCACCCCGACGCCGACCTCGAACCCCTTCGCCGCGCCTGGGTCCTGGCCGAGTCCTCGCACCGCGGCCAGATGCGCAAGAGCGGTGAGCCGTACATCACACACCCGCTCGCCGTGACCCTGATCCTGGCCGAACTCGGCGCCGAGACCACGACCCTGACGGCCTCCCTGCTCCACGACACCGTCGAGGACACCGAGGTGACGCTCGATCAGGTCGGTGAGGAGTTCGGCGAGGAGGTCCGCTTCCTCGTCGACGGCGTCACCAAGCTGGAGAAGGTCGACTACGGCGCCGCCGCCGAGCCCGAGACCTTCCGCAAGATGCTCGTCGCCACCGGCAACGACGTCCGCGTGATGTCGATCAAACTCGCCGACCGGCTGCACAACATGCGCACCCTCGGCGTGATGCGCCCCGAGAAGCAGGCCCGCATCGCCAAGGTCACCCGCGACGTCCTCATCCCGCTCGCCGAACGCCTCGGCGTCCAGGCCCTCAAGACCGAACTGGAAGACCTGGTCTTCGCGATCCTCCACCCCGAGGAGTACGAGCACACGCGCGAGCTGATCGTCGACAACGCCTCCCGCGCGGACGACCCGCTCGCCGAGATCGCCGAAGAGGTGCGGGGGGTGCTGCGCGAGGCCGGCATCCAGGCCGAAGTCGTCATCCGGCCACGGCACTTCGTCTCCGTGCACCGAACAGCCCGCAAACGCGGTCGGCTGCGGGGCGCCGACTTCGGCCGACTGCTCGTCCTGGTCGGCGAGGACGCCGACTGCTACGGCGTCCTGGGCGAGCTGCACACCTGTATGACGCCGGTCGTCTCGGAGTTCAAGGACTTCATCGCCGTACCGAAGTTCAACCTGTACCAGTCGCTGCACACCGCCGTGGCCCGCGGCGACGGCCAGGTCGTCGAGGTCCTCATCCGCACCCACCAGATGCACAAGGTCGCCGAGGCCGGTGTGGTGGCGCTCGGCAACCCGTACGTGGGCCCTCCGGAGGAGCCCAGCGGGGCCGACGGCGAGCGGGTGGACCCCACCCGGCCCGGCTGGCTCTCCCGCCTCCTCGACTGGCAGGCCGCCGCGCCCGACGCCGACACCTTCTGGTCCACACTGCGCGAGGACCTCGCCCAGGACCGCGAGATCACCGTCTTCCGGCCCGACGGCGGCACCCTGGGCCTGCCCGAGGGCGCGACCTGCGTGGACGCCGCGTACGCGCAGTACGGCGAGGACGCGCACGCGTGCCTGGGCGCTCGCGTCAACGGCCGCCTGGCGACCCTGAGCACCGTCCTGAAGGACGGCGACACCGTCCAGCTCCTCATGGGGCAGGACCCGGCCGCCGAGCCCTCCAAGGAGTGGCTGGAGCACGCCCACACCCCCGCCGCGCGGATCGCCATCCAGCGGTGGATCGCGACCCACCCCTCGCCCGAAGCGCCCGAGGCACCGGAGGCGGTCTCGGAGGCCGAGGAGCGGAGCGGGACGGGCGGTGTGACGGCTGAGAGCAAGAACCCCTTCCGGGCCTCCGTCGCGGAGTCGCCGACTGCCGACACGCCCGACATCGCGGGTCGGACCCTCGCCGAGCCACGGACCCCCGACGAGCAGGCAGCCGACCGCTCCGGCGCCGCCGTCGCCCTCGTCGACCAGCCCGGCGCGACGGTACGACTGGCCGGCTGCTGCACGCCCGTGCCGCCCGACGAGATCACCGGCTTCGCCGTGCGCGGGGGAGCGGTCACCGTGCACCGCGTCGAGTGCGCCGCGGTGGCATCCATGAAGAGCGTGGGGCGCAGGGAGGTCGGCGTGCGCTGGGGCGACACCGCCGAGTGCCGGGTCACGCTGTTCGCGGAATCGTTCGGCCGCCCGCACCTCCTCGCCGACCTCACCGAGGCGATGGCAGGCGAGGGCGCCGAGATCGTCTCCGCGACCGTCGAACCTCCCAGCCAGCAGCGGGTTCGTCACACCTACACGGTCCAACTCCCGGACGCCGCCCTGCTGCCCGCACTGATGAGGGCGATGCGGAACGTGGCGGGCGTCTATGACGTGAGCAGGGCGCAGGGGCCCGGGGGGTGACGGGCAGCGGTTCGGGGGCAGCGGGGGCGGGGGGTGTCGTGACGTCCTGGGCGGGGCCGGCGCCGCAGAGGGCCTCCGAGGGTGCGCACCAGGATCGGCGCCTCAGGTCCTACCGAGCGGCATGCGGTGCCGACGCCTGAGAGGCGCGTCCCTGGTGGTGCCGACACCCTCAGGGAGCCGCCGCGTCCGGTACCGTGCGGGTGCAGGTAGCTGATGCCCGAAGGGGGAGCTCTCTGCCGGGTGGGGCACCGTCGGTCCACGGACCTTGGGATGCGTGAGCCTGGCTCGACCCGCCCTCACGCGCGCGTAGTCCGCCGCCCTGCCGCACCTCAGCCACCGCAAACGTCTCCTCAACGTGAGCGGAAGACCCCGTTCGAGTGGGCCGGTCGCGCGTCGCCGTCGTGGCACAGGCGCGCGCTGGTAGCGGTGGTGCATGCCGCTCACCTCCCACACTCATGCCGGCCCCGCCCCCGTACACCCCACCCACGCCGACCGGCCCGCCCCCGCCGCCCCCCGTCGTCGTACCGCAAGCGCCCTACGGCGCAAGGCGGTCGCGCTGCTCGCCTCCGCCGTCTCCGTCTGCCTGCTCGCCGCGAGCGCCCCGGCCGCACCGCTCGGCGTCGGTGACCGCCTCTTCCCGCACCTCGGCAACCCCGGCTACGACGTGGCGTCGTACGACCTCTCCTTCACCTACTCCGGCAGCAACAGCAAGCCCCTCACGGCCGTCACCACGATCGACGCCTGGACGACGACCGAGCTCGACCGCGTCAACCTCGACTTCGCGCACGGCGAGGTCCGGTCGGTCGAGGTCGACGGACGGCCCGCCGCCTTCACCGACGCGGGCGAGGACCTCGTCGTCACCCCTGACGAGCCGCTGCCCGGTGGCAGCTGGATGCGCGTCACCGTCCGGCACACGAGCGACCCGGTCTCCGCCGCGGACCGGGACGGCGGCTGGGTGCGCACCGCGGACGGGCTCGCCATGGCCAACCAGGCCGACGCCGCCCACCTGGTGTTCCCCTGCAACGACCACCCGTCCGACAAGGCGATGTTCACCATCCGGGTCACCGCGCCCGACGGCTACACGGCCGTCGCCAACGGTCTGCCGGCGGGCGTGGACCGCGCCGGCCGGGCGACCACCTGGACGTACCGCACCCAGCACCCCATGGCCACCGAGCTCGCGCAGGTGTCCATCGGCCGCTCCACCGTGCTGCACCGCGACGGACCGCACGGACTTCCCGTCCGGGACGTCGTGCCCGCGAAGGACCGCGCCGCGCTCGAACCCTGGCTCAAGAAGACCCCGGCCCAGCTCGCGTGGATGGAGGACAAGGTGGGGCCGTACCCCTTCGAGACGTACGGCGTCCTCATGGCCGCCGCCGACACCGGATTCGAGTTGGAGACCCAAACTCTCTCCCTGTTCGAGAAGGATCTGTTCACCGAGCCCGCCTACCCCAAGTGGTACGTCGAGTCGATCATGGTCCACGAGCTAGCCCACCAGTGGTTCGGCGACAGCGTCAGCCCCCGCACCTGGTCCGACCTGTGGCTCAACGAAGGACACGCCACCTGGTACGAGGCCCTGTACGCGGAGGAGATGGGCGGCCACACCCTGGACGCCCGTATGAAGGCCGCGTACGGCGCCTCGGACCGCTGGCGCGCCGCCGGTGGACCGCCCGCAGCGCCCAAGCCGCCCAAGCCCGGCCAGAAGATCAGCATCTTCCGGCCCAACGTCTACGACGGCGCCGCCCTGATCCTGTACGCCCTGCGCCAGGAGATCGGCCGCACATCCTTCGAGAGCCTGGAACGGGCCTGGGTGCAGGAACACCGGGACGGCACGGCGTCGACCGCCGACTTCGTGCACCTCGCCTCCGAGATCTCCGGGCGCGACCTCGGCGGCTTCCTCCAGGACTGGCTCTACGGCGAGAAGACCCCGCCCATGCCGGGGCACCCGGACTGGAAGGCCGTGGCAGCCGCTGCCGCACCGGTGAAATAAGCCGATGACGAGACGCCCCGTGCCGTGCGACCATCTTCAGGTCGGCGCGGCACGGGGCGCGGGAATCTCCCGGGACGCTCGTGCGTTGAGAGACATGACCGCCGAATCGGAATCCCCATCGACGTAAGGATCCAATGACCTCCTCTTCATCCCCTTCCCAGGACACGCAGCGCCTCGCGCACACCTACGCCGAAGGTCTTCGGGCCGATGCCCTGATGGAAGAGGACGTCGCCTGGAGCCACGAGATCGACGGAGAGCGGGACGGCGAGCAGTTCGACCGCTCCGAGCGCGCGGCCCTTCGCCGTGTCGCCGGCCTCTCCACCGAGCTCGAGGACGTCACCGAGGTCGAGTACCGCCAGCTCCGTCTGGAGCGGGTCGTCCTCGTCGGCGTCTGGACCACGGGGACCGTGCAGGACGCCGACAACTCCCTCGCGGAGCTCGCCGCCCTCGCGGAGACCGCGGGCGCACTCGTGCTCGACGGCGTCATCCAGCGCCGCGACAAGCCCGACGCGGCCACCTTCATCGGTTCCGGCAAGGCCCTGGAGCTGCGCGACATCGTCGTCGAGTCCGGCGCGGACACCGTCATCTGCGACGGCGAGCTCAGCCCCGGCCAGCTCATCGCCCTCGAGGACGTCGTCAAGGTCAAGGTCATCGACCGTACGGCCCTGATCCTCGACATCTTCGCCCAGCACGCCAAGTCCCGAGAGGGCAAGGCGCAGGTCGCGCTCGCCCAGATGCAGTACATGCTGCCGCGACTGCGAGGCTGGGGTCAGTCGCTGTCCCGTCAGATGGGCGGCGGCAAGGGCGGCGGTCTCGCCACCCGTGGTCCCGGTGAGACCAAGATCGAGACGGACCGGCGCCGGATCCGCGAGAAGATGGCGAAGATGCGCCGGGAGATCGCGGACATGAAGACCGGCCGCGAGATCAAGCGCCAAGAACGCAAGCGCCACAAGGTGCCCTCGGTCGCCATCGCGGGTTACACCAACGCCGGCAAGTCGTCCCTGCTCAACCGCCTCACGGGCGCGGGCGTCCTGGTCGAGAACGCCCTGTTCGCGACCCTGGACCCCACCGTCCGCCGGGCGGAGACCCCGAGCGGCCGGCTGTACACCCTGGCCGACACCGTCGGTTTTGTACGGCACCTGCCCCACCACCTGGTCGAGGCGTTCCGCTCCACCATGGAGGAGGTCGGCGAGTCCGACCTGATCCTGCACGTGGTGGACGGCTCGCACCCGAACCCGGAGGAGCAGCTGGCCGCCGTGCGTGAGGTGATCAGGGACGTCGGCGCCACCGGCGTGCCCGAGATCGTCGTGATCAACAAGGCCGACGCGGCGGACCCGCTGACGCTCCAGCGGCTGATGCGGATCGAGAAGCGCTCCATCGCGGTCTCGGCCCGTACCGGCCAGGGCATCACCGAACTGCTCGCCCTGATCGACAACGAACTGCCCCGGCCGTCCGTCGAGATCGAGGCGCTCGTGCCGTACACCCACGGCAAGCTGGTCGCCCGGGCCCATGACGAGGGCGAGGTGATCTCCGAGGAGCACACCGCGGAGGGCACCCTGCTCAAGGTGCGGGTGCACGAGGAGCTGGCCGCGGAGCTCGCGCCGTACGTGCCGGCACCGGTCGTTGCCTGAGTGCCGTAGCTCTCCGTAGCTCGCCCGAGAGGCCCGCCCTTTTCCAACAGGGGGCGGGCCTTCAGCGTGTTCAGGTCACCGGCGTCGACGGTCGGCCGGGTGCTCGGGGCGACCGGAAGCCGTCACCGGCCCGCGAACTTCCCGCTGACCGAGTCGTACACGCCCTCGGCCACCTCACCCAGTCTGGGCCCGGCCAGCCAGCCCGCGTTCACCGGGCCGATCGAGGTGTTGGACACCAGTGCCGGCCCGCCGTCCGCACCGGTCGCGACCCAGCCGCCGCCCGACGAACCACCGGTCATGGTGCAGCCGATCCGGTACATCGTCGGATCCGAGGCGTTGATCGACAGCCGCCCCGGCCTGTCCTCGCACTGGTACAGCCTCTCCCCGTCGAACGGCGCCGCCGCCGGATACCCGCTGGCCGTGATGCTCTCCACCCGCCGTACCGCCGGCGCGGCGAAGTTCACCGGCAGGGCCGAACCGACCGTCTCCTCCAACGACTTGCCCGTGCCGCCCTCCTCCGGCGTCACATGGATGACGGCGAAGTCGTACGGTGCACCATCCCCACCCGTCGGACCGCCCTGCGCGATCCACTGGTCCGAGGTCCCCGCCCAGTCGGCCCACCAGACGCCGTACGGAGCGAGCTCCTCCTCGGTCGCACCAGTCAACTCCTCTCCCGTGAGCGCCTGGTCGTTGTACGACGGCACGAACGCGAGGTTGCGGTACCAGCCGCCACTCCTGCCCGCGTGCACACAATGCCCCGCCGTCCACACCAAGTTGGACCTGCCCGGGTGGGCCGGGTCCGCCACGACCGTCGCCGAGCAGACCATCGTGCCTTCGGGGGAGTCGAAGAACACCTTTCCCGCCGCGGGGACCTTGTCGTGGTACGTAGGCGACACGGCCTTCGCGTCCACGGGAGCCGGCTCCGGATCGGTCACACCCTGGTCATCCGAGAGGTCGCTCTCCTGGACACCGCGGTCGGGATCCTCGGCCTCCCGCATCCGCTCCGGATCCCACAGGCCCTCGATGACGGGGTTGATGTAGTCCTGGGCCTCGCGCAGCCAGTCGTCCCTGTCCCAGTCCTTCCAGGCGCCATCCTTCCACTTGTCGACATCGATCCCGTGCTCCTTGAGCCTGTCCCTGATGTCGTCCGGGATCGTGATCTTGCCGTCTCCCTCGGACGCGGCGGAGGCGGTGGCCTGCGCGTTCGCGTCCCCATCGCCCGAGCCGCAGCCCGTGGCGGTCAGCGCCAGCACCGAGGCGAGAACCACGGCGCCCAGGACGGGGGAGGTTCTGCGCCGCGTACCCCTTCCGCCCTCGCCACGAGCCGTCAACGACAGCGGTTCGGATCGCATGCTCTGCCTCCCCCTGGTGTGGACGAACCCGGCACCGGAACCGGGGACCTCCCGCGAACGCCCCGCGACTTCGCCCCCCCCCGGCACCGCGCCTCGGAACGGCACCACACACTATGCGCCCGCTATGGGGGACTTCCGACGGAACCGCAACAGTTTCGTCACCCAAAGATCCTCGGACAACCCGTAACCCGGTGAACAGTCCGGGGTTGGTAGCGGTGGGGGATTGCTACCGGCGGACGGCACGGTCCCCCACGCCCCAAACCACGGCGACTTCCCGACAGTCGGGGCTTCGATGTGCCGAGAAGTCGAGCAAAGGGTCACGGGGCTCCGTATGTCGGGGCGGGCGAGTCCGCGAGGGAACCGCTTGCCCCTGCGCAGCGCGACGACGGGAGAACCATGGCCGTGACCGAGACCGCACCCGGGGAGGCCATGGCAGGGCCCGAGGCCGACGCGGAACCGTCGCACGCCCGTTCCGCGCACGAGGGGATCCTGCGACGCCAGTCGGCCCGCGAGTCGGCGGCACGCACCTACGCCCGCGCCCTCCCGATCGTCCCTGTACGCGCACGCGGCCTGACCATCGAGGGCGCCGACGGCCGCCGCTACCTCGACTGCCTCTCCGGCGCCGGCACCCTGGCCCTCGGACACAACCACCCCGTCGTCCTGGAAGCCATCCGCAAGGTCCTCGACTCGGGCGCCCCCCTCCACGTCCTCGACCTCGCGACCCCGGTCAAGGACGCCTTCACCACCGAACTGTTCCGCACCCTCCCTCCCGGACTCGCCGACCATGCACGCGTGCAGTTCTGCGGACCGGCCGGCACCGACGCGGTGGAGGCCGCCTTCAAGCTCGTGCGCGCCGCCACCGGCCGCAACGGCATCCTCGCCTTCGCCGGCGCCTACCACGGCATGACCGCCGGCGCGCTCGAGGCGTCCGGCGACGCCTTCGACGTACGGGTCGCCCGGTTGCCCTATCCGCAGGACTACCGCTGCCCTTTCGGCGTCGGTGGCCCGCACGGCGCCGAACTCGCCTCCCGCTGGACGCAATCCGTTCTCGACGACCCCAAATCCGGAGTTCCGCTGCCCGCCGGGATGATCCTTGAACCCGTTCAGGGCGAGGGCGGGGTCCTTCCCGCGCCGGACGAGTGGATGCGGCGCATGCGCCAGATCACGGCCGACCGCTCGATCCCGCTCATCGCCGACGAGGTCCAGACGGGAGTCGGCCGCACCGGCGCCTTCTGGGCCGTGGAGCACAGCGGCATCACCCCCGACGTGATGGTCCTCTCCAAGGCCATCGGCGGCAGCTTGCCTCTCGCCGTCGTCGTCTACCGCGACGACCTCGACGTCTGGGAACCCGGCGCCCACGCCGGCACCTTCCGCGGCAACCAACTCGCCATGGCCGCGGGCGCGGCCACGATGGCCTACGTCCGCGAGAACGGCCTCACAGAGCGTGCGGCAACGCTGGGGGCACGGATGTTGGGTCAACTCCGTTCGTTGGCAGAGGAGTTCCCTGTGATCGGTGAGGTGCGGGGGCGGGGGTTGATGATCGGGGTTGAGATGGTGGAAGCGGACGGCGAGCGGGAGGGCGAGGGTGCGGGGCGGGCGTCCGGTGAAGGCGGTGAACTTGTTGGGTTCGGTGGGGTCAGCGGACTCAGCGGACTCAGTGGGGTCGGCGGGGGCGGCGGGCTCAGCGAGAGCCATGAGGCGGGTGCAGTTGATGGGGTCGCTGCGTTGTCGGGCACGGTCGGGACGGTCAGCGCGGGTGGCGCCGGCGCCGAGGTGATGCCTGGGGGCGTCCCATCCCCTCACCCTGCCTCCCCGGGACTTGCCGCCGCCGTCCAGCGGGAGTGTCTCCGGCGGGGCCTGATCGTCGAACTCGGCGGTCGTCACGCGAGCGTCATCCGGCTGCTCCCGCCTCTGACGATCACCGACGAACAGGCGACCGCCGTCCTCGACCGCCTCGCCGACGCCGTGGCGACCGTGGCCCGCGGTCACGGGCGCGGCGGCGGGAGGCAGCGGCAGCATCGAGGACGGGACCAGAGCGAGGGGGCGGGGTAGCTCACGGGGCGGCGACGTGAGCCGTAGCCAGAGTCGGAGTCGGAGCCCTAGCCGGAGCTGCGGTTGGGGTCGGGGGCGAGGAGCACAACTGGGCTCAGGTCGGGACTGGAGCTGGAGCCGAGGCTGGGATCGCCTTCGGGCCCAGGCCAGAAGCCTGCGTCCGAGCCTCCCCCGCAGCCCTAACCACCCTTCGCGCCATAGGCCGAGCCGTGCGCCGCTCGCCGACACCTCCGAACGGCCGCCATCGTCACGCACCTTGCTCACCGAATCCCTTCCACCACCGCGCATCTCGCACCAAGCGCCCAAACAGCCGCCCGTCGCAGACACCGGCGCACCATCTCGATCCACCCCGCACGAGACAGCAGCCCCTGAGGCAGAACCCCCAAACAGAACCCCCAAACAGATCCCCAGACAGAACTCCAGACAGAACCACCCCGAGGAACACCCCAACTTGAACACCACCCCCACCCCCCACAACGCCACCCCCACGCAACCGCGCAACAACTCCGACACAGCCCCCTCCACACAGCACCGCTCCAGCCCCGCCCACACCCCGTCCCAAGGCGGACCGCCCGAACAGGAACGTCTGCGCGGCGTCACGACCGACCCCCGGAACCACCCCGATCCCCTGAACCACCCCGACCCGCACACCACCGCCGAAGCCGCGACCCTGGAGAATCTGCTGCGCTGCTGGGTCCGTGAGACCGACCTGCCCGCCCCCATCGACGGCACCCTCCGCATCCCCCTCCCCGCCAGTGGCACAGCCCTCCTCACCCCTGTTCACTACTGGTCCCCGACGGGATGGCACCGCTTCGGCCGCCCCCGTCTCGCCAACGCCCCGGAGTTGGCCCCGCCCGCCGACGCGGTCACCGTCGCGGCACTGCTCACCCGAGAGTCGCTGGCGACACAGACCTCGGCCCCCGCAGGCTGTGCCGAACTCGTGGCCCGCGTGGCCGACTCCCTCCACCGCACCGCCACCTTCGTCCGCGAGCGCCGCAAGGACCACGACGACGGCCCCGATCCCTTCCTCACCGCCGAACAGGCACTCGTCCTCGGCCACCCTTTGCACCCGGCCCCGAAGAGCCGCGAAGGCCTCTCCGAAGCCGAAGCAGCCTTGTACTCACCGGAATTGCGCGGCTCCTTCCGCCTGCACTGGCTCGCTGTCGACTCCTCCCTCCTCGCCACGGACTCGGCCTGGACCGAACGCGGCCGTTCCGTCGCCGCCGCCCGACTCACCCAGCGACTGGCCGGCCCCGACCTGGCGCTGCCGGACGGACGCACAGCCCTGCCGCTGCACCCCTGGCAACTCCGCGAGGTCCGACACCGCCCTGAGACCGCCCCTCTCTTCGATACCGGTCTGCTCCAGGACCTGGGCGCCCATGGCTCCCCCTGGCACCCCACCTCCTCTGTACGCACCGTCCATCGCTCCGGCGCCCCCGCCATGCTCAAGCTCTCGCTGGGCCTGCGCATCACCAACTCCCGCCGCGAGAACCTCCGCAAGGAACTCCACCGTGGTGTCGAAGTGCACCGGCTCCTTCGCAGCGGCCTGCACAAGGAGTGGCAGGCGGCCCATCCGGCGTTCGACATCGTTCGCGACCCCGCCTGGCTCGCGGTCGACGGGCTCGACGGCACTCCCGTCCCTGGAATCGACGTGGTGATCCGGCACAATCCGTTCACCCCCTCTCACGACGTCTCCTGCATCGCTGGACTCGTCTCACCACGCCCCCTCGCCCGAGCCGGCACCACGGAGCACCGTTCGGACAGGGACCATCCGGACAGGAGCCGCCAGGACAGGGGACACACGGAGACGGACCAGGCGGCCTGGCGGTCCCGGCTGGCCGAGCTCGTCACCCGCCTCGCCGCCCGCACCGGCCGCCCGCGAGGAGCTGTCGCCGCCGAGTGGTTCCTCCGCTACCTCGAACACGTCGTCCGCCCGGTGCTGTGGCTCGACGGGGAAGCGGGGATCGCGCTGGAGGCGCACCAGCAGAACACCTTGGTCCTGCTGGACGGGGACGGCTGGCCCGCCGGCGGCCGTTACCGCGACAACCAGGGCTACTACTTCCGTGAGTCCCGAAGGGCGGAACTCGACGCCCGGCTGCCCGGCATCGGCGCACACAGCGACACCTTTGTCTCCGACGAGGTCACTGACGAGCGCTTCGCCTACTACCTCGCGATCAACAATGTCCTCGGCCTCATCGGTGCCTTCGGCTCCCAGCGCCTGGCCGACGAACGGCTGCTGCTCGCCGCCTTCCGCCGCTTCCTCGTCGACGTGGCCTCCGGACCCACCCGACTGCGCACCACGCTGCCCGGCCGCCTGCTCGACTCACCCGTCCTGCGCTGCAAGGCCAACCTGCTGACCCGTGTCCACGGCCTGGATGAACTCGTCGGCCCGGTCGACACACAGTCCGTCTACGTCACCATCACCAACCCCCTTCACTCCTGAGGAACATGACCCGCCCCGTCTTCTGAGAGGAGCGTCCCCGTGTCTCCGACCGACGCGACCGCCGACGCCGTTTCCGCCCCCGTGCCCGATGTCGGCGACGGCACCTGTCCGACCCAGGACGCGGACTGCACAGCCGGGGGAGCTCACCGAAACACCGGCCACATGGCCCCGGAGGACGGCACAGCTGGGGACGCTGATCGGAGCACCGACCACGAGGCCGCAGAGGACGACTCCACCCAGGGCGCTGACCGGAGCACTGACCACGAGGACACTCTGGAGCTGCGTCTGCCGGACGAACTGGTCGCCTTCACCGAGATGGGCCAGTCCGACCCAGGCACAGGTGATACCGATACCGGAGCCGGGCAGGGGCAGGGGCACGAGCAAGGTCAGCCGAGCCGGCGCGACGGCACCGCACCGCCCGCCTTACTCACCCCGCACGGCTACGACCTGCTTGACGGCGTCGCCGAGTGGCGGCCGATCACGACCCCGGCGGGCGTGTTCCATCTCGTGCCCGTATGCGTCGAGCGGGACCTCCCCCTCGTCTGCCGTTGGATGAACGACCCCGCCGTGGCCGCGTTCTGGGAGCTGGCCGGGCCCCAGAACGTGACGGAGGAGCACCTGCGGTCCCAACTGGACGGCGACGGACGCAGCGTTCCCTGCCTCGGGGTGCTGGAGGGCACCCCCATGAGCTACTGGGAGATCTACCGGGCAGACCTGGACCCGCTGGCCCGGCACTATCCGGCAAGACCGCACGACACCGGTATCCACCTCCTCATCGGCACCGTCACCGATCGAGGGCGCGGTCTCGGCGGCACTCTGCTCAGGGCTGTAGCCGATCTCGTACTCGACAGGCGACCCGCCTGTGCCCGCGTCGTCGCGGAACCCGACCTTCGCAACGTCCCGTCCATCACCGCCTTTCTGAGCGCAGGATTCCGCTTCTCCGCCGAGGTGGATCTGCCCGCCAAGCGGGCGGCCCTCATGATCCGAGACCGGTCCCTGCGCGATCTGATGTAGCCGTGCGTCATCGTGTAATCACTTTTGGTACACCGCTCGTGCCGAGTCGGTTCCCACCCACGGCCAAACTTTTTTCGGCGAGCGGACCAGACGATCTGCCCCGGCATCGCTCCACCGGACCTCGATCAATTGCGGACGTCCTCGGATCGAAGTCGGTCCTGTCTGATCCCGACTGGTCCCGACCGGAACTGGCAGGACCCAACCCGGGCGTAGCCGAACCGATGCGATCCGATCCGGCCTCCCCCCGTTCCTTCTCCGACGAGGTCCCGGCCTTGATCCCGCCTCTCGTCCCCGCCTTGATCACCCCTTTGTCAGTGCTGAGCCGTAGGGTGGTCGCGCTATGACGAAGCCCTCACTCCCCGAACTCCTGCATGCTGCCGTCACTGCCGTCGGCGGTACGGAGCGCCCCGGCCAGGTGACCATGGCCGAATCCGTCGCGGACGCGATCGACGACGGTTCCCACCTGCTGGTGCAGGCCGGCACCGGTACCGGAAAGTCGCTGGGCTACCTCGTGCCCGCGCTTGCGCACGGGGAGCGGGTCGTCGTCGCGACGGCCACCCTTGCCCTGCAGAGACAGCTCGTCGAGCGCGACCTGCCGCGCACGGTCGACGCGCTGCACCCGCTGCTGCGGCGTCGCCCCGAGTTCGCGATGCTCAAGGGCCGGTCGAACTATCTGTGTCTGCACCGCCTCCACGAGGGTGTTCCGCAGGACGAGGAGGAGGGCCTCTTCGACCAGTTCGAGGCCGCCGCGCCCACCAGCAAGCTGGGTCAGGACCTGCTGCGGCTGCGGGACTGGTCGCAGGACACCGAGACCGGTGACCGCGACGACCTCACTCCGGGTGTCTCCGACCGCGCCTGGGCGCAGATCTCCGTGTCCTCCCGCGAGTGCCTGGGAGCGACGAAGTGCGCCTACGGCGCCGAGTGCTTCGCCGAGATGGCCCGCGAGCGCGCCAAGCTCGCCGAGGTCGTCGTCACCAACCACGCGCTGCTCGCGATCGACGCCATCGAAGGCGCCCCCGTCCTTCCTCAGCACGAGGTCCTGATCGTCGACGAGGCGCACGAACTGGTCTCCCGGGTCACCGGTGTCGCCACCGGCGAGCTCACCCCCGGCCAGGTCAACCGCGCGGTGCGCCGCGCCGCGAAGCTCGTCAACGAAAAGGCTGCCGACCAGCTCCAGACCGCGGCCGAGGGCTTCGAGCGGTTGATGGAGCTGGCCCTGCCCGGCAGGCTGGAGGAGATCCCGGAAGACCTGGGATACGCGCTGATGGCCCTGCGTGACGCCGCTCGTACGGTCATCTCCGCGATCGGAGCGACACGCGACAAGTCGGTCCAGGACGAGGACGCGGTCCGCAAGCAGGCGCTGGCCTCCGTGGAGTCGGTGCACGATGTGGCGGAGCGGATCACGAACGGTTCGGAGTGGGACGTCGTCTGGTACGAGCGACACGACCGCTTCGGCGCCTCCCTGCGCGTGGCCCCCATGTCGGTGTCGGGCCTGCTGCGGGAGAAGCTCTTCGCGGACCGCTCCGTGGTCCTGACCTCGGCGACCCTGAAGCTGGGCGGCGACTTCAACGGCGTGGGAGCGTCCCTGGGACTCGCTCCGGAAGGCACCGAGGGCGAAGACGTGCCGAAGTGGAAGGGCATCGACGTCGGTTCGCCCTTCGACTACCCGAGGCAGGGCATCCTCTACGTCGCCAAGCACCTGTCGCGCCCCGCGCGTGACGGCGACCGAGTGGACATGCTCGACGAACTCACGGAGCTCATCCAGGCGGCCGGCGGCCGCACGCTGGGACTCTTCTCCTCCATGAGGGCGGCCCAGTTGGCCGCCGAGGAGCTGCGCTCCCGTATCCCGGAGTTTCCGATCCTCCTCCAGGGCGAGGAGACCCTCGGCGAACTGATCAAGAACTTCGCGGCCGACCCCAAGACCTGTCTTTTCGGCACGCTGTCGCTCTGGCAGGGCGTCGACGTGCCAGGTCCCAGTTGCCAGCTCGTCGTCATGGACAAGATCCCGTTCCCGCGCCCCGACGACCCCTTGATGAGCGCCCGCCAGAAGGCGGTGGAAGAGGCGGGCGGCAACGGCTTCATGGCGGTCGCGGCCACGCACGCCGCCCTGCTCATGGCCCAGGGCGCCGGTCGCCTCGTACGGGCCTCGGGGGATCGTGGCGTGGTCGCCGTACTGGACCAGCGGTTGGCGACAGCGCGGTACGGCAGCTATCTCAAGGCGTCACTGCCCGACTTCTGGTACACCACGGACCGTAACCAGGTACGGAAGTCGCTGGCGGCGATCGATGCCGCGGCGAAGGCCACGGAAGCGGCCGCGCTCGCCGCCGAGGCCGAGAAAGCCCAGGCGGAGCTCGGGTGAACGACTGTTGGCCTGACCCGGCGCCGGGTCAGGCCAACAGTCGATGCGCAGCAGCCCGTCACCGGGCGCCGGACAGGGCAGGGCCCCGGAACCGGCGCAGGGGTTCCGGGGCCCGGTCGGATCGGCGAGGCCTTCCGCGGTGCTCAGACGCGCCGCAGAACCGCGACCACCTTGCCGAGGATCGTCGCGTCGTCGCCCGGGATCGGCTCGTACGCGGAGTTGTGGGGGAGGAGCCAGACATGGCCGTCCTCGCGCTTGAAGCGCTTGACGGTGGCCTCGCCGTCGAGCATCGCGGCCACGATGTCGCCGTTCTCGGCGACGGGCTGGCGGCGCACGGTCACCCAGTCGCCGTCACAGATCGCGGCCTCGATCATCGAGTCGCCGACGACCTTCAGCACGAACAGCTCACCGTCGCCGACGAGCTGGCGGGGGAGAGGGAACACGTCCTCGACGGATTCCTCGGCGAGGATCGGGCCACCGGCGGCGATCCGGCCCACCAGCGGGACGTACGACGCGGCAGGCTTGCCCGCGGTGTCCGTGGGCTGCACCGAGGCACCCTGGTCCGAGCCGCGCACCTCGTACGCGCGCGGGCGGTGCGGGTCGCGGCGTAGGAAGCCCTTGCGCTCCAGCGCCATGAGCTGGTGTGCGACGGACGAGGTGCTGGACAGGCCGACCGCCTGGCCGATCTCCCGCATGGACGGCGGGTAGCCGCGCCGCTGGACGGAGTCCCTGATGACCTCGATCACCCGGCGCTGCCTGTCGGTGAGTCCCGAGCTGTCGGCCCGGATGCCTGGAGGTCGGCCCGGCAGGGAGCGCTTGTGCCCCTCCGGATTCACGGCTTCGTTCATCGCATGCACCGGCTCGAGTCGGCCCTGGGAACGGTCCTGGGCAGTGATGGTGGCACTGTCTGCGGTCGTGGTCACGTCGGCCCCTCTCGATGGTCTCCCTGCTGGACAACGGTAGTTGCTTTCGAAAGGTTGCGCCAAACACACGTTCGAGTGAAAAATCGCGGATTGTCTGACGCGATCATGTGTCTGGGTGTATGGCTAACGCGCCGCCTGCCGAACAAAAGGGCCCATTGCTGTACTCTTCACCGCCGGACGGCGACCTCGCGGGTTGTTGCCCCAGTCTGCCATCCGGTACCCCGTCGGCCGGGTAACGGCTCCCATCTGTGCGGGAATCCCACGTCCCCTCCTTGTGGCGCCCACGGTATCTCCGCATGCGCCGCAGGGATACGGCTGTGCGTCGTGTTCGCCCGGCGCCGGGACGGTCGTATGGCACACGCCCATACAGGCGCGACGCGCGTGTACGGCGTGTATGCCGTGCCAATCCCTACATGTAGTGCTTGGATTGCTACAGCAGCCCAGAAGTTGTGGTCCCCCGGGTCTCGGCGCCCGCAGCGATCGCCTATGCTTGGGGCTGCTTCGAGGGGCCCATGGGGCTCAGCGAGGCTATTGAGTCTGCTGTGAGGAGGTTGGGAGTTCATGCACTGCCCCTTCTGCAGGCACCCCGACAGCCGCGTCGTCGACAGTCGTACGACCGACGACGGCACGTCGATCCGCAGGCGCCGCCAGTGTCCGGACTGCTCCCGTCGTTTCACGACCGTGGAGACCTGTTCGCTCATGGTGGTCAAGCGGTCCGGAGTCACCGAGCCTTTCAGTCGTACCAAGGTCATCAACGGTGTGCGCAAGGCGTGCCAGGGACGGCCTGTCACCGAGGACGCGCTCGCCCAGCTCGGCCAGCGGGTCGAGGAGGCGGTGCGGGCCACCGGAAGCGCCGAGTTGACCACCCATGACGTGGGGCTGGCCATACTCGGCCCGTTGCAGGAACTCGATCTCGTCGCCTATCTGCGGTTCGCTTCCGTCTACCGGGCGTTCGACTCGCTCGAGGACTTCGATGCGGCCATCGCGGAACTGAGGGAGACGGGGCCCCCCGCCGCGGACGACGAGGACCGCGGAGAGGCTGTGGACGGCGACGGGGCCGTCGCGGGGAGCCAGGAAGACGATCGCGGGCCCGGAGAGACTGCTCAAGTCCCCGAGCCCGCCCGCGCCGCCGACTGATCGGCGGGCCGGACCGGGCCAGCACCCCGGGCCGGCCGGACGGCGGCGAACCAGGATCTGTTGCGGGCGGTAGTGAGTGGGTGCCCGCAATACCAGACAGAACACCGTGCCACGGGAACAACGGGGCACTTCAGGGCGTTTACGCCCGTACAGGGAGGCGGCATGACAGAGACGGCGAGCGGTCCGGCACGGAGTTCCCGTGCCAAGGGCACCAAGGCGGCTGCGAACAAGGGCCTGCGCATCGAGCGCATCCACACCACCCCCGGCGTGCACCCGTACGACGAGGTGGAATGGGCGCTTCGTGACGTCGTCATGACCAACTGGCGCGACGGCTCGGTCAACTTCGAGCAGCGTGGCGTCGAGTTCCCCGACTTCTGGTCGGTGAACGCGGTCAACATCGTCACCAGCAAGTACTTCCGCGGTGCCGTCGGCACCCCCCAGCGCGAGGTGAGCCTGAGGCAGCTCATCGACCGCATCGTGAAGACGTACCGCAAGGCCGGCGAGGACTACAAGTACTTCGCCTCGCCCGCCGACGCGGAGATCTTCGAGCACGAGCTGGCGTACGCCCTCCTGCACCAGATCTTCAGCTTCAACAGCCCTGTGTGGTTCAACGTCGGCACGCCCCAGCCGCAGCAGGTCTCCGCCTGCTTCATCCTGTCCGTCGACGACTCCATGGAGTCGATCCTCGACTGGTACAAGGAAGAGGGCATGATCTTCAAGGGCGGCTCCGGTGCCGGCCTGAACCTCTCCCGCATCCGCTCCTCCAAGGAACTGCTGTCCTCGGGCGGCAACGCCTCGGGTCCCGTCTCCTTCATGCGCGGTGCCGACGCCTCCGCAGGAACGATCAAGTCGGGTGGCGCCACGCGCCGCGCCGCCAAGATGGTCATCCTCGACGTCGACCACCCCGACATCGAGGACTTCATCGAGACCAAGGTGAAGGAGGAGGAGAAGATCCGCGCCCTGCGCGACGCGGGCTTCGACATGGACCTGGGCGGCGACGACATCACGTCCGTCCAGTACCAGAACGCCAACAACTCGGTCCGCGTGAACGACGCGTTCATGAAGGCCGTCGAGCAGGGCGGCAAGTTCGGCCTGACCTCCCGCATGACCGGCGAGGTCATCGAAGAGGTCGACGCCAAGGCGCTGTTCCGCAAGATGGCCGAGGCCGCGTGGGCCTGTGCCGACCCGGGCATCCAGTACGACGACACCATCAACCACTGGCACACCTGCCCGGAGTCCGGCCGTATCAACGGCTCGAACCCCTGCAGCGAGTACATGCACCTGGACAACACGTCCTGCAACCTCGCCTCGCTGAACCTGATGAAGTTCCTCAAGGACGACGGCAAGGGCAACCAGTCCTTCGAGGTCGAGCGCTTCGCCAAGGTCGTCGAGCTCGTCATCACCGCGATGGACATCTCCATCTGCTTCGCGGACTTCCCGACGCAGAAGATCGGCGAGAACACGCGCGCGTTCCGCCAGCTCGGCATCGGCTACGCCAACCTCGGCGCCCTGCTGATGGCGACCGGCCACGCCTACGACTCCGACGGCGGCCGTGCCCTCGCCGGCTCCATCACCTCCCTGATGACCGGCACGTCGTACAAGCGCTCCGCCGAACTCGCCGCGGTCGTCGGCCCGTACGACGGCTACGCCCGCAACGCGCAGCCGCATCTGCGGGTCATGAAGCAGCACTCCGACGAGAACGGCAAGGCCGTCCGCATGGACGACCTGGACACGCCGATCTGGGCCGCCGCCACGGAGGCCTGGCAGGACGTGCTGCGCCTCGGCGAGAAGAACGGTTTCCGTAACGCCCAGGCGTCCGTCATCGCCCCGACCGGCACCATCGGTCTCGCGATGTCCTGCGACACCACCGGCCTCGAGCCCGACCTCGCGCTGGTCAAGTTCAAGAAGCTGGTCGGCGGCGGCTCGATGCAGATCGTCAACGGCACCGTCCCGCAGGCCCTGCGCCGCCTGGGCTACCAGGAGGAGCAGATCGAGGCGATCGTCGCCCACATCGCCGAGCACGGCAATGTGATCGACGCCCCCGGGCTCAAGCACGAGCACTACGAGGTGTTCGACTGCGCCATGGGTGAGCGCTCCATCTCCGCGATGGGTCACGTCCGCATGATGGCCGCGATCCAGCCCTGGATCTCCGGTGCGCTCTCCAAGACGGTCAACCTGCCGGAGTCGGCGACCGTCGAAGACGTCGAAGAGGTCTACTTCGAGGCCTGGAAGATGGGCGTCAAGGCGCTCGCCATCTACCGCGACAACTGCAAGGTCGGCCAGCCCCTCTCCGCGAAGACCAAGGAGAAGGAGAAGACCGAGGTCACGGAGAAGGCCGAGGCGACCATCCGCGAGGCGGTCGAGAAGGTCATCGAGTACCGCCCGGTCCGCAAGCGCCTCCCCAAGGGCCGTCCCGGCATCACCACGTCCTTCACGGTCGGTGGCGCCGAGGGCTACATGACCGCCAACTCCTACCCGGACGACGGTCTCGGCGAGGTCTTCCTGAAGATGTCCAAGCAGGGCTCCACCCTCGCGGGCATGATGGACGCCTTCTCCATCGCCGTCTCCGTAGGCCTCCAGTACGGCGTGCCGCTGGAAACGTACGTCTCGAAGTTCACCAACATGCGCTTCGAGCCGGCCGGCATGACGGACGACCCGGACGTGCGGATGGCGCAGTCGATCGTCGACTACATCTTCCGCCGCCTGGCGCTCGACTTCCTGCCCTTCGAGACCCGCTCCGCGCTCGGCATCCACTCCGCCGAGGAGCGGCAGCGCCACCTCGAGACCGGCTCGTACGAGCCGACCGAGGAGGAGGTCGACGTCGAGGGTCTGGCCCAGTCGGCGCCGCGCGCCCAGGAGCTGAAGGCGGTCGCCACGCCGAAGGCCGAGGTCGAGGCGGCCAAGCCGGCTCCGCAGCAGGCCCACACCAGCGCCGAGCTGGTGGAGATGCAGCTGGGCATCCAGGCCGACGCCCCGCTGTGCTTCTCCTGCGGTACGAAGATGCAGCGGGCCGGTTCCTGCTACATCTGCGAGGGTTGCGGCTCGACCAGCGGTTGCAGCTGATCTGAGTCAGCCGTCGAGGCGGTGCAGTCGGACATCGACTGCACCGCCTCCGGTTTTTCCGTTTCTCCACGAGGCGATCACACGTTACGCTCCCCCAGCGCACGACCGGCGCGAACGGCAGGGTGGGGGACGCGGGGAACATGACTGAGCAGCAGATCGCCGATGTGGCGGAGGGTGTGAGGCCTCCCGAGAAGGCCTCTAGCGTGTGGGGACAGGTCCTGGCGGCACTGGTGGTGGTCGGGGGGCTCGCCGCTCTGCTGTTGTCAGGGACCTTTCAGCAGAAGACCGCTGATCCCGAGCCCGCCGAGTGCCACACATCGGACGACGCCCGGCCGTCGAAGCCCGTCTCGGGGGTGCAGTTGTGCACGGCGCTGAACCGGGCGGACCTGCCCACACTGCTCGGCACGCCGACCGAGTACGCCATGAACGCCAGCGGCAACGAGAGCGTGGGCAAGTGGGCCGACGGCACCAAGACCGTCACACCCGAGGCCGAAATCCAGCTCTCCACCTACTCCGTGAAGCTCTCGACGTCCGACGACGACATCCCTGTGGCCGAGATGGCCCGCTTCTTGGGGAGGTCGGCGCAGAACAGGACGGTGGGCGGGCACCCGGCGGTCCTCTACTCGGACCGGACCATCGCCCTCAAGTTCAACCTCGGTGGGGGCAAGGTGGACACCGGTCCCGGCGGCATCGCCCGCAACCTGCTCGTCGCCAAGGACATCAAGGACGGCGGCGGCTTCTACGAGGTCTCCATATGGCGTCAGGACGACGTCCTGCCCGATGACCTCGCGTTGTTCCGCGTCGCCGAGACGGTGCTGCCGACGGTCCCGGGCTGGACCGCCGGCTGACGCGTCACGCCCGGCCCATGCTCCGGGTGAACGTCGCGGGGTCGCCCTCGAAGCCGCTGATCTCGGGGTGGAAGTCCCAGGTGCCGTCTTCCTGGCGCACGAACTCCGCGACCTTCGCAGCCGTGGCGCCGAGGACGCCGCCGAAGTCGTCCTCGGCCAGGACCGTGTAGCCCTCTCGTATGCGCAGGCCCGGGTTGATCACGCCGACGAAGGTGCGGTGCGCGGAGCGCTGCTGGATGACGGTGCCGACGACCACGCGCGTGTACCGGGCGTCCAGCCGGTCGAGTTCGAGGGTCATGACCTCGTCCCAGCCGAAGCCCTTGCCGTCCTTGCTGTCCCGGTTGAGATAGATCGTGCCGTCGGGTGAACGGCTGTCGAAGTGCACCACATAGGCGGGATCACCGTACGGATCGCCCGCCACGTAGGTCGCCGCGACGATGTCCAGGTCGGTGGCCGACTGCCCCGCCGGACTCGGATCCCACTTGAGCGAGACCTCGACCTTGCGGATCCCCTTGTTGATGCCGCTCACCGGATTTCCCCTTCCCCCTGCGCCCGCGGCCCGAACTGCCGGTCAGGCAAGACCGGTTGTCCATCCTGCCACGCGCGTCTGACACTCGTGGGTCACCTGTGCCGTCGAGCGTGACCGGCGCCACGCCCCGTGGCCTTACCATGGCGCGGTGCTGGTCAAGTGGATTCGCTGCACCGTGGTGGACCGCCGCGGGTTCGAGCGGGGGCAGCGAAAGTGGGCGGGGCTTCTGGGAGAGCCGGGGTTTCGGGGACAGGGCGGAGGCTGGAGCCGGGGGCGGCAGGGTGTGGCGCACATCTTCTCCTTCTGGGAGAGCCGTTCCTTCTACGACTCCTTCATGGCGCGTTCCCACGACCGGCTCGCGGCGGCCCAGTCAGGCACGTTCAAGGACATCCAGGTCAAGCTGTTCGACTACCGCTTCGACGTGAAGACAGGCTTCGAGCCCCGCTTCACCGACGCCGATCTGGTGCGGTTCGCCCACTGCCGCGTCCATGAAGAGCGCGCGGAGCACTTCACCCTGATGCAGGAGAAGGTCTGGAATCCGGCGATGGCCGGCTCGCCCGGCATGATCCGCGGCCTGTTCGGCGAGGCTCCGGGCAACGAGTTCCTCGTGCTCTCGATGTGGCGGTCGGCCGCAGAGCACGGCAAGTACCGCACCGAAAGGGTGGAACGACTCGCCCTGAGGGCGCAGACCGAGGCAGATGTCGCCGCCCTCACCGGCGACATCCTGGACCTCGAACCGGCCTGGACGGTTTGAGATCCGGACTCACCGAACGTGCGCCTCCGCGTGGCCGAGGGTGCGGGAAATGTGTGACCTACGCTGTATGGAGCCTGTACGAGTGCTCGATACGCCCTCACCCGATCTAGGGTCTTGGCATGGCACGACCACGGAGAATCGTCCTTGTCCGACACGGGGAGTCAACGGGCAATGTTGATGACACCGTGTACGAGCGCGAGCCCGACCACGCCCTCGCCCTGACGGAACGGGGCTGGCGGCAGGCGGAGGAGACCGGCAAAAGGCTGCGAGAGGTACTGGGCCGCGAACGCGTCAGCGTCTACGTCTCTCCGTACCGCCGTACGCACGAGACCCTTCGCGCCTTCCATCTGGACCCCGAGCTCATACGGGTGCGCGAGGAACCCCGGCTCCGGGAGCAGGACTGGGGAAACTGGCAGGACCGCGACGACGTACGCCTCCAGAAGGCGTACCGCGACGCCTACGGGCACTTCTTCTACCGGTTCGCCCAGGGCGAGTCCGGGGCCGACGTGTACGACCGGGTCGGCGGCTTCCTGGAAAGCCTGTTCCGCAGCTTCGAGGCGCCCGACCATCCGCCTAACGTCCTGATCGTGACGCACGGCCTGGCCATGCGGCTGTTCTGCATGCGCTGGTTCCACTGGACGGTCGCCGAGTTCGAGTCCCTGTCGAATCCGGGGAACGCGGAGATGCGGATGCTCGTTCTCGGGGACGACGGCAAGTACGCCCTCGACCGGCCCTTCAACCGCTGGAGAGAGCCGGAGCCGTACGGGATCACCGATTAGAGTGGCAGACCGATGACCGCTGACTCCTCACCCGACGGCCGCCTGCACCGTGCCCTGGCCAGTCTGCGGGGCCTGGCCGTGGGAGACGCGCTGGGATCGCAGTTCTTCGTGCCGGTGAACTACCCGCTGCTGAAGAACCGCGAGCTGCCGCCCGGCGACTGGCAGTGGACGGACGACACCGAGATGGCCTGCTCGGTCGTGGCCGTCCTGGCGGCCCACCACCGCGTCGACCAGGACGCCCTGGCCCAGTCCTTCGCCACCCACCACGACTTCGACCGGGGCTACGGGCCCGCCGTCAACCGGTTGCTGCGGCTGGTCCGCGAGGGCGGTGACTGGCGTGAGCTCGCCGCGGCCCTCTTCAACGGGCAGGGTTCCTGGGGCAACGGCGCCGCGATGCGTATCCCACCCCTCGGAGCCTTCTACGCTGACGATCCGGAGCAGGCGACCCACCAGGCGGAGATCTCGGCGTACCCCACGCACCAGCACCGGGAGGCAGTCGTCGGTGCCATGGCCGTCGCCGCGGCCGCCGCGCTGGCCGCCGCCCCCGGCGGTCCTCCCAGCCCCGGTGCGCTCCTGGACGGGGTCATCGCGCTGGTCCCGAAGAGTGCCGTCGGCGCGGGGCTGCGGCGGGCCCGCGACATGCTCGACTACGGCGACGCTTCCACCGTGGCGGCCGTGCTGGGCTGCGGGCGCCGTACGACCGCCCACGACACCGTTCCGTTCGCCCTCTGGTCCGCCGCCCGGTCCCTGGGCGACTTCGAAGAGGCGTTCTGGACGACCGCCCAGGTCGGTGGTGACGTGGACACGACCTGCGCCATCGTGGGAGGTGTGATCGCCGGGGGCAAGGCCGGGACGCCGCCTGCCGAGTGGGTGCAACGGACCGAGGCGTTTCCGGAGTGGCTGCGGGTGTCGGAGTAGAAGACCCGTACCGGACCGCCGATCACATCGTCGAAACTCTCTGTGCATGTCGGGAACTCTGCGTAACCATGCGCTCGTTGTCATGGCAGATTGCGTGCGACGGATGGGCCGGTGCGCGCAGAAGGCACGCGGGAGGGGCGGGGTGTGGTGATGGGGTGGTTGCCGCTGTTCCCTCTGCTGTGCGCGGTCCTGCTGGTTCGGATGGCCGGACCGTCGTCCTCGCGGTCGATCCGCCGGATCCGGTCCGGCCATCCGCGGCTCATCGAGAGCCCGGCTCCGTCAGCCGAGGCCCGGACCCGCCGTGCCGGCGAGTGCCTCCAGGTCGCTCTTGCGGACCTTGATCACCAGCCAGGCGCTGATGAGGGCGAGCACGGCTATCGAGGCGGCCGCCACGAACCCGGACGAGATGCCCTGGGCAAGCACCTCGTGTCCCCAAGGGGCGGGGAGCTGGTGCGTCTTGGCGAACTCCGCCTTCTGCTCCGCCGAACCGTCGGCCATGAAGTGCGGCAGTTGCTTCTCCGCCTCGTCCTTGCTTGCCGACCCGAACACCGTCGTCAGGATGGACAGACCGAGCGAACCACCCACCTGCTGCGTGGTGTTGAGCAGCCCGGAGGCCGCGCCGGCCTCATGTTGGGCGACGCCCGAGACCGCGGTGATCGTCAGTGTCACGAAGTTCAGGCCCATGCCGAAGCCGAAGATCAGCATCGGGCCGAGAACTCCACCCACGTAAGTGCTGTCGGAGTTGATGAGGGCCTGCCAGGCGAGTCCCGTCACGGCGAGTGCCGAACCCGTGAGCATGAACGGCTTGGGGCCGAGCACCGGCAGGAACCGCTGCGACAGGCCCGCGCCCAGCGCGATGACGACCGTCACGGGCAGGAAGGCGAGACCGGCCTCGATCGGGGTGTAGTCCAGGACGTTCTGGACGAAGAGCACGATGTAGAAGAACATGCCGAACATCGCGGCGGCCAGGCTCAGCATGATCACGTACGTGCCCGAGCGGTTGCGGTCGGCGAACATCCGCAGGGGAGTGATCGGCTCCTTGGCGCGCGACTCGATGAACGCGAAGGCGAGCAGGAGCAGCACGGCCGCACCGAAGGAACCGATGGTCAGGTTGTCCCGCCAGCCCTGGTCGGCGGCGCGGATGAAGCCGTAGACCAGCAGGGCCATACCTCCCGTGGAGGTCAGGGCGCCCGCGATGTCGAAGCGGCCGCTGTGCCGTTCGGACTCGCTGATGTACAGCGGGGTGAGTACGGCGATCAGCACACCGATCGGCACGTTCACGAAGAGCACCCAGCGCCAGTCGAGCCACTCGGTGAGCATGCCTCCCGCCAGGAGGCCTATGGCGCCACCGCCCGCGGAGACGGCGGCGAAGACACCGAAGGCACGGTTCCGCTCCGGCCCCTCGGGGAACGTGGTGGTGATCAGTGCCAGCGAGGTCGGCGACGCGATCGCGCCACCCACGCCCTGCAGAACACGGGCGGCCAGCAGTTGCCAGGGTTCCTGGGCGAGACCGCCGAGCAACGAGGCGAAGGTGAACAGCAGGATGCCGGTCATGAAGACCCGGCGGCGGCCGAGGATGTCACCGGCGCGGCCGCCCAGAAGCAGCAGGCCGCCGAAGGTGAGCGTGTAGGCGCTGACGACCCATGTGAGGTCGGTGGTGCTGAACTTGAGAGCGTCTTGAATGTGCGGCAGCGCGATGTTCACAATCGTCGCGTCCAGTACCACCATGAGTTGGCAGGCCGCGATGACGGCGAGCGCGATTCCGGGACGTCCTTCCCGGCGGGCCGCACCTGGTTTCTGATCCTTGATCAACTGAGAGGTTGTCACTATGGGTCCCCCACAAGCGCGTTAGTGAACGGTCGCGTTCACTGTTGCGTCAACGGTAGTGAGTCCCCAGTAGTGAACGCAAGCGTTCACTTAACTTTGTTGGCGCGCGGCGTGTCCCCCTGTGTCGCCGCGCGGTGTTCCGTCCCTCCCCGCATTCCCCGCTTCCTTGTTCGCTGGAGACATTCAGATGGTTACCTCGCGCTGGACGGCCGCTCCCGCTCAGACGGCCTCCCTCCGTCGGCGCGGCGCCGTGCTGGAGCGTGCGATTCTCGACGCCGCTCTGGAGCAGCTCAGTACGGTCGGCTGGAACGGCCTCACGATGGAAGGTGTCGCCGCCGGAGCCCAGACCGGCAAGGCCGCGGTCTACCGCCGCTGGCCGTCCAAGGAGGACCTCGTCGCGGACGCCCTCCGGGCCGGACTGCCGCGTTTCGAGGAGGCCCCGGATCTCGGCGGGGTGCGCGAGGATCTGCTCCACCTGTGCCGCCAAGCGCGCGAGGCGATGTTCTCCCGCCCCGGCTTCGCGTTGCGTTCTGTCATTCACGAATGCGATCAGGCTCAGGCGGAGCGCTTCCATGCCGTGATCTTCAACGGGGTGGTGGAGCCGAGCGTCAAGCTGCTTCGTGAGATCATCACCCGTGGAATGGAGCGGGGTGAGGTGCGTCCCGACGCGGCGAACGACTATGTCTTCGACGCCATCCCCGCCATGATGATGTATCGCTCCAAGATGCGCGGTAGTGAATGGGGCGACCAGGATCTCGAAGAGATGATCGACCAGTTCGTGATGCCGCTGCTGCGGTCGAGCGGGCCGTGAGTGCTCTTCGTGGGCGTCCCGGCACCGTCCGGGGAAACCGGGGTGTCGCAGGGTGATCCGAGCGGCGTACGCTAAGGGCGCCATGCCGTACGAACCGCCTACTCACACCGTCGAGCGCTCTCTTCGTGCCACGACCGGAGCGAAGATCATCGCAGGTGTCGACGAGGTGGGGCGAGGTGCCTGGGCCGGCCCGGTCACCGTCTGCGCGGCGGTCACCGGACTGCGCCGACCGCCCCAAGGCCTCACCGACTCCAAGCTGCTCAGCGTCAAGCGCCGCACCGAACTCGCAGAAGAACTGCGGACATGGGTGACGTCGTACGCCCTGGGGCACGCGTCTCCGGAAGAGATCGATCACATGGGGATGACGGCCGCCCTGCGGATCGCCGCCGTGCGTGCCCTCGAGGCACTCCCGGTCCGGCCGGACGCGGTGATCCTCGACGGGAAGCATGACTATCTCGGGACGCCCTGGAAGGTCCGGACCGTGATCAAGGGCGACCAATCCTGTGTGGCGGTCGCCGCGGCCTCGGTGATCGCCAAGGTTCAGCGCGACAAAATGATGGCCGAACTGGGTATCGACCATGCAGACTTCGGTTTCGCGGCCAACGCCGGGTATCCCTCACCCGTGCACAAGGCCGCGCTGGAGGTTAGGGGCCCCACCCCGTACCACCGGTTGTCATGGGCGTATCTTGATGCGCTGCCCCAGTGGCGGCACCTCAAGAAAGCCCGTAGCTGGGCGGAGGGAAGCGTTCCGGGAATCGAGGGCCAGCTCGGCTTCGATTTCTGACGATTCCGCTCGCACTGATGTGCCACCCGCTGACGCGAGCCGCACCAACGTTTGATAAAAATCAGCCCATGCCTCTCATTCCCGAGGAGCCTCAGATTCACGAGAGTGCCCAGGGTCCCCGCGCCACTCCGGCCAGCGGCCGCATCGCGCCGACCCCCCGTCCCGTACCCGGTCCACGCCCCGTGGCTCCGCCGCGCCCCGGTCGTCCAGGCCCCCGGCCCGGGCCGCCGGTGCAGCGGATGCCGCACGACGTGGCCGTGGCCAAGCCCGCAGTGCCGGGCCCTGCCGCCCCTGTCACCTCCGCCCCGAGTCCGGTCCCGGCTTCGGCGGCGCCGCAGATCCAGCTCATCCCGGCCTCGGCCGCCGGTGCGCTCGACGCCGCCGAGGAAGCGGTGGATCTCCTGCTGGAGTCGGGCCGTGCCCCCGGTGAAGTGCTGGTGATCACCACCGGCGAACAGCATCCGTGGGCCGCCCATGAGCTGTCCTTCGGCGAAGCCGCCTACTGGGCCCAGCACGACGCCGGTGACGACGTGTTCTACGCGGATGCCACCGCGGCCTCGCGTGCCGTGTCCCGTCCGGTGGTCGTGGTCGCCGTCAACGGCGGTTCCGCCGCGGCTGTCGCCGAGGCCCTGCCTCTGGCTCACTCCCGAGCCGGTGCCTTGCTGATCGTCTGCGGCGACCCGCAGCAGATCAACTCGCTGCTGAGCGCCGGGGTCTGAGCCGGTTTCGGTGATCCGGAGGGACGCCGGGGGGTGAGGAAAGGTGCCGCCTGTGCGGCACCTGCACGGAGAGTCCCTCGGCGTGCCCGCGTCTGTGCGGACGCGCGGTCCGGACTTCACCCGCCGTGTCGGCTCGAGGAGCGTCTGTGCCCGGCGCCACCACGCAGGGGCCGTCCGCCACCGACGTGTGTGCCGCGTCGGAGCCGTGCGTCACCGTCACGCCAGGGGTTGTACGTCACCCACGTACCAGGGGCGTGTGTCGCGTCGGAGGTCGTGCGTCACTGTCACGCCAGGTTGTACGTCACCCACGTACCAGGGCCGTGTGTCGCGTCGGAGGTCGTGCGTCACCGTCACGCCAGGGGCCGTACGTCACCGACGTACGGCCGAGCGACGGTGCTTGTTACGGACGAGCGCGGCTTCAGCGAGCCGCCGCGCGACGCAGGACCTCCGAGGCGGCGCCACCGGTGCGGGGCAGCAGGGGCGGTGATTCCGACGTGGCGAAGGGTTCCGGCGCGGAGTCCGCGTTCGGTCGGCGTCCGCCGCGTCCCTCGCCGAGCACCTGCCATCCGTCGCGTGTCAGCGTGATGTACGCCCCGCAGCGCAGCCCGTGCAGGGTGCAGGCGTCACGCAAGCCCCACATCCACGCGCCGTCCTCCTCCGTCCAACGCGCGTCGCCCTCACGGCAGTAGAGCAGCACGGCGGTGCGCACGGGGGTGCGGCGCCGCAGGTCGTGCGGGATCACCCGGCGCAACTGGGCAAGCAGCGTGTTCCGGAACATCCAGCCGTCGGCCGGTGCCGGGCGACGCGTGAACGAGGCGCTCGCCCGCAGCCGTTCGTCCGGGTCGAGGACCGCCACGATCGCGGTCGCCGGTTTGGGACGGTGCCGCGAGTGCAGACCGCTGACGACCTCGCGCGGGTTGCGCAGCAGGGGGATGCCGGCCTCGGCCCACTCGGCGGGTTCGAGCAGACGGGCCATAGGGTTGGCGGATGCGGCGGACAGGTCGGCTGACGACGTGGACGCCGCGGAGGACGGAGCGAATCCGAAGGTCACGGTCCTCCCTTCGGCTACGCGCCCATACGGCGGGCGGGGTCGGATTCGGGGGAGTGCGCACACCGCAGCAGAGCCCTGCCGGTCAACGGACGAGGCCGTGCGGGGAGCGGACCTCAATTCTTCCTGTCGAACTTGGTTGCGGCAACGAGCAATTGGGCTCGCCGACCCGAATCAGATGGTTCGTGGCTTATATCCCTACCCAGTGTTTTGCCGGGCGACGCCTGGGACCTCCGAGCGCGCCAAATGTCGGCCTGTACCGGGGGCGGGTCTGGAATGCTGTCGCCTCCGGTGCCTGCTCAGCCGCGTACGGCCAGTACCAGAGGCAACACCCCCTGTGCTCCTGACCGCAACAGCAGCCGGGCGGCGACGGCGAGGGTCCAGCCGGTCTCGGTCATGTCGTCGACGAGCAGTACGGGACCTGCGGCCGTCTGCAGGGCTTCCTGCAGAGGCGGAGGCACGATGAGCGCCCCGTGCAGGGCCCGCAGTCGCTGAGCGCTGTTGGAGCGGGGCAGGGAGAGGTCGTCGGAGTGGTCCGTGTACGCGAGGGACCCCAGCAATGGGAGGCGTCCGACGGCGGAGATCCGGCTGCCCAGCGAGTGGACCAACTGGGGCCTGCTGCGCGAGGGAACGGTCACCACCCCGACAGGGCGGGCTGGAGCGTCCGGGGCGCTGGAGGCCCAGCCGTCGGGTGACTTGGCCCAGTCGGCCAAGACGGTCACGACGGCGTTGGCCACGTCGTCGGGGGCGGGAGCGTCCGGATTCTGGGGCGCCAGCAGCGGCCGGAGTCGGTTGCCCCAGCCGATGTCCGACAGCCGCCCGAGGGCCCGGCCCGGCATGGCCTGTTCGCCGGGCGGAATACGCCCCTTCAGGTCGACACCGATGGCCGGGAGGCCCGTGGGCCACATGCGGCGGGGCTCCACCACGACACCCGCGCGGGAGAGCGAGCCGCCCGCGGTTTCCAGGGCGCCAGGGGAGATGTCGGCGGTGAAACGGGGCCCGGCGCAGTTGTCGCAGCGACCGCAGGGAGCCGCCTGCTCGTCGTCCAGCTGCCGCCTCAGAAACTCCATACGGCAGCTCGTGGTGGTGGCGTAGTCACGCATGGCCTGCTGCTCGGTGGCGCGCTGCTTGGCGACCCAGGCGTAGCGCTCGGAGTCGTACGACCAGGGCGCACCGGTGGCGATCCAGCCGCCCTTGACCCGGTGGACCGCGCCGTCCACGTCCAGCACCTTGAGCATGATCTCCAGGCGGGTGCGGTTCAGCTCCACCAGCGGTTCGAGCGCGGGCAGCGACAGCGGCCGGTCCGCGCGGGCGAGGGCGTCCAGAGTGCGTCGTACGGCCTCTTCGGGCGGGAACGCGACGGAGGCGAAGTAGGACCAGATCGCCTCGTCCTCGCGGCCGGGCAGGAGCAGTACCTCGGCGTGCTCGACTCCTCGTCCGGCGCGGCCGACCTGCTGGTAGTAGGCGATGGGGGAGGAGGGCGAGCCGACGTGGACGACGAAACCGAGGTCGGGCTTGTCGAACCCCATGCCCAGCGCGGAGGTGGCCACCAGTGCCTTGACCTTGTTCGCGAGGAGGGCTTCCTCGGCCTGCTGGCGTTCGGCGTTCTCCGTCTTTCCCGTGTACGAGGCGACGGTGTGGCCGCACTGCCGCAGAAAAGCGGTGATCTCCTCGGCGGCGGCCACCGTCAGCGTGTAGATGATCCCGGAGCCCGGCAGGTCGTCCAGATGATCGGCGAGCCAGGCCAGCCGGTGGGCGGCGTCGGGCAGTTGGAGCACTCCGAGGCTCAGGCTCTCGCGGTCGAGCGGACCGCGCAGCACCAGTGCGTCCGAGCCGGTGCCGGTGCCCAACTGCTCCGCCACGTCAGCAGTGACCCGGGCGTTGGCCGTGGCGGTGGTGGCCAGCACCGGCACGCCGGGAGGCAGGTCGATGAGCATGGTGCGCAGCCTGCGGTAGTCGGGGCGGAAGTCGTGGCCCCAGTCGGAGATGCAGTGCGCCTCGTCGACGACGAGGAGGCCGGTGGTGGCGGACAGTTCGGGCAGGACGTTGTCGCGGAAGTCCGGGTTGTTGAGCCGCTCGGGGCTCACGAGCAGCACGTCCACCGTGCCCGCGGCGACCTCGGAGCGGATGGTCTCCCACTCCTCGGGGTTCGAGGAGTTGATGGTCCGGGCGTGGATGCCGGCTCGGGCGGCGGCCTCGACCTGGTTGCGCATGAGCGCGAGCAGCGGAGAGACGATCACGGTCGGCCCGGCGCCGCGCTCGCGCAGCAGGGCCGTCGCCACGAAGTACACCGCGGACTTGCCCCATCCGGTGCGCTGGACAACCAGAGCCCGGCGCTTGTCGGCGACCAGTGCCTCGATCGCCCGCCACTGGTCCTCGCGCAGCCGCGCCGACCCGGTGCTGTCCCCGACGAGCCGGACGAGGATTCCGTCGGCAGCCTCGCGCAGCTCCGTCTTGCTCATGTGCGTCATGCCCCCATACAACAGGACGCCTCCGACAAGGGGGCGGCCTGGCGGTCCGGCTGTGGACGAGGGAACAGAGCTTGTCGTGACCCTGATCGGACTTATCCACAGGTCTAAACGGAACGTCGAAATCCGCGAGATCGTCTGGGCATGACGAACCACAGCGAAACGACGGGACCCGCCGCAAACGGCAACAACCGCGGACGGAACGGCAGCGGACGGACCGGCGACGGTCGGGACAGCGACGGACGGGTCGGCGAGGGGCGGAGCAGCAGCGGTCGGGACAGCGGCGGACGGATCGGCGAAGGGCGGAGCAGCAGCGGTCGGGACAGCGACCAGCGGAACGGCGAAGGGCGGAGCAGCTGCGGACGGAACGGCGGCGGACGGAGTAAGGACGGGCGGGGCAGCGACGGGCGGGGCAGCGACGGCTCGGGCCTCGGCGACCGGGTCGGATTCGACGCGCATGGCGCCGAACACCAGGTCACCCTGCGGACCCCGGGCGAACTGGCCGACGCCTTGCCCTACCTGCTCGGATACCGGCCCGAGGACAGCATCGTTCTGGTCGCCCTGCACGACAGGGGCGGCCGCGGCCGGTTCGGTGGGCGGGCCCGGCTGGGCATCCCCGCGAACAAGGACGACTGGCCGGCCGTGGCCCGGCAGCTGGCCCACGGACTGATCACCGGCAGCGAGCGCAGGGGCGGCCGTCCCGAGCAGATGGTCGCCTATCTCTGCCAGGAACCCGGACAGGGTGAGACGGGCAGGCAGATCACGGAGCGGCTCGCCCCGCTCGCCGGGCTGCTGCGCACGGAGTGCGGCCGACTCGACGTTCCCGTGATCGAGGCGTTGTGCATTTCCGACAGTCGCTACTGGTCGTACTGCTGTCCGAGCGAGGAATGCTGTCCCGCGGAGGGACTCCCCATGGGTCTGCCCGGCACATCGGTGCTCGCCGCCGCGGCCACGTACGCCGGACTGCAGGTGCGCGGCACACTACGCGAGCTGCGGGCCAGGCTGCAGCCCTGGGAGACCGCGGCCGTGCTGGAGCAGGAGGTCGCCCTGGACACAGCGGGCATGGCCATGGTCCCCAGGATGCTCGACGAGGCGAGCCGGGCCGTCGTGGCTGAGGAGACGCTGCGCCTGGCCAGGCGCACCATGACACGCTTCGCCGAGGCAGCGCCCGTATCGGGCCCTCTCCAGGCCGACCTGCGCGACGACGAACTGCTCGGGCACGACGACGCGGCGCAACTCATCCTCGGTCTGCAGGACCGCACCACCCGGGACCGCGCGGCCGAGTGGATGGAGGCGGAGGAGGCCGGACCGGCCCTGCGTCTGTGGCGCGCGTTGGCTCGCCGGTGCGTCGGACCCTACGGCGAGCACGCGGCAGCCCCGCTCACCCTCGCCGGCTGGGTTGCCTGGTCCGCGGGTGACGAGATCGAGGCCAGGGAGGCGCTGGCCATGGCCCTGGGCGCAGATCCCAGCTACCTCTTCGCCCGGCTCCTGCACCAGGCCTGCAACGAGGGACTCGACCCAGAATCCATCCGCCGCTGCCTGCGCGCGGAACGCGAGGGGCGAGAGGGGCGCGAGGGGCGCGATCCATGCGTGCGGTCGGAGGCCGTTCGGTCCGGCGACGCGAAGGCGACCGAGGCCATGACGCGGCCGAACCCGCCCTGCTCTGAAGGGAGTCAGGCGTCGTCCCCTCCCGGTTCCGACGGAGTCATGGAGCTGCCCGGCAACCCCTTGGCCGTGCTTCCGCCCCGTGCTGAAGGCGTTCTGCCGACGGGCCCGTCCGGCACCGAAGACGCACTGTCGCCTTGCACGCCCGGCACCGAAGAGGCGGCGCTGCCGCCGTGCCCGTCCGGTGCAGACGCGCTTGTGCCGACGAGGCCGCCCACCACGACTTCCCGCCGACGCAAGCGCGTGCGTCCCGGTGCCCGCGCCTATTCCCGCCCGCAACTCGAGAATGAGGCGGGACGACAGCCCTGCGCCGAGGAAACCCGCCCACGCTCCCGGTCTGCCCGCGGTACGCGCCCCGGTGCCGTCCGCCGTACCACTGGTAAGGACGACGCACGCCGACTCGAGGGCACGCGGCCCGTGGACGGTCCCGCCGAGGAGGAGGGATGAGTGACCGCTGGAAGCGGGTCGCGCGCAGGTGGTCACACCTGTGCCGCCGGGTGGCGGCTTCAGGCCGCCATTCGGTCGGCTTCAGGGCCCGTGGGCGTGACCCTGAACAGGCCCCTCCCGTTCACCTGAGTGGCGGAACCCCCTACCGGACCGCACCGCCGCACCGCCCATGCCCTTCAGGAGCCCCACACCGGGCACCGAAGCCGCCCGAGCCGCGAACAGCGCAGAGGAAGCGTCCCTTGCATCAGCCGACTCCGCCCTCCACCGACGACGGCCGCCCCGCCCTCGGCGCGCCGACGACGGGCTGGAGAGGCACCGCCGGTCTGCCGCCGCGAGCCGCGGACTCCGGGATGTCTGAACCGAGGTTTCCGAGAGGCACCCAGCAGACCACGACGGCGGCGGAACAGGGCCGGAACCCGACCCCATATCAGGGCCGGAACCCGACCCCGCAACAGGACCGGAAGGACACCACTCCCTCGCTGACCCGGGACCGTCAGCCGTCTCCGCCGACAGAGCCCCTACGCCGCCCGTCCACACCGACGAGACAGGGTTGGACTCCGCCCACTACGGCAAGCCGCCCTTCCCCCCCACCCTCACCCGCCCCGTCCGGGGCGCCGCCACAGAACTCCTTCTCGGCTCCCCGAAGCCCAGCCGAACTGCCCCCGGCACACTCCGTCATCATCTGTGTGGCGCTTCCTGGCCTCGCCATCTCCACGGATCAGGGGCAGTTGACGGGGCAGGGGCTGGAGGGCTTCTACCGGGCGGGCCGACGTGTGCTCTCCCGGTGTCAGATCCGTGTCGCCGGCCGAGAGCCACTCGCGGTCCAGGCTCGGCCGACCGCGGCGGACAGCGCACGCTTCGTGGCCACCGCGCGTGTCTCCCAAGGCGCAGGCCCGGACCCTGACCTCGTCGTGGAGCGCACCCGCCACGCGGACGGGACCGAACGCATCATGCTGCACAGCGCCGCAGCTCGACCACTGCGACTGCCTGTGGAGGTGGCACTCGGTACTGACCTGGCGGATCTGGGTGCGATCGCGTCGGGCCGAGCGGGACTCGAGCTGCCCGCGATCGTCCACGACTCCGGCCTGCGCTGGTCCTGCGCGGCCGGCGGAGCGTCGGTCACGGCCGACCCACCACCCACCGACGCGCTCGCGTCGGCAGGCCTGCTGCGCTGGGAGTTTGACCTACCCCCCGGAGGCACGGTCGGCCTGGAGCTGCGCGTGCGTCCGGAGGGAGCGGGCCCGGTCCGGCCTGTGGGGCGCGCGGCGACCAGCCCTCTGGCACCCGCCCGCGCCACGGGAGACCACTCCGCGGTTCAGCCGCTCCTGAGCACGAGCATCGACGATCTCCAGTCCCTGCTGCTGCGCGACCCGGCACACCCCACCGACACCCATCTCGCGGCCGGAGCCCCCTGGCGCTGCGGCCTGGCCCCGGCCGACGCACTGGTAGCGGCCCGCATGGCACTGCCGCTCGGCACCCGGCTCGCCGCGGGGACGCTTCACACCCTCGCGCGCACCCAACTCCGTGGACAGACAGCGCAGTCCGGCATGATCCCCGGCCCGCGCCGGGATGCGGGCGCACACCTTCCAGCCGGTTGTACGGGTACTGAGGCGACCCTGCTCTTCCCCACCCTCCTCGCGGAGGCCTTCCGGTGGGGGCTCTCGCCACAGGAGACGGAAGAACTGCTCCCGGCAGCCGAGCGATGCCTGCGCTGGTTGCGGGCAACCGTGGGGGACGGGACGTATCTGTGCGACCCACAGCCCGGCGGTCCCGTCCGCTGCGAGACGCAGGCACATGCGCATCGCGCGGCCGTCCTCGGTGCCGAGCTGCTCGACGCGTTCGACAGACCCGGTGGGATTGCTCTGCGGCAGTGGGCCCGCGAACTGCGCACGGCCTTCCGTGAGGACTTCTGGGTCGAGGACCGCAGCGGTGGCCGGCCGGCGGCGGCGCGAGCCCCCGACGGACGTCTCGTGCCGCACCTCGGCGCCGCCGCTGTCCATCTCCTCGACACCGGATTGCTGGGCGGCGGGGAACAGGCACCCGGCCTGCTCGACAGGGTGCAGATCGAGCAGCTCGCCCGGCTGCTCGGAAGCCCGGGCATGGACTCGGGCTGGGGGCTGCGTGGACTGGGCACGAAAGAGGGGGGCTACAACCCGTTCGGCCACCGCACTGGTGCCGTAAGAGTCCAGGATACGGCGATCGCAGTCGCGGGCCTGTCGTCCGCCGGGTACGAGAAGGAGGCCGCCTCGCTCCTGCGCGGTCTGCTGGCAGCCGCTGAGACCTTCGGCCACCGGTTGCCCGAGATGTACGCGGGTGAACAACGCACCGACGGGAGCGCGCCCCTTCCTCACCCGGCGGCCTGTCGTCCGGCGGCCACGGCGGCGGCGGCCGGAGTCCTGCTCCTGAGCACCCTGGCAGGCATCCGTCCCGACGTCCCGGCGGGGACGGTCATACTGCGCCCCGTGCGCAGCGCGCCTCTCGGCGAGATCGGTCTGACCGGACTCAGGATCGCCGGGGCCCCGTTCTCGGTACGGGTCAGCAGACTCGGGCTCGCCATGGTCGAGGAGGCCGCCGAAGGGCTGCAACTGAGGTCGTGACCTCGAACGACACCCCCTTCGGCAACGGTGGGCGGGGGAGCCGGGACCCGTTCAGGTGGCAGTGGCTCGACCACCGATACGACCGACGAATGGAGTGTTTATCGTCAGGCAGACGACTATGATCGCCGCATGCCCTACGACCCGTCAGCCTTTCCGCCGTTCGCCGTCACCGTGGACCTGGTCGTACTGACCGTGCGCCGTCACGCCCTGTGCGCGCTCGCGGTACGCAGGGGCGAGCCGCCGTTCCAGGGACGCTGGGCACTTCCCGGCGGTTTCGTGCGGGCTGATGAGGACCTGGCGCAGGCCGCCGCCCGCGAGCTGGCCGAGGAGACGGGGCTGCGCGCCCATGACCCGGCCGTCCCCGTCCAGGACAACGGAGCACACCTGGAGCAGCTCGCGACCTACGGCGACCCCAAGCGTGACCCCCGCATGCGGGTGGTGAGCGTCGCCCACCTCGCTCTCGCCCCCGACCTGCCCGCCCCCCGGGCAGGCGGTGACGCCAGCAACGCGCGCTGGGCGCCCGTCGAAGAGCTGTTGCAGCAGGGCGGCTACGTCCGGGACGGTGAACCGGTCGCGCCGCTCGCCTTCGACCACGCGCAGATCCTTTCGGACGGAGTGGAGCGCGCTCGCTCGAAGATCGAGTACTCGTCGCTGGCCACCGCGTTCTGCCCTCCCGAGTTCACCGTAGGAGAGCTGCGCCGGGTCTACGAGGCCGTGTGGGGCGTGGCACTGGACCCGCGCAACTTCCACCGCAAGGTGACGGGCACACCGGGCTTCCTGGTCCCGACCGGTGGGACGACCACACGACAGGGCGGCCGCCCCGCCCAGCTCTTCCGGGCCGGCGGCGCCACTCTTCTCAACCCTCCGATGTTGCGCCCCGAGGTGTGACGCCCTCAAAATCGGGACATAACGCGCTATCTTGCTACGGGTGATCCAGGCGTTCGGACTGACCAGCAATTCCCGCAAGGACCTCCCGCCCGCGGTCGACGACGTGTCCTTCGAAGCCCGTGCGGGCCGCGTCACCGCGCTTCTCGGAGCGACGGGTGCGGGCAAGACGACAGCGCTCAGACTGATGCTCGAACTCCAACAGGGCCGTGGGCTCACCTACTTCAGAGGCCGCCCGCTGCATCGCATCGCGCACCCCTCGCGCGAGGTCGGCGTACTCATGGGTGAGGTGCACGGCCATCCCGCACGCACGGTCCGCGGCCATCTGCGCATGCTGTGTGCCGCGGCAGGCGTCCCGGTCCGGCGTGCCGACGAAGTGCTCGAAGTGGTGGGCCTGGTCAGCTTGCGCGATGAGCGGCTCGGCACCCTGTCGCGTGGCATGGATCGCCGCCTGGGGCTGGCATGCGCGCTGTTGCCGGACCCGCACACACTCGTGCTGGACGATCCCGCCGACGGGCTCTCCGTGCGTGAGAGTCACTGGCTGCACGGCATGCTGCGAGCGCACGCCACCCAGGGCGGCACCGTCCTGTTCACCACGTCCGAGCCCAAAGAGGCCGCACGCGCCGCAGATCACGTCGTCACGCTCGAGCAAGGCAGGCTCGTTGCGGACCAGGCGGCCAAGGAGTTCGCCCGCACCAGACTCCGCCCCCGTGTCGCCGTCCGCACCCCGCATGCCGCCCGCCTCGCCGCCGTGCTCTCCAAGGAGGCCCGCACGGCTCACCGCTCCGTCGAAGTCGTCCGGGAAGGCGGCAACCGGCTGTCCGTGTATGGCAGTACGTGTGCCGACGTCGGCGAGACGGCATTCCGGCACGGCATCCTGGTCCACCAACTCGCCGACGAGATCGGGGACATGGGGCCCGGCGCGGGGCTGTTCCCAGGGGAGGCTGCTGAAGCGATCAAAGGTGCGCGGGTGGCCCTCGTCGGCTCGGAGTCCGTCGATCTTCCTCGTAAGGGGGCTGTCGAGAGGGCCGGAGCGGCATCGCGGGGCGACCAAGCGCTCGACGGTCTCGTCTCGAAGGGCGGCCAGGCGCATGACGGCTCCGGGTCGCAGAGTGACCATGCGCACGACGGCCTCCCACCGCGGACCGGCCATGCGCACGACGGCCTCCCACCGCGGACCGGCCATGCGCACGACGGGCTCCCATTGCGGACCGGCTCGCGCATGCGCGGTGATGTGGTGGTGCCCGACATGCACGGTGACATGGTGGCGGCTGAGGGGCAGAGCCCGCACGGCGGTCAAGTGGCACATGGCAGTCCGGACATCCACAACAGCCCAGCTGGGGGACGCGGTGACGACGCTCCGACTCCCGCCACCGTCTCCAGGGCCCCCTCCCCCCTACCCCCCCTCCCACCCCCCATCTCCGTCAGGTCCGCCCCCAGCCCCTTGCGCCCCCTGCGCTACGAACTGCGGCGCGCGGCGGGGATCGGGGCCGGTTTCCTCACCGCCGCGGCCGTCCTCGTGACGTCCGCCCTCACCGCCGTACTCCTGGCGCGAGTCGGTCACACTCCGCAGGCACGTCTGCTGGCCGCTTGGCCGAGAGAGCTGCCGTTGCCCCCGGCCGCCCTCGGGGCCGGACTGCTCGGCGCGCTCGCTTTCGGCGATGAGTTCCGCCACCCCGCACTGGCCGTGGACCGCGGCACCGTCCCCCGCCGACTGGGGCTGCTCACCGCGAAACTCGTGGTCACAGCCGTCACCGCGCTGGGGCTGGCTTTGCTCACGGTGGGCTGCGACGCCGAAGTGCTCTATCTCGTCTACGGACGGGAGCTCACGGAAGTTCCCGCGGACTGGTTGTCGCTGGGTGCGAGTTGGGTCGGGCTCGTCGTGGGGTGCGCCTGGGCCGGTGTCCTGGCGGCCGGCCTCTTCCGTTCCACCACGGCCGGGCTCGCCGCGGTGGTCGCAGTGCCCCTTCTCGTCCTACCCCTCCTGCAAAAAGCGTTGGAAGGGGCGTCCGTGAGGGCGGCGGCGGGTCTACCCGCGCGGCTGCGCGAGGTCTTCCTGCTGCAGTGGCCCTTCGGCGGAGAGCGCTATCTCGCCGGAGTGGTGCGTGTGATCTCCCAACCCGTGGGCGGGGCGCTGACGTTGTCGCTGACCGCTCTGCTGTGCGCATATCTGCTCACCACCCTGCGGAGCAGGGCCCGATGACAACCGCTCGTGCGCTTCCGGTCCCGACCTGCGCACAACTTCCCGATGAAAGCGCATTTGTTTCCGATAAGGCGTCAATTGCGACGGGATGAGCGATCACCCTTTCGTGTGCTTTTCACCAAAGACCTCAAGGGAGTTGGGGGCGGCGCCGACAAAGGATCCGTGAGTACCCTTGCGCACACCATGATGACCGCCGCCCGCTCCGCCGACTCCGGTCTGGCCGGCCCGGGCGATCTCGACCGCTACCCCTACGCCGAGGCCCCCGCCGCAGGCCGAGTCGGAGCCCCCGTCTGGGACGGCTCGGACCCGGAGCTGGGCCGCGTGGGCCGACGGGCCGGGGGCAGCCGCGGGCGCGGACTGCACGGCCAACTCGTCCAGCAGCTCGGCCAGATGATCGTCTCCGGAGACCTGGGAGCCGACCGGCCGCTGGTCCCCGAGGAGATCGGCCAGCGTTTCGAGGTCTCCCGCACCGTCGTCCGTGAGTCACTCCGTGTCCTGGAGGCCAAGGGCCTGGTCAGTGCCCGCCCGAACGTCGGCACGCGCGTGCGTCCCGTCAGCGACTGGAACCTGCTGGACCCGGACATCATCGAATGGCGAGCTTTCGGACCGCAGCGCGACGATCAGCGCCGTGAGCTCAGCGAGCTGCGCTGGACGATCGAGCCGCTCGCCGCGCGCCTGGCCGCGGGACACGGTCGGGAGGACGTCCAGCAGCGCCTCGGAGACATGGTCGAGATCATGGGGCACGCCATGAGCCAGGGTGACGCGCTCACCTTCTCCCGCGCCGACGCCGAGTTCCACTCCCTGCTCATCCAGCTCGCGGGCAACCGCATGCTGGAGCATCTCTCCGGGATCGTCTCGGCCGCCCTCCAGGTGTCCGGCGGCCCGGTCACCGGCTGTGACCGGCCGAACGAATCGTCGTTGGCGCACCACGGCCGGATCGTCGACGCTCTCGCCACCGGCGATGCCGCGGCCGCCGAAGCGGCCATGCGGCAACTGCTCACCGTCCATCCCGAGGTGGAGCGTGTGGTGCCGGCGCCGCGCGAACACTGACCGCGCGCCGCGGGCGGTGCGGTCGAGGATGTCCTTCCCCTCCTGCGGCACCGTTCGGCCGCCGAACCGCCCCCGTCGGACCCCGCAGGATCTCCAGGGATCCTGCGGGGTCCGACGGTGCCGCGTGGTGACAGGTGCCCTTCGCGGTCCGGGCGGGCGGGTGACCTTGTATGTCCATGTCTGACCGTTTTTGCTTGCTTACGGGGTGTGACTCGGGCCACGCAGATTGGGCGTAACGCTCGCGGGAGCAGCGCGATGACCTAAGAGGTGACAGCCGCGGAGGGAATACGGACGCCGTTTCAGGCGCTGTGCATCTTCCCGGCCCCCCGCCCGCGCCGTCGGCCACTCCCAGGCCGGTGGTCGGCTCCGGTCCGTTGTGGACGGGGCCGGAAGCCGTTTCCAACGTTCCGAGAGGTTGTTCGTGTCGGCCAGCACATCCCGTACGCTCCCGCCGGAGATCGCCGAGTCCGTCTCTGTCATGGCTCTCATTGAGCGGGGAAAGGCTGAGGGGCAGATCGCCGGCGATGACGTGCGTCGGGCCTTCGAAGCTGACCAGATTCCGGCCACTCAGTGGAAGAACGTACTGCGCAGCCTCAACCAGATCCTCGAGGAAGAGGGTGTGACGCTGATGGTCAGTGCCGCGGAGCCCAAGCGCACCCGAAAGAGCGTCGCAGCGAAGAGTCCGGCCAAGCGCACCGCCACCAAGACGGTCGCGGCGAAGACGGTGACCACGAAGAAGGCCACCGCCACCGCCACCCCGGCGGCTCCCGCCGCTGAGCCCGCAGTCGAGGGCGAGGCGCCCACGAAGCCCGCCGCGAAGAAGGCCGTCGCCACCAAGAAGGCGGCCGCGAAGAAGACCGTCGCCACTAAGAAGACGGCGGCGGCCAAGAAGACGACCGCCAAGAAGGACGACGCCGAGGCCATCGAGGAAGAGGTCCTCGAAGAGATCAAGCCCGGCGAAGAGGAAGAGGAGGGGGCCGAGAACAAGGGCTTCGTCCTCTCCGACGACGACGAGGACGACGCCCCGGCCCAGCAGGTCGCCGTGGCCGGTGCCACCGCCGACCCGGTCAAGGACTACCTCAAGCAGATCGGCAAGGTCCCGCTGCTCAACGCCGAGCAGGAGGTCGAGCTCGCCAAACGCATCGAGGCCGGTCTGTTCGCCGAGGACAAGCTCGCCAACGCCGACAAGCTCGCCCCCAAGCTCAAGCGTGAGCTCGAGATCATCGCCGAGGACGGCCGCCGCGCCAAGAACCACCTCCTGGAGGCCAACCTCCGTCTGGTGGTCTCCCTGGCCAAGCGCTACACCGGTCGCGGCATGCTCTTCCTGGACCTCATCCAGGAGGGCAACCTCGGTCTGATCCGCGCGGTCGAGAAGTTCGACTACACCAAGGGCTACAAGTTCTCGACGTACGCCACCTGGTGGATCCGTCAGGCGATCACGCGCGCCATGGCCGACCAGGCCCGCACCATCCGTATCCCGGTGCACATGGTCGAGGTCATCAACAAGCTCGCGCGCGTGCAGCGCCAGATGCTCCAGGACCTGGGCCGCGAGCCCACCCCGGAGGAGCTGGCCAAGGAACTCGACATGACCCCCGAGAAGGTCATCGAGGTTCAGAAGTACGGCCGCGAGCCCATTTCGCTGCACACCCCGCTCGGCGAGGACGGCGACAGCGAGTTCGGTGACCTCATCGAGGACTCCGAGGCCGTCGTCCCGGCCGACGCGGTCAGCTTCACGCTCCTCCAGGAGCAACTGCACTCCGTCCTGGACACCCTGTCCGAGCGCGAGGCGGGCGTCGTCTCCATGCGCTTCGGCCTCACCGACGGTCAGCCGAAGACCCTCGACGAGATCGGCAAGGTGTACGGCGTCACGCGCGAGCGCATCCGCCAGATCGAGTCGAAGACCATGTCGAAGCTGCGTCACCCCTCGCGTTCGCAGGTGCTGCGCGACTACCTCGACTAGGTCGTAGTCGTACGACACCGAAGGCCCGGTCCCATTCAGGAACCGGGCCTTCGTGCTGCGCGCGCAGGCGCCCTGCATGACTCTGGGTTTCCGATCACCACCCGGAGTGAGGAGCATGCATGCGTCATCCCATTGCCCGGGCGCTGGCCCGGCCGCTGGTTCTGGCGGCCGTGGCGGCGGCCATACCGCTGGCGTCGGCCGCCCCCGTGGCCGCAGACAGCATCGTCGTCGGGGGATTCCCGGTCGATGTCTCCAAGGCGCCCTGGACGGTGGCCCTGTCCAGCCGTGACCGGTTCGGAGGTACGCGCGCCGGGCAGTTCTGCGGCGGTGTCGCCGTCGACCGGACCACGGTGCTCACCGCGGCTCACTGCATGGGCGAGGACGTCCTCGGGGCCCCGCCCGAGCAAGTGAGCGACTTCCGTGTCATCACGGGCCGTACGGATCTGCTCTCGGCCCAGGGCAAGGAGATCGCCCTACGTGAGGCCTGGGTGAATCCTGACTACGACCCGCAGAGCAACGCCGGGGACTTCGCGGTCCTCACCCTGGCCGAGCCGCTGCCGCAGAACGCGGTCATCGCCATGGCGGGCGCGGGCGACGCCGCGTACGAGCCGGGAACCGGAGCCACGGTGTACGGCTGGGGTGACGTCACGGGCGGCGGCGACTACGCACGCAGTCTGCGGGCGGCAAGCGTGCACGTATTGGCGGACGCGGACTGCGGCAAGGCCTATCCGGGCGGCGCCGACGGCACCTTCCGGGCCGACAGCATGCTGTGCGCCGGGGAGGACTGGGGTGGCCGTGACGCCTGTCAGGGAGACAGCGGCGGGCCGCTGGTCGCCCGGGGGAAGCTGATCGGGCTGGTGTCCTGGGGGAGCGGCTGTGGGCGAGCGGGCCGACCGGGTGTGTATGCCCGTGTGTCCGATGTCATGCGGACGCTGGACCGGGACGGTCGCAACGCGGTCGGCGGAGGCCGAAGGACCGCGTGACGGCGCCTGAGAGCGCTGAGCGACCTCACAGAGTCAAGAGCAAGGGCGGCTGCCCCTGGGGACAGGGGCAGCCGCCCTTGTGCCGGCCTATGCCGGAGCTGGCTCGTCGTCGACGCGAAGTGTCAGCGCTCTTCTTCTGCGACGGATGCGGGAACGGCCGTGAGCCGCTCCGTCTCGTCCTGTATCTCAGCGGCGATCTTCTTGAGTTCCGGCTCGAACTTGCGACCGTGGTGGGCGCAGAAGAGCAGCTCTCCGCCGCTGAGCAGGACGACGCGCACGTACGCCTGGGCGCCGCAGCGGTCGCAGCGGTCAGCGGCCGTCAGCGGGCTCGCGGGGGTCAGAACAGTAGTCACGTCGCCTCTTCTCTAGCTCGACGAGCTGTCGTACCAGGGTCAACATCCAACCAGCCCCAAAACGTTCCCGCTCGAGGCTTCTCCCAGAGAGAAATTTTCCGGACGGCTGGCTGCTGCCGGTTTGGCGGCGAATGTGCCGTATTGCGTGTCTGTGTGTCTTACGGGTTCGCGCTGTCGGTCAAGGTCTGTCCTCCCGGCTGGGTTGCCGGTTGTTCATGAGGACGTGCCCGGAGCCTAAATGGTTCATGCCCCCAAGGGAACGTGATATGTACTTCACCCCATCGAGGGATCGAACAGGTATGCGACTCTGGACTACTCTGTGTTTCCGCACGAGGGTGGCGTTACAACGGCTCTACCAGGCCTCGGTACCCTCATGGCGGCTACCGAAGCCGCGCCCTTACCCACAAGGGCCCCATCTGAAATTCAGCGAGGAGCGAACCGCGTGACCGCCGAGACGTCCGTGCCGTCCACAGCTCTGCTGGCAGGAGCAGACCGGGACGGTTCCAACTACACCGCGCGGCACCTGCTCGTCCTCGAGGGGCTCGAGGCCGTACGCAAGCGCCCGGGTATGTACATCGGATCGACCGACAGCCGTGGCCTGATGCACTGCCTGTGGGAGATCATCGACAACTCCGTCGACGAGGCCCTGGGCGGGTACTGCGACCACATCGAGGTGATCCTCCACGACGACGCCTCCGTGGAGGTCCGGGACAACGGCCGGGGCATCCCGGTCGACGTCGAGCCCAAGACGGGCCTGTCCGGCGTCGAGGTCGTCATGACCAAGCTGCACGCAGGCGGTAAGTTCGGCGGCGGCTCCTACGCCGCCTCCGGCGGCCTGCACGGCGTGGGCGCCTCCGTGGTGAACGCCCTGTCCGCGCGGCTGGACGTCGAGGTGGACCGCGCCGGCAACACCCACGCGATCAGCTTCCGGCGCGGCGTGCCGGGTGCCTTCGCGGGCAACGGCCCCGACGCCAAGTTCGAGGCCGCGAGCGGCCTGCGCAAGGCCAAGCGGATCCCCAAGACCCGGACCGGCACGCGCGTGCGGTACTGGGCCGACCGGCAGATTTTCCTCAAGGACGCCAAGCTCTCCCTGGAGAACCTCCACCAGCGGGCCCGCCAGACCGCGTTCCTGGTGCCCGGCCTGACCATCGTCGTCCGTGACGAGTACGGCCTGGGCGAGGGTGGCAGCAAGGGCGAGGAGTCGTTCCGCTTCGACGGCGGAATCAGCGAGTTCTGCGAGTACCTGGCCACCGACAAGCCGGTCAACGACGTCCTCCGCTTCTCCGGCCAGGGCACCTTCAAGGAGACCGTTCCGGTCCTCGACGAGCACGGCCAGATGACGCCCACCGAGGTCACCCGCGAACTCGGCGTGGATGTCGCGATGCGCTGGGGGACCGGCTACGACACGACCCTGAGGTCGTTCGTCAACATCATCGCCACGCCCAAGGGCGGCACTCATGTCGCCGGCTTCGAGCAGGCCGTCGCCAAGACGATGAACGAGGTGCTGCGAGCCAAGAAGCTGCTGCGTGTCGCCGAGGACGACATCGTCAAGGACGACGCCCTGGAGGGGCTGACCGCGGTCGTCACCGTGCGCCTCGCCGAGCCGCAGTTCGAGGGCCAGACCAAGGAGGTCCTCGGCACCTCGGCGGCCCGCCGCATCGTGAACACCGTGATCTCCAAGGAGCTCAAGGCGTTCCTGACGTCCACGAAGCGGGACGCCGCGGCCCAGGCCCGGGTCGTCATGGAGAAGGCGGTCGCAGCGGCACGCACGCGTATCGCGGCCCGCCAGCACAAGGACGCACAGCGCCGCAAGACGGCTCTGGAGTCCTCCTCGCTGCCCGCCAAGCTCGCCGACTGCCGCAGCGACGACGTGGACCGCAGCGAACTGTTCATCGTCGAGGGCGACTCCGCGCTCGGTACCGCGAAGCTCGCCCGGAACTCCGAGTTCCAGGCGCTGCTGCCCATCCGGGGCAAGATCCTCAACGTCCAGAAGTCGTCCGTCACCGACATGCTCAAGAACGTCGAGTGCGGTGCGATCATCCAGGTCATAGGAGCGGGGTCCGGCCGGACCTTCGACATCGACGCGGCCCGCTACGGCAAGATCATCATGATGACCGACGCCGACGTCGACGGCTCTCACATCCGGTGCCTGCTGCTGACCCTGTTCCAGCGCTACATGCGCCCCATGGTCGAGGCGGGCCGGGTGTTCGCGGCGGTGCCGCCGCTGCACCGCATCGAGCTCGTCCAGCCGAAGAAGGGGCAGGACAAGTACGTCTACACGTACTCGGACCGGGAGCTGCGCGAGACGCTCCTGGAGTTCCAGAGCAAGGGGGTCCGGTACAAGGACTCCATCCAGCGGTACAAGGGTCTCGGCGAGATGGACGCCGACCAGTTGGCCGAGACGACGATGGATCCGCGGCACCGGACTCTGCGACGGATCAACCTCGCCGATCTCGAGGCCGCCGAGCAGGTCTTCGATCTGCTGATGGGCAACGACGTGGCGCCGCGGAAGGAGTTCATCTCGGGCTCAGCGGCGACGCTGGACCGGTCGCGCATCGACGCGTAGCGCTGGGCTGAGCCCAGGCGAAGGGCTTGGTCGGCCTGGGCTTGAGGCCTCCGTGTGGAGATGTGTTGAATCTTCACCGCACGGAGGCCTTCGTGTTCCGTCACCCCCACCCGTCACCCCACCCGCCGAGCCCGGCTGGCCGTTACGGCTGACCGTTCACAGCAGGCAGCAGGCAGCAGGCAGCAGGCAGCAGGCGGCAGGCAGCAGACGGCAGAAGC
>NZ_JBEXQX010000012.1:105748-258998 GCF_040612795.1 Streptomyces sp. NPDC006335
AAGCCGGGCGGCAGGCAGCAGACGGCAGGAGCCGGGCGGCAGGCAGCAGACGGCAGGAGCCGGGCGGCAGGCAGCAGACGGCAGGAGCCGGGCGGCAGGCAGCAGACGGCAGGAGCCGGGCGGCAAGGGGTCAGGCGGTCAGGGGCCGAGGACTGCTGCGGCAGCGAAGTCAGCCGTCGCGGGTTCACGCTCTCCACCTCTGGGTGGAGAACCCGGCTACCTGGGAATCCACCCGGGATCCACCCCCGCTCCGATCTCCCGACCTGCGGATTTCCGTAGCTTCGAAGGGGTCGGCGGCGTCCGCTGCCGGCAGACCCTTCCTCGCACACGGAGGCTGTGATGTCCGGGCTCGTCGACGCGTTGCTGATCGTGGTCGCGGTGGTCGTGGTGATCGCCCGACAGTTCCGGGCGAGCCGAATCGACAGCGACCGGCGCTGGTGGCTGCTACCCGCAGTCCTGGCTGTCGTGGCACTTCGCGAGCCGGGACTCGTGGACGCCGATCACCGCACCGCCTCGGTCACCCTGCTCATCGCCGAACTGCTCACCGGCCTCGCCATAGGGGCCGGCTGGGCCTGGACGAGCCGGATATGGACGGAACCGGACGGCTCGGTGTGGGCCAGGAGCACCAAGGCGAGCGGGGCTGTCTGGGCCGTCGGCATCGCACTGCGCGTCGGCCTTTTCGCACTCGGCGTAGCGATCGGCGTCCACCAGGACTCCTCCGCGTTGCTGCTCGCCCTGGCTGCGACCCTCCTGGTGCGCTCCGGGACGCTGGTCCGGCGTGCGCAGACCCAGAGGTCTCACTCCGCACCCGCTCCGGCGTACGGTGAGCCCATGGTCCGCTCCGCGGGGAAGGAACGTGTGTGACGGACAACGCCTGGACCCGCTGGCCCTCCCGGGAGGCGCTCGGGCGTGAGACGGCCACGCGTCCTCGGCGCCTGCTCGGCTGGGTCACGCGGTCGCTGGTTCTCGCCATGCTCCTCTGGGGTGCCTTCACCAGCAACCATGTGCGGGGCTGGGGCGTGCTCGGAGCGGTGACGGGAGTCCTCGTGTCCGCCGCCGTCGCCTGGGTGCTCTACCGCACGACCCTGGCGCACCGGCTCTGGCCCTCCCTGGCACTCTTCGGTGTCCTCCTGGCGATCGCGGTCGCCGCCCAGGCCGCCGACTTCGGGGTCGTCGCCCTCGTCCTGTGGTGCGGCTGCGCCATCACCGCGCTGGAACGGCTGCCGATCGCCGCAGCCCTGCCCGTGACCGTGGCGGCCCTCACCCTCTACGCCGCCGTCAACGACGACGCGTGGCTGACCACCCTGGCCACGACCGCGGGACTCGCCCTGGCCGGCTACGTCCTGCGGCTGGACGCGGAAGCCCGCGGCAACGCACAACGGCTGCTCAACCAGGAGCGGGCCGCGCGGGCGGCCGAGGCGGAGTCGGCGGCACTCGCGGAGCGGGCCCGGATCGCGCGGGAGATCCACGACGTGCTGGCCCACAGCCTCTCGGCCCAGCTCGTGCACCTGGAGGCGGCCCGGTTGCTGATCGAGGGGGGTGCGGACCGGGACCAGATCCTCGAGAGGGTGGTGGCGGCCCGAGGCATGGCCCGCGACGGTCTCGCGGAGACCCGGCAGGCGCTGTCGGCTCTGCGGGGGGACATGACTCCGCTGGAGGAGTTCCTGAGCCGGCTCGTCGGGACCGCCGACGGAGCCGAGACCACTATTTCGGGTGAGCGCAGGCCGCTGCCGGCCGAGGCGTCGCAAGCCGTGCGCAGGGTCGCGCAGGAGGCCCTGACCAATGTCCGCAAGCATGCGCCAGGGGCCAAGGTCCGGATACAGCTGGAGTACGGCCAGGAGCAGGTGACGCTGGTCGTGCGGGACTCGGGCGGTTCGCCGGGTGAACTCACCACCATCGGAGGCGGGTACGGTCTGCTGGGGATGCGGGAGCGCGCCGAACTGCTGGGCGGTTCACTGGACGCCGGGCCGGACGACGAAGGGTTCGTGGTGACGTTGAAGGTGCCGGTATGACGGTGGGGGCGGAGACGAAGCCCGCGCGGGTGGTGGTCGCGGACGACCAGACCGTGGTGCGCGAAGGCATCGTGATGCTGCTCGGTCTGCTGCCCGGCATCGAGGTCGTGGGCGCGGCCGGGGACGGTGAGCAGGCGGTGCAGCTCGTCGCCGAACTCGCCCCGGACGTGGTGCTGATGGACCTGCGCATGCCCCGCTGTGACGGGGTGGAGGCGACCCGACGGATCCGGGCCGAGTACCCGGGGACGCAGGTCGTGGTGCTGACGACGTTCGGGGACGACGAGTCGCTGTTTCCCGCGCTCAAGGCGGGGGCGCGCGGTTATCTCACCAAGGACGCGGGAGGGGACGAGATCGTGCGGGCCGTGCGGAGCGTGCTCTCCGGGGACGCCGGACTGTCGCCCAGCGTGCAAAGGCGGCTGCTGGAGCGGCTGTCGGACCCGGAGCCGCCGCAGCCGCTGTCCGCGGAGCCGCCCGACGGGCTCACCGCGCGGGAGGTCGAAGTGCTGGCGCTGATCGCCGAAGGGCTGAGCAATCAGGAGATCGCCCGCGAACTGCACGTCTCCACCGCCACGGTGAAGACCCACATCAACAACCTCTTCGCCAAGACGGGCATCAAGGACCGGGCACAGGCGGTGCGTTACGCCTATGCGAAGGGGCTTGTAAGGCCACCGACGGGAGGAATCACCTGATGGGGTGAAGAGCGCTGGGAAGAAGAGTCGGGGATCTTCCCGTTCTGTCCATCCTTGGGCATGCAGTCAAGCAACGCTCGTCCCCGCGGAAGCGGGGGTGATGCCGAGAGTTCGGCCGAGAACCACGACGGCCACGATGTGGCCCGCGCCGAAGCGTCCGCCGGAGTGCGGTACGACGATCCCTGGTACGACGAACTGGCTTCCGGCTGGGGCGAGACGGGCGGTGACGGCACCTCCGTGGCACCGGTCACGACGGCACGTGAGGTGCGCGAGGAGCGGGCGGCCGCGGCGGCCGACGTCTACCTCGAGGTGCAGCGCAGCGCGGCCTTCCAGGAGGTGCGCAGCAGGTACCGGAGGTTCGTGATCCCGGCGGGCATCGGGTTCTTCGCCTGGTACGTGGCCTACGTGGTGACGGCGACGAGTGCGCCGGGGCTGATGGCACGGCCGGTGGCCGGAGCGGTCAACGTGGCGATGCTCGCGGGACTCGGTCAGTTCCTCACCACCTTCCTGCTGACCTGGGCCTACGCCCGCCACGCGAGGCTGCGCCGGGACCGGGCCGCACTCGAACTGCGGTGGGACACCCAGGAACTGACACGCACGGCCCGGGGCGGTGTGGCGTCGTGACGGGGGACCACCAGACTCTGGCGCTGCTGCTGTTCAGCGCGTTCGTCGCGGTCACGCTGGGGATCACGACGTGGGTGAGCCGTCACCGGCACGGTTCGGCGGAGGAGTTCTACGCGGGCGGGCGGCTGTTCTCGCCGATGGAGAATGGTTTTGCCATCGCGGGTGACTACATGTCGGCCGCGTCCTTCCTCGGTATCTCCGGGCTCATCGCGCTCTTCGGGTACGACGGGATGCTCTACTCGGTGGGCTTCCTCGTGGCCTGGCTGGTGGTGCTGTTCCTCGTCGCCGAACTGGTGCGCAACTGCGGGCGGTTCACGCTCGCCGACGTTGTCGCCTCGCGGATGAGTGAACGGCCCGTGCGGATTGCGGCGGGAACTTCCTCGGTCACCGTGTCCGTTCTGTATCTGGTGGCCCAGATGGTGGGCGCGGGCAGCCTCGTAGCGCTGCTGCTCGGGGGCACCAGCGAGGCGGCCCAGTCCTGGACGGTCATCGCCGTCGGGGCCCTCATGGTGATCTACGTGTCCCTGGGCGGGATGCGGGCGACGACCTGGATCCAGATCGTCAAGGCGGTCCTGCTGCTCGGGGGAACCGTCGCGTTGACCGTGCTCGTGCTGGTGCGCTTCCACGGGGACATCGACCAGTTGCTGCTCACGGCGGCGGAGCGCAGCGGCCACGGCCAGTCTTTTCTGGCACCTGGTCTGAAGTACGGCGGGGACTGGACCGCCCGCCTCGACTTCATCAGCCTGGGACTCGCGTTGGTTCTGGGCACGGCAGGGCTGCCGCACATCCTGTCCCGCTTCTACACCGTGCCCACGGCACGCGCCGCACGGCGCTCGGTGGTCTGGTCGATCGGCCTCATCGGCGGCTTCTACCTGATGACGATCGTCCTCGGATTCGGTGCCGCGGCGATCGTGGGGCCCGAGACGGTCCGGGGATCGAACGCCGCCGGGAACACCGCGGTCCCTCTCCTGGCCCTCGACCTGGGCGGCGGAGCCGACTCCACGGGAGGAACGGTTCTGTTCGCGATCGTCGCCGCCGTCGCCTTCGCGACGATCCTCGCCGTGGTCGCCGGCATCACCCTCGCCTCCTCCGCTTCCGTGGCTCATGACCTGTACGCCTCACTAAGGCGCCGACGGGCCAAGCCGCGCAGTGAGGTGGCCGTGGCCAGGACCGCCGCCGTGGGGATCGGCGTGATCGCGATCGCCCTCGGTCTGCTGGCCCGCGACCTCAACGTCGCCTTCCTGGTGGGCCTCGCCTTCGCCGTCGCCGCGTCCGCGAATCTGCCGGTACTGCTCTACTCGCTGTTCTGGCCCGGGTTCACCACCCGGGGTGCCGTCTGGTCCGTCTACGGCGGACTGGTCCCGGCCGTGGCCCTGGTGCTGCTGTCGCCCGTGGTGTCCGGCAGCCCCGAGTCCCTCTTCCCGGGCGTCGACTTCCAGTACTTCCCGCTGCAGAACCCCGGTTTGGTCTCCATCCCGCTGGGGTTCGTCGCGGGTTGGCTCGGCACGGTCACCTCGGCGGAGGTCGCCGACGAGGCCAAGCACGCGGAGACGGAGGTGCGGTCACTCACGGGGGCGGGGGCCGTGTAGAGGGCGACGCCGATGAGCGGACGGCGCCCTCGTCGTCGTAGGGCAACCACATCGTCGTACGGATCCGTCGCCGTGCGGCCACCGTCGTCGCACGGCAATCAATGTTGTACGGCGCCCGTGGTCGTACAGCGTCCGTCTTCGTCGCACGGCGACGGTCGCCGTAAGGACATCCCGCGGTGTACGGCTACGGCGCCACCCACGCGTACCGGTGTTCCGGGCGGCCCGTGTCGCCGTATCTGAGGGTGAGGCGGAGGCGGCCGGCCTGTTCGAGGTGGCGGAGGTAGCGCTGGGCGGTGGAGCGGCTCAAGCCCGTTTCGGCGGCGACCTCGTGGGCGGAGAGCGGGTGGCCGGCGTGGTGCAGGACGCGGCAGATGAGGTCCGTCGTCGGTTCCGAGTGGCCGGTGGGCAGGCCGGGGGAGGCTGGAGCCGGGGTGGTGCGCAGGGCGCTGAAGATCCGGTCGACCTGTTCCTGGCCGGCGATGCCATGGCCGCCGACCCGGTCGACGGTGCGGCGCAGGGCGGCATAGGAGTCCAGGCGGGTGCGCAGGGCCGCGAAGGTGAAGGGCTTGACCAGGTAGTGGAGGGCGCCCAGGCGCATCGCGGTCTGGACGGTCGTCACGTCCCCGGCTGCCGTGATCATGATGACGTCGGTGCCGTGGCCCTGTTCCCGCATCCGGTGGACGAGTTCGAGGCCCGTCTGGTCGGGCAGGTAGTGGTCGAGCAGCACCAGGTCGATGGTTCCGCGCTGCACGCTGGCCAGCGCCTGGGCGGCGTTGTGGGCGCGGGCGGCCACCCGGAAGCCGGGAACCTTCCCCACGTACTTGGCGTTGATCTCGGCAACGCGGAAGTCGTCGTCCACGACCAGGACGTCAATCATCGGGCCTCTTTCCCTCAAGGCCTGGCGGGCGTCACGCCCGTGTTTCGGCTCCGCTGTTGTAGCGCGCGCAAAACGAGCACAACAGGCCGTTGCAGGCAAAAGAACGGCATGTGCCCAGAAGACTGATGCCGTGGCCCAGGCCACATCTACCGTCCCCGGCCATGAGCGCAGACACCAGCCCCGCCATCGAACTGCGGGGCGCGAGCAAGACATTCCGGACCCCGTCGGGGGGTCTGCACACGGCCGTCAGGGGACTTGATCTCACGGTGGGGCGTGGGGAGTTCGTGGCGGTCGTCGGGCCGACAGGCTGTGGCAAGTCGACCACGTTGACGCTGGTCAGCGGGTTGGAGGAGCCCTCCGAGGGAGAGGTCCTGGTCGTCGGGGAGCCGGTCCGGGGGGTCGGGGACAAGGTCGGTTTCGTCTTCCAGCAGGACGCCACCTTCCCCTGGCGCACGGTCCTGTCCAACGTCATGACCGGACCACGCTTCCGCGGTGTGCCCAAGGCGGAGGCCAGGCAGAAGGCGAGGGAATGGCTGTCCCGGGTCGGGCTCGCGGCCTTCGAGGACCGCTACCCCCATCAGCTCTCCGGAGGCCAGCGCAAGCGGGTCGCGCTCGCCGCGACCTTCGTCAACGACCCCGAGATCCTGCTCATGGACGAGCCGTTCTCCGCGCTCGACGTGCAGACCCGGGCCCTGATGTCCGACGAACTCCTCGAACTGTGGGAGGGCACGGGCGCCTCCGTCGTCTTCGTCACCCACGACCTGGAGGAGTCCATCGCGCTGGCCGACAAGGTCGTCGTGATGACGGCCGGGCCCGCCACCGTCAAGCAGGTCTTCGAGATCGACCTGCCGCGACCGCGCAAGGTCGAGTCGGTTCGCCTGGAACCGCGGTTCATCGAGATCTACCGCGAGATCTGGCAGTCCCTCGGCGAAGAGGTCCGCATCACCCGCGAGAGGGGCGCCGCCCATGTCGCCTGACGTCATGCCCGAGGCCCGGGTCGCGCCGACCACTACCGAACCCGGCGACAAGACCGACCGGGCGCACTCACGCGCGCGTGCCGCCCGCAGGCGGCGGATCGTCGTCGGCGCCTCCCGTGTGCTCCTCCTGGTGGCCGTCCTCGGCCTGTGGGAAGTGCTCGCGCGGGCCGAGGTCATCGATCCCTTCAACTTCTCCATGCCCTCGAAGATCTGGGACCAGATCTGGACCTGGGTGACGCACGGGACCGCACTCGGGTCGTTGGGCGAACAGATCTGGTACACGCTCTACGAGGCGCTGCTGGGCTGGGTCGTCGGCGTGGTGGCGGGTGTCGTCTTCGGTATTGCGTTGGGGCGGATCACCTTGCTCGCCGATGTCCTTGGTCCGTACATCAAGGTGCTCAACTCGATACCGAGGATCGTCCTCGCACCCATCTTCGTGATCTGGTTCGGACTCGGACCGGCCTCCAAGGTGGCCTCGGCCGTCGTCCTGGTCTTCTTCCCGGTCTTCTTCAACGCCTTCCAGGGCGCCCGCGAGGTCGACCGCAACCTGGTCGCCAACGCCCGCATCCTCGGCGCGAGCGACCGCAGGGTGACGCTTCAGGTCGTCATCCCGTCCGCGACCTCCTGGATCTTCACCAGCCTGCACGTCAGCTTCGGGTTCGCCCTCATCGGCGCGATCGTCGGCGAGTACATCGGCGCGACCAAGGGCATCGGCCTGCTCGTCGCGCAGTCGCAGGGCACCTTCAACGCGGCCGGTGTGTACGCCGCAATGGTCATCCTCGCCGTCGTCGCACTCCTCGCCGAAGGGCTGCTCACCTTCGCCGAGCGCCGCATCTTCCGCTGGAAGCCGACGACTTCCGACAGCTGACGCCGCCTACGACGGCCCCTCCTCGGCCCCTTCTCGACCCCAGCTCTTCCCGCACCGCCCCTCACAAGGACGTGAACCCCATGCGCAAGACCGCCAGATACACCTCCCTGGCCGCCGCCGGCCTGCTCGCCCTCACCTCGCTCACCGCCTGCGCCAACGACGCCGCCAGCACGGCGTCGGCCGACTCCGGAAGCAAGGGGGACGGCAAGGGGACCGAGGTCAAGATCATGGTCGGTGGCCTCGACAAGGTCATCTACCTGCCCGCGATGCTGACCCAGCGACTCGGCTACTTCGACTCCGAAGGGCTCGACGTGGAGCTGCTGAGCGAGCCCGCCGGTGTCCAGGCCGAGACCGCGCTCGTCTCCGGCCAGGTCCAGGGGGCGGTCGGCTTCTACGACCACACGCTCGACCTGCAGGTGAAGGGCAAGGACGTGGAGTCGGTCGTGCAGTTCTCGCACGCGCCCGGCGAGGTGGAGATCGTCTCGAACAAGGCGGCCGGCGACATCACCTCACCCAAGGACTTCAAGGACAGGAAGCTCGGCGTCACGGGCCTCGGCTCCTCGACCGACTTCCTCACCAAGTACCTCGCCGTCAAGAACGGCGTGAAGGTCAGCGACTTCACCCCGGTCGCCGTCGGCGCGGGACCGACCTTCATCTCGGCGCTCCAGCAGGGCTCGATCGACGGCGGCATGACGACCGACCCGACCGTCGCGACGATCCTGGACAAGAAGGCCGGCAAGATCCTCCTGGACATGCGCACGCCCCAGGGCTCTGACCAGGCGCTCGGCGGACCGTATCCGTCGTCAAGCCTGTACATGCAGACGGACTGGGTCAACAGTCACAAGGACACCGTCCAGAAGTTGGCCAATGCATTCGTCAAGACGCTCAAGTGGATGTCCACTCACAGCGCGACCCAGATCGCCGACAAGATGCCCGCCGACTACTCGCAGGGCAACAAGCTGCTGTACGCGGTCGCCATCAAGAACACCCTGCCGATGTTCACCAAGGACGGCGTGATGCCCGAGAACGGTCCCGAGACCGTCGAGAAGGTCCTCAAGGCGTTCAACCCCAACATCCAGAACGCCGACGTCGACCTCGACAAGACGTACACGACGGAGTTCGTCGAGAAGGCCGCGCAGAACGCCGGCTGAGCCCCCTCACGCGCGGGTCGCCCACACGTAACGGTGTTCCGGGCGGCCCGCGTCGCCGTACTTGAGGGTGAGTCTGGCCCGCCCTGTGCGCTCCAGGAGCTTCAGATAGCGCTGGGCGGTCTGCCGGCTCACCCCGGTCCGGTCGGCGATCTCCTGCGCCGACAGGGGCCCTTCGGCGTTCATCAGAGACCTGCGGACGAGCTCCACCGTGGTCGGGGAGTGCCCCTTGGGCAGATCGGGCTCCGCGGGCGAGGAGAGCGCGCCGAAGATGCGGTCGACCTCCGCCTGTTCCGCCTCCCCGCCACCGTCCAGGGTGCGCCGCAGTTCGGCGTACGCCTCCAGCCTGGCCCTGAGGCCCGCGAAGGCGAACGGCTTGACCAGGTACTGCAGCGCGCCATGACGCATCGCCGCCTGCACGGTCGTCACGTCCCGCGCCGCCGTCACCATGATGACGTCGGTCTGGTGGCCGCGTCGGCGCATCTCCTGGACGACCTCCAGGCCCGTCTCGTCGGGCAGGTAGTGGTCCATGAGGACCAGGTCGACATGGGGGAGGCTCTCCATCTGGCGCAGCGCGTCCGCGGCGCTGTGCGCCTCGCCCGCCACGTGGAAGCCGGGCACCTTCTCGACGTAGGCGGCGTTGACGCGCGCCACGCGGGTGTCGTCGTCCACGACCAGGACCTCGATCATCACGACTCCTCCTCGGTGGCGGTCCGCCCGGTGGGCGGGGCGGTGAGCGCCGGCTGCGGCTCGGCCAGCGCGTCGGGCAGTACGACGGTGAACTCCGCGCCTCCACCGTCGGCCTCGCCGACGGTCGCGCTGCCTCCTTGGCGTTCGGCGAGCTTGCGTACCAGGGACAGCCCGATGCCGCGTCCCCGGTGCGCGGGCGGCTCCTTGGTCGACCAGCCCTCGGTGAAGACCAGTTCCCGCTGTTCCACCGGGATTCCCGGCCCCGTGTCCCGCACCCTGAGGACGGCGGTACGGCCCTCTGTGCGCAGCTCGACCTCCACACGCGCGTGCGGAGCGCCGGCGACGGCGTCCAGGGCGTTGTCCACGAGGTTGCCGACGATGGTGACCAGACCGCTCGGATCGACCAACCGGTCCGGCAGCCGCGTCCTGTCGGAAACCCACAGGGCGACCCCGCGCTCGGCGGCGACGGTCGCCTTGCCCACCAGCAGTGCGGCGAGCAGCGGGTCCTCGATCTTCTCGGTGACCTGCTCCGCGGTGGCCCTGTGGTCGCCGACGACCTCTCCGACGAACTCCACGGCGTCGTCGTACATCTCCAGCTCCAGCAGCCCCAGAAGCGTGTGCATCCGGTTGGCGTGCTCGTGGTCCTGGGCGCGCAGGGCGTCGATGAGGCCGTGCGTGGAGTCGAGTTCCCGGCCGAGCTGCTCCAGCTCGGTGCGGTCGCGCAGGGTGGCGACGGCACCCCCGTCGTCGGTGGGCATGCGGTTGGCGACCAGGACCCGCTGGCCGCGTACCGTGACCAGGTCGGTGCCGGTGACCCGGCCGGCCAGGACATCGGCCGTACGGCCGTCCCCGAGCGCCTCGTCGGGGGAGCGGCCCACGGCTTCGTCGCCGATGCCCAGCAGCCGGCGTGCCTCGTCGTTGAGCAGCCTGACGCGCCCCTCGCGGTCCAGGGCCACCACGCCCTCCCGGATGCCGTGCAGCATGGCCTCGCGCTCGGCGAGGAGGGCCGAGATGTCGGAGAAGGCCAGGTCACGGGTCTGTCGCTGGACTCGCCGGGAGATGAGCCACGCTGCCAGCGCGCCGACGGCGAGGGCCCCGCCGGCGTACGCGAACAGCCCCGGGATCGCGTGGATCAGCCGGGCGCGCACACTGTCGTACGCGATGCCGACGGAGACAGCCCCGACGATCTTGTGCTCGTTGTCGTACAGCGGCACCTTGCCGCGGGCGGTACGGCCCAGGGTGCCGCTGTCGATCTGCATGATCTCCTTGCCGGCCAGGGCCTGGCCCGGGTCGGTCGAGACGATCCTGCCCACCTCGCTGCGGGTGGGGTGCGACCAGCGGACGCCTCGCCAGTCCATCACCACGACGTACTCGGCCCCGGTCGCCCTGCGGATCCTCTCGGCCTCCCGCTGGACCGGGCCGTTGGGCAGCGGGGGCGTGTCCTTGACCTGCTCGGCGATCTGCGACTCCGCGGCCGTGGTCTGGGCGATGGCCAGCGCCCGGCGCATCGCCTGGTCGTCGAGCTGGTCACTCAGCGGAGCGAGGAACAGACCGGTCGCGAGCACCGCCACTCCCGCGGCGATCGCCAACTGCATCAGGAGCACCTGCGAGAACACCCGGCGGGGCAGTCCGAGGCGCAGGCGGCGGACGGGGGGAGTGCGGCTCATACCCAAGACGGTACGGGGAGGCGCCGGATCCGCCGTAGGGGGTGTGGCGTGGATCTCTTGATCAATGCGTTGACGGACCTGGCGTCCCGGTCAACTCGACGTGGTGGGGACGGATCCGCGTGGGGTCCGGTCGGCTCGACGTGGTGGGGACGGACCCGCGTGGGGTCCGGTCGGCTCGACGTGGTGGGGACGGACCCGCGCGGAGTACCAGACCGGTCAGCTCGCCAGCGCTGTCGAGGTGCTCAGCTCGCGCACGGCCACCACGTCCATCCGCGCGGGCGAGCCGAGCACCGACGACCCACAGCTCTCCGGACGGGGCGGAAGGGAGGCGGTCTGGGCGACGAGGACGCGCCAGTGGCGGCCGTCGACGTGTGCGACGGTCACCTCCCAGTGCGGGGCCGCGCCGTCCGTGCGTACGACGGTCAGGGCCTCGGCCGCGTATTCGCCCACCGCTGTGCGGACGGCCAGCTCGGCCGCCTGGCCGGGACGCTCCCAGGCGGAGTTGCCTCGGCACCCCTCGACCACGATCCGGTCCTCCTGGACGCCGTGCAGGACTTCCTTGACGGCATGGGCCTCGGCGCGGCCGTAGGCGTAGCCGTACGGCAGGACTAGCAGCGTCGGGGAGAACCGGTGACCACCCAGATGGGTGACCTCCCAGACGCCGTCGACGCCCGAGGCGGCCAGTTCGGCGGCGAGCGGGCGGCCCAGGAGCGCGCAGCAGCGGTCCCGCTTGCCGTTGGTGCAGACGAGCGCGAGCGGATCACCGGTGTGGGGACGCCCGCCGAGCGCCGCGTCGAAACCGCTGTGGTCGCCCCTGCCGAGTGCGGCGAGGTCCAGATCGAGCAGGTCCCACGGATCCCGGGTCGTCGCGCTGTGCAGCCACACGCCGCCGGGCACGGTGTGGGCGGCGTACACCTGCCGGGTGCTGGGTGTTCGGCTGTCGGCGTGCCGTCCGGGGCGGCGGATGAGTGCGATCCGCACGCCCGTGCCCTTCGCCGCGGCCTCCAGGGCGCGGCCCAGCGCGGGGTCCAGGTGGCTCGAAGTGAGCGCCTTGGCGCCCCAGGGACCGGGCTGCTCCAGCAGCAGCCAGGTCCGCGCGGTGGCCGCGGTTCCGGAAACGGGCTCGTCGAGGTCGTGCGAGACCGTTGAGCAGGTACCCACAGAGGTGAGCCTAACCTGACTTGGGTCGCGGCGACTTCCGGCCGGCCCGTTTCAGTGCTCCGGCAACGGTTGCGGTGGCTTCGGGCCCACATACGTGCCGCTCGGGCGCATACGCAGGGGGCGTTCCCCGTACTCCTCCAACGCGTGGGCGATCCAGCCCGCCGTTCGGGCGACGGCGAAGATCGTCTCGCCGGCCGTGGCCGGCATCCCGGAGGAGGCCGTGAGTACGGCGAGCGCCAGGTCCACGTTGGCGTGCAGGGGGGCGTGGCGGGCGGTGGTGGCCACGATGTCGCGGGCGGCGAGGAGGGCGGGCTCGGCCCGGGGGACCTCCTCCAGGAGGGCGAACAGGGCACGCGCGCGTGGGTCCTCACCCGGGTAGAGCCGGTGACCGAGGCCCGGGATGCGGCGGCCGGCCCGCAGTTCCTCCGCGATCACGGGGGCCGCGTCGCCGAGTTCGAGCACGTCGAGCAGCAGTTTGTGGGCGAGTCCGCTGGCCGCGCCGTGCAAGGGGCCCTCCAGGACGCCCAGGCCGGCGGACACGGCCGCGTACGCGTGCGCCCGCGCCGATGCGGCGACGCGTACGGCGAGGGTCGAGGCGGCGAGGTCGTGGTCGACCAGGAGACCGAGTGCGGTGTCCAGGACACGCAGGGACGCCTCGTCGGGCTTGCGTCCGCTGAGTCGCGTCCACAGCCGGGGGGCCAGCCGGGCGTCGTCACGGCGGTGGTCGCGGAGCACGGGTGGCAGGGCGGCGACGAGGGTGGGGATGAGGGTCCGTGCGGTGCCGAGCACGGCCTCCTCGGACAGGTCGAAACGCAGCGGGTCGGCTGCCGCGGCGGCGATCGCGGCGACACGCAACCGGTCGGTGGGGCCGGTGTGTTCGGGCAGGGCGTCCACCGCGCGGCGGGCCGTGTCGACGGTGGCCTCGGGGGCGGTGAAGGTGACACCGGGCTGCATGCGGCCGGTCCAGAGCCACTCCGCGATCTCCTCGTAGGAGTGGCGCGCCGCCAGCTCGGTCGCGTCGACCCCCCGGAAGTAGTAGCGATCCCGGTCGATGAAGGTGATGCGGGTCCGTACGGAGAGCTCGCCGGCCGAGCCCGGACTCCCGCCGCTTTCCCGGCGGTTGCGCCGGGCGAGGGCCTCCACCTCCTTGGCGTCGAAGGTGCTGCCCCGGCCGCCTTGGACGCGCTGGCTGCTGAGCTGGCCGCGGCTCACGTAGGCGTAGACGGTCTCGGGTTTCACGCCCAGCAGGTCGGCGGCTTCCTTGGTGCTGAGCCGATGGTCGGCGGGGCCCGGGAGGGGGTCTTGATCGCGCATAAGAGGTCACCGTATCCGCAGCGGGGTGAGTTGATTGGCGTGTACTGATTCAATCAATATTGACAGAGATCGAGTCAATCATTGACCGGAGCGGAGCCGCCTCAGCCACTACGACGGCAGTGCCGCGTACGACGTGCGCAGACCACCGCTGGAACCTGGCTGAGAAACCGCGTCTCCCAACCACTGAGGCGCCAAAGCATCAACCGAAGCGCTTTTACACATCCATGCTCGGCATGTCAGGTGAGCACGACCTCAATACTGTGCGACTGCTGTCCCGCCACGCCCGGTTCTCCGAAACCTGGGACACGTATGCAGCAACCCCTGCGGACCGCGGCAGGGGTGAGGGGCAACGTTTTCAGTAGCGCATCCTGTGTGCTGAGCTGACACCGCGTGGCCTTCCGCGCCATGGGCGTGCCGAGAGGTCCTCCGCCGGGCCGCCATGGCGCGTCTCGGGCTTCGGTCCAGGGCAAGGCCTCTGTCCCGCACGGGAGAGTTGCCACAGATGATGGCCCCTGGGTGGGGCCCGCCGAGCTGCGACGGGGGCGTCCCCGTCCAGGGGAGGGTTGCGGCAGGTTCCCTACTGCAATGGCCGGGTGATTCTGGCCATTCTCTGAATGCCGTCTGGCGTGGCCGGATGGCTGACGTCACTCTCATGAAAGAAGAGGTACGTCCGGGTGTTCAGGGGGAGGGGCTGCCGTGAATGACGCTCTGAGTGCTGCGCAGATACTGGAACGTCTTTTGGATTCGGTTGTGGTCGCTGCGGATTCCAAGAACTCACTGATCGGGAGCGTGGAAACAGCAGCTCGCGCCGAGGACAAGAAGCGGCAGCGGAATCAGCAGAAACAGGCCGAGGAAGCCGAGCGAGAGGGCCGGGCCCGCAAGGAGGCGCCGCCGGAGCTGCGCCGCAAACAAGGGTTACGTGCCCTGCCCAGCTCGGAGCTGGGTGCGTCTGTGCGGCTGCCGTACATCGCGTTGCTGCACCACCTCGCGCGAGGTCTGTCGCTCACCCGGCGCGGCGCGGCTCGCGGGCTCGCCGAGCACTGGGGCAGCTTGAAGTACATCCAGGCCCTGCAGGCGGGAAAGGGCTCCTTCTTGTGGCTCTCCTCGGAGGGCAAACGCATCGCCAAGCACTACAAGACACTTCAGTCGGAGGAGCTGGGCCAGGCGTTCGCCCTCACGCTCGCCGAACGCATCCTGCGCAGCCGCTTTCCGCACCATCACGTATCCATCCTCCACTCGGACACGGTCCTGCGCGCAGGATGGGCTCTGACCAGCGCGGAAAGAGAGAACAAGGACAACAGGAGCGTGAGCGTCGGCTACCGCTACCGTCCGCAGTACCTGGCCGAGGTGTGGCGGCCGGACCAGCCGTCGGTGATCTTCCCGATAGCGTGCAAGGGCAACCACAGCGGGGCGTCCGTCTCGTACACGCAGCTTGCTGCCTGCGCGGCGTACGTGGACGGCGTCCACATCGGTGCCTGGAACGGGACGCCTGGCTTGGTTTTCAGCACCGAGCTCCCCCTGGACGGGCCGGTCACCGTCCATGCGCTGCATGCGCCAGGACACGGATCCGGCCTCAGCCTCAGCGGAGATGAAGGCGGCGGCGAGGTGGACTTGGACCGGTCTCCGCGCCAGCTGGAACAGTTCCCGGGGATCGAGCGCCCCGCCGAAGCGGGACGTCACTTCGCTCCCGAGCCCGGCTGCCAGGTGAAGCCTGATCAGTTCGCCTGGTTCCAGCGGACCGTCGCCCACACCGACGCCGCGGGGCTGATGGCGTTTGCCGGAGCGGGCCGGGCCACCGCAAGGCTCCTGACGAAGCGGCAGGGCCGAGAGTTTTTCGAGGCCTTCGAGCATCCGGCGGCGGGCAGCGTCCAGGACATCACCCGCACGCTGCTGGGGGACGAATTCGCCGGTACCGATCACGTTTTCCGCCTCAACGGCAACCACGTGGAGGCCTTCTCCGGAGTCAAGGCGGATCTCTTCCGTCACCTGGCCAGGGGCACACGAGCCGGCGACGACAAGGCGGAGCGAGCGCAGGTGTCGGCGTGGCGCGGCACCCTCCACGAGCGAAGGAAAGCCTGGCCCCGCACCGACTGGGACGATGAGTGGGGTGGGCCGGTCTCCATCCACGAGGACGGCACAGTCCTCGCCCTTCGCAGAGTGAACGTGCAGAAGACAGCCAGCTGAACTCGCCCCGGCCTTCCCCCACAACGGTGATCATGCCGATCAGTGGGGAGGCCGCGGCGTTTTCAACTCCGCCCCCTCCCCGGTGGCCGAATGCAACCCTGCCCGCTGGGCGTCGAGCTGTGCCAGCGGCACGTTCATGCCAGAGTCATCCCACGTGACGGCCCGATAGCAGGAGTGGTGAATGCAGGACGGGGGGCTCCGGTGGCGGCTCGTGGTGCCAGCCGGTGGGGATGCGCTGCGGCAGGAACGGCTCACGCGTGATCTGTACGCGGCACTGCACGAGGCGGAGGGTGTGGCCGTCGGATTCGCCGACGCCGGCCAGTCCGCCGGGCCTGGTCACAAGGGCGCCGGAGTCGGCGACGTCGCGTTGTGGGCTGCCACAGCCACCGCCATTGCCCGGCCCGCCTCACAAATCCTGATCACTGCGATCAAGGAGTGGTGCGCCAGGGACCGACACCGCAAGGTCGAGGTCACCTACGACGGGCATTCCGTCGCGATCACGGGGCGGCCGGACGCCGCTCAGGAGCGCGTGGTCCGTGATTTCCTGGACAAGGTGGGTGACGCCCCGTCCGGAGGGCCGCAGGGCGGCGGGGAGTGACCCGACTGGTCAGACGCCGTGCTCTGTTGATCGGCAATGAGTACTACGACGACGGCCGTTTTCCGCCCCTGCCGTCCACGCAGGCTGACATCTGGGGCATGCAACAGGTCCTGCAGCACCGCAACATCGGCGGCTTCGTCTCCGTCACCTCCCGGACCAACCTGGCCGCCGATGACATGCGGGAGGTCATCAGCGAGTTCCTGGAGGCCTGCGAACAGGACGAACTCGCCCTCGTGTACGTGTCCGGGCACGGCGCTCGACTCGTCCGGGACGGCGGTGAGTTCCACTTCATCGCCACGGACACCGACTTCGACCGGATCGCCGAGACAGCGGTGAGCGCAGGCTTCGTCAACGAGCAGCTCGAACAGTGCTGGGCCTCGCAGAAGGTCATGATGATCGACTGCTGCCGTAGCGGCGGCTTCGCCGTGGGACTGCGCACCTCCGACCGGCAGTCCGAGTCGGTGGCGAAGTCGGCCGAGCAGCCCCTGCTGACCAGCCGTGGCACCTACGTGTTGTCATCCTCACGGGCCGGTGAGGACTCCTACGCCGATACGGCGAGCACCGCCGAAGTGCGGCCGTCCGATTTCACCGCCGAGGTCATCGAGGCCCTGCGCACAGGCAAGGTGAGCAAGGACGGCAAGGGCGATGTTTCCGTGGAGGACCTCTTTCACTACGTCAACCGGCGCATGCGGGCACAGGGAGCCCGCCAGATACCGGTGAAGTCTGCGTTCGGCGTAGATGACCGCATCGTCCTCGCCGACTGCCCGCTCGGAGCAGCCCCGCTGCTCGTGCCACTCACCCGTCGGCCCGTCTCCTCACCCGGACAGACAGAGCTCGGAAGCACCCGCAAGTCCGCGCAGTCTCAGCCAAGTTGGACCCGGCTGCTCGACTACTACCGCGAGTGCGTGCTGTCCGACGAGACCGATACACCGCTGATGTCCGTGGGCGACCATGACTCCTCCTATGTCTGCCTCTCCGGCTCGGAGCGCCTTCTGTCCGGCGATGTCGACGACGACGGCTGTATCCCCGTCCCGGCAGAGGCCGGCCCCCTGATCGCGTCCGCCACTGAACAGGAGGCCGAACTCTGGGCCGGCTACCCGGCCGTGGTCGTGACCGGACCGCGCGGCGGCCGCCCATGGCGGCACCCGAAGTTCGCCCCGTTGCTGATCCGCCGCGTGGAGATCGTCTCCGAAGGCGGCCAGGTGCGGCTCAAGCCCTACGGTCCCGTCCAGCCGCACCCGCAGCTGGCCCGGGACTGGCTCGGAGAGGAAGAGGCCGCACAGCTCGCCGACACCTTCCAGCCCAGCTGGCATCGCGGCCAGCACGACCGCATGGCCGTCGAAGCGGGCAAACTCCTCATGGAGGAGTTCGAGCTGCCGTGCGTCCAGGAACTCCACCCCGATCAGCTCGCCGATCGGATCGACACCCACACGCCGAGCCACGGCGCCCGCAATACCGCCCTCCTGTTCGCGGCACTCCCCGACACCGCCTACACGAAGAAGCTCCTCGACGACTTCGCCGACATCGCGGCCAAGCCGGAGCGCATCCAGGCGACAGCACTCGCCGCCCTCTCACCCGACGCGGCCGAACGCACCCGCGCGGTGGCCGTGTCGGAACCGGAGCCATCACGGCTGGTGACGCCGCTGCCCTGCAACGAGGCCCAGGCCGCCGTGCTGCGCTCCGCGATGACCCGGCGTCTGACCGTCGCCACCGGACCGCCCGGCACCGGAAAAAGCCAGCTCGTGGCCAATCTCGTTGCCACAGCGATCACCAGCGGCCAGAGCGTCCTTGTGGCCTCCAACAACAACGAGGCCGTGGACGAAGTCTGGCGCCGCTGCGAAAACCTCGTACCCGGAAGCGTCATACGCACCGGCTCGGCCCGCGCCAAGTCCGGGAACTACGTCGAGACCGAGGCGAAAGGCCTGGACACCCTGCGCACAGCGCCGGAACCCGTGCCCAACGTCACCACGGCCGCCGTGGACACCGACATCGCCCTCAGTCACCTGAACCGGGTCCGCCAAGGCCTCGCCCACGTCACGAAGACAGAGAAGGACCAGCTGCAGGCCGGCGGACTGCGCGAGCAGTACGCCGAGCAACTAGCCCTGTCCGTGCCCGAACTCATCGAAAAGCTCCCGCAGACAGAGCGTCTGGACCAGCTGGGAGTCCGGGCCCGACGCCTGGCTCACGCACGGTTCCTCGGCTCGTGGCGCCGCGCCCGCTTCCTCCGTAGGACCGGACTGGGAACCTTCGACGGCGACCGTGTGGAAGGCTGCCTTGCTCTCGCCGGCTTCGTGGCCGCGCAAGTCTCCTGGCAGGACGGATACGCACAGGTCGTCGCCGTCGATGACGCGGCGCTGGCCACGACACTCGACACTGCCGAGGCCGAGGTGCAGAACACCTCGCGCACCCTCCTCGAAAGCGCGGTGCGGACCAACGCCCGCGCCGGCCGTCAACGCATCCTCAACCTTCTCAGCGCCCGAGACAGCGACCGCAGCGACTGGCCCGCCATCCGTGAAGTACTTCCCGCGGCACCCGGCTGGGCCGTCACCAGCCTGTCTGCCCGACGTTTCCCTCCCGGCGCCGCCCTCTTCGACCTGGTCGTCATCGACGAGGCCAGCCAGTGCGCCATCCCGCACGTGCTTCCCCTGTTGTTCCGGGCAAGGCGTGCCCTGGTCATCGGGGACGCCATGCAGCTTCCGCACATCGCGAAGATCGGCCCGGAGCGCGAGGTCCTGATCCGCCGCAACAACGGCCTGCGCTCCGCCTGGCTGGAGAAAAACCGTCTCGCCTACCGCCGCCACTCCGCGTTCCACGCGGCCGAGCGGTCCGCCGGAGGCACTCTTCTCCTCGACGAGCACTTCCGCTGCCACCCGGACATCGCCGCCGTGTCCAACGAACTCTTCTACGAGCAGGGCCTGACGGTCCTCACCGACACCCGAGGCCGACCGTCCTTGCCCAGGCGATCGATCTTCTGGTCCCACGTGCCCGGACGAGCTACCCGGCCCCCGTACGGCAGCTCCTGGGTGAACCACGACGAGATCAGACAGGTGGACAGCTTCGTACGCACCCTGCTGGAACAGCTGCCCGCAGAGGCCACCATTGGTGTAGTCACGCCCTTCAAGCCGCAAGCCGACGCCCTCCGCGATCAACTGCGCCCATACGACCAGCAGCGTGTGCGGGTTGGCACCGTGCACACCTTCCAGGGCGGCGAACGCGACGTCATGGTCTTCTCCCTCGTCGCAGGCGAGGGCATGCACGCAGGCGCCATCGGCTGGGTCCACCGCCAGCTCAACCTGTGGAACGTCGCCATCACGCGCGCCCGCAGCCACCTCATCGTGGTCGGGGACATGAACCTGTGGCGAGAGCGGGGCGGTGTCGCTGCAGAGCTCCTGAACGCCGCCACCGCAAGCGGCCCCCGCGCCGACGACCGCGAAGCAGACGACCTGGTCCGGCGCCTCTACGAGGCCATGTCCTCACAGCCCGGAACGACAGTGGCGCTCGGCGAAAGCGTCAACGGGCACTCGGTCGACCTCCTCGTGCAGCCCCACGATGCTGCCAGCCCGCATGCGGTCCTGCTCGATTCCGGACCCGACGACGACGTTGACGAAACGCGCCACCTGCGCGTGATGCTGCGCCGCCGCGAACTCCTGGACAGCGGTGAACGGGATGGCCAGGCCCTGCGCTACCCGGCCTGGAGGCTCTACGACACCAGCACCGGCTGACCCGAGGGGCTCCTGCGGGTGCACGTCACGTCCCGTACGCCCCGCTTCAGCCTGCCCGGTGACGGGCGCTCCCCCTGGGCTCGCCACTTACGTTGCCGCCGGGCAATCGTGGTTGGTGGCCTCCACCAACCACGAAGCCGTGAAGCGCAAGGTCGGCTCACGACCGACGCGATGCACCGCGACGGTCGTCCTCGGGCGCATTCCACTGACGCCGCTGGCGCATGGGTGCCGTCTCGGACCGAACCCGGCGTACAGCCCGACTCGTCTGCCGCTCTACATTTCCGCAGGTCAGAGGCCATGTTTACTCACTGAACAAACCGCTCGGGTCGAATCCGGGTCGAATCGGGCTGTAAGTATTGTCGTCCCCGTCCACTACCCGTGCGGCATATCCGGGCATTCCGGGTGTCAAATGTGTTCCAGCGCCGTTCTGGAGCAGACATCTCGGATTCTGATGCACTCGGAAGTACATGTACGAGATGTCTGCTCACCGACCCGCTCCGGCTGAACTCGATCACCGATGGTGCGCCCTGGAGCGGAGCCTGTTAAAAGTGATCACTGGCGAGAGTGTCTCGCTGACTGTTCCTGCCGCGGACCACTGGGTTTGTACGCCGCCGACTACCCAGAACGGCTCGATTCGCTGGCCCATGCCCGGGAGTGGATCGACGCGTTCACCACCCACTACAACCACGACCACAGGCCCTCGGGATCGGTCTGCACGTCCCCGCCTCCGTCCACTTCGGCACCGACGAGGAGGTCCGAGATCGGCGGGCCGTCGCTCTCGCCGAGGCGTACGAAACGCCACCCCGAACGCCTCGCCCGCCGACCGAGACCCCCGAGATGCCGGGCCAAGTCTGGATCAACGACCCGGCCAGGGAACCCGAACCGCAAGGTTCATAGCACCAAACATCTCATTTGACTTGACAACTATCGGGCGGCCCGGAGCGCTGTTATGCCTCAGAACTTCAGCTCTCGCGGGCCCAGAGCCAGCTAGTGGGGAGAGTCCGACCCAGCCCTGGCCCGCCAGCCACGCGTCGACTGGCTGGAACGATCCCGCCGCCGCGGCGGCCCTGCTGGCGACGCCGCACCTGCACAGCCCGTTCACCCGGCCCTGAGACGCGCTGTACACGCCGATGTTCACCGACCCGGCGTGCGGGCCGTGCCCCTCGACATGGCGCCCAGCTCTCGGAGAAGACAAGCGCGGGCGCCGGCGGGCAAGCCGCATAGGAGTGCCGAGGGGTGTCTGAGCCTTCGGGTGCTGGGATGGCGCTCCCGCGCTGGGGTCGTCCTGGGGTGGCCCCCGGCAGAGCCCCATCGTCACAGCACCACCACCGAGCGCAGCACGTCGCCGTGATGCATCCGCTGGAACGCAGCCTCCACCTCGTGCAGTTGGATGGTCTCGGTGACGAACTTCTCCAGCGGTAGGCGGCCTTGCAGGTGCAGGTCTATGAGCAGGGGGAAGTCGCGGGAGGGCAGGCAGTCGCCGTACCAGGAGGACTTGAGCGCTCCGCCGCGACCGAAGATGTCCAGCAGCGGTAGTTCGAGCTTCATCTCGGGCGTGGGGACGCCGACGAGGACGACGGTGCCGGCGAGGTCGCGTGCGTAGAACGCCTGCTTGTACGTCTCCGGGCGGCCCACGGCCTCGATGACCACGTCGGCGCCGAAGCCGCCCGTCAGCTCACGGGTCGCCTCGACGGGGTCGATCTCCTTGGCGTTGACGGTATGGGTGGCGCCCATGGTGCGGGCCGTCTCCAGTTTCCGCTCGTCGATGTCGATCGCGATGATCTTCGCCGCACCCGCCAGGTGTGAGCCGACGATCGCCGCGGCGCCGACACCCCCGCAGCCGATGACGGCGACGCTGTCACCGCGGCCGACGCCGCCGGTGTTGATGGCGGCACCGATGCCGGCCATCACGCCGCAGCCAAGGAGTCCGGCCACCTGCGGGGCGACCGCCGGGTCGACCTTGGTGCACTGCCCGGCGGCGACCAGGGTCTTCTCGGCGAAGGCACCGATACCGAGGGCCGGAGACAGCTCCCGGCCGCTGCCCGCGAGGGTCATCCTCTGCTCGGCGTTGCGGGTGTCGAAGCAGAACCACGGGCGCCCCCGCAGACAGGCGCGGCACTGCCCGCACACGGCACGCCAGTTGAGGATCACGAAGTCTCCGGGCGCCACATCGGTGACGCCCTCGCCGACCGACTCCACGACGCCCGCCGCCTCATGGCCGAGCAGGAAGGGGAACTCGTCGCTGATCCCGCCCTGTTGGTAGTGCAGGTCGGTATGACATACCCCGCACGCCTGGATGCGTACGACCGCCTCCCCGGGCCCTGGGTCGGGCACGACGATCGTCTCCACCCGCACCGGCTCGCCCTTGCCCGGTGCGATCACGCCGCGTACTTGCTGCGCCATGGGGTCAGTCGCCCTTCTTCGATTCCGAGTAGTCGTGGAAGCCGCGCCCGGACTTCCGGCCCAGCAGTCCGGCCTCCACCATGCGCAGCAGCAGCGGAGGCGCGGCGTGCAGCGGTTCCTTGAAGTCGGCGTACATCGCGTCGGCGATCGCGGCGAGGGTGTCCAGGCCGATCAGGTCGGCCAGTCTCAGCGGGCCCAGGGGGTGGGCGCAGCCGAGGACCATGCCGTTGTCGATGTCCTCCGCGGAGGCGAAGCCGGACTCCAGCATGCGGATCGCGGAGAGCAGGTACGGCACCAGGAGGGCGTTCACCACGAACCCGGCCCGGTCCTGGGAGCGGATCACCTGCTTGCCGAGCACGTCGGTGACGAACTGCTCCGCGCGATGTCGGGTGTGAGTACTCGTCAGCAGGGACGGCACGATCTCCACCAGGCCGAGTACCGGGACCGGGTTGAAGAAGTGCACCCCGATCACCTGGTGCGGGCGGGTGGTGGCCATGCCCAGTTTCATGATGGGGAGGGAGGAGGTGTTCGACGCGAGCAGCGCGTCCTCGCGGGTGACGACCCGGTCGAGCTCGGCGAACAGTTCGACCTTGGTCTTCTCATCCTCTGTCGCCGCCTCCACCAGCAGGTCCCGGTCGGCCAACTCGGTGAGGTCGGGGGTGACCCGGACCCGGGCGAGTGCAACGTCGCGTTCCTCGCCGGTGAGCTTGCCGCGCCGTACGCCCCGGTCGAGCGAGGCGGTGATCCGGACCCGTCCGATATCGGCCGCGCCCCGACTCACCTCGTGGACCACCACGTCCAGCCCGGCCCGGGCGCACACTTCGGCGATGCCCGCGCCCATCAGACCGCAGCCGATGACACCGACCCGACGGATGCCGGTGCCCGGCGCACCGCTCACCGGAATGCCGCCTGCCCCGTCAGCGCCTGGCCGATCATGAGGGTGTGCATCTCGACGGTGCCCTCGTAGGTGAGGATCGACTCCAGGTTGTTGGCGTGCCGGATGACCGGGTACTCCAGTGAGATGCCGTTGGCGCCCAGGACGGTGCGGGCGGTGCGGCAGATCTCCAGGGCGGCGCGGGTGTTGTTGAGCTTGCCGTAGCTGACCTGTTCGGGGCGCAGGCCTCGGTCGTCCTTGGTGCGGCCCAGGTGGAAGGCCAGGAGCGTGCCCTTGGCCAACTCCAGCGCCATGTCGGCCAGTTTGGCCTGGGTCAGCTGGAAGGAGCTGATCGGGCGGCCGAACTGGACCCGGTCGCCCGCGTAGGCCAGCGCCGCCCGGAAGGAGGACCGTGCGGCGCCCATCGCGCCCCAGGCGATGCCGTACCGCGCCTCGTTGAGGCAGGACAGCGGCCCGCGCAGTCCTCGTACGGCAGGCAGCACGGCGGATCCGGGCAGTCGTATCGAGTCGAGCACGAGCTCGCTGGTCACCGAGGCCCTCAGTGACATCTTGTGCTTGATGGCGGGTGCCGAGAAGCCGGGGGTGTCGGTGGGGACGACGAAGCCGCGTACGCCGTCCTCGGTGCGGGCCCAGACGACGGCCACGTCGGCGACCGAGCCGTTGGTGATCCACATCTTGCGCCCGTCGAGGATCCAGTCGTCGCCGTCTCGGCGGGCGGTGGTGCGCATGCTGCCGGGGTCGGAGCCGGAGTCGGGCTCGGTGAGGCCGAAGCAGCCGATGGCGGTGCCCGCCGCGAGGCGCGGCAGCCACTCCTCCTTCTGCTCCTCCGAGCCGAAGGCGTGGATCGCGTACATGGCCAGCGAGCCCTGGACCGACACCAGGGAACGCAGTCCGGAGTCGGTGGCCTCCAGTTCGAGACAGGCCAGGCCGTAGTCGACGGCGCTCATCCCCGCGCAGCCGTAGCCCTCCAAGTGCATGCCCAGCAGGCCGAGTTCGCCGAGTTCCTTGGTGAGGCCGCGGATGTCCTTGATCTCGCCCTGTTCGAACCACTCGGCGATGTGCGGTTCGACGCGCCGGTCGCAGAAGGTGCGTACGGCGTCGCGTACGGCGCGCTCGTCCGGCGTCAGCAGGCTGTCGAGTTCCAGCAGGTCGAGGGGGTCGGCCGGGCGCGGGGAGTGTGGGGTGTGCATCAGGTCTCCAGGGATCGGGAGGGGGGAGAAGAGAGGCCGCCGGTCAGGGGAGGACCGACGGCCCCCGGTCAGAAAAATGGCCGTCAGATCGTCACGTCGCTCACGCGGTGAGGGTCGGGCTGATGATGAAGTTGCTGAAGCCGCCGTTGCGCTGGGCGATTCCGCCGATGGCGTCGTTGACCTGCTCCAGTGGGAACACCTGGTGTTCCAGCGGGCCGAGATCCAGCAGGCCCCCCTCGACCATGTCGGCCATGGCCTGCCCCTCGCCGGAGGTGAACCACGCCGAGCCGATCAGCCGCAGCTGCTGGTCCATCATCCGGTGGATGTCGATGGGCAGGTCACCGGCGACGGCGCCGATGTTCACCGCGATGCCGCCGCGCGCCATCGCCCGCATGCCGGCCCGGAAGGTCTCGTGCGGGGCGCCGGGGCCGAGCGCGTCGATGTAGATGTCGACGCCGTAGCCGTCGGTCTGCTCGTGGATCCACTCGTCGACCGGGCCGTCGTCGAGGGAGTGCAGGTTCAGCCGGCCGTTCGCCAGCTTGCCGACCTGGTCGAGCAGGTCCTTGTCGCGGCCGGTGCCGTATACGTGGGTCAGGCCGAGGGCGGGGGCGAGGAGCGCGGCGCCGATGCCCAGGGTGCCGCTGATGCCGTTGATCAGAATCGTCTTGCCCGGGCCTGCCCCGGCCTTGCGGAGAGCGGAGTACATGGTGCCGAGGTAGCCGAAGCGGGCGGCGGCGTTGAACGACAGTGCGTCCGGCAGCTTCACCAGGCTGTAGGCGGGCGCCACCATGTACTCGGCGAGGCCGCCCTGGTAGCGGTCGAGCAGGTCGAGCGCGGTCGGTGAGAAGCCGAAATATCCGGCGAAGGCGTAGCTGGCGCAGTTGATCGAGTCGTTGTTGCGACAGGACCGGCACGATCCGCAGGAACGGCCCGGGTTGACGTACACCCGGTCGCCCGGCTTGAACGCCTGGACGCCCTCACCCACGGCCTCGACCACGCCCGCCGGGTCCAGTCCGAAGATCGCCGGCAGGGTCGGCAGCGGGCTGTGCGGGAACCAGGTCGTCCACATGTTCAGGATGTTGGCCAGGTTCGGAACGATGTTGACGGCGTGGACGGCCACGCGGACGTCACCGGGGCCGGGCTCGGGAACGGGGAGTTCCTCGATCCTCATCGGCTCGCCGACGGCGTGCATCCGCGCGGCTCGCATGGTCGCACTCATGGCGTCTCCTCGGGTATGGCTGGGGGAGACGGCGCCCACTGCGGCGCGGTCTCTGGGAGGTGTGGAGGGTGGGTCAGTTGTCCAGCAGCGTCGTCAGCCGCGCGCGCTGCAGCTTTCCGGTGGCCCCGCGGGGCAGTGCGGGTACGACGCACAGGCGCCGGGGCCACTTGTGCCGGGCGAGCCGGCCGTCGAGGTGACCGCGGATGTCGTCCAGGGTCGGCGTACCGGAGTCGGTGACGAGGAAGGCGGTCACGACCTCGCCCCAGACCGGGTCCGGCGCCCCGGACACGGCTACCTCGACGACACCGGGGAAGTCGGCGAGGGCGTTCTCGACCTCGGCGGGATCGACGTTCTCCCCGCCGGTGATGATGGTGTCCTTGAGCCGGCCGACGACCGAGAGGCGGCCCTCCGCGTCAAACCGTCCGCGGTCCCCGGTGTGGAACCAGCCCTCCCGGTCGGTCACGGGCACCGTTCCGGCGGCGGTCCAGTACGCGTCCGCCACCGACGGCCCCCGCACCCAGATCTCACCGGAGGAACCGGCCAGCGCGGGCGACCCGGTAGCGTCCACGACCCTCAACTCGACGTCGGGGGCCGGCGAACCGGTGGAGTCAGCCGTCTCGTCGGGCGCGGAGTACGTCACCCCGGCCGCGGTCTCCGTCAGCCCGTAGGAGTTGACCACACCGATCCCGCGCGCCCGGAACTGCTCGCGGGTGGCGGTCTGGGCCGGTGACCCGCCGGACAGGATCCACCGCAGGGTGTCCAGGTCGCCGCTGCCGAAGCGGGGGTGGCGGGCCAGCAGGGCGGACATGGCCGGCACGGCGAAGGCACAGGTGACCTTGTGGTCGAGGACCAGGTCGATGAACAGGTCCGGGTCGAAGCGCGGGGCCAGGATCACCGTCCCGCGCCGCGCCCAGGTGTACTGCGGGAGCCCGCCGAGCACGGCGACGTGGGCCAGCGGCGTGGAGACGAGGGCGGTGTCGTCCTCGTCGACGGGCAGCCGCGACAGGCCGCCCACCATGCTCCAGTGCAGGTTGTCGTGGGTCAGCGCGACGCCCTTGGGACGGCCCGAGGTGCCGGACGTGAAAGCGATGATCGCGATGTCCGAGCCGGTCGGGGGCTCTCCGGCGACGGGCGCGGACGGCTCGTCGTCGACGTGCAGGTCGTCCCACGTCAGGCGGATGCCCGTCCCGTCCGGGAATCCGGCGCCGCCCACCACCGCACGCGGCGCGGTTTCCTCGCAGACGACGGTGAGCTCGCCCTCGGTCACCTGCGGATGGAGCGGCACGAGCACCGCCCCCATCCGCGTCACCGCGAACAGCGTGATCAGGGCCTCGGGCCGGGCCGCGCCCTGCATCACCACGCGATCGCCCTTGCGCACCCCGTACTTGTCGAGGCGGGCCGCGGTCCGCCGTACGGCCAGGTCCAGTTCGGCATAGGTCCAGGTCCGGTCCTCGAAGACGAGGGCGGTCCGGGACCCGGCCTCGACCGCGGTGGTGAGGAGGTGGGCGCCGAAGGTGCTCGTCATGCCCTCACCTCCGCCGCGCGTCTGGCCCGGGCGAGAGCGCCGAGAGTCGTCCCCGCCAGGTCGCCGGCCAAGACCGGCGTCCGACGCTCCAGCAACCGGCGTGCCGCCAGATGTTCCGCGGGCCAGTTCAAAGTCTCCACGGCCACCAGCAGACCGTCGCGGAAGGCGTACCCGGCCAGCCGCTCCTGGGAGTCGCCGGGCACGAGGCGCACCTCGTCGGCAGGGGAACGCAGCCCAGCGATCTGCAACTTGAGGTCGCCCTGGTCGCTCCAGAACCACGGCAGACTCTCGTACGAGGCGGGCGAGCCGGCGATGCGTCGGCCGACCAGCGTCCCCTGGTCGATGGCGTTCTGCACCGACTCCAGCCGGACCGGCCCCTCCGCGTGCGGATGCGGATGGCGGGCGCAGTCACCGACGGCGGAGATCCGGGGATCGGTGACCGAGCGCAGCTGCTCGTCCACGACCACGCCGTCGTCCACGGCCAGTCCGGCCTCTCGTGCCAGGTCGTCGCGAGGAATGGCGCCGATGCCGTAGACGACGAGGTCGGCGGGCAGGAGCTCGCGGTCCGTGACGACCCGCTCCACCCGGCCCGACCCCTCCAGGGCTCGTACGCCCGTCCCGGTCAGGACCCGGACACCGGCATGCTCGTGCCGTTCCCGCAGAGGGAGCTCCATCTCCCGTGACACGGCCCGGCTCAGCAACCGATCGGCCAGCTCGACCACGGTCACCCGTGCGCCGCGGGCCAGCGCGACCCGGGCCAGCTCGAGGCCGATGAACCCGCCGCCCACGACGACCACGTCACGGGCCGTCGTCAGTGCCCGGCCGATGGTCAGGGCGTCGTCGAGCGAGCGCAGGGCGTGGACGCCGTCCAGCTCGGCGCCGGGGACGGGCAGCGGACGGTTGCGGGCGCCGGTCGCCAGCACGAGATGGGCGTAGGGAACGCGGGCCCCGGTGCGGGAGACGACCGTGGCGGCGGCGGTGTCGAGGGCGACCACGTCGTCCCCGAGCCGCAGGTCGATGTTCCGCTCGCGGTAGAAGGACTCCGGCACCAGCTCGACGCGGAGACCCTCCGGCTCGGTGTGGGCCGCCTTCGACAACGGCGGCCGCTGGTAAGGCAGATGGGGCTCGGCGGCGAACACGGTGACCGGAGCGTCGTAGCCGGATGCGCGCAGTGTCGACACGACGCTGAACGCGGCCTGCCCGCCGCCGACGACGACCACGCCCGCCGTGCTCGTCATACCTGCTCCTCGGGTACGTGGACGACCAGGCCGTCGAGGGCGTCGGAGAGGTGGATCTGGCAGCTGAGCCGGCTGGTGGGCCGGCGTTCGGCGGCGGTGAAGTCCAGCATCTCGTCCTCGACGTCGTTCGGCGGGCCTACCAGCTCGGCCTGTTCCGAGTCGACGTAGACGTGGCAGGTGGCGCAGGAGGCGTTGCCGCCGCACTCGGCGACGATGCCTTCGACGCCGCCTGAGACGGCCGCCTGCATGAGCACGGTCCCCGACGCGGCAATGACTTTGCGTTCGGTCCCGTCGGGCAGCTGGAAGATGACGGTGGGCATGAAGTCCTCCCGATGGGGACGGCTCAGGCGGCTCTACCTTCTTGATCGGTCGATCGAGCCATTCGTGCAGTTGGGTCGCCCAGGGTGCTGGGTGTGGCTGTCAGGCGGTTGCTTGCCAGGTGACGTCGAGCGAGGTGAGCCCGCGGAAGACCCAGCCGTCCAGGCTGCCCGCGGCGGAGCCGCTGCCGGATGCTGTCGCGCCGTCGTCGAGGCGGAGTCCCTTCAGACGGCTGAAGACGAGGGGCCAGGCGATGGCGCTGACCTCGTGGCGCGCGACCCATGCGCCCATGCAGAAGTGCGGTCCGCCGCCGAAGGCGAGGTGGGGGCGGTGCGGGCGGTCGAGATCGAACTCGTCGGCCCGCTCGAAGACCGACTCGTCGCGGTTGCCCGAGGCGATGACGAGGGCGACACGGCTGCCCGCGGGCAGGGTGACGCCGGCTATCTCGTAGTCCTGGGTGAGCTGGCGGGGATACATGCCGATCGGCGAGATCCAGCGGGCGGTCTCCTCGAAGACCCGCTTCCAGGCCGATGGGTCCTTGAGTGCCCGGTCCAGAGCGTCGGGCCGTTGAAGCAGCGCCCAGGCGCCCACGCCGAACACGTCGCGCGGCTCGTTGACGCCTCCGCCGATGATGACCTTGACGTTGTTCTGGATCTCGGCGAGTTCCACCGGGTCAGCCGCGTGGACCATGGAGGAGATCACCGAGCCGTCGGGCTCGCGGCGTGTGACCTCCGCCATCTCGGCCACCGCTTCCTCGATGGCCCGGGTCGCGCGCTCGGCGCGGAGCCAGATGTCGGGGTCGTCTGCGTAGTTGCTGTTGCCGTCCATCATCGCCCGCGACCAGTCGGCGATGTCGTCGGCGCTCGCGTTGCGCAGCCCCAGTACCAGGGCCAGGTTGGCGGCGACGAGCGGCTCGGCGAAGTCGCGTATGAGGTCGCCCTCGCCGCGGCCGGCGATCCGGTCGAGCAGCTTGTGCGCGGTGCGCTCGAAGGCGGCGGCCCACTGGTCGCGGACCTGGCGGGGTCGGGTGGGCGGCTCGGCCGCGGCCCGCAGACGCCGGTGGTCCGGGTCGTCCTCGCGGAGCATGTTGGGGCCGACCGTGCGCAGCAGCAGCGAGCCCTCCTCGCGGGAGCTGAAGACCTCGGGCAGCTTCTCGGCGTGGACTATGTCGTCGTACCGGGTGAGCAGGTGCCGCCCCACGGAGGGGACCCAGGCGAGCGGGGCGGTGCGGCGCAGCTCGGCGTAGGCGGGGTAGGGGTCGCGGCGCAGCTCGGCGAGATCGAGCTCGACGACGGGCGCGCCGGGCGCCGCGGTCGTCAGGGCGCTCATGAGGTGCCTCCCGCGCCCATCAGGACGAAGAACACCGTGGCGGGCTCCTCGCCGAGGTTGCGCCAGGCGTGCCGGGTGGCGTTCTGCACGATGAGGTCACCGGGCTTCAGCACCGCGGTCTCGCCGCCGTCGAGGTCGAGGACGATCTCACCGCTCAGGACGACGCCGTAGTCGACCGTGGGCGTGGTGTGCATGCCGGGGTTGTCGGGCTCGAAAAGCTCGGCGAGGCCGGGACTGGCCTCCAGCTGCTCGGCGGCCGCGGCTGCGGGGTCCCAGCTCGGGTCGGCGTAGACACTGGCCGGCGGGAAGGTGACGGTCAGCGCGACGGTCTCGCCCGGAGCGGGCACGAAGGACTTCAGGGACGCCGTCGGGTCGGCCGACGGGACGGCGGGTGCGGCCGTGTTCCACACCAGGGACCGGGCGAAGCCGGGGGTGTGGGTGAACTGGCGGGTGCGCGGCGGCTCGCCGTCACTGACGATCACGGGCTTGCCGCTCGGGCTGACACCGGTGACGACTCGACGGACCATGATTCTCTCCCTTGAGAAACCAACCTACTGTTAGACGCTTGACGGTAAAAGTTCTTACTGATCTCGACGAGTGCGGTCCGGCGGCTCCGAGCACGAGTCGGTGGGCCGGTTCCCCGGGCCCGGTCACTCCGCGGGCGGGGTCTCCTGGTTGACCAGCGTACGCAGCAGGTGGACCAGTTCACTGAGCTGATCGTCGCGGAGTACGGCGGTCCACGCCCGCTCGCGCTTGGTCTGCGCCTGGATCGCGAGCCGCAGTGTCTCCTGGCCCTCCGGGGTGAGCTCGACGAACAGCTGACGGCGGTCGGTCTCGACGCGTTCACGCGTGACCAGGCCACGGTTCTCCAGGGTCGCCAGCGCGCTCGAGATGCTGGCGCGGGTGGACCCCGAGACCCGGCCGATGTCCTGTTGGCCGAGCGGGCCGTAGATCCACAGGGCGTTCAGGATCCGGAAGCCCGCCCAGGTCAGGCCGAGCGGCCGGTGGACGTGCTTCTCGAAGTCCTTGGTCAGCCGGGCCTCGAGGCGGGTGAGGTCGGTGACCATCTCGATCGCGTCGAGGTCCCGCGGGTCGGTGGTGCCCAGCTCACGATGGTGGTGGCGCAGGAGTTCGGAGAACTCCCGGGTTCGGCTGGGGCCCGTGGTGCCCGGTTCGCGCACGGTGTCCGTCACGATCTCGCGCCTTCCGTTCGATTTCAACCGGCGATGACCGGGTTGACCATAGTGCCGACGCCGGTGACCTCGGTCCGCAGGACCTTGCCCTCGGTGAGGTAGAGGCGGGGTGTACGGCGGACTCCGCAGCCGGCCGGGGTGCCGGTGAAGATCAGGTCGCCCGGCTCGAACGTCACCCGCTTCGACAGCCAGGCGATCAGTTCGGGCACGCTGAAGATGAGGTCGGAGGTGCGGCCGCGCTGCACCTCGAGGTCGTCGACCCAGCCGGCCACCTCGATGTCGTCCGGGTCCTCGAACTCATCAAGGGTCACCAGGTAGGGGCCGATCGGGCTGAAGGTGTCGTACGACTTCGGCAGCGTGAACTGGTTGATCGGCTTGCGCCACTGCTCCTTGCGGTCGCTGATGTCCTGGCCGGCGGTCACGCCCGCCACGTACGACCAGGCATCGGCCTCGGGGATGTTCTTGCCGGTGCGGCCCATGACGACCACCAGTTCGGCCTCGTAGTCGACCTTGTCGTACTGCGGCTCCACGACGATCGCGTCGTAGGGGCCGACCACGGACGACGCGAACTTGGCGAACACCGACGGCTCGTCGGGGACCGGGAGATTCGACTCCTCGGCGTGCGCCCGGTAGTTGAGGGCGACCCCGATGGCCTTGTACGGCTTGGCGACCCGGCCCAGTTCGCGCGGGTCGAACTCCCGCCAGTCCGCCTCCGCGGCCCGCTCGGCGAGGGTGCGCAGCTCGTCCTGGAGGGACAGGTCGGCCAGCACCTCCAGGCGCGGCTCGATCGCCCCCTTGCTCGCGTCGGCGATGTCGAGGGCACGGTCGTCGCGTACGACGACGGGGCGGCCGGCGAGATTGGCGAGCTTCATGCGGGCACTTCCTTCTGAACGGCCTGGTCGGCGGGGTGGGGGAGGGGCAGGGTGAGGTCGCCCTCGACCTGGACGCCGAGCGTGTTGATGATGGTGGCGATGGTCAGGTACTGGCCGACGGTGTAGAGGACGTCGATGACCTGCTCGGTACTCAGGTGGTCCGTCAGCCGGTTCCACAGCTCGTCGTCCACGCCCTGCCGGTCGACGAGCGAGTCGGTGGCGGTGAGCAGCACCCGGTCGAGGTCGCCGAGTCCGTCCCACGCGCCGGTCGCGGCCGCCAGGATCGTCTCGTCGGACAGGCCGGCCCGGCGGGCGATACGCACGTGCTGGTCCCACTCGTAGGCCGCCTGCGCCCGGGCGGCGATCCGTAGGATCATCAGCTCCCGGGACGGCAGTGGCAGGGTGTTCTTGCCCAGCACATGGTTGCTGAAGACGAGGTAACGGCGCAGTGCGTCCTCGTGGTGGGCCAGGGTCGCCCAGATCGTGTGGATCCGGCCGTCCTGGTCGCGGTACGGCGCCAGCGACGCCAGTGTCTTCTCCTGCAGGTCGGTCTCGTCGACGGGCTGCAGGCGGGGTTTCTCCGGCATCGGAGTCCTCCTCGGCTCGATGACGGCAAGGTATTCGTCAGAGCCTTGACCGTCAAGGGTCTAACAAATATCGTCCTCGGCATGACGATCCAGAGCCTTGGTTACGTGGGGATCGGCACGCCCGATCCGACAGCGTGGGCGGAGTACGCCCGCATGGTGATAGGTCTCGCGGTCGAGCCCGGGGACCCTGGCGGGCCCGTGCGCCATCGCCTGCGGATGGACCAGCATCCGTTCCGCATGTGGCTGACGGAGGCGGAGACCGGTGGCGTCACGGTCATCGGCTGGGAGGTCCGTGACGGGGCGGCGATCGACGAGATGACGGTGCGCCTCAAGGAGTCCGGCGTCGACGTGACGGCTGGCACCGAGGAGGAGTGCCGAGACCGGCAGGTGACCCGCATGGTGCACTTCGGTGGCCCCCTCGGTATCCGCACCGAGCTGTTCTGCGGCCGTCGTCTCGCCCCGAGCCAGTTCGTGTCACCGCTGGGCGTCGACTTCGTGACCGGCGAGCAGGGACTCGGGCACGTGGTGATGAAGACGCCCCACGTCCAGGAGGCGGTGGACTTCTACTGCGATGTCCTGGGCTTCCGGCTCAGCGACACCGCCGACTACCCCTGGGGCACGTTCTACTTCCTCGGCTGCAACCCCCGGCACCACAGCATCGCCTTCATCCGCTCGTACAAGAACGAGGGCACCCACCACATCCTGTGCGAGGTGACCACCCCGGAAGAGGTCGGCCGCGCCCTGGACCGGACGCGCGAACACGACGTCGAACTCATGGCCACGCTGGGCAAGCACGCCAACGACGGGATGTTCTCCTTCTACATGACCTCACCGGCCGGCTTCGGCATCGAGATCGGCGCGGGCGGCGTACAGGTCGACGAGAGCACCTGGGTGAGCCGTACGTACACGGCCGACATCTGGGGTCACCACCCGGTCCCGTAGAGGACTGCGGGGCAATCCGCCCCTCCCAGCAGTCAACCCCCGACCCCTCCGACGAAAGCGGGCCGCATCCCATGCTTCTCGAGAGCTATCTGCAGGACACCTGGGCCGCGCCGACGACCACCGACGCCCCCGCGGCCGACGTGCACGACGCCGTCACCGGAGAGTTGGTCTGCCGCGTCTCCTCCACGGGCCTCGACCTGGAGGCCGCGTTCGACCACGCCCGCCGCGTCGGCGGCCAGGCACTCCGGGTGCTGACCTTCCACCAGCGAGCAGACCTGCTGGACGCGGTCGCCGCGGCTGTCCGCGCACGCCGCGAGGAGTTGTACGCCCTGTCGACCCGCGCCGGAGCCACCCTGGCGGACGCCCGCCACGACGTCGACGGCGGCATCCGCGTCCTGCGCGACTACGCGACCCGGACACGCACCGAACTGCCGGACGCGCCCCACCTTCTCGAAGGCCCCGCCGAACGCCTCGCCCGGGGCGAGGACTTCCTCGGCGTCCACCTCGTCACCCCCTCACCGGGCCTGATGCTTCAGGTGAACGCCTTCAACTTCCCGGTTTGGGCACCCTTGGAGAAGCTGGCCCAGGCGCTGCTGGCCGGCCTGCCCAGCGTGATCAAGCCGGCCACTCCCACCGCCTACCTCACCGAACACCTCGTGCGGATCATCACCGACGCCGGTGTCCTGCCGCCCGGCTCCCTGCAGCTGGTCGTCGGCTCGGTGCGTCCGGCACTCGGTCTGCTCGGGGAGCAGGACATCCTCTCCTTCACCGGCTCGGCCGCCACCGCACAGACGCTGCGCACACATCCCAACCTGGTGGCCCGCTCCGTACGCTTCAACGCGGAGGCCGACTCCGTCAACGCCATCGTGCTGGGCCCGGACGTCACGCCCGGAACGCCGCTCTTCGAGGCGTTCGTACGCGAGGTCGTGACCGAGATGACGGTCAAGGCGGGCCAGAAGTGCACCGCGATCCGCCGCGTCCTCGTCCCACGGGAGCACGAGGCAGCCGCGCTCGACGCCGTCGTGTCCGAGCTCGCCGGGGTGACCATCGGCAACCCGGCCGCGGAAGGAGTGCGGATGGGGGCGGTCGTCAGCCTCGCGCAGCGCGACGACGTACGCCGCGCGGTGCGGCGGATCGCGGAGTCCGGACACCTCGTCCACGGTGACCCGGACAAGGTGCGGGTGGTCGACGCCGACCCACAGCGGGGAGCGTTCCTGGACACCCTCCTCATCTCCGCCGACCCGGACGCCGCCGCGCCCCATGAGGTGGAGCCCTTCGGACCGGCCGCGACCGTGCTGGCCTACCGCGACACCGCCCACGCCATGGACCTGGTGGCGCGCGGCCGGGGCAGCCTCGCCGCCTCGGTCGTCGGCGACGACCTCGCCTGGACGACCGCCTTCGTACGGGAGGCGGCCCCCTGGCACGGCCGGCTGCACCTCATGGACTCGGCGAACATGACGCAGACCACCGGCCACGGATCACCGCTCCCCGCCCTGCGACACGGGGGCCCCGGCCGGGCCGGCGGGGGATCGGAGATGGCAGGCATCCGAGGAGTCCTCGACCTGATGCAGCGCACGGCACTCCAGGCATCGCCCCGACTCCTCGACACCTTGCGTACCAACTGACTGCGGTGTCGTCGGCGCGAGTGGCCCGTGCGGTGTGACCGTCAGCGGCCCCGGCGGCACGGGCACGTCGTCGTGGGCGCCGATCATCACGTACGGGTTGGTGAAACCGAACGCGGGCGCGGCGTACCACTCCTCGGGCACGGTGTCGTCGTATCTCCGTGCGACGCCCTCGACATGGGTTTCGAAGGCGCTGGCCTGGTGGCTCCTCTTCCCGGAGTGTCCACCAATCCTGGGCGTCGAACGGCCACGGGTGCGCGTGCGCGGCAGGGTGGGCTGGGCGCTTGCGGCAGGTGTCGGCCCGGGATGATGTGCATGTCTGCCTCGCACCGGACGGGTCAGTGAGCGTCCGCGCGGCTCTCGGTGATCCCGGCGGGCTCGTTCGCCGCTTCCGCGTGTCGCCCCCGGAGCTCTGAAATGACTCCGAACGCTGCTGCGGTCAGCGGCACAGCGAGGAGCATGCCGAGGATGCCGGCGACCGAGGCGCCGGCCGTGAGTGCCACCAGGACCACCGCGGGGTGCATCTGCACCGTGCGGCTGTGGATCATGGGCTGGAGCACGTTCCCCTCGATCGCCTGGACGACGAGAAGCAGGCCGAGGACCCACAGCGCCTTCGTGAGATCGCCGTCCGCGAACGCGACGAGGACCGCGACCGCACCCGACAGGAGCGCACCGAGATAGGGGATGTAGGCGCCGATGAACACCAGTGCCCCGAGCCCGACCGCGTTCGGCACCTGGAGGATCAGCAGAACGACCGTCATGCAGACGGCGTCGATGAAGGCGATGAGCGTGGTGCCACGCATGAAGCCCTCGACCGCCTGGAAGGCGCGGCGGGCCATGGCGACGGCGGTGTCCCCGGAGCCGCGGGGCGCGAGGGAGTGCAGTGAGGCGACGGCCTTGTCGGAGTCGCGCAGGAAGAAGAACAGCAGCAGGATCGCGAGCAGCGCCGTCGCGATCATCTCTGTGAGCAGACTGACGCCGCTCATCACGCCGGCGACCGCGGTGCCGCCGAACTGGGACGCCAGGTCCTTCGCGTTGGTGGCGATCTCGTCCAGTGAGGTCCCGGCCGCTTCGAACCTGTCGCTGACGGACTGCGCCGCGTCCCGCAGCGAGGAGATGATCTGGTCGCCGGTGTCGATCAGGGCGGTTACCACGATGTAGGCGGCCCCGCCCATGACCAGGACCACAGCGGCGCAGGTCAGCCCGGCGGCAAGGGACTTGTTGACTTTCATCGCGACCAGTCGCCGGTAGAGCGGGCCGAGCAGGGCCGCGCCGAGCAGCGCCAGCAGAACCGGCGTGACGACGGCCTGGAACGTGATGCAGAACCAGACGATCAGGGAGATGACACCGCTGAGGAGGAGCACCAGGGCGCTTCCGGCGGCGAGGCGCCGAGCGGGTTCCGGCAGCGGGCTCTGCCGGCCGCAGTCCGGCTGCGGTCGGCCCGCACCGGCCCCCTCATCGGCAGGCCGGTGCTGCGTATCGCCGGACGCGTTCGGTGCACCGGCTCTTTCTGATGGCTGGGCTGTCCCTCCGTGGAGACCTCTTCGAGGGTCTTCCGTACGGCTGCTGCTCATCGTGTTTCGTCTCGCCTCTCACACGCAGGCCGCCGACCGCGACCGGTACTCGACTGTGGCTTCGTGATTTCGAGCCGGACCGGCCGAGACCGGGCAGTGGTGACGTCTGGTCGACAGCGTTCTGTGGCTGCGGCGCGGCGTAGCTACCGCCTCGACCACCTCAAGGCTCGGGCGTCTGTGTTGGGGCCACCCTTGAGGTGGCGGTGCGTCGTGTGGGGCCCCGTCCGGTCGGACGGGGCCCCATACAGGGTCAGGAACGTCGGCGCGGGGCTCGCCGCCTGCTGCTCAGGGAGACGGCGCGCGAAGCTGCCTCGGGCGCCGGTCCGATCGAGCCGGCTGGTACGGGCTGCTCGGCTTGCCCACCGAGTGCCGGGGTGCCGCCGCCGTCCGTCGTGTCCGACCCGTCGGTGCCGCGGTTGCGGTCGCGGCGGGCGATTCCCCAGTCGATGCCGATGTGGATCAGCAGGCACACGATGCCCCAGGTGGCGATGGTCCCGAGGTGGCCGGCGATGCCGGAGCCGTCGAAGTAGACGGTGGCGCGGACGATGTTGACCGCGGCGGGCAGGGGCAGGACGCCGTTCAGGTCGCGGAAGAACTCGGGGACCATGTAGAGGGAGATGCTTCCGCCGGAGGCGGGGATCCCGGCCATCAGGGCGATCACCAGGACGGGGATGATCCCGGCGATGCCGAGTGTGCGGGTGAAGACTCCGGTGAACATCGAGATGCTGAAGATCGTCAGGGCTCCGAAGCCGATCATCGCCCAGCCGTGGCCGTTGATCGCGCCGATCAGGACATCGAACAGGAACCACAGCCACACGGCCATGCCGACCGCATAGCCGGCGAGCATGGGCAGGAGCTGCCGCAGGCGCTTGATCTCCGGGGCACCGCCGCGCAGGACCGCCATGACCAGGAAGCCGGCCATGATCCAGGACATGGCCGCGTACATGCTGTTGCTGCCGCCCGAGTCGGAGTCGTTCAGCGGCTGGACGTCGGTCAGTTCCAGCTGCGTTTTCTGGCTCGCCGAGATCTGCTGGAACATCGACTGCAGCGCGGAGTGCTGACTCGCGCCCGCGGCCGAGGAGGTGTACAGCGTGGCCTCGCCGCCCCTTGAGGTGGGCAGGACGTACACGCCGACGGTCTCGCCCTCGCGGATCTGGTCCGTCGCCGCGTCGAGGGAGGTGCTGGTGGTCAGGGAGAGCAGGTCGCCCAGCCCGTCCTGAAGACCGCGGGCCGCCTGCGTGGCCTGTTCCTGTGAGGCGCCGACGACCACGACGGGCATGTCGCGGACCTGCGGCTGGTGCAGGGAGGCACTCATCAGGCCGACGACGATGGTGAGGATGGTCAGCGGGAAGGCGGCCACCGCGAAGTACCGGAGCCGCCTGGAGCGCACCGGGCCACCGGCCATCGCGGGCCGGGGGAAGTGGGGGTCGTCGGTCGCCTCGGTGTTTGGAATGGCGATCCCCTTGCGGCGCTCCACCAGGAGGTTGAGCGCGAGGGCTGCGACGAGCCAGACGGCGAGGGTGAGCAGGTGGGTGCCGACGCCGAGGCCGTTGAAGTAGACGATGGAGCGCAATGCCTCGCCCGCGGCCGGCAGCGGCAGCACATTGTGCAGGAAGCCGAAGAAGCCGGGCACCGAGTGGATCGGCATGGCGAGGTTGGAGGCGGGCACCCCGAAGACCATCCACAGCAGCATGCCGGGCAGCACCGCCAGTCCGCCCATGAGTTTCACGAACAGCAGCTGGCTGAGGGCCACGGCGCCTGTCGCGAGCAGGGCGACCCCGACGAACGCCGGATAATGCCCGTCGACCGCGCCCACGATCGGCCCCAGGATCAGCCAGATCAGCGAGCTGGTCGCCACCGCCCAGCCGGCCAGCAGCGGCAGGAACCTGCGCACGGCGAGCAGATGCGGCACCGCCGCGATCATGCCGCTCAGCGGGGCGTACCCGACCATCATCATGCCGATCGCGGCGAACAGCAGCGCGATGCCCGCACTGTCGCCGGCGGGCAGGGGCGCGATGTCCTCGGTCTTGGTCGTCCAGTCGTGGCCCGCTGCCACCGGGGCGAGGAGCTGCTTGACCGTTCCCGCCTGTGAGGCGCCGGCTGCCTGGGCCGTGTAGAGGGTCGCCTCGGTGGAGCCGTCCGCGGGGATCAGCAGGACACCGGCGACGTCACGGTCCTTGAGCAGGTCGAGCGCCTCCGAGCGGTCGGCGACCAGCCGGGGATCGGCGGCGCCGTCCTCGGCGGACTCCAGCTCGTCGACGACGGACTGGGCCACGGCCCCCGAACCGACGACGGCGACCGGCATGTCCCGCGTCTTCGGCGAGTGCATGGTGCCCATGTACGTCGCGTACATCATCGTGACCATGAGGAACGGCATGACGAAGAGGAAGACGTACTTGACGATCTTCATCTTCCGGTCCGCGTCGGAGGTACCCGCCTCGGACGCGACCGGCTCACGCCCGCTCGCTTCGCGGACGGGGGTCGGTGTTTCCATGATGTGCTCCTGATCAATGTGCTGGGGCGCAAGGCGCAGGCGCGTTCTCCGCGCTGTGCGTGGGCATGGGCTGTCAGGCCGACTGGGAGCGCTCTCGCGCAGGGGCAGCCGACCAGGCTCTGGAAGGACTTCGATGGCGATGCGGGTGCGCGCCGAGGAGCGCGCCGCGTTCAGCGCCGAGTGGCGCGCCGGGGTGTGTCAGCCGGACAGCGCGGCATCCAGCGCCCGCGCCTGCAGGCGCCAGAACTGCTGGGAAACGTCGGCCTTGGGGAACACCGCGTCGAACCCGTGGAAGGCGCCGGGAACGATGTGGAGTTCGCAGGGGACGTTGCTGTCACTGAGCCGGCGCGCGTACTCGACGTCCTCGTCGTGGAAGAGATCGAGGGTGCCGACGCCGATCCAGGCCGGAGGAAGCCCGGTGAGGTTCTCGCGGCGGGCCGCGGCCGCGTACGGGGAGACGTCCGGGCCCGCTACGGCGTCGCCGAGGTAGGACGACCAGCCGTACCGGTTGCTCTTGGGAGTCCAGAGACGCACGTTCCGCGCGTCCAGGTCCGTTCTCGTCGTCGTGCGGTCGTCGAGCATCGGGTAGACCAGCAGTTGGAACACCGGCCGGATCTCGGCACGGTCATGGGCGAGCAGCGCGAGGGCCGCGGCGATTCCGCCACCCGCGCTGGCACCCCCGATCGCGATGCGGTCGATGTCGATGTGGAGTTCGCTCGCCCGAGCGATCAGGCCGCGCAGTGCCGCGTAGGCGTCCTCGACGGCCGCGGGCGCGGGACTGTCCGACGCCCGTCGATAACGGACCGCGGCGACGGTGATGCCGAGTTCGCGGGCGAAGGCGATGCTGGTCCGGTCGTCCTGCTCCGGGGCTCCGAAGATGAGGCCGCCGCCGTGTATCCACAGCAAAGCCGGAGCAGCCGCCTTCAAGCCGGTCGGCTGCCAGACACGGAGCGAGACGGACGGTGCGCCCTTCGGCCCGGGCACGACTATTTCCTGAACGGTGAGGTCGGTCCCAGGGGCGGTCGGGCGCGGCTTCAGACTCCGCATGAGGCGCGAGGTCACGGGCCCGTAGGACATCTTGGGGAGGAAGCGTGCGCGCGTGAGATCGGGGTGGAAGGCATTCATCGGTTTCTCGGGCTCCCTGGTGCTGCACCGGCAGTCCGGTGTGTGATGGCGCGGTGGCGTCCGGGCGGTGCGGCGGCAGGACATCGCCGAGGGAACGCGGATCGGTTCAGCCTGTAGGGGAACGGGGCCATGGGGCGCTCCTGCTCGTCAAGGGTGTGCGAGATCGCGCGACTCACTGGCGCGTGCACAGCTACACAGCCGGCGACGGCTGGGAGGCCGCCACCGGGGCACCGATGGGAAGGCCGGCGCGCACCTGCCGGAGGCCCTCTCGGACAAGATCGGGCAGTGCGACGTCAGTGTCGCCTTTTGCCCACATCTCCATGGATGTCCGCAGCACGGCAGCTGCCGCGGCGGCCAGCAGGCGGGGAGTCAAGTCCCGCTCGGTGTCGGTGCCGGTGCGTTCGGCGATGAGTTCCGCGAGCTGCTGATCGGCCTGCTCGTACGTGACCACGTGCTGCGCCCGCATCGACGGCTGCTCGCCGACCACGCGCATCAGCACCGCGAAGTTGTCCCGTTGACCGGCGTATTGCGCGGCGAAGGACGGAAGTACCTGGGTCAGGGAGTCCCACGGCGGCTCCTCCAAGGGCCTGGCCCGCATGGCGTCGAGCAGGGAGGTGCCGCTCTTTACCAGGCCGTCGAGGATCGCCTCCTCGCGACTGGCGAAGTAGTTGCGAAAGGTGCGCGGCGACACGTCCACTGCCGCGGCGATCGCCTCCGGTGTCGCCGCGTCGAGTCCCTGCTCGACCATCAAGGACCAGGCCGCACGGCTCAATGCCGCCCGGGTCGCCAGCTTCTTCCGTTCACGCAGGCTCGGCTCTTTCGTCATGCCGACAACCATCCAGGATTTTTTCCAGCTTGGCAAGTTTTCCTTCTTGGCAAGATCGGGTGAACGTGTCTAGTGTGGGTCGCGGCGGCAGCTCGTTATGAGCCTGGCACTGCACCAAACGCCAGCCACGGCTGTTCGAACGCCCATGCCGCCGATGGTCATCGCCATAGGAAGCCGGTCGACGCCCCCCTTTGGGGCAGCTCACCGTGCGCACCCCTCGATGCCGTACTCCGATGCGCGGGCATGGTCTGCGACGCGCTGCGGCCACAGCGCGCTCTTCGGGAACGCACAGAGGTGCTGTCGGCCCGGTGCGGGTCGTGCCCATCTCGGCCGGAACGGCGCGAGGTCACGAAGCCGTACGTAGTGGTCGAGGCCGGCGACTGCCTGAACCGGTGTCCACCGCACCTGGGTGATCCGGACGCGAACCGGCGATTCAACGAAGGAGATTCAGATCCTGGTCCAGCCCCTGGCCCGCGTCGAACTCCAGGTTGCCCTTCCCACCTTGCTGCCCGGGCTGCGGCTGGCGGTGCCGCCGGAGGAGCTGCGGCTCCGGCACGACATGGCCGTTTACGGCGTCCGCGAACTGCCGGTCGCCTGGTGACCGGCGAGGCGGACAGCGCCCTGCGCGGTCAGCCACCGCAGGCCCCGGCTCACTGAGCCCGGGCACACCGACTGGGGCCGTCGTGAGCGGCGGCGGCCCCACCGCGCCGTGCTCCGTGGGGACAGGGGGTACGGCGCGCATCCCGGGCCCGGCGGCGGATGTCCCACCGCCGCCGGGCCCGCGGACACCGGTCCGCAACGCAAGGACCACCGCCGACCATCAGGCGGGATCAGACCGCACGCACAGAGGCGTGAAACGCACATAGAGAAGCACACAGAGACGAGGAACACCCATGAGCGGCACGGGATTTGAAGGACGCAGCGTCATCGTCACCGGGGCGGCATCGGGCATCGGCAGGGCCGCGGCCCTGATGTTTGCCAAGGAGAGAGCCAAGGTTCTGGTCGCGGACCTGAACAAGGACGGCGCCGAGGAGACCGCCAAGGCGATCGAGGCGGCGGGTGGCACCGCAGTCGCAGTCGCCGGCGACCTCAGCGACCCGCAGGTGGTGGACGAGGTCGTGGCCACCGCCATCCGGACCTTCGGCAGCCTGGACGTCCTGGTGAACAACGCAGGCATCACAGACAGCATGTCGGCGCTGGCCGACGTCGAGGACGCCGAGTGGGAACGCGTCATACGGATCAACCTGACGGCGCCCTTCCTGCTCACCCGGGCCGCACTGCCGCACATGCTGGCCGCGGGCCACGGCACGATCGTGTTCACCGCTTCCGAGGCCGGGTTCCGCGGCAGCGCGTCCGGTACCGCCTACACCGCCTCCAAGCACGGCGTCGTGGGCCTGGTCAAGAGCCTCGCCGTCATGTACCGGGGGCAGGGCATCCGCACCAACGCCATCGCCCCCGGCGGGACCCAGACCAACAACCTCACCAACTCCCTGGAACCCGCCAAGATCACGGCCCTCGTGAACACCATGCTGGGCGAGGCCCAGCCCGACGGCGGGCCGGCCCCGCACGGGCCGACCGTCATGCGCGACTTCCTCCACACCAACCCCGGCCGACGGTCCACCCCCGAGGAGCAGGCCGCCGCGATCGTCTTCCTCGCCTCCGACGCCGCCGAGATGATCAACGGTGTCATCCTGCCCGTCGACGACGGCTGGTCCGCCGTCTGACGAGCCTCCCCGCGCTCCGGCCGACACCCCGGGGCGCGGGTCCGGGCCGCCGGCCGCACGGGCGGGAAACCGCCCCGGCCGGTCTCCAAATCCTGCCCTCGGCCGTCACCGCCAGGACCGCTGGAAGGCCCGCTCACACCATGAAGGATGTACGACAGTGACCGCACCAGTACCGACTGCTCATTCCGTAGATCCACGGACCCTGCTGAGTAGCACGGAACACCGCACGTTCCGCCCCCTGCTGTGCTGGCTGGCGTCGATGAAACGCGCGGAACAGGCCCACCCGCAGGTCTCCCGCTGGGGCGTACCGGCCCTGTGCGCAGCGTTCGGCCTGCCCTCCCTCCTGGACGCGGCCGACGGACCCGGCGTCCTGGCGGTCCTGGCGCTGATCGCCGGGCTCACCGTCCCGCTGCTCTGGCGCAAGCAGCACCCCATGACGGTCTACGGCATCACCACCGCCACCGCCGTGGCGGCACTTCCCCTGGGAATCCTGACGGCTGCGGACGCCGGGCGCCTGGTGGCCCTGCTCAACGTGGGCCGCCGTGGAACCGCCCGCCAACTGGTCGTTGCCCTGGCCGTCGGCCTCGCGCAAGGGATCGCGGCGTACGTGGTCTACTCGGACGACGGGCAGCTCGACCACTTCCTGCAGGCTCCCGCGATGATCCTGATCACGCTGCTCGACATCGTGGCGATCGCCGGACTGGGTGTCATCAGCCGACTCGTGAACTCCTACATCACGGCACTGCAGGACCGTGCCGTGCGCCTGGAAGTGGAACGCGACCAGCGCGCGCGCCTTGCCGCAGCCGCCGAACGCGCCCGCATCGCCCGCGAGATGCACGACATCCTCGGCCACACCCTGTCCGTCGTCGTGGGCCTGGCCAACGGCGCCGCCGGACTCACCGAGAAGGAACCCAGACGCGGCGCCGACACCCTGCGGCTCATCGCCGACAGCGGGCGCGGCGCCCTGGGCGACCTGCGCCGCCTCCTCACCGTCATCCACCACGAGCCCGGCACCGCCCCCCCGCTCGCCCCCCAGCCGGGTCTGGCCGACCTCGACGCGCTGCTGGAACGGGTGAGGGCAGCGGGTCCCAGCGTCACCCTGCACACCGAGGGCGACCTGGAAGGACTCGCCACGGGACTCCAACTGGTCGTCTACCGCATCGTGCAAGAGGCCCTCACCAACACCCTCAAACACGCCGCACCCGACCCGACCATCCAGGTCGCCGTCTGCGCGGACCACAAGCTGGTCCACGTCACCATCGAGGACACCGGCCCGCACCGTGCCCGGCACGGGGTCGACCGGGACGACGGCGCAGGCCAGGGCCTGGTCGGCATGCGCCAGCGCGCCGCCCTCTACCAGGGCAGCATCACCGCTGGCCCCAACACCCGCGGCGGCTGGACCATCCGCGCCCTCCTCATCCCCACCGCGGCACCCTTCACGCCCCCGACACCTCCGCCAAGCTGCCGGACCCGCCCGCAGCGAAAGGACGCCCACGAGCACGGAACCGTCCTCACCGCCCCAGCACCGTCCACGAGAAGCTGCCCGTCATGACCACCGTCCTCATCGTCGACGACCAGGCCCTGCACCGCTTCGGCTTCGCCATGCTCCTCGAACAGCACCCCGACCTGACCTTGGTCGGCGAAGCCGCCAACGGAGCCGAAGCGGTCAGGCTGGCCGCCGAACTCCACCCCGACGTCGTCCTCATGGACATCCGCATGCCCGGCATGGACGGCATCGAGGCCACCCGACGCATCGTCACCTCCGGCAGCCGCTCCCACGTCCTGGTCCTGACCTCCTTCGACCTCGACGAAAATGCCTACGCGGCCCTGCGTGCGGGCGCCAGCGGATTCCTCCTGAAGGACGTCAAGCCTGACGAACTCGTCGCCGCCATCCGCACGGTGGCCGCCGGAGACGCCGTCATCGCGCCCGGCCTCACGCGAAAACTCCTCGACGTCTTCAGCCAGAAGATCAGCCACCGCAGTCGCGATCAGGAACGCCGGCTCGCCTCCCTCACCGACCGCGAACGCGAGGTCCTCAACGCCATCGCCTGCGGCTACAGCAACGCCGAGATCGCCGCCCACCTCCACGTCGCCGAAACCACCGTCAAGTCCCACGTCGGCCGCGTCCTCGCCAAGACCGGTGCCCGCGACCGCGTCCAGGCCGTGGTCTTCGCCTACGACGTGGGACTGGTCCGGCCGGCATGAACCCGGCCCCCTCACCGGGCGGTTGCCGGTTCAGGCCCGGCTGGTGGTGCGCGGCCCGTTGTACTGCTCGTCGGTGACCGGCTCCCGCCACTCGGTCTCCGGGGTGCCGTCGCCGAGGCCCTCCCACATGGCGATGTGCTCCATGAAACGGTCGGACACGGCGCCGTGCCAGTGCTCCTCGCCGGGCGGACAGGTGACGGTCTCGCCCGGGTGAGCCTCGAAGACCGTGCCGTCGCGGGTGCCGATCAGGGCGGTGCCGGAGAGGACGTACAGGGCCTGGCCCAGGGCGTGAGAGTGCCAGTGCGTGCGCGCGCCGGGCGAGAAGCGCACCAGGTTGGCGCGCATCCGGGACGGCTCCTGGCCGGCGTGGATCACGTCGAACCACACGGCACCCGTGAACCAGTCGGCCGGTGCCTTGACGGTGGGCTGCTGCTTGGCGAATTCCATAGTGCTTCTCCTGGCGAAGGCGCTGGGGTATGGCCGTGATGCGGCGATGGGCCGCTTCGGGCGCTCGGGCTGCGCATGTCCATGGGTGTCAGCCGGCTGGGTTGTGTGTCTGCCCGGAGGTCTGAGGGCGGGTGGTGGACGTGCTGGTCCAGCTGGCGAGGATGTTGAGGGCTTCGGCAGAGGGGGACGCGGGTTCGGGGGTCAGGATGATCAGGGACTGGTCGGGGTCGCCCTCGACGGCCAGGCCCAGGTAGTCGAGGCTGAGGTCGCCGACGAGCGGGTGGTTCAGGCGCTTGCTGCCCGTGGTGTGGACGAGGACGTCGTGGTCGGCCCACAGGCGGCGGAAGGTGTCACTGAGCACCGCCAACTCCCCTATGAGTTCGGTGAGTTGCGGGTCGTCGGGGTGGCGTCCGGCGTAGACGTGGAGCGTGGCCACGCAGTCGGCGGCGGCCTTCTCCCAGTCGTGGTAGAGCGTGCGGGCCGACTCGTCCAGGAAGACGTAACGGGCAAAGTTGCGCTCCCGGTGGGGACGGTCCTGGAAGTCGATGTAGAGAGCGGACGCGAGCATGTTGGCGGCCAGGACGTCCATGCGTCTGCCCATGACCATCGCGGGGACGCTGAGGGAGTCCAGAGTCCGGTACAGCACCGGGTGGACCCTTTGGGGAGCGAGATGCCGCTTGCGGCGGGTCCGGGTGGTGGCCTTGGGCTGGGTGAGGTCGAAGAGGTGGGTGCGTTCGGTGTCGTCGAGGTGCAGGGCGCGGGCGACGGCGTCCAGGACGGTTTCGGAGACGCCCTGGGTGCGGCCTCGCTCCAGGCGGACGTAGTAGTCGACGCTGACCCCGGCGAGCTGGGCGACTTCCTCGCGGCGCAGCCCCGGCACGCGGCGGGCGCCGCCGTGCGGGGCGAGACCGGCCTGTTCGGGGGTGATCCGGGCCCGGCGGGTGCGCAGGAACTCACGGATCTCGCTGCTGCGGTCCATAGAACTACCGTACGGCGATCCCGGACGCGTCAGGTGCTGGAAAGGGGCACTGCCGGACCCCCCTGTGAGCCGTGCCCCCTACGGGGGCTCGGGCGGAGGCCGCCGCGTGGTTGCGTGGATATCGGGCCCGCTACGTCGGCCCGCAAGACCTGATGTGACGCCGCCCCGTCGGCGGGGAACCTCCACCGGCCGTCCGTCAGACCCCGCGGTGTGACTGCCGTGGAATCGCACACGCCAGACCAGGAGAACCTGTGCTCACCGTCAACGCCTATGCCGCGGTCTCCGCGACCGCGCCGCTCGTCCCCACCACGATCCAGCGCCGCGACCTGGGTCCGCACGATGTCCTGATCGAGGTCAAGTACGCCGGGATCTGCCACTCCGACATCCACCACGTCCGCAGCGAGTGGGGCGAGGTCCCGTATCCGATGGTCCCCGGTCACGAGATCGCCGGTATCGTCACCGAGATCGGCCCCGCGGTCACCCGTCACGCCGTCGGCGACCGGGTGGGCGTCGGCTGCATGGTCGGCTCCTGCGGTGAGTGCACGAGCTGCTTCAAGGGCGAAGAGCAGTACTGCCTGCGCGGCAACATCCTCACCTACGGCTCCGTCGACCGGGACGGCACGATCACCCAGGGCGGCTACTCGACCCACGTCGTGGTCACCGAGGACTTCGTGGTCAAGATTCCCCAGACCCTGGGCCTGGACGAGGCCGCGCCACTGCTGTGCGCAGGCATCACCACCTACTCCCCGCTGCGTCACTGGGGTGCCGGGCCGGGCCGGAAGGTCGCGGTCGTCGGCCTGGGCGGACTCGGCCACATGGCCGTCAAGCTCGCCCACGCAATGGGTGCGGAGGTCACCGTCCTGTCCCAGTCACTGAAGAAGATCGACGACGGACTGCGCCTCGGCGCGGACGCCTACCACGCCACCAGCGACCCGGACACCTTCGAGAAGCTGGCCGGCACCTTCGACCTGATCGTCAATACCGTCAGCGCGCCGCTCGACGTCAGCGCTTACCTCTCGCTGCTGGCCATCGACGGCACGATGGTCAACGTCGGCGCCCCGGCGGAGCCGCTGTCGGTCAACGCCTTCTCGTTGATCCTCGGCCGACGCTCCTACGCCGGCTCGGCGATCGGAGGCATCCGGGAAACCCAGGAGATGCTCGACTTCTGTGGCGAGCACGGCCTCGGTGCCGAAATCGAGGTCATCCCCGCCTCGAAGATCAACGACGCCTACGAGCGCGTCCTCGCCTCGGACGTGCGCTACCGCTTCGTGATCGACACCGCCACGCTCGCTTGAGCCGACCCTCAGGCCGTGGCCGCTTGGACCTGGTCGCCGGCGGCGACGGCGCCTGGCCACGGCGGTCGATGGGGTCCGTACGGCGCCCCCTCGCCGGAACCGGCGAGGGGGGTACTGGCAGACCCCCGGAAGAGGCGTGCCCCGTACAGGGGCCCGGGCAGGGCAGGCGGGTGGTTGCCTGGATAGCGGGCCTGCTGCACGGCATCGATCATTCGAGCAGTACGCGCCGTAACGGCACGCAGGAGATTGTCGCCGCCGCAGCCCCGCCGTCTGCCCTTTCACCCCACGTTTGGAGATGAGGACACCCCCATGGCTACGAAACTGACCGGAACCGTCGCTCTCGTCACCGGCGCGAGCAGCGGGATCGGCGCCGCCACCGCCCGCGAGCTCGCCGGGCAGGGCGCCTCGGTGGCGCTCGTGGCTCGCCGCAAGGACCGCCTGGAAGCTCTTGCTGCCGAGATCGAGAAAGCCGGTGGCACCGCGCTGGCGGTGGAAGCGGACATCACCGACCGTCACCAGGCAGAAGTGGCCGTGGGGCAGGTCGTCGAGCGGTTCGGGCGGCTGGACACCCTGGTCAACAATGCCGGTCTGATGCTCGTCGGGCCTGTCGTCGGGGCGGACGCCGAGGAGTGGGACCGCATGATCGCGGTCAACGTCCAGGGTCTGCTCTACACCACCCGCGCCGCCCTGCCGCATCTGCTGAAGGCTGCCGAACAGGCGCCGCGCCAGGTTGCCGACATCGTCAACATCGGCTCCTACGCCGGTCGCGTGGCGAGCAGCGGGTTCGGTGTCTACAACGCCACCAAGTTCGGCGTGCACGCCTTCACCGAGTCCCTGCGCCAGGAAGTCACCCAGCGCCACGTACGCGTCGGTGTCGTCGAGCCGGGTGCCGTGGAGAGCGAACTGGGCACGCACAACAAGCCCGAGATCCGCGACGAGGTGATCAACCCCGTCTTCGATGGAACCGAGGTCCTCGCGCCCGAGGACATCGCGGACGGTGTCACCTACATGGTCACCCGTCCCCGACACGCCGCCGTCGGCGAGCTGTGGATCATGCCCACCGAGCAAGCCTGAGCACCTCCATCGCGCGGCCTCCCCGGCCAGGGCAACGCATCAACACCCCATCACCCGGGCCGCATCGGCCCCGGAAAGGAATGGTTATGAGCAAGGTCATTTTTGTCACTGGTGCCGGGCGCGGTCTGGGCACGGACATCGTCCGTGAGGCTCTGGCGGCCGGTCACCAGGTCGTGGCCACCGGGCGGCGCCCCGAGGAGGTTGAGAAGACGCTGGGCGGGCCGCAGGACAACCTGCTGACCGTGAGGCTGGATGTGACCAGTCTGGAGGAGGCGCAGGCGGCCGCGCAGGCGGCGGTCGAGCGGTTCGGCCGTATCGACGTGCTGATCAACAATGCGGGGAACTTCTTCGCCGGCTACTTCGAGGAGGTCTTGCCGGAGCACATGCGCCAGCAGATCGAGACCAACCTGTTCGGCCCGATGAACGTCACCCGTGCGGTCCTGCCCGTGATGCGTGCTCAGCGCGACGGTCACGTCGTGTCGGTCTCCTCGCTGGGCGGTCAGGTGGGCACGGAGTTCACCGCCGCCTACGCGGCTTCCAAGTTCGCCGTGGAGGGCTGGATGGAGGCCCTGCACCAGGACATCGCGCCGTACAACATCCGCACCACGATCGTGGAGCCCGGTTACTTCCGTACCGAGCTGCTGGTGGATGCCTCCACCACGTGGCCCGAGCCGACCATCGCCGACTACGCCGAGCGCACCACTGCCACGGTCGCGGCGTGGAAGAGCATCAACGGGCAGCAGCCGGGTGATCCCGTCAAGCTCGCCCGCGCCCTGCTGACCGTTGTCGGGCAGGAGCAGCCGCCGGTGCGCTTCGTCGCCGGCGCCGACGCCATCGAGGGCGTCACGGCCAAGGCCCGCGAACTCCTCGCCCAGGTCGAAGCCTCCCGCGCACTGGGCGGCAACCTCGGCCACGACGACACCAACGCCTGAACCACCCCACACACCAGGCGGACCCACCAGTATCTCCCCGTACCGAAGGGCACCAGACTCCCTTGCCTTCCTTGCCCAACACCGCCTCACCAATCCCCCAGACCAGTGACCCGCAAGGTTTCACGGTCTCCGCGTCGACGGGCTGGAACAGCCGGACCTGGCTGCTTCTGGTCACCTTGTGCGGGGCTCTCTTCCTCGACGCCCTCGACATATCCATGGTCGGAGTCGCCCTCCCCTCCATCGGCAGGGACCTGGCCATGGACACGGCCATCCTCCAATGGATCGTCTCCGCGTACGTCCTCGGCTACGGCGGTTTCCTGCTCCTCGGTGGGCGAGTCTCGGACCTCCTGGGGCGCCGCCGGGTGTTCCTCGCGGCGGTGGGCGTCTTCGGTGTCGCCTCGGTCATCAGCGCCCTGTCGACGTCGGACGGGCTGATCATCGCGCTGCGCTTCGTCAAGGGTGTGAGTGCCGGGTTCACCGTGCCGGCCGGCCTGTCGATCATCACCACCACGTTCGCCGAGGGACCCGCCCGCAACAAGGCGTTCTCGATCTACTCCGCCTGCGGAGCCTCCGGGTTCTCGCTCGGGCTGGTCTTCGGAGGTTTCCTCACCGAGCTCTCGTGGCGTGCCACCCTGCTCTTCCCCGGCCCGGTCGCGCTGCTCCTGCTCGTGATCGGAATGCGGGTCGTGCCGAGGGTGGCCCGGGAGAAGTTCAGCTTCGCGCAGTTCGACCTGCTCGGCGCGCTGAGTTCCACAGCGTCCCTGCTGATCCTGGTGTATGCCGTCGTACAGGCTCCCGAGGTCGGCTGGGCCGGCGCCCAGACACTGGCCCTCTTCGCGATCTCAACCCTGCTCGCGGTGTCGTTCGTCGTCATCGAGCTGCGCCACCCCCACCCGCTCCTCCGCCTGGGCATCCTGCGTTCGGTGCGGCTGGTGCATGCGAACGTCGCCGGCTTCGTGATGTTCGGCGGCTATGCCGCCTTCCAGTTCCTCGCCACGCTCTACGTCCAGGGTTCGCTCGGGTGGAGCCCTATCAGCATGGCGGTGGCCTTCCTGCCGGTCGGGCTGATAGTCGTGATCTCCGCGATCAAGATCGAAGGCGTCCTCGACCGGTTCAACACCACGGTCCTGGTGGGGGTGGGCCTGCTGGCGTTCGGTGCGGCTTATCTGTTGTTCCTGCGTACGTCGCCGGGCATGAGCTACTGGAACTTCATGTTCCCGACCATGGTGCTGCTCGGGATCGGATTCGCGGTGTTGTTTCCCGCGGTCAACTCGCAGGCGACCGCAGGCGTTTCGGATGACGAGCAGGGGTTGGCCTCAGGACTGCTCAACACCTTCATCCAGGTCGGTGGGGCCGTGATGATGGCCGTCGTCACCGCCATCATGTCGAGCTCGGGCGGGGCCCGGGCCGGGGGACTGCTCCCCGGCATGGGGACGGCGGTGATCGCCGTGGCCGCGTTGACCGCAGTTGGGCTGCTGATCACCGCTGTCGTCCTGGTCGTGCTGCGGGGCGACACTGCGGCGGGAGGTGGGCCCTCAGCGGGCAGACTCGATCTCGAGGAGAGGGAGCTTGAGCTGACGCGCTGACGCGCTGACGCACGAGGAACGGCACATGTGGAACGTCGAGACACCCCCTGACGGTCCGCACGTGCCGTTCCCCGTACTCAGCGAGCAAACTGCCCGCGACCATGAGATTTCGAGCCCGTTGGCCCCGGTCACGTCCCTTGATGCCTCTGCTGCCGCGCCCCTGGCCCGGCCAAGCCCACAAAGGCCGAGAACGTCATGCTCCGCCTGCGCTCCGAAGAACGCACCGCGCCCGGCCCCCTTTCTCCGCCCCCACAGAAAGCCGCCCGATGACACATCCCAAGGAACTGGTCGTCCTTTACCCCGCGCCCCAGTCCACCGAGCGGATCTTCGCCCCGGTGACCCTGCGTCGACTGCACGAGGAGTTCGAGGTGCTCGACCTCGAAGGCGATCCCGACGCCGAACGGCAGCTGGACCTGGCGCTTCCCCGAGCCTTCGCCGTGGTCGGCCAGCCCGACCTGTCCGCCGAACGCGTCGAGCGTGCCGTGAGCCTGCGGGCCCTGTGCAACGTCGAGGGCAACTTCTTCCCCAACGTTGACTACGCCGCTTGCGCCGACCGCGGTGTCCACGTGCTCGGCTGCGGACCCGCTTACGCACAGGCCGTCGCCGAGTACTCCCTCGGCCTCGCGCTCGACCTGGCCCGGGGCATCACCCGCGAGGACCGCGCCTTCCGGGCCGGCGCCGAGGGGTACACCTTCGCGTCCAACACCGACTCCATCCTGCTGCGCGGCGCCGAAATCGGCCTTATCGGCTTCGGCAACCTCGGGCGCGCGCTGCACGAGCTGCTCGTGCCGTTCCGGGCCACCATCCGTGTCTACGACCCGTGGCTGCCGGAGCGCCACCTGGAGGAGCACGGAGTGATCCCGGCCTCGCTCGACGAGGTACTGGAGACCAGCCAGGTCCTGTTCGTCCTGGCCACGATCACCGAGGAGAGCGAGCGGCTGCTCAGCGAGGCACGGCTGCGCCGACTGCGCCCCGGTGCCCGCCTGGTCCTGGTCAGCCGGGCCGCGGTCGCCGACTTCACGGCCCTGATCGAACTCGTCAGCCAGGGCCACTTCCTCGCGGCACTGGACGTCTGGCCCGAGGAGCCGGTGACGGCCGATCACCCGGCGCGTGCGGTAGAAGGACTCGTGCTGTCCGCGCACCGGGCCGGCGGCATCCCCGCGGCCTTCGAGAAGATCGGGGAGATGGTCCTCGACGACCTCTTGCAGATCAGGGCGGGCCTGCCGCCGGTGCGTATGCAGGTGGCGGCCCGGGAGCTCGTCCACCGCTACCGCAGCCGTCCGGTCACCACCGCGGCGGGTGCGAGGAACGCATGAGTGCCATGCGAGTCGCCGTGGCCGGTGCCGGCTTCATGGCCGTCGTGCATACCTGCGCAGCCCGAGGCGCCGGGGCGCACCTGGTGGCCGCGGTGCACCCGGACGGAGAAAAGGGGCGGTCCGCGGCTGAAGCGTTCGGCGCGGACCGTGGATACCCATCCCTCGACGACGCGCTCGACCACGCGGACGCGAACTGAGCGCTGGCGGCACCACACGCACGTAACCGACTCACGGGCAGGCCCGGCCCTCCCCGGAGCGCACCGGCCTGCCCGACCACCTTCGCACCCAAGGACCGCCATGTCCGTCACCCTCCCCGCCCGAGCCCTGCTCTTCGACTGCGACGGCGTCCTGGTCGACTCCGACAAGAGCGTCATCGCCTCCTGGAGCCGCTGGGCCCAGGTCTACGGCCTCGATCCCGACGAAGTAGCCGCCGCCGTCCACGGCCGCCGATCCGCCGACACCGTGCGGCTGTTGATCCCGCCGGCTTTGCGCGCCGAGGCACTTACCGCCATCGACGCCTTCGAACTGGAGGACGCTGCCCAGGTCACGGCGGTCCCCGGAGCCGCCGACCTCCTCACGTCACTGCCGCAGGGCACGTGGGCGGTGGTCACGTCCGGGACCCGGGCGCTGGCCACCGCCCGCCTGAAAGCCTCAGGGCTCCCGGTGCCGTCCGTACTGGTCACCGCGGACGACGTCACGGACGGCAAGCCGCATCCCGAGGGGTATCTCTCCGGCGCCAAGGCGCTGGGCACCCCGATCGAGCACACCGTCGTCCTGGAGGACAGCACGTCCGGCATCGAGGCCGCCCGCCGAGCCGGAGTGGGCGGCGTCGTCGGCGTCGGCGAACGGGCACTGGTGACGGACGCGGACGTCGTGGTCGCCGACCTGCGGTCGCTGCGTTGGTCGGGGGAGGGGCTGCTGTCGGCCGAGAACCACCTGCGACCGGTCACGCCACCCGCCCGGACCCCTCCGGCCGACTCGGCGGCGCAGACCCGATGACGAAACCTGCGGTGCCGGCAGCTTGATGGAGACCTGTCCGGTGTCGGTGACACGGATGGTCTCGTTGCCGAAGCGCTTGCCCGACTCCCCGTCGGCGGCCAGAAACATCCGCTCCGCCTGCCACCGCTGTCGCCACGTCGCTTCGTACAGCCCGGCCGCCGCCAGGTGATGGCGCGTGTTCGCCAGCCGCTTGCCGCCACGCACCACGTGCACCCGGCCCGCCGTCCAGTCCCCCCACCCCCGCCAGCCGGTCCTTCAAGGTCTGCAGACGGCGCGCCTTGGCATGCCACTCACCCCGCGAGGCATACCCGCGCACCAGGCCTTCCCGTTTGTTGGCCTTGGCGCTCAGCGGCCTGGCCAGCCGCGCCTCCACCACTGCGATCTGCCCCCGCAGCCAGACCATATGGGCCACCCGCCCGCGCCTGGCCAGCGCCCACTGGTCATGGGTGGCCTTGGTGATACTGCCCGCCCAGCGCGCCGACGACCTCCCCGTCAGAGCCCGCTTGCGCACCGCCCACCCGGCCGCATCATGCGACAAACCCTGCCGGGACCGTACGGCGAGATCCTCCGCCGCCAGCGACCCCAGGAACATCCCGACCTCGGCGAGCACCGCCGCATCCGTCCCGCTCACCCGCAGCCGGTCCCGGATCGCCACCCCGGCAGGACCGGGCACCACGAACGACGCCGCCAACTCCCGCAGCGCACCCACCCGTTCACCCCCACCCAGCCGAAGAGCTCCCAACACCGCAGTCAACGAGCACCACCCACAAAGGTCACCCGTTCGCCCTAAGAACGCCCGTTCCTCTCAGGGAAGCCGATCCCAGAACACCCCCTGGCAGCAAAGACCACCTCTGGCGAAACTCCGCACGATCCGACCCACACATCCGGCACCGGCACTCACTCACCCGCACCCACCCAAACTCACTCCTACTCACTAAGCAGCCAGCAGTTCTGAACCCCACCCCTGACCTACTCCCGCTTCTCGGGGACCGTGCTGCTGGACCCGCCAGGATTACGCGGCACACCCCAGATACCGCACTGGCCCTGCGTCCAGGCCGTCGAAGACGCCCTCAGCCATCGGGGCATCCCGCCGGGCACCGTCGGGCCGGCCACCACGGCCCTGAACGAGGCCTGACCACCTATATGACCCTCGCCTCGGACGTCTCCCGCACGACCTCGGCTGCCCGTGGTGGAAAACGAGCTGCTGCCCCGGCGGACGTGCCGGGGCAGCAGTGGGAGCTCAGAGAGCCTGAGCCGCGTGGGCCTGAGGGCGGTTCGGCGCTGGACGGGCGCCGATGCCCCGGTGTGGTCGGTCAGTGCTCGATGGAGGCCATGTTCGCCTCGTCATGGCGGGCGCCGGCCGGCGGGGTGAGGTTGTTGAGCCGCTCGATCTGGTCGCTGCTGAGCTTGATGCCGTCGGCGGCGGTGTTCTCCTCGACGCGGGCGGCGCGCTTGGTGCCGGGGATCGGGGCGACGTCGTCGCCCTGCGCGAGAAGCCAGGCCAGGGCGATCTGGGCCGTCGTGGCGTCGACCTCGGTGGCGATGGCCTGGACCTCGTCGACGATGCGCAGGTTGAGCTTGAGGTTCTCACCAGTGAAGCGCGGGTTGGTCTTGCGCCAGTCGTCGTCGGCGATGTCCTCGGTGGAGCGGAACGCGCCAGTGAGGAAGCCGTGGCCGAGCGGCGAGTAGGGAACCAGGCCGATGCCGAGTTCGCGCAGCAGTGGCAGCAGTTCGGCCTCCACGTCGCGTGTCCACAGGGAGTACTCGGTCTGCAGGGCGGCGACCGGGTGGACGGCGTGGGCGCGGCGGATCGTCTCGGCCCCGGCCTCGGACAGGCCGATGTGCCGGATCTTGCCCTCGGCGACCAGCTCGGCGAGGGTGCCGACGGTCTCCTCGATCGGGGTGTCGGGGTCGACCCGGTGCTGGTAGTACAGGTCGATGTAGTCGGTGTCGAGCCGCTTCAGGGAGCCTTCGACGGCGGTGCGGATGTTCGCCGGGCTGCTGTCGAGGACGTACGGTCCGCCGCCCGCGTGCGAGTACATGCCGAACTTCGTCGCAAGGACGACCTGGTCGCGGCGGCCGCGGAGGGCCTCGCCGACCAGTTCTTCGTTGATGAACGGCCCGTAGATCTCGGCCGTGTCGAGATGTGTGACGCCCAGGTCCAGTGCCCGGTGGATGGCGCGGACCGACTCGGCGTCATCGGTGCTCGCACCGGCGTAGAAGGCGGACATCCCCATGGCACCCAGGCCGATCCGGGAAACGTTCAGCCCACCGAGTGAGACGTGCTGCATCAGATTGCTCCGTTCTTTTGGTTTCCTTATCCAGGCAACCAGCCGTCGACCGCCACCGGGCCCGCGTACGGGGTACTGCTTTTCGGGGGGTCCGCCAGTGCCCCCTTCCACGACGCCGACAGCGGGGCATGGATCGGTCCGGTACGACGGGACAGGGGCAGGCCGGTGCCGTCGTGGGCGTGGGAGATGATCTCGGCGGTGATGGAAATGGCCGTTTCCTGGGGGGTGTGGGCGCCCAGGTCGAGCCCTATCGGGGAGTTGAGGCGCGCGAGGTCCGCCTCCGGTACGCCGGCCTCCCGTAGCAGTTCCAGGCGCTGTTCGTGGGTGCGCCGCGAGCCCATGGCCCCGATGTAGCCGACCGGCAGGTTCAGCGCGAGGCGCAGGAGGGGGATGTCGAATTTGGCGTCGTGGGTGAGGACGCAGACGGCTGTACGGGCGTCCACCTCGGTAGCGGCCAGGTACCGGTGCGGCCAGTCGGCCACGACCTCGTCCGCGTACGGGAAGCGCGCGCGGGTGGCGAAGACGGGGCGGGCGTCGCAGACCGTGACCTGATAGCCCAGAAAATGCCCCGCCTCGCTCAGGGCGTCGGCGAAGTCGACGGCACCGAAGATCAGCATGCGAGGAGGCGGAGCACTGGTGTGGACGAGCACTGACAGCCGCTCGGGGCAGGTGTCGGCGTCCCCGCCGACCTCGATCCGGCCGGTGCGGCCGACCCGCAGCAGCGCACGTGCCTGCGCCGCGACCACCTCGTCCTCACGTGGCCCGCCCAGGGTTCCGTCGTACGGGCCCTCGGCGGGCACGTGAAGGGTGCCGCCGAGGAGTTCTTCCGGGCCGTCCACGATCTGGGCCACCGCGGCGGGCCGACCCGCTGCCATCTCGGCGAGGGCTGCGGTGAGATGGGGCCGCACCGCGGGTTCCACTCGCTGTACCAGGATCTCGATCTCGCCCCCGCAGGTCAGGCCCACGGCGAAGGCGTCGGAGTCCGTGTAGCCGAAGCGCGTCAGTACCGGAGCACCGCCGGATTCGAGGGTCTCCCGGCACAGTTCGTAGACCGCTGCCTCCACACAGCCGCCGGAGACGCTGCCGATCACGTCGCCGTCGGCGCTCACGGCCAGCGCGGTGCCGGGTGGCAGGGGTGCGCTGCCGCTGACGTCGACGACGGTGGCGAGGGCGAAGGGACGGGCTTCCCGGCACCAGGCGTACAGCGTTTCCGCGATGTTCAGCATGGACGGGTCTTCCTCAAGGGGTGTGGTGAACGGGCCGCCGCCGCGGCCGCGGGGGAACGGAGTTCGCGGCGGCGGCCCTGGTGTGCCCTGCGTGGCGGGGCGGCCCGCAGGGCGTTCGTGGCGAGCCCGGTTGCTCAGAGCAGGGCTTCGGCCGTGATGGGCAGGGTGCGGATGCGTCGTCCGGTGGCGTGGAAGACCGCGTTGGTGAGGGCGGCGGCCACTCCGAGCTGGACGACTTCGCCGATGCCCTTGACGCCGATGGGGTCGGCCTCGTGGTCCTCGCCGTCGAGGTAGATGGCCTTGAGGTCGGGAATGTCGGCGTTGACGGGGACGAGGTAGTTGGCCAGGTCGGCGTTGACGATCCGGCCGTCGCGCTGGTCCATGACCATGTGCTCAAGCAGGGCCTGCCCGATGCCGCCGACCATGCCGCCCAGGGCCTGGCTGTCGGCGAGCTTGGGGCTGATGACGCGGCCCACGTCGTACACACCGAGCATCCGCCGCACCCGGACAAGACCGAGGCGGGCATCGACGGCGACCTCGGCGAACACCGCGCCGTAGGAGTGCACCGAGGCCCGGTGGGACTCTTCGGGGGTGTAGGAGCCGAGCACCTCGAGGTGGGTGCGGTTGTTGCGGGCCAGCAGCCGCTGGTAGGTCTCCCCGCGCGCGGGATTGTCCTTCACGTACAGCCGCCCGCCGCGTACGACGACGGTGTCGGCGGCGGCGCCGTACAGCGGCGAGTCCTCGTCCTCGACGGCGAGTTCGATCGCCTGTTTGCGCAGCTTGTCGCAGCCGTCCTGGACCGCGGAGCCGACGTTGGCCATGGTCATGGAGCCGCCGTGCGGCGGGGTCACCGGCATACGGGAGTCACCGAGCCGGAAGGTCACGTTGCGCATCGTCAGACCGAGCGCGTCGGCGGCGAGCTGGCTCTGGGAGGTGTAGGTGCCCGGGCCCATGTCGCTGGTCGCGGCCTCGACCAGAGCCGTGCCGTCGGCGTCGAGCCGGACCGACGCCTGGGCCGCCCAGTAGAGGTGGTGGTAGACGCCGGCGGCCATGCCGGTGCCGATCAGCCAGTCCCCGTCGCGGGTCGAGCGGGGCTTGGGGTTGCGGCGGTCCCAGCCGAACTCGCGGGCGCCGGTGGTGTAGCACTCGCGCAGCCGCCGGGTGGAGAATGGCAGTCCGTTCGACTCGTCCTCGGCCGGCTCGTTGCGCCGGCGCAGCTCGATCGGGTCGATGCCGAGTTCGTGGGCGAGTTCGTCCATCGCCGACTCGACGGCGAAGGAGCCGGTGGCGTAGCCGGGCCCGCGCATCCAGCACGGCGTGTTCACGTCGAGCGACACCGTCCGGTACTCCTGGCGGACGTTGGGGGTGCTGTAGAACATGTTGCCGGGGGCCAGGACGCCCTCTTCCACGAAGTTCTCGTACGTCGAGGTCTCGGCCGTGACGTCGTTGACCATGGCGGTCAGGCGCCCGCGCCGGTCACTGCCCAGGCCCAGCCGGAACTCGTACGTGGGCCGGTAACCGACCCCGAAGTAGAGCTGCTTGCGCGAGAGCACGAGTTTGACCGGGCGGCCCGTCTCACGGGCGGCGACGGCCGCGATCGTGACATGCGGCCAGGAGCGGATCGCGCCGCCGAACCCGCCGCCCACGAACGGCGAGATGACCCGGATCGACTCCTGCGGGATACCGAACACGGCGGCCAGCTCGACCTGCGTGCCGGGCACCCACTGGGTCTTGTCCCACAGTGTCAGCTTGTCCCGGTCCCAGCGGGCGATGGTGGCGTGCGGCTCCATCGGGTTGTGGTGGTTGCGGCCCAGATGGTACGTGACATCCAGCTGTACGGCGGCGGAGGCGAGTGCCTTGTCCGCGTCACCGCGCGCGTAGGTGAGGGGCTTCCAGTCCGGGCGGTCGGCCGGGTCGGCCATGTCGGTCGACGGCTGCCGGGCGTCGTAGGAGACCTTCACCAGACTCGCCGCGTGCTGCGCCGTCTCCAGCTCGGTGGCGACGACGACGGCGACCGGCTGCCCGTGGAAGAGGACCTGGTCGTCCTGGAAGACGTGCAGTCGATCGCCCTCCAGCGGGTCGATCGAGGCGGGGTTGTCGCGGTAGGCCAGTTTCGGCGCGTTGAGGTGGCTGATCACCTTCAGGACGCCGGGCTGGGCGAGGGCGGCACGGGTGTCGATGCCGGTGATCCGGCCGCGGGCGACCGTGCTGTCGACGACGACCGCGTGGACCACGCCCTTCATGTCGTGCTCGGCGGCGTAGGTCGCCTTCCCGGTCACCTTCAGCCAGCCGTCCACACGGGACAGCGGCGCTCCCACGGCTGCCTGCGGCTGAGGACTCACTTGGTACCTCCTACGACGCGCAGCTGGCGTTCGACGGTGCGCTTCACCAACTCGACCTTGAAGCGGTTGTGCTCCATGGGGCGGGCCCCGTCGGCGGCGCGTTCGGCTGCCGTGGCCCACAGGCTTGCCGACGGTCGTTCGCCGATGAGGTGCCTCTCGACGGCGGGCAGCTTCCATGGCACGGTGCCGACGCCTCCGGCGGCGACCCTGGCCTCCTGGATCCGCCCGCCGCGGATGTGCAGGGCGACGGCCGCGGAGGTGAGGGCGAATTCGTAGGACTGCCGGTCGCGGACCTTCAGATAGCCGGACTTCAGGGGGCGGGGAAGCGGCGGGATCTCGACGGCGGTGATCAACTCGCCCTGCCGGATGGCCTGTTCGCGGTTGGGGGTGTTGCCCGGCCGGAGCAGGAAGTCGGCGAAGGGCACGGTGCGCTGTCCGTCCGGGCCGAGCAGGTGGACGGTCGCCTCGAGTGCGGCGAAGGCGACGGCCACGTCCGAGGGATGGGTGGCCACGCAGTTCTCGGAGGTGCCGAGGATCGCGTGGGTGCGGTTGAAGCCCTCCAGCGCCGCGCAGCCCGATCCGGGTTCGCGCTTGTTGCAGTTCGCGGTGACGTCCCGGAAGTACGTGCACCGGGTGCGCTGCATGATGTTGCCGCCGATGGTGGCCATGTTCCGCAACTGGGCGGAGGCGCTCAGCTCCAGGGCCTGTGAGACCACCGGATACAGGGCGCGCACCCCGGAGTGGGCGGCGGCTTCGGACATCCGGACCAACGCCCCGATGCGCAGGCCCCCGTGCCGGGTGACGACGATCTCGCGCAGCGGCAGGGCACTGATGTCGACCAGGGTTCTGGGCCGTTCGACGGTCTCGCGCATCAGGTCGACCAGGGTGGTGCCGCCGGCGATGTAGCGTCCGCCGCGTTGACCCGCGTCCAGGGCCTCGCGGGTGTTCTCCGCCGTGGTGTACGAGAAGGGGTACATGGCGCTCACTTCCCGTGCGCGGTCTGCTCGACCGCGCGCACGATCTTGACGTAACAGCCGCAGCGGCAGATGTTGCCGCTCATGAACTCCCGGATCTCGTCCTTGGAGCCGGTGTGCCCCTCCTGGATGCAGCCGACGCCGGACATGATCTGGCCGGGGGTGCAGTAGCCGCACTGGAAGGCGTCCTGTTCGACGAACGCCCGCTGGAGCGGGTGCAGTTCGTCGCCGTCTGCCAGGCCCTCGATGGTGGTGACCTCGGCGCCCTCCAGCCGTATCGCCAGCGTCAGGCAGGAGTTGACCCGCCGTCCGTCGACCAGGACCGTGCAGGCCCCGCAGGCACCTGCGTTGCAGCCCTTCTTGCTGCCGGTCAGCTCCAGATGCTCGCGCAGCAGATCCAGCAGCGAGGTCCGGTTGTCCACTGTGAGGGTGTGCCGCTTGCCGTTGACGGTCAGGGAGACACGGCCGCTGGGTGGTCCGTCAGCGGCGACCGCCTCCTCGGCGCCCAGGCCGAGTGGTCCCGCCAGACCGCCCGCCATCACGGCGCCACCGACGACGGCGGTCGTGGCGACGAAGGTGCGCCGGGACGGTTCCGACGTGGACGGTTCCGACGGGGGTGCGGTCGGCGGAGGGGCAGCTGAATCAGTGACTTCAGTAGACATGCGTACGCTTTCTACTCGGTGGAAGGTCAACGGCCTTGCTCATCGGCGCGCTTGCAGGAGAACGGGTGTCGTCTCCCAGGTGTGGCAACCGGCCGGCCCACCCCGTCGCCTGAGATGACGGATGCTGCCTCGGTGCGAGAGGGCCTGCGGCGGCAGGGCCGCTGCTCTCCAACCGGCGCGGGCCGTCGTTGCCCCGCTGCTCGGGATGTGATCGTGCGGTTGCGCCGCGGGTGTCAGCCGGCCGGGTTGCGTGTCTGTCGGGTGGTGTGGGGGTTGGTGGCGGACGTGGTGGTCCAGCTGGAGAGGATGCCCAGGGCTTCGGCGGTGGGGGAGGAGGGTTCGGGCGTGTAGATGACGAGGCACTGTTCGGGGTCGCCTTCGACGGCGAGCACTGCGAATTCGAGAGTGAGGTCGCCGACGAGAGGGTGGTGCAGGCGTTTGGTACCGGTGGTGTGCGCGACGACGTCGTGGTCGGCCCACAGGCTGCGGAAGATGTCGCTGTGCAGGGACAGTTCGCCGATCAGCTCGGTGAGCTGCGGGTCGTCGGGGTGGCGGCCGGCGTACAGGCGGAGCCTGGACACGCAGGTCTCGGCGACCTCGTCCCAGTCGGTGTACAGGGTGCGGGCGGCCTTGTCGAGGAAGACGTAGCGGGCGAAGTTGCGCTCGCGGTGGGGTCGGGCTTCGAAGTCGGTGTAGAGGGCGCAGGCGAGCTTGTTGGCGGCCAGGATGTCCAGCCGTCGCCCCTCGATCACCGCGGGAACGCTGAGCGCGTCCAGGGTGCGGTAGAGGACCGGGTGGACCCTTTGGGGGGCGAGAGGGCGCTGGCGGCGGGTTCGGGCGGTGGGCTTGGGCTGCGCGAGGGTGAAGAAATGGGCGCGTTCGACGTCGTCGAGGTGCAGGGCGCGGGCGACGGCGTCCAGGACGGCCTCGGAGACGCCCTGGGTGCGGCCGCGCTCCAGGCGGACGTAGTAGTCGACGCTGACTCCGGCCAGCTGGGCGACTTCCTCGCGGCGCAGCCCCGGCACGCGGCGGGGCCCCGGGTGTGGGGTGAGGCCGGCCTGCTCGGGAGTGATCCGGGCCCGGCGGGTGCGCAGGAACTCACGGATCTCGCTGCTGCGGTCCATGGGAACCACCGTAGGACGGCCTCCCGCCCCGTCGGGCCCTGAAAGGGGTACTGGCAGACCCCCCCCGGAAGTGCGGCGGCGCGTGGGGACCGCGGGCGGTTGCCTGGACGGCGGCTACCCACAGCGCCCCCATGCCAGCGCCATCGACGCCGTCGTGCCTTGGCAAATGACAGTTCCTTATCGGTGTGACAGAGCCCCGCCGAGTAGCTGTATGCACAGCTCCGATGGACGCCTGCTGACCCGTGCGCACGGCGTGGGTCATGGGGAAAAATTTGCCAAGCAGGAAAGGTTGCCAAAATGGAAAGAATCTTGGAGGATCATCGGTGTGACGTCCGAGTTGAGCCTGCGGCAGCGGAAGAAGCTGGCGGCGCGCTCCGCGTTGAGCCACGCCGCGTGGTCGTTGATGGCGGAGCGGGGTCTGGGCGCGGCGACCCCGGAGGCCGTCGCCGAGGCGGCGAATGGGTCGCCGCGGACGTTCCGCAACTACTTCGGGAGCCGTGAGAAGGCGATCCTCCACGGATTGGTCTCGCGGGGCACCACCCTCGTCGACACCATGCGGGCCAGGCCTGCGGAGGAACCGGTGGGGATTCCCTGGTCAAGGTGCTTCCGGCCTTCACAGCGACGTTGGCCGTTCAGCGCGACGACATCGCGGTGTTGATGCGCGCAGTGGCCGAGAACCCGGCGATGCGGGCCCAGCATTTTGTCGCCTACGAGGACGCCCATCAGCGACTCGCCGAGTTCATTGCCGACCGTACCGGCACCGATGTCGAGCGGGACCTGGCTCCGCGACTCCTGGCCGCCACGGCAGCCGCAGTGCTGCGGACGTCGGTCGAGATCGGGGCAGAGGCGAAACCGGCGCCACACTGCCGGACCTGGTCCGCGAGGGCCTGGCACAACTGCGTGACGGCCTCCCGGTCGATGCGGGTGAAACGACCGCCCACCGGTCCGGCGTTCGCCCGCAGGGTGTCCGGACGATTCCGAACGCGCCCGACGAGGAGACCACCTGATGACATCGTTCCCCCTGCCGAGCGGGCTGACGAGGATCCGATGAACGACATCCATCCCGATCTCGCGCGGGGCCGCTTCATCCCCAAGATGTCCTACGGACCCCGGTCGTCACGCATCATGCGCAGCTTGAAGGCGCGCCCGGTCGCCCCCGGCCCGGACATCACTGTCCAGGAAGTGGTCGTGCCCGGCCCCGAGGGGGCCCCGGACGTCTTCCAGCCGGCCGGCCTGAAGACGACGGCGCCGGCCCTGCTGTGGATACACGGCGGCGGCCTCATCTTCGGAGCCCCGCAGAACGACGACCGCACGAGCATCGCCTTCGCCCGTGAACTCGGCATCACCGTCGCCGCGGTTCGCTACCGGCTGGCGTCGCACAGTCCCGCACCCGCCGCGGTGGAGGACGCCTACGCCGCACTGCGCGGCCTGATCGCGCAGGCGCGCCAACTCCACATCGACATCGACCGCATCGCGATCGGCGGTGCCAGCGCGGGCGTAGAGGGCGTGGTTGGCCTGACGGTCGCCTCCGCGGTTGAGGCGGTGGCGGCTGGTCTCGCCGGAGGACGCGGGGATCGCAGCAGCCATCCGCCATGAAGGAGGTACGGGTGACCCAGTACACCGACCGGATTCCCGCACAACCCGAGCCGCACGAGTCCACCCTCCAGGCGGTGCTGGACGCGCTCGTGGATCCGGTGCGCCGCAGCATCACTGCCCAGCTGTACCGCGCCGGGCAGCACGTCAGATGCGGAGGCCTCGATCTGCCGGTGGCCCGCTCCACCGCCACGCACCACTTCAACGTCCTGCGTGCGGCGGGCATCATCCGCCAGTACTACGCGGGCACATCCAAGATGAACGCTCTGCGCGCCGACGAACTGAACGCCCGGTTCCCGGGCTTCCTCGACGCCTGTGTGCGAGAGGCCGCCGAGAACCTCAGTCCGGCAGGCTGAACGGCCCGGGCTGCATTTCGTCCTGTCCCCAGGGGATGGACGCACCATCACGGCGTTGATGCGGCCGACCGAGACGCACGTCGACGGGGAACCTCATAGGAAGCGGCCGTTCTTTCGCGCTTCGTTGCTCGACATCTAGAAGCGTGAAGAACGGCCACGTCACGTGCCGTCGGTTTCCTGGGATCTCAGCAGGTCGAGTGACCTGTGATAGCAATTCCCAAGCTTACGGCAGGGGCGAATTGCCGTGCCCGCCTTCCGAGCTCGTCCCCAGCTTGGCCCCGACGTCGATCATGGCGAGCATCGGCTCGCTCAAGCGCGCGCCCTGCACCTTGATCTGAGCGAAGCCGTCCTCGATATCCGCGATGTCGGCGGTGGTCAGCCGGACCTGCAGAGCGTCCATGTTTTCTTCCATGTGCCCCTGCGTGATCGGCCCCGGAATGGGCACGATCCACGGCTTGCGGGCGAGCAACCAGGCCAGTGCTGTCTGGGCAGGCGTCGCCTGGTGGCGTGCTCCCACACGCTGCAGCAGTTCGACAACGGGCCAGTTCGCGCGACGCGCCTCCGGAGTGAAGCGGGGCAGTGAAGCCCTCAGATCCGCGGGGCCGTGCACCATCATCGGAGTGACAGTGCCGGTCAGATAACCCATTCCGAGCGGACTCCACGGCACGAACCCGATGCCCAGCTCTTCGCAGGCCCGCAGTGCTTCTATCTCCGGATCGCGTGTCCAGACGGAGTATTCGTTCTGCACCGCCGTGACCCGCTGAACCTTGTGCGCGCGACGAATGGTCGCCCCGCCAGCAGCGGACAGGCCGAAGTGGCGGATCTTGCCCTCGGCGATCAACTCCTGGACCGTCCCGGCCACTTCCTCGATGGGCACCTTGGGATCGACGCGGTGTTGATACATGAGATCGACGTAGTCGGTCTTCAGGCGCCGGAGTGATTCCTTGGTCACCTGCCTGATGTGCTCGGGACGGCTGTTGAGGCCCTGAATCTGGCCGTCCCGACCGATGTCGAACCCGAACTTGGTAGCGATCACCACCTTGTCGCGTACCGGCTTCAGTGCCTTGCCGACTATCTCCTCGCCAAGGTACGGCCCGTAGACTTCGGCGATATCGAAAAACGTGACACCTCGGTCATAGGCCGCCCGGATCACCCGGACCGCTTCCTTGGTGTCGGTCGGCGGCCCGTACATCCCGGCGAAGTTCTGGCAGCCCATCCCCAGGGCGGAGACTTCCAGCGAGCCGAGCATGCGGCGCTCTGTGCTCATCGGGTGTGAACTGGGCGCGGAAGGTTTAGGGGTTGTTGCCTGCGCGGCTGAAACAGGTAGGAAGGACGCTGCGCCAACTCCAAGGCCGGCAGCCATGAATCCACGGCGGTTCACGACAGTTCTTCTCCTCTTTATTCTTGACTTCGAATCGGGTTCACTGAAGGAGGCTGATTGTTGAGCGCGAAAGACGCAGACAGCTCGCGATAGGCGTGATCCCTGCTCGAATTAAGTAAAGCATTTGCAAATCCGGTGCCGAGGGCTGGAGGGGGCTCCCTTCGTCCAGGGGTCTGTCAGTACCCCCTTGGCGGGGGTAGTCGTAAACATTGATTTGGCTTGAGTGTGGGCTAGTCGGCATGACAGGCGTTGGTGGCGCTGGGTAGTCGGCGACCAGCCGTGGCCGGACGGCGGTGCGGATTAACTGCTTCCCAATGATTCTTGTCAACCAGTGAGCCGTAGGCTGCGGCTCATGGACTCGTTGATTGCTGCCGTCCGCGGACAGGACGAAGCTGCCCGATTTCTCGCTTGGCCGGGTGACTTCGACCTGGACCGAGGCGACCATGTCGAGGAAGTGCACCTCGCCTCGGGCGCCGCGCTCGAGGGTTTCGCTGGCGACGGTGCTGGAGGCACGTACTTCTTCTGCGGTGAAGGCGGCGAGGAACGTCCCATCCTCTATGCCGACTCCGAAGGGGGTGCGGCGCTGGTGGCGATGGGCCTGCCCGAGCTCCTGCGGCTCCTGCTGGTCGCCCCGTGGTGGCGCGACTGCCAAACGTTCACGGACGAGGAGAGTCTCGAGCTCGCGGCCGAGTATTTGGAGGACATGCCGGACCTCGTGGCCCGAAGGGACCGCGCTGCTGCAGCCCTTGGCCTCGACCTTCCGGAGCAGGCAGAGGTCCTTGCCCGCTTGCGGGAGGTAGCTGTTCGGGTGGGAGAGAGCTTCGTTCTCATCTTCACGCCGGAGGGTCACCCCTACGAGCATGCGCCGCGGCGACTGCGGTGTCGGCCAGGGCCTGGGGGCCGCGCACTTTGCGGTTCTTCAACCAGCTCGCCAGTCGGCTCGGACCGATCCGGCGAAGGGAGGCCGGCGTCTGGTAGCCAGTCAGTAGGACGACGTCCTGCAGAGGCTGCAGGTCCCGCCGCATCCGTGCCTGGTCGGCGATGACGTAGGCGTCCTTGGCATCGGTCTTGCCGTCGCCTCGGTAGCTGCCGGACGCATGGTGAACCGTCCGGCCGGGGATATAGAGAAGCCGTTGGCCGTGACCGGTGAGCAACGCGATCAGCAGGGCGGCTCCGCCCGCGTTCAGTCGACAGCCCAGGTCACCGGGTCGTCCTCGGCCAGTGCGAGGACGTCGCCTATCAGCTCCGACAGCTCGGCCTCGTTGTTCGGCACGCGGCGCGAGAGCAACGGTGCCGTACAGGCCCATACGTGGCGCGGTTGCTCAATGGCAGGAGCCGCAGAACAGGATGTCGAGCTTGATGTCGTGCGGGCCGACGTCGCGGCGCTCGACGGTGACGGGAGCGAGCGGCCGGCCGGCCTCGTGGGCGCCGAACGCGTTGACAGTGGTGGACACGGTGATTCCGTTTCGCGGATGGGAGGTGATGTCAGGCTTCGGGGATGGCGCGGCCGAAGTCGGCGAGGGTGACGTTCTCCGGCTCGGGACCTCCGCGGCGGCCGGTCTCCAGGCCGTCGAGGGCCTTCAACTCGTCCGTGGTGAGTTCGAAGTCGAAGACGTCGATGTTCTCGGCGATCCGGTGGCGCTTGGTCGACTTGGGGATCACCGAGCGGCCCTGCTGGAGGCCCCAGCGCAGCAGCACCTGGGCCGGGCTCTTGCCGTGCGCCTCGGCGATGCGGGTGACGGCCGGGTCGTCAAGGACGCTCCTGCGGTCCTCGCCGTAGCCCGGGTAAAAGGTGATCCCGCCGATGGGGGACCACGCCTGGTTGAGGATGCCGTGCCGGTCGTCGAAGTCGAGTACGGCGCGCTGCTGGAAGTAGGGGTGGATCTCCAACTGGTTGACGGCCGGCACGACGGAGGTCGCGTCGAGCAGCGCCGTCAGGTGATCGACCATGAAGTTGCTGACGCCGATGGCTCGGACCTTGCCGTCGGCCAGGAGCTCTTCCAAGGCGCGATAGGCGGCGAGGGTCTTGTCGAAGTCCGACGGCAGGGCCTGGTGCAGGATCAGCAGCTCGATCCGGTCGACGCCGAGCTTGGCGGCGCTCTTGTCGAAGCCGTGCAGGGTCTCGTCGTAGCCGTAGTCACTGATCCAGATCTTGGTCTCGACGAAGATGTCCTCGCGCGGCACCGCGGACTCGCGGATGGCCTGGCCGACCTCGCGTTCGTTGCCGTACGCGGCGGCGGTGTCGATGTGCCGGTAGCCGAGGTCGAGGGCCGCCGTGACGGCCGCCCGGGTCTCGTCCGGCGGGGTCTGGAAGACGCCGAGCCCGAGGACGGGCATCTCGACGCCGTTGTTGAGGGTGAGGGTCTGCATCACAGAGACCTTTCGTTCCGGGTGGCCCGTACGGGCACGATGAGGGTCAGGACGGCCACGACGGCCAGGGCGAGCAGCACGGTGGAGCCGGTCAGGGCCGCGCCCGAGCGGGACGCGATGTCGGCGGCCGCATGGCCGGTGGAGACAGCGGCGGCCACAGCGGTCAGGATGCTCAGGCTCAGCGCGCTGCCGACCTGGTGAACGGTGTTGACCAGGCCCGAGCCGGCCCCCGCGTCCTCAGGGGTGACGCCATCGACGCCGCTGGAGGTCAACGGGGCCAGCGCCAGCCCCTGGCCGGCGCCTATGAGCACCATGGGCAACGCCACTCCCGTCAGGTAGGGCGTGTGCAGGTCGAGGCGGCTCAGCCAGGCCATGCCTACCGTGGTCAAAGCGATTCCGGCGGCGAGCACCCGCGGCCTGCCGAACCTCTCCAGCAGCCGCGGCACCCGGACGGCGAAGACGAAGTTGACCAGCGTCATCGGCAGGAAGGAGAGCCCGGCCTGCAATGGTGTCCAGTGGTAGACACTCTGCACGAACTGCGCGGTGAAGAAGAAGAACCCCATCATCGCGCCCATGTAGAGCATCCGGGTGACGTAGGCGCCGCTGCGCTCCCGGCTCGCGAACAGCCGCAAGGGAACGATCGGCTGCGCGGCCCGCCGCTCCACCTGCACGAACAGGCCCAGCATCACCGCACCGGCCCCCAGGGGGAGCAGGGTGGCAGAAGCCGTCCAGCCGAGGTCGGCCGCATCGACGATCCCCAGGACCAGGGTGGTCGAGCCCAGCGTCGCCAACAGAGCCCCGGTGATGTCGAAGCGGCCCCGTCGGCGGTCGGTCTCGGGCAGGAACCGCAGGGCCAGCACCATCATCACGATGCCGATCGGCACGTTGAGGAAGAACCCGGCCCGCCACGAGACCAGGTCGGCGACGAGCCCTCCGACGACCAGGCCGAAGGCCGCACCGAGACCGGCCACAGCGCTGTAGGCGGCCATGGCCCGGTTGCGGGCCGGACCCTCGGCGAAACTGCGCGTGAGCAGAGACAGCGCGGAGGGAGCCAGCACGGCCGCCCCGACGCCCTGGAGCGCCCGCGCGGCGATCAGCCACCACGCGGTCTGCGCGGCGCCCACCAGGAGCGAGGCCAGCGAGAAGGCGATCAGCGAGAACAGGAAGACCCTGCGGTGTCCGAACAGGTCACCGGCTCGCGCCCCCAGGAGCAGCAGCCCGCCGAAGACCAGGACGTAGGCATTGGTGATCCAGGACAGGCCGGTCTCGGAGAAGCCCATGTCGGACCGGATCTGCGGCAGCCCGGTGAACACGATGGAGTTGTCCAGGATGACCACGAAGTAGCTGACGCAGATGATCGCGAGGATCAGTGTCGAGCGGGCCGGGGCCCCGCGCTGCTCGCACCGGTCTGGGCGCGTCGGCGGGGACGGCGTGGTGACCCCTGCGTCACTCGGCACATGGGTGGTGCCCGGGCGGTTCGGGTCGGCGACGTGCCCGGCACGGACGTCGTCGGCCTCGTATGTGGGTGCTGCGCGCACGGTGTTCCTTCGAGTCGGCTGTGAGTTCAGGCCCGGTCTCGGACCGCCAGTTCTGGCCTTCCCCAGGTAACTGCACGTCGGTCCACGAGTGGGAGTCACTGCTCTTCCAGGTACTGGCAGTACCTCGCAGGCCGGCTCGGACAGACCTAACGTGAAGGTCTTGGCACGACACACAGGATGATCAAAAGGAGGTCGCAGTGCCCCCGGCCCCGGCATCCACACCAGCCCGTCGGCTGAGCCCCACCGTCCGCCCCGCCCCGCCCTCCCGCTTCGGCGACGTCCTTCGCGACGGCGCACGGGCCCGGCTCGGGGCGAGCACGCTCCACACCGATCCGCGCCCGCCGCTGTCCGCCGTAGGCGCGGCCGACGGCAACACCGGGATCTGAGCATGGCCGACAGCACCAGGAAGGACCTCGCCGCCGAAGTGCGCGAGTTCCTGAGCACCCGACGGGCGCGGCTCACCCCGCAGCAGGCCGGGCTCCCGGTCTACGGCGGAAAGCGACGGGTGGCGGGGCTGCGTCGCGAGGAGGTCGCCCTGCTGGCGGGAATGAGTGTGGACTACTACGTCCGGCTCGAGCGCGGGAACCTCAGCGGTGCCTCGGACTCGGTGCTCGAAGCCCTCGCGCACGCACTGCAACTCGACGAGGCCGAGCGCACCCACCTCTACGACCTGGCCCGGGTGGCGGCACCGTCGGGCCGACGCCCCTCGGCGACCGCCTCCCGGGTACGGCCGACGATCCTGCGTCTGCTCGACTCCATGGCCGATGTGCCGGCCTACGTACGCAACGCCCGCTTCGACATCCTGGCCGCCAACACCCTGGGGCGGGCAATGTACGCGCCGGTCTACGACTCACCGCTGTTCGCGCAACGCGGGCCGGTCAACAGCGCCCGCTTCATGTTCCTGGACCCCGCGAGCAGGGAATTCTGGGCCGACTGGGACAAGGGGGCCGACGACGCGGTCGCCTTCCTGCGCACCGAGACCGGCCGCGCACCGCACGACAGGGCTCTGACCGACCTGGTCGGGGAGCTGACCACCAGGAGCGACGACTTCGCACACCGCTGGGCCCGCCACGACGTGAAGTTCCACCGCTCGGGCGTGAAGAACCTGCACCATCCGCTGGTCGGCGATCTCGCCCTGCCCTGGGAGGCGATGGACCTGCCGTCCGACCCTGGACTCCGCCTCAACTTCTACACACCCGAACCGGACTCCCGGGAGCAGGAGGCTCTCGGCCTCCTTGCCAGCTGGGCGGGCACCGGCACCGTCGTGCCCTCCCGGAACGACTGACCACCCTCGATCGAGGAGAACCACTTCATGCAGTACCGACCGCTCGGCCGCATAGGCGTCCAGGTCAGCCCGCTCTGCCTGGGCGCGATGATGTTCGGCCCCTGGGGCAACGAGGACGAAGCCGACTCGATCCGGATCATCCACCGCGCCCTCGACGCGGGTATCAACTTCGTCGACACCGCTGACGTGTACTCCGCCGGCGTCTCCGAGGAGATCGTCGGCAAGGCGCTCAAGGACCGACGCGAGGACGTCTTCCTGGCGACCAAGTTCTTCATGCCGATGGACCAGGACGACCCCAACCAGCGAGGCGGCTCGCGGCGCTGGATCATCCGCGAGGTCGAGAACTCCCTGCGGCGGCTCGGCACCGACCACATCGACCTCTACCAGGTACACCGACCCAGCCAGGACACGGACGTGGCAGAGACCCTCGGCGCCCTCTCCGACCTGGTGCATCAGGGCAAGATCCGCTACATCGGCTCCTCGTCCTACTCCGGCTCCCAGATCGTCGAGGCCCAGTGGACCTCGCGGGAGCGGCACCTGGAGCGGTTCGTGACCGAGCAGCCGCCGTACTCGATCCTGGTTCGGGGCATCGAGGAGGACGTGCTCCCCACCGTGCGCCGTCACGGCATGGGCACGCTCACCTACAGTCCGCTCTCCGGCGGGTGGCTCTCCGGCCGCTACCGCAAGAACGCCTCCGAGGGCCCAGCCTCCGCGGCGCGCCCCCAGGCCCGGTTCGACATGAGCACCCCCGCCAACCAGCGCAAGCTCGACGCCGTCGAACAGCTCGCAGTGCTGGCGGAGAAGGCCGGTCTCACCCTGATCGAGCTGGCCGTCGCCTTCGTCATCAACCACCCCGGCGTCACGTCGGCGATCATCGGCCCGCGCACCATGGAGCAGCTGGAGGCGTTCCTGCCCGCCGCCGACGTCACGCTGTCTTCCGACGTGCTCGACGCCATCGACGAGATCGTCGCCCCCGGAGTCACGGTCAACCCCGTCGACAACAGCTACGGAGACTTCGAGCTGCGGGCTGACCAGCGGCGGCGCTGAGGTGACCCGGCTCGGCCGGTCATGGTCGATCGAGTCGGGTCACCGTGACGGCATACCGACGGAGTGATCGGCCCCGGGGCTGCGCCCCGCTCGACCGCTCACTCCCGTGACAGAGCTTTGTCTCCCTGGCCCTGCACGCGCGGCGGGCAGGGGCGGCGCCGCGCAGTAGGTCGGCATGCGGCGTTCACCGCTGCCCGGCGTGACGCTCATCTGACGCTCTGGGCGTCCGCACCCGGGACAGAGAGTCGATACTCCGGCTTTGACCTGGGCTTTTCTGTGACTCGCCCAGGCCGACATCTTTTCGATGACTCATCATGTGGAGCGCGTGGTAGAGGCAGAAGGGGTTACCGCATTTCGCAGTGCGCCAGCCGGTGTGTTGATGTGTGAGAACGCGGTTCCGAACACGGTGACGGTGACCTCTTCCACTGCGAGGGGTGGGTGGGCGTAGGTGTCCCAGGTCTCGGAGAATTTGGCATGCCGGGAGAGGGCTTGCACGGTCTTCGGGTCGTGCTTGCCGGAGCCGCCGAGAGTGGTGGTGTAGAAGTGCTTGAGGTCGTGGAAGCGGGTTCTGTCCGGGAGCCCTGCTTGCTTCACTGCCCTTCGCCACTTCTGGTGGAAGTCGGTGTGCAGTACAGGGCGACCGTAGCGGTTCGTGACGATCAGGCCCTCGTCCGGTGGCTCGACGTAGCCGCGTGCCCGGCGCCGGCGTCGGGCGGCTGGTGAGATGGGTTCTGGCTCGGAGAAGCGTGACGTGTGCCGTGTCAGCTGCTCGATGAGGAAGTGATCCACGGGCAGGGTTGCGTAGCTGGCTTTGGTCTTGAGGCGTACGGCTTTGCCGCGCTGCCGTTGCTCTTCGATGTGAAGTAGGGCGTGGTCCCAGGCGACCTGACTTCGCTTCAGCCCGAAGGCCTCGCCTTGGCGCAGCCCGGCACAGGCTCCGAGCCAGATCAGGACCTCATAGCGAGGCGCCACCTTTCGCATCGCCGCTGCGACTGCCGCGACCTGCCCAGGAGACAGGGCGACCTTGACGCGTGGCGTCACGTCCGGGAGATCGATCCGCGCCACGATGTTGGGAGGGAGCGGGACGTCCTCGTCCAGCATGTAATGCATGAGGATGCGCCAGGTCTTGAAGATCTGGACGACGGTGCAGGCCGAGTCGAGGCCTTGCTTGTCGAGGAGGTAGTCGACGAAGGCCATCGAATCGGGGCGGCGCAGGCTGCCTGCCGGGCGGTGGCCCACGAAGGGCAGGATGTGGCTGCGGAGATGGCTTTCGTAGGTGTCGCATGTATTGGTGTTCTTCTTCCGCTTGCGCCTCCTTTCCATCATCTCGGTTGCGAAGTATTCGACCTGTAGATTGCCCGGATTATTGTCGCGCCACGCCTGCCTTTCGGATGCCAAGAGCACCCTGTCCAGGCAGTCGCGGGCTTCCTGCCAGCTGGCAAAGGCCGGCCGCTTCTCCTTTCCTGAGTAGTCGGTGTATCGGGCCTGCCAGCGATGGCCTCGGTCGTGGTCCGCAGACGGGTACAAGGGCTGCTGCGGCGTACCGCATTGGCACGGTGTCTCACCGCGTTCTGGTTTCGGATATCTCTTGTGCCAGCGGTCGAACGGCTCGATTGGCTTGCTCATGTGCCTGCCCACGAAACTGAGCTGGGTGCTGGACCCGTCGCCGCCCCTTTCTCCCTGGCCTGGCGACGTACGCGGCAGCCTTGCGGCTGTCCGCCAGATCGATACTGTCCGCTACAACCAGTAGTTATGCACAGCTGTTCATGGTGTACGCAAAGATGTGACGGTCGAGTCACGATGTGCCAGCACGTGAACCGTCACCGGACCCGCGACTCCTGTCCCTGGGTATGCAAATCCGTCGCCTTAGGGAGGAGCGGGGATACAGCCTGGAAGAACTCGCAGAACGCAGCGGTCTCAGTTTCCGCGGTCTCATCTATATCGAGCACGGGCAGCGTAGCCCCAGCGTTCTTACGCTTCTGGACATCGCTGCAGGACTCGATGTGGAACAGGGGGAACTCGTCAATCACATCGCCCAGGAAGAATCCGGTAAATCTGCCCCTGATGGTTCGAGGTGACAATCCGAGAATCGTGATTTTGTCAGGCGGGGCGCTGGGGACGCGGCCTGTCCCGTCTCGCGGTTCGTCCAGAGGCTCGCACGTGTGGTGTACAGGAACCCGTCCAGGCGCCCAGGCATTGCTGTACTGCCGTGCGTGGGCGGCCTGTTGTCGTGCCGACTGCGGGCGCTCTTCTTCGATCCCCTTCCGGCCGCGGCAGGGTGACCTGACTGAAGTGCCGTGACCCTGGAGGCTGCCGAGGCGATTTGGCGTGCTCATTTCCAGCAGTGGGGAGGTATTTCGTTCCTGAGGTGCAAGTGCCGGGAGTGATCGTATGATGTGTCAAAGCCGCGTGTGGGTGGGGCACTTGATGCGGTTGTAGCCGCCTGTGTCGTCGAGGGCATAGGCCTCAGGCTCTCGGGGGCGTCGTTGTACTTGGCTTGTCTGTACGCGGAGAATTTCCGGATCTTCGGTTCGTCCCCGCAGAAGAGCGGCGACCCGGATGCCAGCCTTTGTCTGGAGTTCGGTCCCGCCACGAACGTCCTCGTCGGCGAGAACGACAGCGGCAAGACGGCCATCATCGATGCGATCCGCTTGTGTCTGCTGACGACGGCGGCTGACTTCTACCGGATCACGCGTGACGACTTCCACGTCGGACCGGGCGGCCGAGCAGGGACCTTCAAGATCACCTGCGGTTTCAAGGGTCTGACGACGGAAGAACAAGGGGTCTTCCTGGAACTGCTCACCACCGACGACGAGGGCAACGTCGCCCTCTATGTCACCGTCAAAGCGGAGCTGATGGAGCCGCTGCCTCCCCACAGGGTCTCGGTAACCACTCGTACCGGACGCGACGGGCAGGGACCCGCTCTGGACGGTGCCGCGCGTGAACTGCTGAAGGCCACCTACCTGCGCCCGTTGCGGGATGCCGAGGCAGAACTGCGCTCCGGCCGGGGATCGCGGCTCTCGCAGATCCTCGCCGGCTACCCGGCCATGCGCGCACAGGGTGAGGACGACTTCGACGAGGAGAGCGACAGCGCCACCACCCTGGTCGGCATCCTGCGCCGCGCGGAACGCCACATCGGTGACAACGAGGCGGTGGCCGCGGCCCGCAACGACATCAACACCGGCTACCTGAACAAGTTCTCCATCGGCTCCGATGCCCTGCGCGCCGAGATCGGCGTCGCCGGCGACGCCACCCTCGCCCGCGCCCTGGAACGGCTGGAACTCACCCTGTTCGCGGGCACGGGGGAGTGGACCAGACACGGACTGGGCTACAACAACGCCCTGTTCATGGCAGCCGAACTGCTCCTGCTCGGCAACAGCGCCTTCGCGCCCCTGCTGCTGATCGAGGAACCCGAAGCCCACCTCCACCCGCAGCTGCAGACCCGCATCATGGACCTCCTGCGGGATCGTGCCGAGGCCGCCCAGACGGCCGGGACGCCGCCGGTCCAGGTCATCCTTACCACCCACAGCCCCAACCTGGCCTCGGCCATCCCGGTCGAACACCTCACCCTCGTCGCGCGCGGATCCACCTTCCGTCTGGCACCGGGACTGACCTGCCTCGACGAGGGCGACTACGCCTTCCTCACCCGCTTCCTCGACGTGACCAAGGCCAACCTGTTCTTCGCCCGCAGCGTCGCCATCGTCGAAGGCGACGCCGAAGCCATCGTTTTGCCCGCCCTCGCACAGGCGGTCGGCCGATCCTTCAGCGAATGCGGCGTCAGCGTCGTCAATGTCGGCGGCGTCGGTCTCTTCCGCTACAGCCGGATCTTCCAGCGCGACGGCGAGCAGATACCGGTCGCCGTGGCCTGCATCCGCGACCGGGACCTGGTTCCAGCCGGTACCTCTGCGGAGATGCGCAAGAAGCTGAAGTGCTCAGCGGAGATGACCAAGCTAGAGATCGACAAACACGTCGCAGGGTTGAAAGAGGAGGACAGCGGCCACGTACGCACCTTCGTCTCCGACCACTGGACGTTGGAGTACGACCTGGCCGCAGCCTCCTGGACCATGGCGACCCTGATGCACCAGGCCGTTCGTGCCGCTGTCGCCTCCAAGACCAGCTGGCCCACCGGGGACAGACTCGCCGACCTGGACCGCTCGGCTAAGGAGGAGGTCACCAAGTGGCGCGAGAGTAAAGTGCCCCTGGAAAAGGCGGCCTTGGACATTTATGAGCCGCTGCGCATGGGCCGGGGCAGTAAGCCGATCGCCGCCCACCACGCGGCCCGGCTCCTGCAGACCACCTCCGTGACCGAGGACGATCTGCCGCCCTATCTCGTGGCCGCCTTCACCTACCTGTGCAGCGAGGTCTGAGCAATGACACCCCTCTACGCCCCCGACGCCTTCATCAAGGACAAGGTCGAAGCCCTCGCCCAGCAACTCGGCCTCGAACTGCCGCACCAGGAACAGTGGAACTTCATCCAGAGCGCGGAATCCCTGGACTTGCAAGCAGCTCCCGGCTCGGGCAAGACCAGCCTGATCGGGCTCAAGCTCGCTCTCCTGAGCCAGGGATGGACCTCGCCCACGCGCGGCATCTGCGTCCTGTCCCACACCAACACGGCCAAGGACGAGATCACCAACCGCCTCACCGCCACACCGGCGGGACGCCGCCTGCTGCAGTACCCGCACTTCATCGGCACGATCCAGGCCTTCACCAACACCTTCCTCGCCATGCCGGCCCTACGATCCCGGGGCATTGAAGTCCAGACCGTCGACGACCAGGCCTACGCGGACGAAGCTCTCCGGCTGCTCGAACGCCACCCCCGGTTCCGGAAACTCAACACCGCACTCGGGCACCGCACGAACGGCCCCGGACTCGTCGCCGAGGCCCGCTACCTCTGCGACGCCGGAGACCTGATCGCGGCGGGACCTGATGGCACCCCGCCCTTCAAAGCGTCCAGTGACAGTGGCCAACAATTCGCCGCTCTCAAAGAGGTGCTCACCGAGCGTGGCGTCTTCCGCTACCACGACATGTTCGCCCTCGCCGAGCACCACATCTTTCATCACCCCCAGCTCGCGCCGGCTGTCGCCCACCGCTTTCCCTTCGTCCTCCTGGACGAAATGCAGGACACCAGCGATCTCCAGCAACGCCTGCTCGACAAGGTCTTCGGCCCGCCGGGCACGGTCGTCCAGCGTGTGGGTGACGTCAACCAGCGCATCTTCGCCGACGCACCGGATGCCGCACAGCCCTCGTCGTTTCCCCTGCCGCACGCCGCCCAACTCCCCGTCAGCCGCCGGTTCGGCAGCAAGATCGCAGCACTCGCCAGCGACCTCACGGTCCACCGCCGCCAACGCATCGACGGCGCTGGCCACGACGGTACCGTCGCCCTCCTGCTCTTCGACGACGACACCGTCGCCGAGGTCGTACCGGTCTTCGAACGGATGGCAGCGGCCGCCGTCCCCCGCCAACTGCTGCTGGACAACCCGCCCCGCGTCCTGGGCGCCCGCCTCACCCGGGGAAGCGCCAAGGCCTTTCCACAGTCCCTTTCCTGCTACGTACCCGGCTTCACCGCCACTCCGGTCCAGACAACCGGCAGTTTCATCACGACGGCACGTACCGCCCAGGCCCAGCGGCAATCCGGCGACAACAACGCAGCCGTCACGCTCCTGTGGAACGCAGTCCGTGACGTGGCCCGACTCGCCAGTTCCGGCGGCCTGCCCCCGCTGAGGCGACTGGACCGAGACCCGGCCACCGCCGGAGGCCGGGCACGCCTGCTCCTGCACGACATGCTGACGAACCCACTCGACAGCCCCGTCGAATGGACTGTCCTCACCGCCCGGCTTCTGCGGCTGCTGCCGGACCTGACCCAGAGCCCCTTGAAGGGCGTCACCCGTCTCACCGACCCCCTTGCCCACATCCCGTACGTCGCCCAGCCAGCGCCCGTGCGCGCTGCGTCGGCTGATGCGGACCGGGGAGTGGTGGCGTCGGTTGCGGGATCGATCCAGAGCGCCAAGGGCGAAACCCACGCGGCCACGCTCATCCTCGAATGCCTGGAACGCAGCGGCAAGAAGTACGACGTACACGAGGTCCTCGGACTCCTGAGCCGACAGCAGGACGCCTCCCGGGCCCTGGTCACCATCCAGCGCGCGGCACAACTCGTCTTCGTGGGCGCCACCCGCCCCACCCACCTGCTCGCCTTCGCCGCGCACCGCACAAGAGCCGAACCGCACATCGAGGCGATGACCGCCCGTCGCTGGTCTGTCCACGACATCCGCACTCTTTGAGCGGCTGCTGGCTGGTCACGCACGACCGGGCAGGTGACCGGGACGTTGCGTAACTGCCTCTAGGCTGGATGGCGATCTTGGCGCGCCTCCGGACGACCATGCGGTGCGATCGGCCGAGCAATCGGCCTGTGCTGGAGCGTGAGGAGCGGCACAGGCTAGAACGCGCCCTTGCGTCCGGTCAGAAAATGCGATCAGGAAATCGCTTCGGGTGCGATGTCAGGGGGAGTGCGGCTCTGCCTGGAAGGAACTGGAGTATGCAGGCCTTAAGAGGGAAGGCCCTTGCTCGCCAATATTCCGATGTCTGGTTCGTGATGCGGGCGCGTTCTGCGTCGCAAGAGTGCGAGAAAAGCGTCAGTCGGCCGCAATCTGAGCGGTCACGCTGAATGGCATGCGTCTGACTCTCGCGCGATTACTGCTGTCCCCCGTCACCAGTGGCCGTGCCGCCTGGGCGGTGGCCCGTAGTCGTGGACGGCTCTCCTTCGATGTTGCGTGGCGCCGAGAACGCCTGGCCAGGCACCCTGATGAGTTGGTCTACCGGCTACACGGACACCTCCCGCCGCAGAGTCCAGGAGCCGGACGTGACACCGGACCTGTACACGGGCAACCGGACGCAGAACCGGGCCGCGAATACGAGACGTGAAGTCATTAGCGTTCGCGCTTAAGTGACTCCTGATACGGGAGAAACATGTGTGACAGAGGGGGATTGGATGTCTTTCGGTCACGTTTTCAAAGAGGTGATTTCGCCGTTGGAGTGCGAGCGAGAATTTCTGGCATGAATCGACGCGAGCCAGGGGGAGTTCATGTCTGACTTCAGTGCTCTATCCGCGTTGCTCGGTGCCGGGCTGCCGGCCACGTTCACGTTCCTCTACCAGCGTCTTGCGAACCTTCTGGACGGGCATGGCGCACCTGAGGCCGACTTGACGGCACCAGTGCCGCTGCGAGGCGAGTTGGCCCTGCCTCTGACCGCCGATGAGGAGCAACTCGCGACGCATCGGGGAGAGCTGGAACTGCTGCGCGATGCTCTCGGCTCGTACCACCGCGGTGAGTCGCCCGTCGACGTGGGCAATCCCGAGCTGCTACGGGTACTGGGGCGGCTGCGCGGCAGGCTAGAGGGGCTCTACGGACAGCGGCTGACGTTCCAGGGTGAGGAGGACCGGCAGCCTTCTGGTCCGTTCTCGCGGCAGAAGATTGACACCGTGCGCGGCCACGTCACCGGTATGCATGCCGACGAAACCATCAGTGGATACGCGGAGACAGACCAGGACATCACCACGGTCGCCGAAGGGGCCACAGTCACCGGCATGCGTGCCCGGAACATCGGAAGCCCTGCCAGGCGACCTAAGGACTGAACCGTCACTTCCCGTGCCAGCCTCCAGAAGGACTTCCTGTGACCTCCAGTGCCGCCTCGCCGCAAACCCCGGACGCACCCCCGGCCACTGCCTCATCCCCTGCACCACACCTCGTCTCGGGCCCTGCTCCTGACCCAACCACGGGGTCATCCAAAGCATCCGAACCCGGCGAGCATGAAGCCTCCCCTGTCCCCGGCTTCCCCGAAGACGTCCCGACACCCCACATCCCGGAGAAGTCGGACGTTCCCGCGCAACAAGGAGCCCCTGAAGTGGACGGCGGCTCCGAAGACACCGACCTCCACGATGAGATCACCGAGCCCACCTGGACCGGACAGGTCAGCCAGCGCATCGGCACAAACCGCGGCACGGTCATCGGCACTCTCATCGAGCAGGGATTCCGCCGGCTGCGAGGCGTCACACTCCCTCCCGCGGAAGTCGCTGCACAGCTGAAGACCTACGTCCGCCACGAAGACGACGACCAGGCCATACACAAGATCCTGGACCAATGGCCGGTCGTCGTCCTGACGGGAGCAGACGGCAGTGGCCGCTTCAGCACCGCCCTGGACGTACTGCGCCGTCGTGTTGGCGAGAACATCCGCCAAGTGCGCCGGGAACCAGATGAAGCGTTCCACACGGCTGGACTGCAAGAGACCAAGACCGGATGGATCCTGGACCTGCGCGCGGAACAGCCCCCAGCCGGCTTCGGCCGCGAACTGGTCGAGGACGCAGACCGGCTGCCCGAGGGATCCTGTCTCGTCGTCCTGATGAGCACCACGGCCTGGGCCAAATGCGGTCAGGGAGCGACGGAAATCGCCAGGCCACTGGAAGGGCCACCACGCAAGGACATCCTGCGCAAGCAGCTGAAACATGCTCCGTTCGCCATAAAAATCGACAAATGGCTCGCACCGAGCCCATCAGTAGGAGCCTCGACTCCCTTCTGCCGACGCAAGTAGCCGCCTGGGCGAATGCCATCATCACTACCGAGGACATCGAACGCCGCAACGGCCGCCCGGCATCCGACGCGTCGCCCGACACCGACTACTTCAAGGGCTTGGTCCTTGAGGTGGTCAAGGCCGCTGAAGACTGGCGCACCGAACTTCTCAACTGGCACAACACCCATAGCGACAGCGCCTACCGCAACTATCTCCTGGCGGCCGCTGTACTGGAGGGCGCGAGCTCGGACAAGATCTACGAGGCATCCGCCAGCCTGGCCACGGCACTCAAAGAGACGCCCGAGCCCCGCAGCGGCCAGCAGGGGCTGGGGGTCGTCGCACTGACACACACAGCCAACGCCGACCTGCAGCCCGACGGCACCATCCGCTTCCGGTACCACAACTACGCCGAAGCAGTCGTCGACTACTTCCTCGACGACCGCCCTCACCTTCTGGAGGAGTTCACCCGCTGGACCGCCGCCCAAGTCACCACCCTGGGCGAAGCAGACCTGGCCGCACCACTGGCCCAGCGAGTCAGCCACTGGACCGTGCACTACACCGCGCGCCACCGCAGGACGAGCCTCCTGCGCTCGCTGGCCGCACAATGGTCCTCCTCCTACGCCGACGCCGCATGCGACCTGCTGGTACTCGCCGCAATCGACGACCACGCCGGCGCTCTGGCCCGCAGCGCCTACCGGAGATGGGCCAAAGAGACGGACACGCTCGGCACCGACTTCAAAGTCGTCCTCATCCGGGCCTCCCAGCGCCTTGCCAGCATCTACCCGACCAGCATGCTGAGCAGAATCGCTGAACTGGCCACCCCCGCACACCAGGACGCCGTGCACAGCGACAAGGTCACCGCAGCCATCAGTCAGGCGCTCAACGTCTTGTGGGACCAGGACGACCAACGATCGGCCATCCATAAGCAGCTCACCCAGTGGGCTGGGGACCACCGCAAGCCCCAGCAGTCGGCGGCGCAAAGCACCTTCGCCCACCTCGCCACCCGCCGCACGCCCAACGGGCCAGCCCTGCTGACCGACTCACAGATCACGACTGAGTGGCTGACCGACATGTGGCGCAGCGCCCTGCCCACGAACGCCTGGTCCCCGATCGTGGCCCAGGCATTCGCGTACTGGATGCAGACCGCACTGGACACGCCCGACTTCAGCCCCACCATTCAGCAGATCTTCCTGCACGCCGTACACCGTCCCACCGACCCCCACTACAGCGCACCACGCATGATCGCCATGCAGAACCTTCTCTACAGTTGGACCCCCGCACCACCCTCGCAACAACCCAGCGACGCCACCCAGCTGCGCGACCAGCTGTTGACCCGCCTGAGGGCCGAAGACCCCGCCGCACCCCCTGACGCCCATGCGCCGCGACCGTGACCGAGCCGGCTGGCCCGCCCCGCGGGCCGGCAAGCTCACCGACAGCGACAGCATGTACGCGCTGCCCAGTAACGCCCCCGGCTACAACTTCCATGCACACCTGACGGGACGATGGGAGGAAACACCCGCCGCCCGGCAACACCACGACCCCCGTGCGGCAGCCACCCACTACGCCCTAGAAACGGCCCGCACCGTGAGCGGCCTGTATCCCCTTACGGAACACCAGACTGCCCAAACCCACATCAACAGCCGACTGGGCACCTCACACGACCTCGACGATGCTCCCGTCCGCCTCCTGTGGGCCCAGGTGCACCTGACAGCTGACAGCTCAGACATCGACGCGATTGTCTGCCTCCAACGCCAGATGCACGACGAGGCCCAGAACGAACATGCCAACCGCCAACGCCAATACCAGGCAGAAGAGCTGCACCGAGCCCTGTCCACGACGCCTACCATGGCGCTCGCCTATTGGCTCATCCGCCAACCCGAAGCCGCCGACCGAAACACCATCGACGCCCTGAGTCAGCTGACACGAGAAATCACGGCCTACGCCCCACATACCGCCTGGGTCCAAGTTGCTCACCTGCTCCACACCTTCGTGCAGGGCCTCCCCACGCCCGCCCGCGTGAACCTCGTCGACAGCCTCGCCCAGATTTTCACCCGCTATGACCAGCCAGAACTTGCCGACCGTCTGAGCGCCCTCTCACCGCAGATCCAGTCCGCCAACGGACACCTCCCAGACAGTGCGCCAGGCGGACCGCGCCTCGGCGCGTGAGGTGCTCCAATGGTCACTGATGGGTGCCGGGGTGAGCACGGAGCGCGGATGCCACGACCACTGCGGTGTGCTCAGTCACCGCGCGTAGCCAGCCTCGGATGGTGTTGCGTAGTGTCTGCCGGTCCCAGAAGCCGTCCCAGCCGGACATGCCCTGGAGTGCAGGGGAGTCGTCTGGGAAGAAAAAGAAGAAAGGGGCAGTGGCCGCAGAACGGCGAGTGCCCCTTTAAGTCTGCTGCCAATGTAGCACGGACTTTTCTAGATGTGCAGGGCGCAGTGTAGTGATCGGCTAGGGTGCTGCGATGGCATCGCCCCCCGCTTCGGAGCCCTACGCCCGGCACGTGTTAGCCCGGATGGCGGACTACTTCACTGACGAAGGCACACCGTGGGCGCGTCGACTGTGGGACATAGGGTCCGTGCTGGCTCTGGAAGAATTGTGGGAGGCGGGCTACTGGCAGGCCCACGGAGTGCTCTCACAGACCGCGTGTGACTGGCAGCGTAATGAGCTCAACGCCTTGATCGGTCCCGATCGAGGCCTTGGTGACAGGGAGCTGCGCAAGGAGCTCACCGAGCTGCTGAAAAAGTCGCTGCCGGATCCGAGCCCCGCCCGCCGCCGGTTCAAGGAGATCATCGGCCACGTGCGGGCCGGCTACCTGGAACGCTGGGCAGTCGCCGTGAATGTTCCCGTCGAGGAGCGCGTCAAGCCGGAGCGCTACTCCCGCACTGTCGCCTCTCACCTCCTGGACCTGGGATATAGCGCCAGCCACCTGAAGGCATGGGCGAATGATCTTTATCAGGCTCGCGCAACCACGGCAGATATCGCAGACAGCTCCGCAGAACTCGCCAGGACCCCGGCCAGCATGTTCGAGGTGCTGGTGGTGCTGGAGAAGGTGCCCCGGCGGGAGCTGGCAGAGCCGCTTGAAAACTGGCTGGGCAAAGGCAAGGTCGTGAGCTGGCTGCGCGAGCACGGCCACGACACATCGGGTGTCCGCCCCGGAGGCGGGTTCATCTACCAGGTCCAGGCCCGCGACCCCTTCAGCGCCGCCGAGCAGGCACGGCAGCTGGTGGAGCGCATGACCGCACGCGCCCAGTTCCTGCGCAGGGACCGGGGCGGTGTAGAGCCTCTCCCGTATATCTGGGTCGCGGGTCACCCGAAGCCTGTCCCGCTCGAACCCCCGGCTCGGGGCGCGGACGTCCTGACGCTGGTCAACGAGGGACACCTCTACCGAATCACAAGCCAGCGCAGCCGGATCGACGATGCGCTAGAACTCGCGGCCGCGGTCAACCGTGGTCCGATGGCTCCGGCTGTCGCCGGGGCCTGGGCCGCTGTGGAATCGCTGCTTTCGCATCCGGACGATCCCAAAGAGAACGAGCGCTCGGGCAAAGCGGTGGCAGCCGACCGGATGGCGGCCATCATCGCCTGCTCCTGGCCCCGGGCTGAACTCACCGCCCTCGCACACCGACACAAGCCCCGGGAAGCAGATGACCTCACCCATGCAATCGCGGCCTGCACGACGAATCAGGAACGCGCCAGGCTGGTCGCCGAGGCGTTGCGCACCACAGGAGCCGGGGCACTGGACTTCACCCGGACGCCCACCAAATACTCCGACAACCCCGCTGTCCAACGCATGGCCGACCTGGTCCAAGACCCCCGACCAGTTCTGAACGACGTCGCGGGAGCCTTTCGGATCGCGCTGCGGCGCTTGTACCGCACCCGGAACATCATCCTGCACGGCGGCGCCACCCAGGGCGTGGCACTGGAGGCGTCGCTTCGCACCGCCGCGCCGCTGGTAGGTGCAGGCCTGGACCGCATCGTGCACGCTGCGTACGCCGAGGACCTCGCCCCTCTAGACCTTGCGGCCCGGGCCGAGGTCGCCCTCCAGCTTGTCAACGGCGAAACCGGACTCTCCGTGGTCGATCTACTGGAGCCCGTCTAAACACAGCTGATTCGTTGGCAGTCACGCTTATAGAGGACGTGAGCATGCCGGACGGTGAGAGAAGTGGCCGCCGCTGCGGAGGCCCAAGGCGTCCGTCAGTTGCTAAGCCGGTCAGCGGACTCCCTCGCCAGCCGATCCCGGGACAGGTGCGACGGCCGCTCTCGGGAGAGCGGCCGTCGCGGACCGCTATCGCCTCTGCTCGAAAGGGACGAGGAAGGGGGAGACGTACCCCGAGGCTTCCAGCGGGGTGGTGTGCCCGAAGATGATCAGCACGACTCCGGCCAGCAGCGCGCTGCTGTACATGTAGATGGTCGCCGGATCGGTTCCGGGATTGCCTTCGGCGGTGGTGCCGCTATCGGACATACTGGAGAAGCTCCTGTTCAATGCTGGACATGGGTGCGGTTACTCACAGCGACTAGGAACCCTGTGAGACCGGGAGGGCGGTCGGGATGGCATCGCATGCCCGTGCGATTTCATCCCGACCGTCAGTCATGGGTCGATACGAAACCTCCGTCTTCGCGTGGCCATACGACCTCGATGCACAGGGACGCACAGAGATCGAGCAAGTCCTCTCGCGGCTGCGAGGGCAGGAGTACCGCGAGGGTCGGCGTGGGGTTAAAGAACCGACGGAAGTCCAGCAGCTTCCCGATCGCCTCACGGACAGCAGTCCGGGTTGCGCTCCCCTTCGCCTCGATCAGCCGGTTCTCCGTGGAGTCGAGGAGATCCACCCGGTAGGGCGTGGTCTCGCCGGCCAGTGTCAGCTGAGTTTGGGTGAGGCTGCGCCCCGATGCCCGCAGATGCGCGGCGTAGCTATCTACCAGCTGTGCTTCGGTGTGCGCACGCGACGGGCGAATCTCCGAGGTGTGCCTGGCTTGGTAAGTCGGCTGCAGTTCGACGATGCGCACCGTCGTTGCTGGCGTCCTGGGGAGCTGCGGGCCCCCATCGGCGATTGCACCGACGGGCCGAAGACGAAAGATGATCACGTTGCGGTTGGCCCCCTCCTCGTCCGGGGCGTCCGCGGAGTAGTACGGCGTCTCGTCGTCCAGGCGGAAGCGTCCCAGGTGGCGATACAGCGGAGCCCCGTCGGTCTGCCGATTCGGGAGCCGGTGGAACACATGCAGCGTGCGGTTGTCTTCTTCGTGGCGCAGGAGGGAGCGGTTCCCCTGTGTCATCGTCTGGTTGCCGCGGGCGCCCTGCCCCATGAAGTGGAAGGTCCCGTCGTTGCCCCACCCCGTGTAGTCCGAGGCGGGCGAACTGTCCATGGTGAAAAGCATGACCATCCGCGACGCTGAGGAGGGAGCGATGCCTCCCTGCGGGGTCCCGCCGAAACGCCGGTGCAGTTCGCGCCGCGTCAGTTCCTCGCCCACTACCAGCTCTGCATCGGTCATGCCCTCACCTCCCAGTACAGAGGGTAACTAAACCAGGTTGGTATTCGACCCTGGTTTCCTCGGCAGGAAGCTCACGTGAGGCCCATTCCATGTCGATGATTTAGGTTAAATCGGTGCGAAAGGTGCACATGTGCGCCCCATCTGGTTATTGATTTGTTATTGAGCGTGACGGTCGGCTGGCCTCGGGTCGCCGCGTGACCCGGTGGGGGCGTGCGGTTGCGCTCAGGCGGACGGGTTCGATGGGGCAAGTGGCTGATCAATGGGCATGGATTGCCGTTCGAACAACGTGATCATGACATTCCCGAGAAGTGATGTAGGCCTCAACTCATGTGGTCTGTCCTGTATTCAGTGCACCGATAGCCTCGATGGGGCACAAGCCGCTGTTGGCCAGCACCCTGCCGCATCGAGCCGGGGGGCCTAGCGAGACAGGGTTGCTGACGAAGGCCACGGCCGGGGGGAGAGACCTGTGGGAGTCGCCGCGCGCACCGGGGGCGGACTGCTCTTCGGAGAATCGTTCGGGCGGGTGCCGGTCGTACTTGAGGGAGTTCCGGAGGGACTGCGTGCCGTCACAGTCCCGACTCGGCGAGACGGACAGGACAGACTGCCACGCGACCGACGGCGCAAACTGAACGTCACGCGGGTGGACTTGGTTCCAGTCGGCGAAGTGCCCCTGTTCGGAGCGCCCGAAGGGCTGTCGCCGTCGCACCTGGTGTGGGTCCTGGACTCCGGTCGACGCGAATGGTCCTCCGTCGTCAAGCGGTTCGGCGGGCACGCCTTCGAGGTGACGGCCGACCTGGTCCGCTGCGGGGCGGTGGTGTTGCGTTGCGAGGTCGACGAATTGCTCCACCTGGGTCGCCCCGTGCGCTGGACGTTGACTCAGGCCTGGCAGGAGCAGGCGGAAGATCGCCTGGCGGAACTGCGTGGCGCCCGAGATCCGCGCCGTGCGCGCCGCGAGCTACTGCAGGTGATGGAACCGGTTGAACAGCTCGCGCAGGAGCGCCAGATTCTTGCCGCAGTCCCCGAAGTAGCGGGGCTGGTCGTTCCCGCTGGAAGCCGCGTCCGGACGGCGGCGTGGTCGGTCTACGAGGCCGCGGTCCGGGCCGCAGCGCAGTGGTGGGAGCTGCGTGGTCAAGGTGAGAAAGAAGTGACCTTGAAGCAGCTGGCCGCGCACGCGCTGGGCGGCTCCAAGACGTGGACGGCGCAGCAACAGGTCGGGTTTGCCAACCTCATCGGGATGGACTTCGAGGACGCAGTCCGTGAAGAAGACACCGACCTTCGGGTGAAGGGGCCTCTGTCGTGGCACATCGGCGAGGTCGCCGCAGACGCCGCGGTCGCCCAGCCCTGGGTCGGACTGCCCTCGCAGGGCATCCGAGTGATCGGCCAGGCCCAGTGCAGTGCCCGCGGTGTTCTGGTGATCGAGAACTCCGACACCTTCGGAGCCGTGTGCCGCAGACTGCCGGAGCTGACTGAACACTGGCTGTGTGTCTGGGGCGCCGGCTACGCACGCGATCAGCTCGTCACGTTCCTCCAGTGGCTGCAGCCCAGGCCGATCGTCGCCTGGTGTGATCTGGACGCCGATGGCATCGGCATCATCCATGACCTGTCCCGTCGGCTCGGCACACCGGTGCACGCCGTCGGAATGGACGTGGACCTGTGGCGCGAAGGCCCTTACCGGCGGCGTAAGAATCCTGAGCAAGACAAGGCCCTTGACGCCGAACACGCCGCGGACCTGGCACAGCGCGTGACGGGCCCCCTGCGCGAGCTGGCCCTCGCCGTCGCCGAGAGCGGGGAGTCACGAGAGCAAGAGACGCTCTACCCCTCCGTTCTCCCCCGTCTGCCCGAGCTGCTGGAGCGCTTCCTCCACTTGCCCGTACCTGGGCCCGCCCACCCGAGCCAGGAGAAGACACGGTGACCAGCGGCCAGCTGCCCTTGGACGAACAGGACCAGGTGCTCCTCGCCCCCGGTCAACGGCTGATGAACTGGCGTGCATTCTTCGCACCGTTGGCAGCCCACCGCGAGGCATTGGTGAAGGACCCGGAACTGGTCCGTCTGGCCGCGGACGTCGTCGCAGTGTTCGCCGAACATGCCGCCTCCAGCGGACTGACCCGAAACCAGATGCGGGAGCATCTGGGACCTGGCGGGAGGGGGTGGCCCTCAGCCGTCCTGGATTCACGGCTGTCGCTGATGATCGACATGAGTTTCCTGGAGCCCTACGTACTCAAGAAGCACCAGGACCGCTACGTCATGCGCCCCGCTGGCCTTGCCGGCGCCATCGCCGCCGAACGCCTCGCCCTGCACGGGGGAGTCGACGAACTCATCGGGCTGCTGGACCGTACACGCGAGCTGCTGGAACGAGACGACCCAGATCCCACTCCCGTGCTGCAAGCGCTGCGCACATGTCGGCACGGACTGACGGTCTTCGCACTGGACCTGCAGCGGCAGGTCATCATGGCCACGCCCGCAGAACTCATAAACGCCCAGCGCCAGCACGACCACACCGACTTCTCCCGCCAGGTGACAGACCTGAACGAGCTGGTCACCCGGGCCTTCTCCGGCGACCTCGTCCTGGAGGACGCGGCCACCGCGCTGATCGAGGCCGCACAGTTCTACCGCGAACAACTCCTCGCGGCCATCGACAAAATCCTGGAGCACGGCGGCGGAAGCCTCAACCTGGACGTCCTCACCCCCGCCGAGTACCTCCACCTCGCCAAGACCGCCGGCGTCGACCGGCTCGGACACTTCGGCGAGTTCCTCGTCGCCGACACACCCCCGGTGTGGATCGACGGCCAGCACGTGATCGACACCGCAGCCTCGTACACCCCGCAGCGGCCGCCACGACCGCGTCCTGCCCTGCCCCAGCCGACACCCGATGACGACGCCGATTCCTTCACCGCCCTGGACGACGCTACCCAGCACGAGATCCTCCGCCAGGAGATCCTCCTGGAGGATCTCCTCGGCGGGCAGCAGCACACAGACCTTGCCGACGTACTCGAAGCACGAGGCTGGCCCGGAGCCGGGCGACTGCTGGTCGAAATCCTGGCAGCCGATGCAGATCCCCTCGTCGACTGCCACATCGAGATCGCCGTGCCGGTACGCGTCGATCCCGCCGCCAAGGTCACCTACCTCCACGACATCACCCTCCACGCCGGAGGCGACGCGGCGGGCGACACGGGAGGCCACGACCGTGACTGGTGACAGCGTCCCACCGTCCCGGTCCGCACTCCTGCTGGCCGCCATCCGCGCCGCGGGATCAGTCGCCGCCCCCCGCAGTGCAGCCCTGCTCAAGGAAACCGCTGATGCCGCCCAAAGAGCGGGCCGGACCGTGCTGCAGCTCCGGGCCGCCGGGGAGAGCATGATGACTCTGAGGCTGGGGTGGCCCGCTGGCAGCGCCCCGGACATCGAGGAACTGGGGGACCAAGCTCCCGCCGCTCTGGCCCGTATCCCCACCCTGGTCTGGGCTTTGTGCCTGAAGGCCGCATGGCCCGATCCCACGCTGCCGCACTACCCCGGTCAGCCCTTTTCCGCCCAGCTGATCGAGACCGCTTGCGCGCACCTGGGCGCGGATTCCAAAAGCGTCTCCACCGCTCTGGAGCGCCTACTGCCCGGGCACGGTCTCATCGTGGCGGTCGGCCCGATGCTGCATCTGGGGCCCGCTGTGGCCACGCTGCCCGGTCCCACCATCGCCGCGCTCCGCAGAGGCCACCACCGGCTGCCTGACCCCTATCAGCAGCACACCGCGCACTCCTCACCCCATCCCCCACAGGCGCACGCTGACGATCCGGACACTGCTACCTCGCCGCACGAACTCACACTGCCCGACGAAGCTCAACACAGCAGCGAGCACATCAGCCGCAGCATCATCACTGCCCTGGAAACCGCACGAGGCCCATTGCCCCCACGCGACCTGCTGGCACTCAACGACTCCGACATCCGTGCCCACGTCCAGGTGGCCTTGGCTGACATCGGCCGCACACTCATCCGCACACCCCAGGGCACCTGGACCACCGGATACCCAGACCCGGTCGCCGAAGCACTCGCCGCGGCCGGGATCGGCACCCTGAGCCCGGCCGAGCGAACCGTCCTCGCCCTGGTCCTCCTGCACACCGTCGCTCTGCCACGAGCCCAGGGGCGCCACGCGCACCCGCAATGGAACGCCACCCAGCATTCCGTCGCCCTGCGCGAACTCGCCCGCAACCGCACGCTGACCAAAACCACGATCCGCGAGGCCCTGCGCACCCTGACCGCGGCAGGGATGCTCGACACCGCAGGCCAAGGAAACTACGTCCCCGGCCCGTGCCTGCAACGCCTGAGCGAACCCAGCATCGCCGCTCTGTGGGAGGACCTCATCCTCGCCGGCCGGCCCGACGGCCACCTCGCTCGCGCCATCGCACGGCGGCGCCAGGCCGCCCGCCCCACCGCCCCGTCCCAGGAGCACCCGTGACCATCCCGACCGGCCCTGACAGCCAGCTGTCCACCGGCATCATCGGCAGCCGGCAACTGGTCGCCGTCCAGACCTTCGCCATCGCCCGGCTCACCAGCGACCCGGTGGCACTGATTCCCGGCACCTTCATCGCCGTGACAGGCCGAGGCCCCAAAGACTCCAATGAGTCAGGCAAGACCAGCTTCCTCGCCGCCGTGGCGCTGCTCCTGGGCGACCCCGAGTGGCAGATCACCAGCAACGGCACAGCCAATACCGTCAACCTGCTCTTCGAACCCGTCATCGCCGGGGCCTCCACCCAGCTGGTCGACGCAGCCGACCGTGGCTACATCGCCGGCGTCTTCGCAGAATCCGACGGCAGCCGCCCGCACAGCGTCTGGCTGCAGATCAGCAACGACTCACCCCATGTGCAAGTACGCCACCATCCCGGCGTCCACCTGCTCACCGACGGAACCGACGACGAGCGTCACCGCGCAGCACCGGCCTTCTACCAGCAACTCGGCGTTGAGGCACTGGGCTCCGGCGAATACGCCAACCAGCTTTACGGCCGATCGCCGAAGGTACTGGCCTACGTGGCGTCCCGCGGGCAGGTACGCTCACGGCCCTCCCTGCTCAAGCTCGAAGCCGGCACCTACTCACCCGACCACATCGGGGATGCCCTGATCACCCTGTCCGGCCGCTCCAGCCTGCTCGAACACGACAAAGGGCAGCGCAAGGCACTGGACGACAAGCGAGACAAGTACGCCAAGGCCCTTCAACGGCACGAACAGGCACTCGCCCGGGAGGACACCATGCTCCGCGAGGCAGAGGCCCGAGACGAACTCCGCCGCAAGATCGGCAGCGCCGAAGCAGACCGCCGCGCCGCCCTGGCCCGCATCCTGCTGGACGAAACCGCACAGCTGCGCAGTGCCGAGATCCTCCTGCCCCAGACCGCGGCAACCCTCAAGACGACGACCGATCTTCTGGGAGACCTGGAGGCTCAGAAGACTGACGCCTCCAACCTCACCGGACTCGAGCAGGCCTGCGAAACAGCAGAGCAGAGCAAGAACCAATGCCTCACCGACTTGACCAACGCACAGACCGAAGAACGCCGCCTGGTAGAAGAACTCGCCAAGGCGCAAAAGGTACTGGACGAGGCCCGGACCTTCAGCGCTGCCCATGCCGGCGAATCCGCGGCCGCGCTCCAGGAACAGCTGACGCTGCTCGCCCAGCAGACGGCAGAAGCGGAGATCAACCGCGGCATCGCCCAACGTGACACCCTCAACTACGCAGACCAACTCAGCAAAGCCGAGCAGGGACAAGCAGGACTCGTCGGAGAGGTCCTGCACGTGCTGGCCGCCGAGGAGGACATCACCGCCGTCGGCCTGCTCGATCAGATCGACCTCGACGACCAGATGCGGGACAGGTGGGAAGCCGCCCTTCACCCGTGGCGCGACGCCGTCTGCGTAGCACATGCCGACCTGTCCGCCGCTCTCACAGCACTGACCGCTCTGCCCGGCGCCGTCCTGATCACCGAGGATCCAGGCAGGACCGCAACCGCCACCGCACCCACCTGCCACGCGATCACGTGGCCGGAAGGTGTCCGCTCGGCGCCAGAACCTGCACGTCAGTTTCTGCACGCGCTCGCCGCCCAGACCCAATGGACCCAACAACCGCCGCACTCCAGCGTCGACGCCCTCGGCGTCCACATCGTCGGATCCTTCCCCAATCCGACCGTCGGGCGGGACGCCTTGTGCGCCCAGCTGCGCGCCCGTCACGACGAGGCCCTGCTCAGCCAGCAGAGAGCGGAGAACCTCCTTGAGCATCTCGCACGCCGCGTCACCTTGGCAGAGGCTGAACTCACGCGCGCCCAGGCCTTCGAAGCCCTGCCGCAACTGCTGGAAGACCACAGCGAAGCCACTGACAGACTCACCCGCAGACGTCACACGCTTCCCCAGGTCGCAACCCTTCTTGAGGAGGCAGTGGACGCCTGGGCCATGGCCAAAACGGCCCTCAGTGGCCGAAAGCAACGGATCGAAGAACTCGAGCGGCGGGTCCGGGAAACGAAGATCACGCTCCAAAATTGCGACCGTGAGCGCCGCGAACAAGAGGCGGTCATTGAACGAGACGGCGCCAGCGCCGCGGCAGCCGACCTGGGGCTGGACGCTGAAGCTGCCCGTACGTTGCTGAACTGGCCCGCAGACTGGCTACACACGCAGTACACGCAGCTTCTCACCGAAGCACCACTTCCACCCGCGGCGTCCCACGGCGAACCGCTCCGGGAACGGCGCTCCGCCGCCCAACTCCACATGGCCGCTAACGCGACCGTCGACGGCTGCATGGTCGCCCTCTCCCTTCGGGCGGCAACCAGTGGCTACCCCACCGTCGCCCTCGCTCACGCCAGCCGCCTCGACGACGCCGACCCCGATGCGAAGGCCGACTCCGCACTCCAGGCACTCAGCGAGTGGCTCACCGACAACGAGGCTGCCGACGCCGACATCCGCACCACCGTAGAGAAGGTGCGTGCCGAGCGCCTTGAGGAGAACGCCTTCATCTCCCGTTCGGTGGAGAGCCTCGCCGAGGAACTCCGCCGCACCCAGGAAGTCATCGCCCAACGTGTCGCCGGAGCCCTCGACAACATCACCACGGCCCTGGACCAACTGAACCGCGACGCCGGCCTCTTCGGCGCAGACTTGCACTACCAGATCGACCCGCCCACGGACACCGACCACAGCTGGCGCTGTTCCGTCACACCACGGTGGCGACGCAACCCCAACGGCCCGATGCTCGCCTACGACACCGTCACCAACACCGCCCAGGAAAAGCTCTTCTCCATCCACCTCGTTCTCGCCGCTCTCCTGGCAGCCCCTCACGCCCAAGGCCGAGTGCTCGTCCTGGACGAACTAGGCGACTCCCTGGGCCAAGAACACCGACGCGAAGTGCTCAGCGCGATCACCAAAGTCGCCACCGCTCACGGCATCACCGTCCTGGGCACGTGCCAAGACACACTCATGCGAGACGTAGCCCCTGTATGCGGGCAGATCCTCTATTTCCAGTACCCGTCAAAATCCGAATACCTCAACCGGCCCACACGCATGTTCGGATTCGACCCCCAGGTCGGGCGAGTGGAGCTCACCGCCGAACAACTGACCCGGCGACTCACGCGCTGAGACCGACCCGGCAGCAGCACGACCCTACTGCCGGGCATAGCGAGGACCGGTCCTGCCTCGCGGACGGCCAAGTCGGACGCGCGGTCGGCGTGATCGACCTTCCGTACCAGAGCAGAAGGATCAGGCTGCTGCTGCCTCACTGGAGCTTCCCTGCGAAAGGCCCACGACCTCGTACAGGGAGTCTCCCCATGTAGCCCAGCGCTCCAGTTCCGTTGTACCGATCAAGTGGATCGCGTGATCATTGGCGAAATCGCGCGCTGGCTCGGAGAAAATGCCGTTGGTAACCATCAGCGCGATGTCAGCTTTGTGCTCAAGGCGAGCAGTGCCATTGAACGTCTGGACGTTCGTACTGGTCACCATGTGCTTGGCAGCCCTGCTGGTCTGCTTGCACTGCACCACCACACGCCGGCCGTCAGGCGTCTGAGAGATCACGTCCGCACCACGGTCCCCGGTCCCTCCGTGCTGACGGATCACCTTCATCCCATCGCGCTGGGTGAGCCACGCGACGAGAAGCTCGAAGTCCTTGCCATCGAAACCCTGGATGCGCCGCAGGCTGTAGCTCTCCTGACTCTGGGCGAAGAGGTTCCTCCGGTCATCAACAGCTTCGAGACGGTCCGCTTCCGCCAGCGCCCATTGATTCATTGCTTCGAAGCGGTCTGTGCTGGGCGCGATCTCGTCCCACTGCTCGGCGATAGTGTTCAGCGGAGAGTCGACACGGCCTGGAGCGTAGCGCGTGGACAGATCTTCTTCGGGCAGCGTGCTGAGTTCCTCGAAGGCCAGACTCGCTTGCTCCAAGCAGCGCCCGATGAGGTCGAGCTCATCGTTCACCGTCTTGATGAACTCATCGAAGACCAAATCAAGTTCGGCCCGAGCGAAGTCCCAGGTGCGCCCGCGAAAGTGCGAGTCGCTCCTGAGTTTCTCCAGCTTTTCAAGATTGCTACAGAGGGCATCTCTTTGCCTTCGCAGCTGGGTGCAGGCTTCGCGGCCGATCGAGACTTCCTGCACCCACAAGTACGCAGCGAGCAGGTCAGCTTCGTCGGCCTTGCCCAACGCGTCGCCCATCCTTCTGCGTACGTCGCGGTCGGGGTAGCGCGGAGGGACAACGCGAGCGTCACGTTCAATGATCACCAGGGGAGCGTATACGCGGCCACTGACAACCCCGGACGGCTTCCCGTCAAAGGCCCACGCGCGCAGGGAACCCCTACCTCTTCGTCGGCGGGCACGTGATCCTCGATTGTCTCTGAAGATTCGCCTGATGGGCGATGCGGCTGCAGCCTCATCCCAGTCGACCCGCAGTCCATAGCGCAGAACTGACGCCTCAACTGTCACATCCGTTACGGGACAGGCCGCACCCCGCTGCGCCCACGTTCGCATCACCTGCAGCCGGTGGTGCGCTCATTCATGCTGTCTCTCGGTTTGCATCGGTCCAGCCGTCGACGAGATCCAGAATGGTTCCCAGTGTGCGAATGTGGAAGTACTCGCGGCCCCGAACGGGTTTCTCTCCGGCGCCCCGCATGGCGGCTATACAGGCGTTTTCCAGCTTCCGTGCCTCGGGATTGCCCTCCATCAGACGAACGATCTGGTCAAGCCCGTCACGCTCGTGGTGAGACAGGCGTAGACGCGGGTTTCCGGAAGTGATGCCGAACTTAACGACCTCGTTTACGTCATCCGTGACGACGTAGAAGACGTCCCACGCCTTCCCTGCGCAGATGCGGCATATGCCGCACCCCGCGCGGACGTTGCCTGGGGTGGGCGTTCCCGTATGCCCCTTGGCGCACCGCACCTGATGCGGCGCGTTATTGCCGAGCCACTTGGGCTCAAGGACCGTTCCTCCGAGCTTGGCAACCCTTTCACGGAAGGCGGCCTCGGCGGTCTTCGGGTCCTTGCCGGCGCACACACGGCAGATCCCCTGCCCCTGCTGGACGGCGGACGGCCATGGAGCACTGACGTGGCCCTGGGCGCATCGGACTCGATGCGGCGTGGTCGCTCCAAGCCAATGCGGCTCAAGGACGACACCCCCCGCTCCGCGACCCGGGCCCTGAACTTCGCTTCGACGATCTTTGGGTCCCTCTCAGTGCAGGTTTGGCAGATGGCTGCGCCACGTCGCACCAAGGCCGGCCTGGGGCGGCATTCATGCCCGTTGGGGCAGCGAACCCGGTGCGGCTCGTTTGCGCCGAGGTACACCGGTTCCAGGAGTGATGCGCCTACCACTGCAAGAGCGCTCCGAAAGGCGCCTTCGGCCACCTTCTTATTGTTTCTGGCGCACGTGGAGCAGATTCCTTCGCCCTGCTGTACGTGGGCCGGTCGCGGTGCGCATTCGTGCCCGTTGACACAACGGGCACGGTGAGGCTCGTGGTTGCCAAGCCAGCCCTCCTCAAGCACGATTCCGCCCAGTTCAGCCACCCGTTCCCGGAAAGCTGCCTCGGCCTCCTGGGAACGCCCCTGGTGGGCGCAGGTGCGGCAGATGCCCTTGCCGGCCAGGACATTGGTCGGATAGGTCGCGTGCTCGTGTCCCGCCCCGCATCTCACCCGGTGAGGTTTCCGGGTGCCGAGCCACTCGGGTTCGAGGACCTCGCCACCCAGGTCGGCCACGCGCGCTCGGAACAGTGCGTCGGCTCGCATGGAGCTCGCCCTCGACGCGCTCACGATCCACTCACCCTGTGCGAAGCAGGAACGTTGCCCACCTCTGAGGGCGGGGTTGTCGCCTGATCGTCGGCAGGGTGGCGTTTGTCAGCCGGAGTGGTTGCGGGCGTCACGCCGCTGGTCATGTCTCCCCACGTATATCTCCCCATGACGGGGGATCATCGCAGGGGCCACTGACATCCGAGTTCCAGGCCGCACTCTCGCAGCCCCGTTCAGGAGCTGGCCAAGAGGCATGGCTGCGGTGTCGTCGGTCCTGCGGATCACCGTGTAGACCACGTCGGGCTCAGCAACGGCCGTACCGATGTGAACGCCGCAGCACGAGACGACGCTGCCCTGCTCGTCTGAGACGAGGAAGCCCGTCGGTCCTGCAGGGTGCCGGGGTCTTGAGCGTGGTGTGCCGGCACTTGCTGGTCATGATGGTGCCCAGCCGTCGCCCTGGAAGTAGTGGGGCTTGCCGTCGACATTGGCGAAGCAGGCACGCGGGAGCACATACGATCCCACAAGCAGGCCGGGCCCGCATCGAGCACGTCTTCGCCCGCATGAATGCATGGAAGATCCTCCGCGCCTGCCGTCTCAAGGGCGACGGCGTCCACCACGCCATGCTCGGCATCGCCCGACCACGTAACCTCACCCTCGCCGGATAGGAAAGTGGCCCGTACCTCGGGCGATCACAGCCCAGGCCACTCGGAGATCTCTTAGGGGACAGCCCATAGTTGCCGTCGGTAGTCGGCATCCGTTGCACCGTGCGTCTCCAGCGCGTCTCGTTCCGCCTCGTCACGCTTTGGAGAGCAGAAGGAAGACGAGATAAAGAAGCCCCTGTTCCGGCGCTGGCTCCCACGACCTGGAACATGCGCGTAGTGGGCGGTGGCGCCCAGTTCGGAGCATCACTCCAGCAGTTGTTTCAGACGGAGTGCTTCCTCGCTGGTCAGCTCGATGGCGGGTGAGCCAGGTGACGGCGCATCGGATGATGGGTGTCCGCGGTAGGCCGCGCAAGGAGGGCTCCGCTCCCCGTAGGGTCCCAGCCGGCGGCGGACGTTTCGGGCGCTGTCCCGGTAGCCGAGTTGAGGCGTGGTTGGCATCTAGGACAGCAGGACTAGCGTGTAGTTCGTCGATCTGCCTGGTCATGTCGGCGTCGTCTTGGCCGGGGTGAGGCCTGGCGGGTAGCCTTTGGCGCGGAGCCAGGTGTCGACGGCCAGCGCCATGATGTCCCCGTGCGGTAGGCCGGTGTCGGCATGGAAACGGCGGATTCGGCGCTGGAGCTCCAGTGCCTCGGGGACGGCGTAGTTGAGTTGTCCGCGTTTGGTGTGCCGGTTGCTGATGACCCCCAAAGTGTCCGGGTGCGGCGTAAGGGCGTCGTCGGTTGGCTGGGGCTCGGCGTCGAGCGCGTCGGCGATTTCCCGCAGCCGGTGGGCGTAGAGGGAGTGATCAGGCACGAGAGCTCCTCCGGTTGGTCGGCTAGGCGGATAGCTAGCCGCCTAACGGGCTATTGGGATAGTCGGTGGGAGGGGCGGCCGGACCCGGATGTGGGGGCGGCCGCCCCGTGCGTTTTCGGCCGGGTTCAGAAGCCGCGGGCGGTGAGCCATTCGTCCAGCGCGACCGAGACGATGTCGCCGATGGGCAGGTGATCGAGTTCGTTGTCCAGCGCGAAGCGCTTGATCCGCTTCTTGAGCTTCAGCGCGGCGGGGACCGACGAGTCGAGACTTTCCCGCGCGATGATGCGCTGGTTGAGAACGACGGCGACCTCGGGAACGCCCGCGGGACGACCGGGACCGTGAGCGTACGGCGCACCCTCGCTGGGCGCCTCCTGCGATCGAGCGTGCTGTTCCTGGTGAGCCCCCGGGCCATCGGTCCTAACCGGGAACGCCGTACCGCCTGCCACCGGAGGAACGGCGGGGCGAACCGCCACCTCGGCGGCCGGAGCCGCCCCAGTAGCCGCGGACGTGACAGGGGACGGCCCGTGCTGCGCGCCATCTTCGGCCGGCTGCTTGGGCTGGACCGCAGGTGCTCCAGGCTCGGCAACCGGGACCGCAGGCGGCATCTGCCGTTCCACCGGCTCCCCACCGGCCCCGGTCCCCGCCTCAGGGGCGACGACGGCTGCGTGAACCGGCTGACTGGCAGCTGGCTCCGGCACGGGACCGCTCGGTGCCCCGGCAGTCGGCTGGGTGGGGGCCTGCGCCACTTCGGGCACCGCCTCGGTCCGGTCCTGCACCGACCCCTCGGGGTCGGGAAAGGTCGAAGGAGCAGGCTGAACCTGCGGCTCGCCCGCAGTGGGACGGCCTTTACCCTGGGCGGCGGCCTGTTCGGCGGCGTACTGATCGGGGGTGAGCTCGGCAGCCGGGGGAGGGGGCGGCGGGCTCGCCGTCTTGGATCCGCCGCCTAGGGTGCGACCAGTACGGCGGGCTGGGGGCTTCATGCGCTCGCTCATGCCGTGAGCTCCTTCATCAGTTCGGCGTACTCGCTCAGCTCGGTCGGGATCTCGCCGAAGGCCTCCATGTAGTGGACCCAGGAGTGGATGGTCGTCTCGGCGAGCGGGAACGGCTCGTCGCGGTCCGGGCCGATGCCCTCGCCCTCGACGGGCTCCAGCAGCTTGTCCTTCGCGTTGCGGGGCAGGCTGGTGCGGTCGTCAGCCTTGACCAGGACCACGTGTGCGGTGACGTCGCGCTCGTTGCGGGCGGCGGCGCGCTCGGCCTCGTCGAAGGTGGCCACGAGCTTGCGGCGCTCGATCTTGGTGGGGGCGACCGGCACGATCAGCCGGTTCGCCTCGGTGACAGCCTCGTGGAAGATGCGGGCGCTGCCGCCGCCGGCATCGACCACGATCGCGCCGAACTCGGCGCGCTTGGCGCGGATGTACTCGGCGATGTCGTCGAAGGGGTACCGCTCGACCACCAGGTTGGCGGGGATGTCGAAGCCCTCGGCCTGGGCGACCTTGAACCAGTCCCAGGCGGACTGGCTGGTCGCGTCGGCGTCCAGCAGCAGCGTCGGCAGTCCCAGTACGACGGCGTAGTAGAGGGCGATGAACCAGGCGGAGGTGGTCTTGCCGGTGCCGCCCTTGAGCATGCCGACAACGATCACGAAGGCGTCCCAAGCGTGGGCTGTGGCCGCCGCCAGGGTCTTGATACGGGTGTTCTCGTTCACGTGTGCTTGATCTCCTGAAACTGGAAAGGTGCGTTGACTCGGCGGAGTTGTCGACGGCGTCGACGCAGGCTTCTGGGCCTGCCTGCGGGGGAGCGGGGGTGCCCTTGCTGCGCAACTGCGGCCGGGATGGTGGATGGGCGGGTAGTTCAGCCGAGCGGCACCGCGGGGGACACCTGCGAGGACGGAGGCGCTCATGGCCGCTTCTTCATGTCGCGGGCCGGGCCGTGATTGTGCTGTGGCCGCATGGGAGTGCGGGCCTGGTGCAGGAGCCGGTAGACCGTGGCCACCGAGTAGTTGCTGTCCTCAGCGAGCTCCGGCACGGTGGCGCCGGCCTCGTACCGTGCCCGCAGGAACAGCGCGAGCTTCTGCCGCTCGGCGGCCCGCGCTGCGGCGCGCATCCGCAGCGTTTGCTGCGTGGTGCGCACGGTGCCGCCGGCCTCGATCAGCAGGCGCCGGGCAGCACGCCTTGTCCCAGCCCCCGCCGCGGCGAGCTCGGTGAGGGTCGCGCCGTGCTGCTCGTAGAGGGCGCGCAGGTGGGCCGCGAGACGTTGGCGCGTCTGCGGGTCCTGGCGCATCCTGCGGGTCTGCCACGACGTGCGCATCTCGGTCCCGGCCTCGTGCAGCCGGTTGAGGACCGTGCCGTACGACAACCCACTGGCGGCGACGAGTTCGTCGACGGTGGCTCCGGACTCGTACTGCTTGCGCAGGGATTCGGGTGTCACCGCCTCGCTCGTATCGGAGGTGACTGGGGGTTCTGGGTTCATGCTGCGGACTCCCATTCGCTGAGGGCTTCGGCATGGGCGGCGGCCAGCTCGTCGTAACTGCGCTGGTCGGCAGGGGTGATGAGGATCAGTCGTCCATCGGTGGCGATCCGCCAGTCGGGAGCGGCGCGACCGGTGACCGGGTCGAGGACGCGCCCACTGGGGGCGTGCCAGGCGGAGGGGATCTCGTCTGGGCGGGGCGCCGGGACGAGGATCTGGTGGCCGTCGCGGACGATCACCACGGCCTTGCTGCGGTGCTCCGACAGCCGCTCCAGTGCCTCCCGGTACGCGGCGCGCTCGGCAGCGTGCAGCGCCTTGCGCCGGGCCGCGATGCCCGTGGTTCCATGCCGCTTTGCGACCGAGTCCCAGCCCTGAGCCGGTTTTCCGACCTCGTTGGTCACAGCGTCTGGAAGGCCGTTACCGAAGCCCTCCAGCGCGCGAGGCGCGAGGCTCCAGGTCTCTCCGCTGTGGTGTACGAGGCCGTGGTCGGCCAGGCGTCGCAAGGTCCGGTAGGCGGTGGCCCGGGACACCGATGCTGAGCCGACGAGCTCGCTGATGGTCTGGGCCGGCCGGGCGTGCAGCGCGCCGATGATCATGAGGGCGGAGCTGCCGAGGCCGTGGTGGGCGAAGGCGTCATGGCCCATCAAACGGCCGATGACGGTGGAATCGATGTCGGCCGCTGTTCCTGTCTCAGGGGTGGGCCACTCCTCAAGTGCCGGGTCGGGGGGGTACTGAGTGGTCCGGAAAGGAGACAACGAAGTGGGGGTGCCGTGATGGTCGGCACTGCCGTCGCCGAGGTACCAGGTGGATCCCTCCCGGCCGTGGCCGACCCGCAGGCGGCGCAACCAACCTTGCGGCTTGAGGACCGTCTCGTAGACCACCCGCAGCGTCGTCCGGGAGACCCCGGCTTCCTCGGCGGTCTGGCGCTCACTGGCGTGGTGCAGGAGGCCACCCGCGGTCTCGGCGAAGTTCAGATGCGCCCGCAGTACCCGCAGCGCGGTCCGCCCCCGCTCCCCGCGCCAGGGGGTCGTTTCGGTCCGGTCCCTCAGCGCGGCGAGAACCTCGTACACGTGCTGGCGCGACTCCAGGACCCGCGTGCTGGCGACCGCGGCGGAGGCGCTGACCCACACCCTGCGGATGTAGTCCAGAGCGCGCGCCTGCCCGGAGCGCAGCGCGATGTGCCGGGCGTGCCGACCGCCCTCGTGGTCGGGGTGGAGCAGCAGCCCGGTCAGCTCATCGACGCTTCCGCCGGCGCGGGCGACGTGGCAGGCGATGGCCGCGGTGACCCGGTGCCCGTGCTCGGCCGCGCCCTGACGGTCCCCTCGCAGGACCACGCTCCGGCCGTCGGAGCCGAGCCTGCTGTAACTTCCCGCCGCGTAGCGGCCGGTGAGGTCTCCGAGCAGGACAAGGTCAGCCGCAGCCGGAGGCAGCCGGTGAAGGCCCAGTCGCTCGCTCGGGTGAATTGGTCGTCGGGGTGAGTCTGCCTGGTGGGTGTGGTGTGGCACTGTGGGGTCGTCTCGCAAGGACGTGGACGCCACCTGGGCCCGCTAAAACCATGGGTGGCGTCCGGAACCGACCTCCAATCGGTGCCAAGCGAAGCCTCCAGGATTGCCGTCCTGGAGGCCTTCGTATGCCTGGCCCCGCATCAGAGGCAGGCGTCCCCATCGTGGCTCGACCAAGAACGACTCGGAGGGCCGCCAGAGGAGTCCTGACCCGTTCGACACCGCCCCGACCTCGGCCGATTCGGGGCCAGACAGAGGGCGATTGCCTCTGACTGACTCCGAGCAGCTCGGTTCGAATCGGGGTCGAATCAGAGCGGTTTCCTCTGACTGCCTCCGGTCGCCTCTGCAACCCGTCCTAGCAGGTCACAACCGATACGCCCCACGAAGCCGCAGGTCAGAAAGGTGCGTCAGGAATACCCGGCGTACAGCCCGACTCGTCTGCCGCTCTTCATTTCCGCAGGTCAGGTGCCGTGTGTACGCATTGAACAAACTCGGGGGCTGGTTGGGTGCAGGGTGCGGCCTCAAATCAGTGGCCGACTAGTACTCCGCGGACCACAGCGTTGCCCCTGCCCGCTGACGGGTGTTGATCGACCAGGTCATGGCTCGTATCGCCGGGCGGTTCGGCCACCGCCCGCGCCTATGTGCTGGGACTGCTGTCGGCTACCGAACGGAAGCACGGCCGGCAACTGGCTGAACAGGCCGGTCACGCCCGGCCAGGGCTGATGAAGCACCTGCTGCGCTATGCCCGTTGGATGCTGACGCCCTCCGTGACGGTGCCCGCGCCTTTCCGCGCAGGAACGGTGACCTCGTGGTCGGGGCTGTTGGTGAGGCTCTGGGCCTGGCACCGGGTCGTGACGGCCGTCGTAGGCCCAGCGGGGCCCAGGACGCCGGGAGGCAGCTGCCGCGGCGTGCTCGCCAAGGTCGGTCGCCGGCTGGACGCCGAACATCCCCGACCACCGAGCCCCGCCAGACCTGCGCGCCCGGGGCCGGTCGTCCTTGAGGCCGCATGTCACGCGTCCACCGCGAGAAGTCGCCGACAGTCGAAGTCCGGTTACCTCAAGGTGCCGCGCGCGTTCTTCCGTGACCCGGGCGCGCGAGGCATGTGTCAGTCGTTCCCGACTGCCCTGCAGGACACAGGGCGTTCGAGGTGTTCGCGATGCGTTCGGCCGCGGCGTTGGCGTATCGCCGTTCCGCGACGCCCGTCGCTGACGGCAGGCCCGCACCGGCAACGGTCCCAGCAGTACGCAACCGCCCTCGACCGCTCCACCCCCACCGTCCACGACCTGCCACATACCGGGCACTCCGCTTGCTCGCCACGCTGCGTCGCAATGACTCGCGCGCTCACGGGTCTGCTGACGCCTCCGCCACCGCCTGGACCTGCATCCACCCGAACGAAACCGTGCCTCCGCCGCCATCGTCTGCGGCAACGGGCCACCTCACGACCAGGGATCAAAAACGACGGTGATCCGGATCCAGGACAGGAACTTACGTGTTCGCGTCGCGGAGCGTGCGCAGGATGCGCTCGAGGTGGCGGCGGTCCTCGGTCGAGAGTGGTCCGGCGACGTGGTTGCGCAGGTGGGAGACGTGGGCGGTCAGTGCGTGGTCGAGCGCCTGACCGCCCTTGTCGGTCAGTACGGCGAGTGCGGCTCGTCGGTCGGCAGGATCGGGGTCGCGGCGGATGAGTCCTTCCTTTTCCATGCGGTCGGCGAGCCGGGTGAAGCCGCCCGAGCTGAAGGACACGGCCTCTGCCAGGTCCGTCATGCGGAGCTGGTGGCCGGGGGTGCGGCCCAGACGCAGCAGCACTTCGAACCAGGTCTGCGGTATATCGAGATCGCGGTTCACCAGCGGCTTGATACGGCTGTAGGCCTCCACGAAGAGACCGAAGAGTGTCACGTCGTCGTCGTTCAGCAGTTGCTCGTTCACTCCTCAAGGATGACAGAAGGGCATGAGAGGCAGAATCTGCCGTTGCAATATCTGCTTCAGCAGATATATTGTCTGCGTCGGCAGATACTTCGCCGTGTCCACCCCGCAGATGTGGAGTCCGCCCCATGAGAAAGTGCGTCCTGGCTGCCTTCGGCACCGAAGCGCCCACGGCCGGCCTCCTCGCGTCCGGCCTGTCCGTCGCGCCCACCTCGGCGGACGCCGCCACCTCCTCCACTGCCGAGCGGACCGGCTCAACCGAGGAGGCCCAGCTGTGGGCGCGGTACCGGCAGGCCGTGGCCGAAGGCGGCCGGCTCGGTGTCTACACCGGTGGTGACAGGTCTGGGCAGGACGACTACCTCAAGAACGCGTTCGCGAAGACGGTCCCCAAGACGAAGGTCGACATCGTCGACTTCAGCCAGAACCATGACGCCCGCGGCGACCGTCAGGCCGCCGAGCACCACGCGGTCGGCGATGTCGTCCACCCGCAGACCCTCGACGACCCTGAAGAAGCCGCTCGCCCAGCACCCGAGGGTCGTGCGGGGCACCCGAGCCTCCGCCGGCCTAGTGGAACCGGCGATCACGTAGCGGACTGCGGCACCGGCGACAGCGCCAGCGGTCTCTCGACGCTCACCCGGCCCCGCGAGTCCCCCCGGGTGGCCTGGCCGCAGACCGGCGCTCCTCCTCAAGGAGGCTCCGCATCAGGCCGCCGTCAAGCCGTACCCGAGCCGGCCGCTGTCCAGCGATGCGCAGAAGCACGCAACCGCGTTCGCACGGACGTCACCCCGCGCGCCAACCGCAAGGGCATCTTCCACCACGCCACCATGAACCCGCTCGGCCGCGACCAGTTCATGAGCGACCGCGCTGCCCTCGACCGTTACGAGGCCCGCCTCAGCCCCTACCTCGGCGATGCACACGGCGCCCACTCGTCCGACCCCACGTCCTCAGCCTCCACCCGATCGACCGGCAGGGCGCCCAAGGCTGAACCCCAGCTCGACACGGGCTGCCCACCTCGAGCCGGTTCACGCCGTACACCTCGCCGCGAGGCGATTCCCCCGACCATCACCCTTCACCCGAGGAAGCACGCATGAGCACTCTCTCCTTCAAAGTCCTCGACCTCGACTTCCCGGCCGGCAGCAAGAACAAGACGGCCACCCTCGTCACCGGCGAGAACGAGGCGCTCCTGGTGGACGCCGCCTTCACCCGCGCCGACGGCCACCGCATCGCCGCCGAGATCCTCGACTCCGGCAAGACGCTGACCACCGTCTTCGTCTCCCACGGCGACCCCGACTTCTACTTCGGCGCCGAGGTGATCGCCGACGCCTTCCCCGAGGCGAGGTTCGTCGCCACCCCGATCGTCATCGAGCACATCAAGCACTCCTACGAGGGCAAGCTGAAGGCCTGGGCCGCTCTCGGCCCGAACCTCCCCACCCGCCTGGTCGACCTGGAGCCGCTGACCGGCGGCCTCACCCTGGAGGGCCACCGCTTCGAGCTCAAGGGCGGCCCGGCCGGCCTGCCGGACCGTCACTACCTCTGGCAGGCCGAGCACCGCGCCCTGCTCGGCGGGGTCCTGCTCTTCCAGCGGGAGCACGTCTGGGTCGCCGACACCCCCACCCCCGGCGACCGCGCCGCCTGGATCGACCTGCTCGACGAGATGGCCGCCCTCGACCCGGAACTGGTCGTCCCCGGCCACCGCCTCCCCGGCACCGCGGCCGACGGCTCGGCCATCACCGCCACCCGCGACTACCTGATCGCCTTCGAGGAGGAGCTCGGCAAGGCCGCCGACGGTGCCGCGCTGAATGACGCCCTGGTCAGGCGCTTCCCGGACAACGGCATGCTGATCGCCGCCCAGATCGGCTCGAAGGTCGCCAAGGGGGAGATGAAGTGGGGCTGACCGTGAGCGAGTTCGCCTCGTCGACGGCTCCCGCCGACGTCGTCCGCCGCCAGTACCTGGCCTCGGCCGCCGGCGACCTGGACGCCCTGCGCGCCACCCTCGCCCCCGATGTCGAGTGGACGGAGATGGCCGGCTTCCCGCTGGCCGGGACCTATCGCACGCCCGAGGGCGTCACCTCGAACGTCATGGAGCAGCTGGGCAAGGAGTGGGACGGCTGGACCGCCCACGACGACGCCTACGTCGTCGACGGCGAGAACGTCGTCGTCCTGGCCCGCTACACCGCGACCAACAAGGCAACGGGCAAACCGATCGACGTCCGGGTCGCGCACCACTTCGTCGTACGGGGCGGACTCATCGTCCGCTTCGAGCAGTTCGCCGACACGGCCCTCGTCCGCGAGGCCATGAACGGCTGAGTCGTACCCACCCACCGCGAGGCAGGAGACAGACATGTCCGCTGCGGGCAACAAGGCACTTGTGACCGCCTTCTACGAGCAGGCATTCAACGACCACCAACCCGAGGCGGCCGCCACCGCACACCTCGGCGAGAGCTACACCCAGCACAACCCCGAGGCGCAGGACGGCCCGGGTGCCTTCGTCGGCTATGTGCACTGGCTGCGCGGGCAGTTCCCCGACCTGCGCCTGGACATCAAGCGCGTGATCGCCGAAGGGGACTTGGTGGTCACCCACAGCAACCTGCACCTCAAGCCCGGCGACCGGGGCATGGCCGTCGCAGACTTCTGGCGCGTCGCCGACGGAAAGATCGTCGAGCACTGGGACGTGATCCAGGAGGTGCCCGAGAAGAGCGCCAACGACAACACCATGTTCTGACCCCACCGCAGCAGCACGGCACCTGTGCCGTACCCGGGCGCCGTGCTGCTCCGCTGCCGTGGTCCAGCCGCACCACACAGACAACCGAACAGAACACACAGAGAGGCTTCCCCCACCATGACCAGCCTTCCCAGCCGACGCCGTCTGCTTGCCACCGGAGCGGGCGCCGCTCTCGGTCTCGGTGTCGCCGCTGCCTCCGTCACCCCCGCTCAGGCCGCCACCGGCCAGGCCTCCGCGGGCCGCGTGGCGACGGGCGGTGCCGAGGAGAAGCGGACCCTTGACGAGCTCTACCAGGCAGCCCTCGCGGAGGGCGGCAAGCTCGTTCTCTACGCCGGTGGTGACATCTCCAGCCAGGCGGACGGGATCCGCAACGGCTTCAAGAGCCGCTTCCCGGACATCGACCTGACGGTGGTCGTCGACTACAGCAAGTTCCACGACGTCCGCGTCGACAACCAGTTCGCGACCGACACCCTGATACCCGACGTCGTACAGCTCCAGACCGTGCAGGACTTCGTGCGCTGGAAGGAGCAGGGCCGCCTGCTGGCCTACAAGCCGGCCGGTTTCTCCAAGCTCCACGCTCCCTTCAAGGACCCGCACGGCGCGTGGGTCGCCGTCCAGGTCAGTGCCTTCAGCTACATGTACGGTCCCGCCGCGGTCGGCTCCGACATCCCCAGCGGTCCGTTCGACCTGGCCGACTCCCGCTGGAAGGGGAAGATCGCCTCCTCCTACCCGCACGACGACGACGCGGTCCTCTACCTCTACACCCTCTACGTGGAGAAGTACGGCTGGGACTGGCTCGCTCGACTGGCCACCCAGGACCTCCAGTTCGCCCGCGGCAGCTACACCCCGAGCGCGGCCGTCACCAGCGGCCAGAAGGCGATCGGCATCGGTGGCTCCGGCGCGCCGCTGTCCACCGGGCCGGTCAAGTGGGTGCTGCCCGAAGAGGCGCCGTTCATGTCCTGGGGACAGCGGGCCGCGATCCTCAAGCAGGCCAAGAACCCCACCGCCGCCAAGCTGTACCTGAACTGGCGGCTCTCCGTCGAGCAGCAGAAGGCCGCCACCAACGGCTGGTCGGTCCGCACCGATGTCACCCCGCCGACCGGGCTGAAGCCCGTCTGGGAGTACCCCAACGGCAACCTCGACGGCTTCCCTCGCTTCATGGCCGACCGCGCGGCGATCGAGCGCTGGAAGCAGACCTTCGCCCTGTACTTCGGTGAGGTGAAGGGCGACCCCTCACCGGGCTGGCTCGGCCTGCACCCCGGAGCCTGACCGCCGACCGGTGCCGCCCGGCCCCGCACTCCCCGTGCGAAGGGCCGGCGGCCCGGCAATTCCTGGCCGCCCTTTCAGGCGACGGACAGACTCAGCGACCCGGGCCCTGCCGACGCTCTCCCCAGTACTCCGGCGCGGTTTCGTGATCTGTCTGGTGAGTTCGTCGCGGATCGTCGTGGGTAGTGACAGCGTCGCACCGTGGCCTGGTGGTGTCTGCGCCAGTCGGACGTCCACGACCAGGCCGGTGTTGACGTTCTTGATCGCGAAGTCCGTGATGAGGAAGTACGCGCCGTCGGTCTTGGCGACCCGTTTCTTTCATGTCCCAGTGACATCGTGCGCCAGGGACTGCGCGCACCAGATGGTCTTGCCCTGCGAGGTGTGCCGGGTGCCCCAGCCCTGGGTGAGCTGGGCGACGAGCAGCAGCCCCCGTCCGCCCTCGTCGAAGGCACGAGCCCGGCGCAGGTGCGGTGCGGTGTTGCTGGCGTCCGAGACCTCGCAGATCAGGGCGGTGTCGCGAATGAGCCGGAGCCTGACCGGGGGCTCGCCGTATCTGATGGCGTTGGTGACCAACTCGCTGACCACGAGTTCGGTGACGAAGGACGTCTCGTCCAGTCCCCAGGCCGCCAGCTGGTCGAGAGCGAACTGCCGGGCGCTGGTGCCGTCGGGGACGAACATGAGCGTTACACCGCTTCGCCGACGGTGGTGAGCAGTGAGCCGATCGGCTGCGTGGTGGGCATGTCCCACAGTTGCAGGCCGCCGCCGTCCCCACCGACCGCCAGGGTGCGCCCGTCGGGACTGGGGGGCGAGCGCCGACATCGCCTCCAGCCGGTTGCCGAAGGGCAGTCGGAAGGTGTTGGGCAGCACGGCGAGACGGTGGCGAGATCGCCGGCCCACAGGGTGACCCGGCCGGTCATGTCGCCGGCCGCCGCCGGGAGCCGTCGGGGGAGAAGACCAGCGCCCCCAGCGGACTTGCCCTGGACGAGGTCCACCGCACTCGCCTGCCAGGACGGCGGGCGGGCCACGGTTCCGTCGCCCGCGAGGAGCCGTCCGTCACTGCGGAGCGCAGGGTCGTGCGCGCCGGGCCTCCAGGCACCTGGGTGCGCTGTCCTGTGCGGGTGTCCCACACCTCGCCGACCATGCGGTCGTCATCGCGTCATCGCCCAGGCGGGTGAGGTGCAGAGTGCGGCCCGGGGGCCGAGCGCGGCCTCGGCCACGGAGGCGGGCGGGGCAGGTCGAGTGCGGTGACGACACGCTCGTGCGGCACGTCCCAGAGCGTGAAGGACTGGGTGGAAAGTGTGTGTCCGGCCGCGGTGACGCCGTACCCGAGGCGGGTTCCGTCCGTGCTGAACACGAGCCGTACGTCGATGTCGAGCGCCGGTAGGGACGGTAGGCGGGCCGGGAGTGAGGGGAGGGTGTGCAGCACACGTCCGTCGGTCGTGCTGCGGAGGCGGATGAGATAGCGGTCGTGGGTGAGTTCGGCGGTGGCGCAGGGTGTGGCCGTCGGGGCTGAGTACGACGTCGGCCTGGGCGTTCGGCTGCCAGGCGTGAGTGTGGCGGCGCCGAGGCCGAGGGTGTGGACCGTTCCGCCTTCCAGGTGGCGCAGGGTGTGGCCCTCCAGGCGTTGGGCCGGGGCGAGGCCGAGTTCGTGGTTGTCCAGGGAAGTCCGGAACACGGGGCTGTCCGGGGCGGCGGTCAGCCGCCACACCTGCACTTCTTGGGGGGTGCCCCTATCTCTTTGGTCAAGGGAAACGGGGGTGCGTGGGGTCGGCGATCCGGGCAGCATGGCGGGGTGAGCGACCTGCTGTGGGATGACGTGAAGTGCTTCTTCGACCTGGACTTGATGGGGTCGTTGCCGGACGTGCGTGTCCCTGGTGCCTCGGTGGAGGACTGGCAGGCGGTCCTCGATCTTGTCGCGGAGAAGGGCTGGAAGTGCCAGTACTCCGAAGGAGAGACGGTGCTTCCGGTGCCCCGGGCGGAGGCCGTGTTGTCCCGTGCGGCGGATGCTGAGTGCCCGGACCTGCGGGTCTGGCCGACGGCCGATGTGTTGGCGATCTTCCGTTTCCATGCCGACGATGAAGTCGACTTCGACGTCGACCTGCGGGAGTTGCAGGGTCAGGACCGACTTGACGTGTTCTGCGGCTTCCTTCGGGAGATCGGGCGGCGGTTGGGCAAGCCGGTGCTGATGGATCCGGAGGGTGACTATGGCCATCCGGTGCTCGGCTTCGATGTCGAGGCTGATCGAGTCGTCCTCCTCGCAGAGCCGCTGATCAGGTGACTGCGGCCGACGGCAGGGGTTCGTAGAAGGTGCCGTCGCAGAGCATGGCGAAGAGGACGTCGGCCCGGCGTCGGGCGAGGCAGAGCAGGGCCTGGGTGTGGTGCTTTCCCTAGGCGATCTTCTTGTCGTAGTAGGCCCGCGATGCTGGGTCGCCCAGGGCGGCGAACGCGGAGAGGCAGAAGGCCCGTTTGAGCTGCTTGTTTCCCCGTCTGGATGGCTGTTCGCCACGGATCGATGACCCGGAACTGCGGGTCGCCGGGGCGAGTCCCGCGTAGGCGGCGAGGTGGCCGGCGGTCGGGAAGGTGCGGCCGTCGCCGACCTCGATCAGGATGCGGGCTCCGGTCCTGACGCCGACTCCCGGCATCGACGTCAGGACCTTGGAAAGAGGGTGAGCCTCCAGCAGTCCTCAATCCGACCGGCCAGCAGCTCGCGCTGGTCAAGGACGGCGGTGAGCGAGCCAGCGAGGCTCGGGACGATCAGTGCGGCTGCCTCGGTGCCGGGAACGATGACGGTCTGTTCGTCGAGTGCCGTGAAGATCTCCTCGACCAGCCGCTCAGCCATCCTCGGCGCCTTGGGTCGCAGGAGGGTGACCAGACGACGTCGGCCGGCCTTGCGGATCTGGGCTGGTGACCCGAACCGTTCCAGCAGCGTGAGGACGGCCGGGTGCTGCAACCGCGGGCCAAGGACCCGTTCCAGCGGCGGATGGATCTGGGTGAGCAGGCCGTGAAGCCGGTTCGCGACCCGGGTGGCCTCGCCCGCCAGGTGGTCGTCGAAGCCGACGATCATCTCCAGCTCGGCGATCGTCTCGTCCTCGCCGTCAATGGCCCGCAGGGTGTGGGGCATCGCGCGGGCGGCGTCGGCGATGATGAACGCGTCCTTCGCGTCCGTCTTCGCTTCGCCTGGGTAGAGGTCGGCGATTCGCCGCATCGTTAATCCGGGCAGGTAGGCGACCGGGCAGCCCATGTCCTTCGCGACTGCCAGCGGCAGAGGTCCGATCGAGGCTGGCTGGTCGACCACGACCAGTACCGTTCCGCGCTTGGCCTGGAGTTTCGCGAACAGCTCGCGGAGCTTGGGCTCGGTGTTGGGCAGGCGCTTGTCGAACGCCTTCTTCCCGACCGGGGTGACGGCGGTGGCGTGGTGTTCGCCCTTGCCGACGTCCAGGCCGAGGAAGACGTCGATGTCGCCGGTGTCGATCACGTGCAGGCTCCTCCATAACGCCTTCGTCCGGCCTGCCACGGCACCGAGCTGCCACATCCACGTTACGGAGAGCTCTTCCGGCCCGGGTGAAGCCGGTGCTCAAGCCCCTCATCAGCGGTCCGTCGATGCCTCCGAGCCCGGTGACACCACCCCCCCGGATCATCAACAACAGGAGGGGGAAGTCATGCCGGACCCGAAGGCCAGAGGCCCCATTGCGAAGCCGCGAAAAAGGTAACGGGGGGGCAGTTGGGCCCCACTCATCGATCCACTTCCCTCATACATGGGATGGATTAGCGAGTATGAGCGTGGTCGGTGTCTAGCCCTCCGGCAAAAGTTCCCGTTCCAGCCGTCGGAGGGCGGAGTCGTTTCTCGGATAACCATGTCAAACATGGGTTGTTCTGTAGAAAGGGTGTAGGGAGTGTGGGCGCACGGGGACGGGTTGCTTCGCGGGACGAGGGACCCGCCGCCTGCCCGGCCGAGCGCACGCTCGGCCGGTTCGACGGGAACCCCACCGGATGGCCCCTTGCCACGCCGCACGACCGGGGCAGGGAAACGGCTGACTGTGCGCAGTGCCCGTATCGCCGGCCTGTGGTCGATGCGGAGGGTCGTCGGCGAGCGGGGCGACGACCGAGTCCTCCCGCTCGATGCGGCACCGGCCGTCTTTCGGCGCCGAGCTGAAGCCCCTGGGCGACGGTGGTTCACGGCATCTCGTCCCTGGAGAGCATGAAGGCCGTCGGCCGGGTCGGGCTCAAGGCGCTGGTCCACTTCGAGATCCTGACCACGATCGCCCTGGTCATCGCCCTGGTCATCGCCCTGATCATCGGCCTGGTCGTCGTCAACGTCGTCAAGCCGGGCCACGGTCTGCACGTCGACCCGAGCACGCTGAGCACGTCGGGGCCGCCCGAGGCGGCCACGGCTCAGCATGAGAGCTTCGCCGACTTCATGCTGTCGATCATCTTCGGCTTCGGCATCCAGGCTGTCGGTGAGACCGGAACGGGCATCAAGCGCCGGGTCGAGAGCCTCTGAGTGTCTCCAAGGTGATGTTCATCGTCATCCGCTGGATCATGCGGCCCGCGCCCGTCGGCGCGGTCCTGCGGGGGGAGATCCCCTACACCCGCGTCGCCGAGGCCGACGTCCCGAAGACGGCCCCGGAACCGGCCCCCGCGCCTGTGCGCGCCGCCGGCTGACGCGGACTGCGCAACCTTGGGAGGGCCGGTCCGGAGTTCCGATTCCGAACCGGCTCCTCGCATGCATCAGGAGAGCCCACGACAGGACGCGCGGAACACCGGGACGTCCTCGTGGTCGGCAGTGGAACGGCCGGCTTCTGGGCCGCGTGGTCCGCCCTGTCGGCCACCTTGGCGGCGACTCGGGCCCGGGCCGAGAGATCCCGCGTGGCCATGCGCTTGGAGGAGTGCGTGCTGCACTTCCGGTGGTTGCCCAGTGCCACCTCGTCGATGGCCGTGATGACGGATTTCACGGCGGGAGTCTGTATCCCTGAGTGGTCCTCCGCCGGGAACTGGAACAGTGCGAGGGCATGTGCTCCCGGCTGAGGTCTTGAGGGGTCCTCGGTCGGCGAGTCGCACAGGGGACGGGCGCACGGGGGAGTGGCCGTCCGGGTGAACGTGTACGAGAGGCGCAGGACAGCAGAGTGAAAGGAGTGGCTCAGGCCATCGTCGGTACTGCTACCGGGGGTTGCGGTCCGATGTACCGCGCCGCCGGACGGATGATCTTTGAGTCCTGTGCCTGTTCCAGGATGTTCGCGCTCCAGCCCACCACCCGCGCCGCCGCGAACGTCGGGGTGAACATCTCCCGGGGCAGGCCGCACAGTTCCATGACCACGCCCGCGTAGAACTCGACATTTGTATGGAGCTCGCGTCCCGGCTTGAGCTCGGCCAGGATGGCCTCCACGTGCTGTTCGACCTCGACCGCAAAGTCGACCAGCGGGCCGCCGATCTGCTGCGCGATGCCGCGCAGCATGCGGGACCGGGGATCCTCGGTGCGGTAGACGGGATGACCGAAGCCCATGATGCGCTCCTTGGCGAGGACGCGTTCGCGAATCCACGGGTCGATGCGGTCAGGCGTGCCGATCGCATCCAGGGTGTCCAGCGCCCGGCTGGGAGCGCCGCCGTGCAGTGGACCGGACAGGGCTCCCACTGCGCCGACCAGAGCGGCTGCCACGTCCGCGCCGGTGGAGGCGATCACTCGTGCGGTGAAGGTGGAGGCGTTGAAGCCGTGGTCGACAGTAGAGATCAGGTACTGCTCGATCGCCCGGGCCCGCTCGGCGTCCGGCTCCGAACCGGTCAGCATGTAGAGGTAGTTCGCGGCATACGGCAGATCGTTGCGCGGTTCGATCGGTTTCAGGCCCCGCCCGAGCCGGTACAGGGCGGTCAGCAGTGTGGGCACGGACGCCGCGGCCGCCATCGTGTCTGCGCGGCGCTGCTCGGCGTCAATGTCGTACATCGGCCGGAACCCCTTCACCGCCCCGAGTAGCGACATCGCACTGCGCAGGCCGGCCAGTGGTCCGGAGGGGCCGCTGGCCGCGGCGATGGCGGGCAGTGCGGCGCGAACCTCCTCGGGCAGTCGGCGCAGCGCGGCGGTTTCGGCGGCGAAGACGACGGCCCGTTCGGCGTCCGGCAGTTCGCCGTGGACCATCAGATGCCACACGTCCTCGAAGCTGCGGGACTGCGCAAGGTCGACAGCGGAGTACTGGCGATAGTGATAGAAGCCCTCCAACCCCCTGACGTCACCCAGGACGGTGTTCGTGACCACGACGCCCGCGAGACCCCGCGGCACGTCGACAGAGACGGGTGCGGTCCGATCGATCGGCATGCTCTCCTCCTTCAACTTGATTCGACTGTCTATGCTTGACTCGATAAATGTCAATGTTGACTGAATCAAGTTGTCAATTCTGTGGACGACACCCCTCTGTGCCCAAGGCCTGACCAGCCCCTGCCGAGTCTCGATACGCGGCGGAGTAGGGGGAGAGACCGTGCGGACTTGCCGGTTACGGCTCCAGGCTGGCGGGGCGACGGGCAACCTCACGCGCTGCCGGACTTGGTGCGGGCGGCGCTGCCCGCGATCGCGGCGGCGAGCGGACGGTCGGGTCCTCTTGCCGGTATGCGAACGGCCTTGTCGCTGCTCGGCGCGGCGAAGGGGTTCCGGCCGGTGTACGACATCGACCCGGACGAGCGGCACCGGCACGCGCTCGCGGCGGCGCGGCTGTACCGACGTCGGCTCACCGCCCAACACCGGCTGAGCGAGGGCTTGAGTCGGGGAGCCACGTGAGGATCTCTCGTACCGGCGAACTACCTCTACATGTGGACGGGTGCGGAGCCGGAGCCGCAGCAGGACCGCGCGGTCGAGCAGCACTTGATATCAACCATTGATCACGGCTTCAACGCATCAACCTTCACGGCACGGGTCACCGCGTCCACGGGGGCGGATGCGGTGGCCTGTCTCGTGGATGCCGTAGGAGCCTTGTCCCGGCCGCTGCACGGGGGGAGCGCCGAGTCCGGCCCTGGACGCCCTGGACGCGATCGGCACGCCCGACCGCTTCGATCCCTGGATCCGTGAACGGGTGCTCGCCGGCGAACGGATCATGGGCTTCGGCCACGCGATCTACCGCACGGAGGACCCGCGTTCCCGGATGCTCCGGGAGGCCGCCCGGCGGTTCGGCGGACCCCGGGGGACTTCGCAGTCGAGGTGGAACGCCAGGTGGAGGCGGTCCTGGCCGAGCTGAAGCCGGGGCGGGAGTCGCACACCAACGTCCCAACATCCTGGAGCAGGCGGCGGACTCGAAGACCATCCGGCCGGTGGCGCGGTATGTGGGGGCGGAGGCGCCGATGGCGGTGCCGGTGATGGCCTGGACATGAATGAGGCCCGGTGCCGTTCTGGCGCCGGGCTCGCGATGGGCTGAGCAGGGACGGGGTCTCGTGTTGCTCGAAAGGCCCCGGTGCCGCTCTTCGTGAAGTGCGGTGGGGCAAGTGTCACGGGAAACGGTTCGGGGTGGTTCGTCGCCCGTCGGGGAACTCATGCGTCGGGGATGTCGGCCTTCGCGCGGATCAGCGTTTCCCGGCTCACGATGACAATCCGCTCATAGTCGGCCCGAGCTGCGTCGGCAGGCAGTTCGCGGTCGAGCACCGCCGTGGCCTCCGTCCCGATGATCGCGAAATTGCCGTCACTGAGCTCGAAGATGTCGGGGCAGGTGTCGCCGGACAGACTGCCACGTTCGCGTGGAGACGCACCGATGCGGCGCACGATTTTCAAGTGGATCCCGGTCCTTGGAGCGTTGGGTGGTAAGAGAGCAGACAGATTAGCCCCTTGTGATTGCCGGAATGTGCCGGGTCGTCAGTCCCGCACGGTGGGTGCCCGAGGCCAGGGTCGGTCAACTAGCTTTCCTCCGCGGGCGGTTCGCCGACCACCCACCATTCGTCGATGTCGGCCTCGTCCAGATCCTGGATGATGCCGTCCACCATTCGGCCCACCCGTGCCTCCTCCGAATCCTCCCGAAGGCTGGCGCGATGCTCGGTGTGGGCCTTCCAGTAATCGCGGAAGATCGAGTTCGTGCAGATCACCCGGAGGTGGCCGTGCAGCTCCTCCCAGTTGACTACGCCGGTCCGGTAGGCGAGCAGCGCGTTGGTGTACATCGCATGGGCGAACAGGTACTGCCTGCGCTGGATCGGGGACTCGATCTCCACGGTGCTGTACACGGCAGCGAGGTCGGCATCGTCCATGGCTTTGCACAGCAGTGAGAACTGGAGGCGCTGTTGCTCGGTCAGGACGGCTTGGCGATCATCGCGTTCGACCGCGGTGACGCGCAGGAGCAACTCGTCATAACGGCGTTGCTGGGCGACCAGTGCCACGAGTGCCCCCGCCGCGAAGGCGAGTCCCGCAGCGGCTGCGTAACCACGCCCGCGCGTTCCGTCGTTCCGTGTGGCCATGTCAACCCCCGATTCAAACGGCCGTCCGCCGGTCGTCGGGGTGCGGGTCGACTGATGGGGACCGGCGAGCGGTGGGCGGCGCTTGCCGTCTCCCAGGGTGCCGAGCGGCTCTGATCGGCGGGGGAGGCGGAGAGGAGGCGCACGGAGGGAAGTGAGGGTCGCACGAACCGGCGCCTTCCCCAACGTCTGCCCCGCAAGTGCTGCTAACAATCGTTCACTTCGAGGGGATTGTTCCGGCTCGTATCCTGGTCCGGCATTCACACCTCGTACGTGCGCCGGGACCGCGATCCGGTGCACGCAGCAGCGCGAAAGAGGTCGTACGTTGAGTCAGCCGAGCGGGAGCCCCCGGCAGATCCCGGTCGTCGTGCTCGCCGGATTCCTGGGTTCCGGCAAGACCACGCTCCTCAATCATCTCCTCCACCGCAGCGGAGGCAGCCGAATCGGAGCCGTCGTCAACGACTTCGGTGCCATCGAGATCGACGCCATGGCCGTCGCCGGCGCGCTCGGCGACTCCACCGTCTCCCTCGGGAACGGCTGCCTGTGCTGCGCCGTCGACGTCAGCGAGCTAGACGGGTACCTCGCCAAGCTCGCCCACCCCGACGCAGGCATCGACGTCATCGTCATCGAGGCCAGCGGACTCGCCGAGCCGCAGGAACTCGTCCGCATGGTGCTCGCCAGCGAGCAGCCGGACATCGTCTACGGCGGTCTCGTCGAGGTCGTGGACGCCGCCGAGTTCGACGACACCCGTGCCAAGCACCCCGAGCTGGACCGGCATCTCGCCCTCGCCGACCTCGTCGTGGTCAACAAGCTCGACCGGACGGCCGCTCCCCGAGACGCCGAGCGCCTCCTGGCGGTCGTCCGATCCCTCGTCGACGGCGCCGCCGTCGTTCCCGCCACCTACGGCCGCATCGACCCCGAGTTCCTCTTCGACTGCCGCCCCGCCGAGGAGCGCATCGGGCAGCTCTCCTTCGACGACCTGCACGACCACGACCACGACCGCAACCACGACGACGGCCACGGCCACGGCCACGCGGCGCATCTCCACTCCGCCTACGACAGCCTCTCCTTCACCTCCCACACGCCCCTCGACCCCCGCCGGCTCATGGCCTTCCTCGACAGCCGGCCCGAGGGCCTGTACCGGATCAAGGGGTACGTCGACTTCGGGCCGTACGACGTCCGCAACCGTTACGCCGTACACGCCGTGGGGCGGTTCCTGCGGTTCTACCCGGAACCCTGGCCGGCCGGCGACCCCCGGCTCACCCAGCTCGTCCTCATCGGCTCCGGCATCGACACGCCCGCCCTCGGCAAGGAACTGGAGGCGTGCGGGGCGGACACGACGGACGCCCCGCACGCCGCCGACGAGGCCGGCATGTGGGGCGTCCTGCGGTACGTCCAGGGGACCGAGGCGGATCCCGAGGAGCTGGTCTAGACGGGGCCCGCCACTACCGACACCGTCTTCGCCAGCGACACGCCCGAGCCGTCGCGGCGCGGGTCGATCTCCGGGAGGTCGGCCGGGGTGCCGTTCTTCTGCGCGGCGCGGGCCGGGACGGCGCCCGCCCAGGCCAGGGACAGGCAGTCCTCGCCCTTCAGGAACCGCTGGCAGCGGACGCCGCCCGTGGCGCGGCCCTTGCGCGGGTACTGGTCGAACGGGGTCAGCTTGGCCGTGGTCTGGACGGAGTCGTCGAGCGTGCCGCGCGAGCCCGCGACCGTGAACACGACCGCGTCGGCCGCCGGGTCCACCGCGGTGAAGGAGATGACCTTCGCGCCCTCGGTGAGCTTGATGCCCGTCATACCGCCCGCCGGACGGCCCTGCGGACGGACCTGGGAGGCCTGGTAGCGCAGGAGCTGGGCGTCGTCGGTGATGAAGACCAGGTCCTCCTCGCCGGTGCGCAGTTCCACCGCGCCGACGATCCGGTCGCCCTCCTTGAGCGTGATGACCTCCAACTCGTCCTTGTTGGACGGATAGTCGGGGACCACACGCTTGACGACGCCCTGTTCGGTGCCGAGTGCCAGACCGGGCGAGGACTCGTCCAGCGTGGTGAGGCAGATCAGCGTCTCGTCGTCCTCCAGGGAGAGGAACTCCGCCAGCGGGGCGCCGCCCGCGAGGTTCGCGGCCGACTCCGGCAGCTGCGGCAGGTCGATGACGTTGATCCGCAGCAGGCGGCCCGACGACGTCACCGCGCCGATCTCGCCCCGCGCGGTGGCCGGTACCGCCGAGACGATCACGTCGTGCTTGGCGCGCTTCCCGCCGGGCTCCTCCGGGAACGGCTCGCCGTTCGCCGTACGGGCCAGCAGCCCCGTCGAGGACAGCAGCACCCGGCACGGGTCGTCCGCCACCTGGAGCGGTACGGCGGCCACGGGGGCCGTCGCCCCGGCCTCCAGCAGGACCGTGCGCCGCTCGGTGCCGTACTTCTTGGCGACCGCGGCCAGTTCCGCGGAGACCAGCTTGCGCAGCTCGGCGTCCGACTCCAGGATCCGGGTCAGCTCCGCGATCTCCGCGTTGAGCCGGTCCTGCTCCGACTCCAGCTCGATGCGGTCGAACCGGGTCAGGCGCCGCAGGGGCGTGTCCAGGATGTACTGCGTCTGGATCTCGCTCAGGGAGAAGCGCTCGATCAGGCGCTCCTTCGCCTGCGCGGAGTTGTCGCTGGAGCGGATGATCCGGATGACCTCGTCGATGTCGACCAGGGCGGTGAGCAGGCCCTCGACCAGGTGCAGCCGGTCGCGCCGCTTGGTGCGCCGGAACTCGCTGCGTCGGCGCACCACTTCGAAGCGGTGGTCGAGGTAGACCTCCAGGAGCTCCTTGAGGCCGAGCGTGAGGGGCTGCCCGTCCACCAGCGCCACATTGTTGACGCCGAAGGACTCCTCCATCGGCGTCAGCTTGTAGAGCTGCTCCAGGACCGCCTCCGGCACGAAGCCGTTCTTGATCTCGATGACCAGGCGCAGGCCGTGGGCGCGGTCGGTGAGGTCCTTGACGTCGGCGATGCCCTGGAGCTTCTTCGCGCCGACCAGGTCCTTGATCTTGGCGATCACCTTCTCCGGGCCGACCGTGAAGGGCAGCTCGGTGACGACCAGGCCCTTGCGGCGGGCCGTCACCGTCTCCACCGACACCGTGGCGCGGATCTTGAAGGTGCCACGGCCCGTCTCGTAGGCGTCCCGGATGCCCGAGAGACCGACGATCCGGCCGCCAGTGGGCAGGTCGGGGCCCGGGATGTGCTTCATCAGGGCGTCCAGATCCGCGTTCGGGTAGCGGATCAGGTGGCGGGCGGCCGCGATGACCTCGTTGAGGTTGTGCGGCGGCATGTTGGTGGCCATGCCGACCGCGATGCCCGAGGCGCCGTTCACCAGGAGGTTGGGGAAGGCGGCGGGCAGTGCGCCCGGCTCCTGCTCCTGGCCGTCGTAGTTCGGGGCGAAGTCGACGGTGTCCTCGTCGATGGACTCCGTCATCAGGCTCGCGGCCTCGGCGGCGCGGCACTCGGTGTACCGCATGGCGGCCGGCGGGTCGTCGTTGCCCAGCGAGCCGAAGTTGCCGTGGCCGTCGACCAGCGGCACGCGCATCGAGAAGGGCTGGGCCATGCGCACGAGCGCGTCGTAGATCGACGCGTCGCCGTGCGGGTGCAGCTTGCCCATGACCTCGCCGACCACGCGGGCGCACTTCACATAGCCGCGGTCGGGGCGCAGGCCCATCTCGTTCATCTGGTAGACGATGCGCCGGTGCACCGGCTTGAGGCCGTCGCGGGCATCGGGGAGCGCGCGGGAGTAGATGACCGAGTACGCGTACTCGAGGTACGAGCCCTTCATCTCGTCCACGACGTCGATGTCGAGGATCCGCTCCTCGTACGAGTCGTCGGGCGGCGGGGTCTTCGTGCTGCGGCGGGCCATCGCTGCCGGCTCCTCTTTTCTGGTCGCTCGCCTACGGGTCGCTCACGTCGGCCCTTTGGCTCACTCTTGCTGAAGCGTGAACGGGATCTGACGCGGACCATTGTGGACCGCGGCACTGACAGTCCGGGCCGGGACCCGGCTGGGCCGCCCTGCACGGCGACCGCACGGTGCCTCCCTCACGGTTGCCCGCAGGCTACGCGATCCGCTGTGGGCGTACGCGCCCCGGGAACTTCACCGACGGTCCGCACGCTTGCATACAGTGGCAGGACCGGCAGGAAAACCGCGGTTTCGACGACCGCGACCGCGATCGAAGGGACGTACATGCCCATGGGTCACACGGCCACAGACCAGGCAGGCACCGGGGGCCTGACAGCGACCGAGCACCGCCTGGCCAACGGGCTGCGCGTGGTGCTCTCCGAGGACCACCTGACCCCGGTCGCGGCGGTGTGCCTCTGGTACGACGTCGGCTCGCGCCACGAGGTCAAGGGGCGTACCGGCCTGGCTCACCTTTTCGAGCACTTGATGTTCCAGGGCTCGAAGCAGGTGCACGGCAACGGGCACTTCGAGCTCGTCCAGGGCGCGGGTGGCTCGCTCAACGGCACCACCAGCTTCGAGCGGACCAACTACTTCGAGACCATGCCCACCCATCAGCTCGAGCTCGCGCTCTGGCTGGAGGCCGACCGGATGGGCTCGCTGCTGGCCGCCCTCGACGACGAGTCGATGGAGAACCAGCGCGACGTCGTCAAGAACGAGCGTCGTCAGCGTTACGACAACGTCCCCTACGGCACCGCGTTCGAGAAGCTGACCGCGCTCGCCTACCCGGAGGGCCACCCCTACCACCACACCCCGATCGGGTCGATGGCCGATCTGGACGCGGCCACCCTGGAGGACGCGCGCGCGTTCTTCCGCACCTACTACGCGCCCAACAACGCCGTCCTGTCGGTCGTCGGCGACATCGACCCCGAGCAGACGCTCGCCTGGATCGAGAAGTACTTCGGCTCCATCCCCTCACACGACGGCAAGCCCGCGCCCCGCGACGGCTCCCTGCCCGAGATCATCGGCGAGCAGTTGCGCGAGGTCGTCGAGGAGGAGGTCCCCGCGCGCGCGTTGATGGCCGCCTACCGGCTGCCGCACGACGGCACGCGCGAGGCGGACGCGGCCGACCTCGCCCTCACCGTCCTCGGCGGCGGCGAGTCCTCCCGCCTGTACAACCGGCTCGTACGGCGTGACCGTACGGCCGTCGCGGCCGGCTTCGGCCTGCTGCGCCTGGCCGGTGCGCCCTCCCTGGGCTGGCTCGACGTGAAGACCTCCGGTGACGTCGAGGTGCCGGTCATCGAGGCCGCCATCGACGAGGAGCTCGCGCGGTTCGCCGCGGAGGGCCCCACGGCCGAGGAGATGGAGCGCGCCCAGGCCCAGTTGGAGCGCGAGTGGCTGGACCGGCTCGGCACCGTCGCGGGCCGCGCCGACGAACTGTGCCGCTACGCCGTCCTGTTCGGCGACCCGCAGCTCGCCCTGACCGCCGTGCAGCGCGTCCTGGAGGTGAGCGCCGAGGAGGTCCAGGCGGTCGCCAAGGCCAGGCTGCGCCCCGACAACCGCGCGGTGCTCGTCTACGAGCCCACCGCCCCGGCCGAGATCGCCGACAGCGCCGAGGACGCCGCCGAGGACCCGCAGGCCGCGGCGACCGTAGAAGCCAGCGACGACAACGAGGAGGCGGCCAAGTGAGCGAGCTCGCCGCGATGGAGTTCCACCCGCAGCCGCAGGCGGGCGAGCCCAAGGTCTGGGCCTTCCCCGCCCCCGAGCGAGGGACGCTCGACAACGGCCTGACCCTGCTGCGCTGTCACCGCCCCGGCCAGCAGGTCGTCGCCGTCGAGGTGCTCCTGGACGCGCCCCTGGACGCCGAACCGGCCGGCCTGGACGGCGTCGCCACGATCATGGCGCGCGCCTTCTCCGAGGGCACCGACAAGCACTCCGCCGAGGAGTTCGCCGCCGAGCTGGAGCGCTGCGGAGCCACCCTCGACGCGCACGCCGACCACCCGGGCGTCCGTCTCAGCCTCGAAGTGCCCGCCTCCCGCCTCGCCAAGGCGCTCGGTCTGCTGGCCGACGCGCTCAGGGCGCCCGCGTTCGCGGACAGCGAGGTCGAGCGCCTGGTCCGCAACCGCCTCGACGAGATCCCGCACGAGCTGGCCAACCCGTCCCGCCGCGCCGCCAAGGAGCTCTCCAAGGAGCTGTTCCCGGCGGACTCGCGCATGTCGCGCCCGCGCCAGGGCACCGAGGAGACGGTCGAGAACATCGACTCCGCGGCCGTACGCACCTTCTACGAGAAGCACGTGCGCCCCGCCACCGCGACCGCCGTGGTCGTCGGCGACCTCACCGACATCGACCTGGACGCGCTGCTCGCCGACACCCTCGGCTCCTGGACCGGCTCCACGGCGCAGCCCCGCCCCGTGCCGCCGGTGGCCGCCGACGACACCGGCCGGGTCGTCATCGTGGACCGTCCCGGCGCCGTCCAGACGCAGCTCCTGATCGGCCGCATCGGCGCCGACCGGCACGCACGCGTGTGGCCCGCGCAGGTGCTCGGCACGTACTGCCTCGGCGGCACCCTCACCTCCCGCCTGGACCGCGTCCTGCGCGAGGAGAAGGGCTACACCTACGGCGTACGGTCGTTCGGCCAGGTCCTCAGGTCCGCGCCGGACGGCTCGGGCGCCGCGATGCTCGCCATCAGCGGCTCGGTGGACACCCCCAACACCGGTCCCGCGCTGGACGACCTGTGGAAGGTGCTGCGCACGCTCGCCGAGGGCGGTCTCACCGACGCGGAGCGCGATGTCGCCGTGCAGAACCTCGTCGGTGTGGCGCCGCTCAAGTACGAGACCGCCGCGGCCGTCGCGAGCACGCTGGCCGACCAGGTCGAGCAGCACCTGCCCGACGACTACCAGGCGACCCTGTACCGGCAGCTCGCCGCGACCGGCACCGTGGAGGCCACCGCGGCCGTCGTGAACGCCTTCCCGGTGGACCGGCTGGTGACGATCCTGGTCGGCGACGCCGCCGCCATCAAGGAGCCCGTCGAGGCCCTCGGCATCGGCGAAGTCAAGGTCGTGACGGCCGAGTAGAGGAAGCGTGACCGAGGGGCCCTGGTGACGGAAGCGTCGCCAGGACCCCTACGACACCCAGGACTCTTAGATGTCCGAATTGGGCAGGAGGTTGCCTGTCTGCCCTGTGGGATGCGCTACAAAAACCCTGATCGGTTTGGGGATTGAAAGTTGCCCCGCTTAGCGTCCTCTGGGCTGTCCGTCAGGCACCGAGCCGCGCCCGCGGCACCGGACAGTCATCGCCGAGTCCCCGCATGGCGCGAGCCAGGGGAGCCGGGGACCCACCACACGTCCCTGGGGTGAATCGGACGCCCGCGCACCGCGAGGGGGTCCGTAGGAGACCTTCCTGCTCCGAACCCGTCAGCTAACCCGGTAGGCGAGAAGGAAGGAAAGGACCAGCCACCACATGGCGTTCACCTGCGCCACCGGGAAGCACCGTCGTCCCAGCCGCATGAAGCGCACCACCGCCCGCGCCGCGGGCGTCGCCGCCCTCGCCACCACCGGCGTCATCGGCACCATCGCCACCCCGGCCCTCGCCGCCGAGAACTCCGTCGAGCAGACCGGCCTCATGCCCGCCGTCTCCGTCGGCACGGACTCCCTCGCGGCCCAGCTCGACGCCCAGGCCGAGGCCCAGGCGCAGGCCGCCGCGCAGAAGAAGGCGGCCGCCGAGGCCAAGCGCAAGGCCGAGGCGCGCGCCAAGGAGATACGCGAGGCCAAGGAGCGTGCCGCCCGCGAGGCCGAGCGCAAGCGCCTCAACGCCTTCGTCGCCCCGATCTCCGGCTCCTACATCTCCACCGGCTACAAGAGCGGCGGCTCCATCTGGTCCTCCGGCAGCCACACCGGTGTCGACTTCCACGCCGCCAGCGGCACCTCCGTCCACGCGGTGGGCCGCGGCACGGTCGTCGAGGCCGGCTGGGGCGGGTCGTACGGCAACAACATCGTGATCCGGATGGCCGACGGCACGTACACCCAGTACGGCCACCTGTCGTCCATCGGCGTCTCGGTCGGCCAGTCCGTCACCCCCGGCCAGCAGATCGGGCTGTCCGGCGCGACCGGCAACGTCACCGGACCGCACCTGCACTTCGAGGCGCGGACCACCCCCGAGTACGGCTCGGACATCGACCCCGTCGCCTACCTGCGCTCGCACGGCGTCAGCGTCTGACACCCCTGCGCGAGACCTCCGCGCGATCTCCGCGAGACCCCGGCTCCCCGAGCCGGGGTTTCGTCGTTTCCAAGGCCCCGTTGTCCAAAAAATATCCCTGGATTCCGGTCCGCCGTCGGAAATTCCCGCTGATTGCAATAGAGTCACTGAACACACGTCAATCGGCGACGTTTCACGGGGATTAAGACGGAGGTCGGACATGCGTATTCCGGCGCACTCGGTATGCACGGCGATCCGGGACGACATCGTCGCCGGTGTCCACGAGCGCGGGAGCCGGCTCACCGAGGAACTGCTCGCCCGCCGCTACGGCGTCTCCCGCGTCCCCGTCCGCGAGGCGCTGCGCACGCTGGAGGCCGAGGGCTTCGTGGTGACGCGGCGGCACGCGGGCGCGTGCGTGGCCGAACCGACCGAGCAGGAGGGCGCCGACCTCCTGGAGATGCGCATGCTGCTCGAACCGCTCGGCGCCTCCCGGGCCGCCCAGCGGCGCACCGAGGCCCATCTGAAGGTGCTGCGCGGCCTGGTCAGGCTGGGCCAGGAGCGGGCCAGGCGGGGCAACAGCGACGATCTGCGCTCGCTGGGAGGCTGGTTCCACGAGACGCTCGCACAGGCCTCCGGCAGCCCCGCGCTGACCTCGATGCTGACCCAGCTGCGGCACAAGATCGCCTGGATGTACGTCGTGGACGCGCCCGCCGACCCCGTGGAGTCCTGGGCGGAGCACGGCGCGATCGTGGACGCGGTGGCGCGCGGGGACGGCGAACGCGCGCGGGCGATCACGGCGCTGCACACCGAGCGCTCGGGCGCGGCGCACCGGCTGCGGTTCACCTCCGGAGGGGACCGCGCGGACCGTGTGAGGACCTCGCAACATCCTGTAAACGTGACGGGCTCGCGGCATTAACACGGGCACCGTATACAAAGAGAGAGTAATTCGCGGGGCGCTATTTACGCTGCCCTTGAATGGGAAAAGCGAAGGGCCCGCCCGATAATTCGGACGAGCCCCTCGGTGCTTTTCAGGACGCCGTGCTCAGACGGTTTCGGGGAGCTCCTCGAGTCCCTCGGCGACCAGCTTCGCGAGCCGGTCGAGGGCCGCGTCCGCGCCCTCGGCGTCGGAGGCGAGGACGATCTCCTCGCCGCCCTGGGCGCCCAGGCCGAGCACGGCCAGCATGGAGGCCGCGTTGACGGGGTTGCCGTCGGCCTTGGCGATCGTCACGGGGATGCCTGCGGCCGTGGCGGCCCGGACGAAGATGGAAGCGGGGCGGGCGTGGAGGCCCTCGGCCCAGCCGACGTTGACGCGGCGCTCAGCCATGTGATGCTGCCCTTCGGTGTTCAGGGTTGTCTAGACCAGTTTCCCACACGTGAAGCGTCTCCGGAGAGGGCCTGGAGCCCTCCCGGGGTGAGACGTCGGACCGCGGCCTCGGCCCGACTTGCGTCCTTGTGCGTTCTCGCGCGTTCTCCACAGACTGCCTCGCGCCGTTGTCGTACGCGAGCCGTACTCTGGGGCCCATGCAGAGCGCGTCGGACCGGCACGAGTACCCCGCCCACTGGGAGGCCGACGTAGTGCTGCGCGACGGCGGCACCGCGCGCATCAGGCCCATCACCGTCGACGACGCCGATCGCCTGGTCAGCTTCTACGAGCAGGTCTCGGACGAGTCGAAGTACTACCGCTTCTTCGCGCCCTACCCACGCCTGTCCGCCAAGGACGTCCACCGCTTCACGCACCACGACTTTGTGGACCGGGTGGGACTCGCCGCCACCATCGGCGGCGAGTTCATCGCCACCGTACGCTACGACCGCATCGGTGCCGACGGGATGCCCGCCTCCGCCCCCGCCGACGAGGCCGAGGTCGCCTTCCTCGTGCAGGACGCCCACCAGGGGCGCGGTGTGGCCTCCGCCCTCCTCGAACACATCGGGGCCGTCGCCCGCGAGCGCGGCATCCGGCGCTTCGCCGCCGAGGTGCTGCCCGCCAACGTCAAGATGATCAAGGTGTTCACCGACGCCGGCTACACCCAGAAGCGCAGCTTCGAGGACGGCGTCGTACGCCTGGAGTTCGACCTGGAGCCCACCGACCGCTCGCTCGCCGTGCAGTACGCGCGCGAGCAGCGCGCCGAGTCGCGGTCCGTGCAGCGGCTGCTCACCCCCGGCTCCGTCGCCGTCGTGGGCGTCGGACGCACCCCCGGCGGTGTCGGCCGCGGCGTACTCGGCAACATCCGGGACTACGGCTTCAACGGCCGCCTGTACGCCGTGAACAAGGCGTTCCCCGAGGAGCGGAAGGAACTCGACGGCATCCCCGCGCACCGCTCGGTGCGGGACATCGACGGCCCCGTCGACCTCGCGGTCGTCGCCGTGCCGGCCGAGCAGGTCCCCGAGGTCGTCGCCGAGTGCGGGGCCCACGGCGTACAGGGGCTCGTCGTGCTGTCCGCCGGGTACGCCGAGAGCGGCCCCGAAGGACGCGAGCGCCAACGCGAACTCGTACGGCACGCACGCGCGTACGGCATGCGCATCATCGGCCCGAACGCCTTCGGCATCATCAACACCAACCCGGACGTCCGGCTCAACGCCTCACTGGCCCCCGAGACCCCCCGCCCCGGCCGGATCGGCCTGTTCGCCCAGTCCGGCGCCATCGGCATCGCCCTGCTCTCCCGGCTGCACCGGCGCGGCGGCGGCGTCACCGGCGTGACCGGCGTCTCCACCTTCGTCTCCTCCGGCAACCGCGCCGACGTCTCCGGCAACGACGTCCTCCAGTACTGGTACGACGACCCGGACACCGACGTCGTCCTCATGTACCTGGAGTCCATCGGCAACCCCCGCAAGTTCACCCGCCTCGCCCGGCGTACGGCGGCGGCCAAGCCCCTGGTCGTCGTGCAGGGCTCGGGCACCGCCCCGCAGGGCCACGCCGTCCGCGCCACGCGCCTGCCGCACGCCACGGTGTCGGCGCTGCTCCGGCAGGCCGGCGTGATCCGCGTCGACACCATCACCGAACTCGTCGACACCGGCCTCCTGCTGGCCCGCCAGCCGCTGCCCACCGGACCCAGGGTGGCGATCCTCGGCAACTCCGAGTCGCTCGGCCTGCTCACCTACGACGCCTGCGTGGCCGAGGGACTCAAGCCGTCGACCCCGCTGGACCTGACGACGGCCGCCGCACCGGAGGACTTCCACGCGGCCCTCGCGCGCGCGTTGGCCGACGACTCCTACGACGCGGTGATCGTGACGGCCATCCCCGCGGTCGGCGAGGGATCAGCCGGCGACGCCGCCCTCGCCGAGGCGCTCAGGTCCGCGGCGGAACAGGTCCCCGGCAAGCCGGTCCTGGTGGTCCATGTCGAGCTGGGCGGCCTCGCGGAGGCCCTGTCGGCGGCGGCCAGCACCGCGCCCCAGGCCACCGCCGGCCCGCCGAAGATCCGTGCCGACCACCCGTTCCGCGCACTCGACCGGCTGCGCGCCACACCGGCCCCGGCGGAACCATCCGCCCCCGGCACCGGCGACCGCCTGATCCCCGCCTACCCGGCCGCCGAGCGCGCGGTGCGGGCGCTGGCCGATGTCGTGCAGTACGCCCAGTGGCGCCGGGAGGCCGCCGAGCCAGGCAAGGTGCCCGAGTACGAGAACATCGACGAGAAGGGCGCCGCCGCCCTGATCGACGGCCTGCTCACGCGCGGGCAGGGCCTCACCCTGGGCACCGAGGAGACCTGCGAGCTGCTCGCCACGTACGGCATCCAGGTCCACCGCGCCCTGCCCGCCGCCACCGCCGACGCCGCGGTCCAGGCAGCCTCCACCCTCGGCTACCCGGTCGCCCTCAAGGCCACCGCCCCGCACCTGCGCCACCGCGCCGACCTCGGCGGCGTACGCCTCGACCTCGCGGACGAGGAGCAGTTGCGGCGGGCGTACGCCGAGCTGACCGAGCTGTTCGGCACCCCCGACGAGCTGCGGCCCGTGGTGCAGGGGATGGCACCGCGCGGGGTGGACACGGTGATCCGGGCCGTCATCGACCCCGCAGCGGGCGCCGTGCTGTCCTTCGGGCTGGCCGGAGCCGCCTCGCAGTTGCTCGACGACACCGCGCACCGGCTGATCCCGGTCACCGACCGGGAGGCGACGAGCCTGATCCGCTCGATCCGGACCGCGCCGCTCCTCTTCGGCTGGCGCGGCTCCACCCCGGTCGACACACCCGCGCTGGAGGAACTCCTGCTGCGGGTGTCCCGGCTGGTCGACGACCACCCCGAGGTCGTCGCGGTCACCCTGGAGCCGGTCGTCGTCGCCCCGCGCGGCCTGAGCGTCCTCGGCGCCTCCGTGCGGCTCGCGCCGCCGCCCGCCCGCGACGACCTCGGCCCGCGGACGCTTCCCGCGTACTGAGCGGCGGCGAGCGGTGCCTCGCAGTCAGCGCGCCACCGTAGGATGGACGTCATGGCCAAGACCAGTACGACGACCCAGGGGCTGCGTGCGGCGATCGAGCGCAGCGGCTACTACCCGGCCCTCGTGGCCGAGGCGGTGGAGGCCGCCGTGGGCGGCGAGCCCATCCGGTCGTACCTGGTCCACCAGGAGACGACGTTCGACCAGAACGAGGTGCGGCGGCACGTGACCGTGCTCGTCCTCACCGGCAACCGCTTCATCGTGAGCCACACCGACGAGCAGGCCGCGGACAGCACGTCCCCGACGCCGTACGCCACCACCTCCACGGAGTCCGTGAAGCTCGGCCGGATCTCGTCGGTCGTGGTCAGCCGGGTCGTCGCGAACCCGGAGCAGTACCAGCCGGGCACCCTGCCCCGCGAGGTCGTGCTGACGATCGGCTGGGGCGCGGTCTCCCGCATCGACCTGGAGCCCGCCGCCTGCGGCGACCCCAACTGCGAGGCGGACCACGGCTACACCGGCAACTCCACGGCGGACGACCTCAGCCTGCGCGTCAGCGAGGCGGGGGACGGCCCGGACACCGTGCGCCAGACGCTCGTCTTCGCCCAGGCCATCTCCGAGGCGACCGCGGACGTCACGGGCTGATGGTGCAGCCCGCCGCCTGGGACCACCCGGAACCCCTCGCCCTCGACACCGCGCCCGTCCCCGAGTACGGCACCGGCTCCCTCGCCGACCTGCTGCCGACCCTGGCCGCCGGCATGGCCGTACCGGGCACGACCGCCGCGATCCGCGAACTCACCCCGGCCGACCGGAACTGCGTGTTCCTGATCGACGGCCTCGGCTGGGAGCAGCTCAAGGCGCACCCGGACGAGGCGCCCTTCATGACGTCCCTGCTGGCCAGCTCGCGCGGCGGCACCGGCCGTCCGCTGACCAGCGGCTACCCGGCGACCACCGCGACCTCCCTCGCCTCGGTCGGCACCGGCCGGCCGCCCGGCGCCCACGGCCTGCCGGGCTACACCGTGCGCAACCCGGCCACCGGCGAGCTGATGAACCAGCTCCGCTGGCAGCCGTGGACCAAGCCGCAGGTATGGCAGCCGTACCCCACCGTCTTCCAACTCGCCGACCAGGCCGGGGTGCACGCGGCCCAGGTCTCCTCGCCCACCTTTCAGAACACCCCGCTGACCAAGGTCGCGCTCAGCGGCGGCACGTTCCACGGACGGCTGTCCGGCGAGGAGCGCATGGACCTCGCGGCCGCTGAACTCGCCGCCGGCGACCGCTCGTTGGTCTACACGTACTACTCCGAGGTCGACGGCGCGGGCCACCGCTTCGGCGTCGACTCCGACACCTGGCGCGGCCAGCTCATGTACGTCGACCGGCTGGTCCAGCGGCTCGCCGAGCAACTGCCGCCCCACAGCGCGCTGTACGTCACGGCCGACCACGGCATGGTCGACATCCCCTTCGACGAGCAGCACCGCATCGACTTCGACGAGGACTGGGAACTGCGCGCCGGGGTCGCCCTGTTGGGCGGCGAGGGCCGGGCCCGCCACGTCTACGCGGTGCCCGGTGCCGAGGGCGACGTGCTGACCTGCTGGCGCGAGGTCCTCGGCGAGCAGTTCTGGGTCGCCTCCCGGGACGAGGCCATCGCGGCGGGCTGGTTCGGGCCGCCGGACCACTTCGACGAGCGGGTCTACGACCGCATCGGCGACGTGGTCGCCGCCGCCCGCGACGATGTCCTGCTCATCGCCTCCGAGCGGGAGCCGAAGGAATCGGCGATGGTCGGCAACCACGGTTCGATGACCCCCGCCGAGCAACTGGTCCCGCTGCTCGAAGTACGCTCCTGAGGCCGACCCGGCCGCCCCGCCCCGCACAGAACCGAAAGGTGCTCGACCTCCCATGCCCGAGCTGGTGTTCTTCTCCGGAACCATGGACTGCGGGAAGTCCACGCTGGCTCTCCAGATCGAGCACAACCGTTCGGCGCGTGGCCTGACGGGCATGATCTTCACCCGGGACGACCGGGCCGGCGAAGGCAAGCTGTCCTCGCGGCTCGGTCTGGTCACGGACGCGGTCGAGGTCGAGGACGGCCAGGACCTGTACGCCTACCTCGTCGACCACCTCTCCCGCGGCGGCCGCGCGGACTACGTGATCGCGGACGAGGCGCAGTTCCTGGTGCCGGAGCAGATCGACCAACTCGCCCGGGTCGTCGACGACCTGGACCTCGACGTCTACGCCTTCGGCATCACCACCGACTTCCGCTCCAAGCTGTTCCCCGGCTCCCAGCGCCTGGTGGAACTGGCCGACCGGGTCGAGGTCCTCCAGGTCGAGGCCCTGTGCTGGTGCGGAGCCCGGGCCACGCACAACGCCCGTACGGTCAACGGCGAGATGGTCGTCGAGGGTGCCCAGGTGGTCGTCGGCGACGTCAACCAGGCCGACGACATCGGCTACGAGGTCCTGTGCCGCCGGCACCACCGGCGCCGTATGACCGCGGGCACGGCACGCGCGGCCGCGCTCTCCCCGGACGTCCTGCCGGTCCCGCAGGCCGGGGCGGACTTCTGACCCGAGGCCGTTGGTCCTCGGGTCGGAAGCCCGATCAGCGCGGGTTCTCGATCAACGAGAAACGCGCCCCCTCCGGATCCGCCACCGTGGCCACCCGGCCGTGCGGGCTGTCGTGCGGCGGGCGCAGCACATGGCCGCCCAGCTCCACGAGGAGGCGGGTCGCCGCGGTCGCGTCGGCCACCTCGAAGTACGTCATCCAGTGCGGTCCCCGGTCGCGGGGGAGGGCGTGGCCGACGCCGTGGAGGCCGGCGACGGGGCGACCGCCGCTGTGGAGGGTGACGTAGTCGAAGTCGGCGGAGACCACCGGCTCCCCCTCGCAGCCGAACACCGTCTCGTAGAACTTCGTGACGCTCACCGTCTCGAAGGTGAGCAGCTCGTGCCAGGCGGGGGTGCCCGGCACCCCGGCGACGGAGGTGCCGAGGTGGGCCGCCGCCTGCCACACGCCGAAGACGGCACCGGACGGGTCGGAGCCGATCACCAGGCGTCCGGCGTCCCCGGCGTCCAGCGGGCCCACGCCCACCGTGCCGCCGCACAGCCGTACCGACTCGGCCGTCAGGTCGACGTCGTCGGAGGCGAGGTAGGGCGTCCAGGCGATCGGCAGCTGGCGGTCGGGCGGCAGTTGGCCGATCCCGGCGACGTCCCGGCCGTCCAGCAGGGCCCGGACATAGGGCCCGAGGGGCTGCGGTCCCGGCACGAACTCCCAGCCGAACAGCGATCCGTAGAACTCCTGGGTCGCGGCCATGCCGTGCACCATCAGACTCACCCAGCAGGGTGTACCGGGCGTGTGCCGAGCGGGCGGGGCGGCCGACCCCCTTGCCTCGGTCATGGTCACTCTCTCCTCGGCCCCTCGCGGTGGCCGCGTCGTGTCCGCTGTCCGGACCTCCGTGCCGATGCTCGCACCACCCGCGGCCCCGCGCGCTCCGGGCGCGCCGCGAGGCCTCCCGTGTCGGGACGGTGCCCTTCGCGCGGCTGGCTGACCGTTGCCGCGCGAGGGTCGACGGATGTCGATCGGCTGTACCGCATGTGCCCGTTCCCGTACGCCTCGTGACCGGGCCTGTCCGGCGGAGCAGAGTAGCCGGACCTGGACGACGCGGCCACCCCGTGCGCGAGGATGGTGGCCATGAACGCCATCATCTCCGCACCCGAACTCGCGAGCGACCTGGCGGGCCCGAACCCGCCCGTCCTGCTCGACGTCCGCTGGCAGTTGAGCGTGGCCAAGGCGGCCGGTGAGCCGCCCTTCGACGGCCGGGCCGAGTACGCGGCCGGGCACCTCCCGGGCGCGGTCTACGTCGACCTGGACCGGGAGTTGGCCGGACCGGCCGGCACCGGTGGGCGGCACCCGCTGCCCGACCTCGCTGAGTTCGGCGCCGCCATGCGCCGGGCGGGTGTCTCCTCGAACAGGCCGGTGGTCGTGTACGACGGCGGACAGGGCTGGGCGGCCGCCCGCGCGTGGTGGCTGCTGCGCTGGACGGGTCACCCGGACGTGCGAGTCCTCGACGGCGGGTTGCCGTCCTGGCAGGGCTCGCTGCAATCCTCGGTGCCGGGTCCCGCCCTCGCCGAGGGCGACTTCCAGCCGGTGCCCGCGGCGGCCGGTCTGCTCGACGCCGACGCGGCGGCGGCGCTGGCCCGCGCCGGTGTCCTGCTGGACGCGCGCGCGGGGGAGCGGTACCGCGGCGAGGTGGAGCCGATCGACCGCGTCGGCGGCCACATCCCGGGCGCCCGCTCCGCGCCCACCACGGACAATGTCGGCCCGGACGGCCGCTTCCTGCCCGCGGAGGAACTCAACGCCCGCTTCAAGGCCCTCGGCGCCACCGAGGACACCGAGGTCGGCGTCTACTGCGGCTCCGGCGTCTCCGGCGCCCACGAGGTCCTGGCCCTGGCGGTCGCGGGCATCCCGGCCGCGCTGTACGTCGGTTCCTGGTCGGAGTGGTCCTCGGACCCGGAGCGACCGGTCGCGGTGGGCCCGGATCCCCAGTAGGCGGACAGCGGAAGGGCCCGCCTCTGCCCGAGGCGGGCCCTCACAGCCGTAGAACCGACTGCCTACTCCTGCTTCTTGCGCCGGGTGCCGAACACGATCTCGTCCCAGCTCGGGACCGCCGCTCTGCGGCCCGGGCGGACGCCGTCGGCCTCGGCCTGGCGGTCGGTCGCGCCGATGAGGCGGTCGCGGTGGCTGGCCACCGAACGCGGCATGAGGACGTCCGCGTAGGCGGAACCGGCCGAGGCCGCGGGAGCCGGCGGCTCCTCCACCTCGGGCTCCTCCTCGAGGGCGGCAGGTTCCTCGACGGTCGCCGTCTCGGACGGCCGCTCCGGTACGACCATGTCGCCTCGGAAGCTCGGCACCGCCTCCAACAGGCTGGTCAGCGAGTCCCGTTCACCGGCGGTCTCCTCGGCGGGCTCGCCCGGGGGCAGGCTCGGCCGGTCGAGGGCGCGGTCCAGCGGACGGTCGCGCGGCAGCCTGGCGATACGCGGCACGAACGGGAAGCTGGGCTCCGGCGCGCCGAGGTCCTCGGACTCGCCGATCAGCGACCGTGCCTCCTCGTCGACGGCCTGGACGAGCCGCCGGGGCGGGTCGTAGGTCCAGCTCGCCGAGTGCGGTTCGCCCGCGACGCAGTAGACCAGCAGGACTTCCCAGGTGCCGTCGTCACGACGCCACGAGTCCCACTGGACGGTGTCCTTCTCGGCGCCGCGCAGCAACAGCCGCTCCTGCACGGCCTCGCCGAGCTGCGGTCCGGCGTTCTCGCCGGGCCGGCGCACCGGGGTCTTGCGGGCCCGTTCGGCCATGAAGGCGCGCTCGGCGAGCACGGGGCCCTCGAAGCGCCGTACACGGTCTACGGGGATGCCTGCGAGCTGGGCTACCTCTTCCGCGGTGGCACCCGCGCGTATACGCGCCTGGATGTCGCGGGGACGGAGATGGCTTTCGACCTCGATCTCGATCTGACCGAGGCGGGGACGGTCGCCGCGCACCGCCGCGCGCAGCCGCTCGTCGATCGGAAGCGTGTACTCCGTTGAGTCGGCAGCCTTCAGCACCAGCCGTGTGCCGTCATTGGAGACGGCCACGACACGCAGTTCGGGCATGGGGACCTCCCGGGTGGTGCCTGCCGACGTCACGTGCGTCGCTGCTTCCGCTAGTCGAGTGTGGCCTGCCCGGGTGCAGCCTGCCACAACCTTGCCGAGTTGCCCGGCGTGTCGGGCATGGGCCCTGGATCGCCGTTATGGCACGGTTACCTATTCGCAACGCTAAGTGACCAACTCCGTCACCCTGTGCAACTAGCCCCCTCCCGGCCGCCCTTGAAGGCCACGGACGCCCTGGCGGGAGACCGGAACCCAGGGCTCGCAACAGTACTCCATTTGGGCCACGTGCGTGGATTGGCGCGCCACTCAACTTCGTTCAAGAAACGCCGCCCGGCCGTTCGTTGAGCGGTTTCCGCGATCTTGGACGTGGCGTAGTTCACGGAATCACCCGAAACGGAACTACCGGCTTCGTGCGTACGTCCGGCGACCGCGCGATCATGCGCCCAACACCCTGCGCAAGTAGTCGTTCTGGAACCGCCGGTCGGGATCGAGGCGGTCCCGGAGCGCGGTGAACTCGCCGAAGCGCGGATAGACGGCGTCGAAGTACTCGGCGTCGCGCGTGTGCACCTTGCCCCAGTGCGGGCGCCCCTCGTGCGCCGTGAAGATCCGCTCCGCGGCCGTGAAGTACGCCTGATACGGCGTCCCCTTGACCATGTGGACGGCGATGTACGCACTGTCGCGGCCCGAGGCGGTGGACAACGTGATGTCGTCGGCGGGCGCGGTGCGCACCTCCACGGGGAAGCTGACCCGCAGCCCGGAACGCTCGACCGCCGCCTTCAGTTCGCGCAGCGTCTCGACCACGGCCTCGCGCGGGACGGCGTACTCCATCTCCACGAACCGCACCCGGCGCGGCGATGTGAAGACCTTGTACGGGATGTCAGTGTACGTCCGCGCGGACAGCGCCTTGCTGGAGATCCGCGCGATCGAGGGGATCGTGCCCGGCGCGGCGCGGCCGACCCACTGGGCCACCTGGAAGACGCCGTTGGAGAGGAACTCGTCCTCGAACCAGCCCTGGAGCTGCGGCACCGGCTTCTCCGGGCCCGCGCTGCGGTTGTTGCGCTTGGTGTTGGTGCTGCCGGTGTGCGGGAACCAGTAGAACTCGAAGTGCTCGTTCTCGGCCCAGAGTTCGTCGAAGGCGCTGGTGACCTTGTCGAAGCTCATGGGCTCCTCGCGGGCCGTGAGCAGGAAGATCGGCTCGACGGCGAAGGTGATCGCGGTGACGACGCCGAGCGCGCCCAGACCGATCCGGGCGGCCGCGAAGACCTCCGGGTTCTCCTTCTCGGAGCAGGAGAGCACCGAGCCGTCGGCCGTGACCAGCTCGAGGCCCCTGATCTGGGCGGCGATCGAGCCCGATTCGCGGCCCGTGCCGTGGGTCCCGGTACTGGTGGCTCCGGAGACCGTCTGTTCCATGATGTCGCCCATGTTGGTGAGCGACAGACCCTCGCGCGCGAGAGCCATGTTGAGCCTCTTGAGCGGCGTACCGGCCTCCACCGTGACGGTCATGGCGTCCCGGTCAATGTTGCGGATGCCCGTCAACAGTTGAGGGCGGATCAACACACCGTCGGTCGCGGCGATCGACGTGAAGGAGTGACCGGTGCCGACGGCCTTCACCCGGAGACCGTCCTCGGCTGCCTTCCGCACGGCAGCGGCCAGCTCCTCGACCGAGGCGGGCGTGACCTCCCGCGCGGGACGCGCGGACACATTGCCGCCCCAGTTACGCCACGTGCCGTTCCTCGCGCTCGCTGCCGTGCTCAACGCTGCCTCCCCGACGTGGATCCGGCCTCTTGAGCCGGCGGTACCCCAGGAAACCGACCGCGACCGCGACGGCCCCGGACACCGCCGGAACCCCGTACCCGGCACGTGCACCGGCCGCGTCGATCACCCAGCCGGCCACGGAGGAGCCGAGCGCGACCCCGACCGCGAGCCCGGTACTGATCCAGGTCATCCCCTCGGTCAGTTGCGCGCGTGGTACGTGCTGCTCGATCAGGGACATCGTCGTGATCATCGTGGGAGCGATGGACAGGCCCGCAACGAACAGCGCCACGGCCAGAAACGGCAAGTTTCCGACCAGTAGGAGGGGGATCATACTCACGGCCATGGCGCATATGCCCAGCAGCCAGCGAGGTTCGGGACGTCCCCCGAAGTGCAGCAGCCCGAACACCAGGCCCGCCACGCAGGAACCCGCCGCGTAGAGGGCGAGTACGAGGCTGGCGGCGCCCTTGTGGCCCTGCTCGTCGGCGAAGGCCACGGTGACCACGTCCACCGCTCCGAAGATCGCCCCGGTCGCCACGAAGGTGGCCACCAGGACCTGGAGGCCCGGCGAGCGCAGCGCCGTACGACCGCCGTCCTGCCCGCGCGGGTGCGGGGCCGGCTCGGTGGCCCGCTGCGCGGTCAGCCAGAACACACCCACCGCCAGGAAGCAGGCGGCGAGCAGCGGCCCCGCCTCCGGGAACCAGGCCGTGGACAGCCCGATGGAGATGATCGGCCCGAAGATGAAGCACACCTCGTCGATCACCGACTCGAAGGAGTACGCGGTGTGCAGCTGCGGGGTGTCCCGGTACAGGGCCGCCCACCGCGCGCGGATCATCGCGCCGAGGCTGGGCACCGAGCCGATGCCGACGGCGCACACGAACAGCACCCAGTCCGGCCAGCGCAAGTGCGCCGCGAGCAGCATCCCGGCGGACGCCACCAGCGCGACGAGGGTCGCCGGACGCAGCACCCGTCGCTGACCGTGCAGGTCCACCAGCCGGGAGACCTGCGGGCCGATCGCCGCGGCGGCCAGCGCGATGGTGGCCGACAGCGAGCCCGCGAGGCCGTACCTGTCGGTGAGCTGGGAGATCATCGTGACCACGCCGATGCCCATCATCGACAGCGGCATCCGGCCGACGAAGCCCGCGGCGGAGAAACCCTTGGAGCCGGGGGCGGCGAACAGGGCGCGGTAAGGGCTGGGCACAGGGTCTCCGGTCGGCCGGCGAGCAGCGGCTCGTAGAGCGGTAAGGCGCGACTACGCCTCATACAGCTTACGGGTGCGGGGGCCCGGCGCACCCGGTCGGGCGGCCGGGAACCCGGTCGCTCACCACGCCGTTTCCCGGCTGTCAGTACCGGATGACAGGATCGACCCATGCGAGACGCGCTCGACGCCACCCCCTACGACGCCCTGCTCCTGCTCTCGTTCGGAGGCCCCGAGGGCCCGGACGACGTGGTCCCGTTCCTGGAGAACGTGACGCGAGGGCGTGGCATCCCCAAGGAACGACTCAAGGAAGTCGGGCAGCACTACTTCCTGTTCGGCGGGGTCAGCCCCATCAACGACCAGAACCGCGCGCTGCTGGACGCCCTGCGCAAGGACTTCGCGGACCATGGCCTGGGCCTGCCGATCTACTGGGGCAACCGCAACTGGGCGCCCTACCTCACGGACACCCTGCGCGAGATGGTCGCCGACGGCCACCGCCGCGTCCTGGTCCTCGCCACCAGCGCCTACGCCTCCTACTCGGGCTGCCGCCAGTACCGCGAGAACCTCGCCGAGTCGCTGGCCGCGCTGGAGGCCGAGGGCCTGGAGCTGCCGAGGATCGACAAGCTGCGGCACTACTTCAACCACCCCGGCTTCCTGGAGCCCATGATCGACGGGGTGATCGACTCCCTCGCCGAGCTCCCCGAGGACGTCCGCGACGGCGCCCACATCGCCTTCTCGACCCACTCGATCCCGACGGCGTCCGCGGACACCTCAGGACCGGTCGAGGGCCACGGCGAGGGCGGTGCGTACGTCGCGCAGCACCTGGAGGTCGCCCGGCTGATCGCGGACGCGGTCCGTGAGCGCACCGGCGTCGACCACCCCTGGCAGCTCGTCTACCAGTCGCGCTCGGGCGCCCCGCACATCCCGTGGCTGGAGCCCGACATCTGCGACCACCTGGAGGAGCGTCACGAGTCCGGCGTCCCGGCGGTGGTGATCGCGCCCATCGGGTTCGTCTCCGACCACATGGAGGTCCTCTACGACCTCGACACCGAGGCGAAGGCCAAGGCAGAGGAGCTCGGCCTGCCGATGCGCCGCTCGGCGACCGTCGGCGACGACCCCCGCTTCGCCGCCGCCGTCCGGGAGCTGGTCCTGGAGCGGGCCGCCGCCGAGCGCGGACAGCGGGTCACGCCCTGCGCCCTCGGTGCGCTCGGAGCTGCCCACGACGTCTGCCCGGTCGGTTGCTGCCCGGCCCGCGCCCCCAAGCCCGCCGCCGCGGGCGTCGACAGCCCGTACGCGTGAGGAGCCCCGTGACCGACCCCCTGCACGCGGACCTGCTTCGGCTGGCCCAGGAGGCCGCCCGACGCGCCGGCACCCTGCTGCGCGACGGCCGCCCGGCCGACCTCGAGGTCGCCAGGACCAAGTCCAGCCCCATCGACGTGGTGACCGAGATGGACATCGCGGCGGAGAAGCTGATCACGGACCTGATCTCCGAGCACCGCCCGGACGACGGCTTCCTCGGCGAGGAGGGCGCCTCCACCGAGGGCACCAGCGGCGTCCGCTGGGTCGTCGACCCCCTCGACGGCACGGTCAACTACCTTTACGGGCTGCCGACTTGGTCCGTCTCCATCGCCGCCGAGCAGGACGGCGAGACCGTCGTCGGGGTGGTCGCGGCGCCGATGCGCGGTGAGACGTACCACGCGGTCCGCGGCGCGGGCGCCTGGGCCACGGGCGCGTGGGAGGGCGAGCGCAGGCTGGCGTGCCGCCCGGCGCCGCCCCTGGAGCAGGCCCTGGTGTCGACGGGCTTCAACTACGTCACCGAGGTGCGTACGCACCAGGCCGAGGTGGCCGCGAAGCTCATCCCGATCCTCCGCGACATCCGCCGCGGCGGCTCGGCCGCGGTCGACCTGTGCGACCTCGCCGCTGGCCGCCTCGACGGCTACTACGAGCGGGGCCTGAACGCCTGGGACTACGGAGCGGGCGACCTCATCGCCCGGGAAGCGGGCGCCCTGACCGGTGGGCGCCCCGGAGAGGGTCCGAACCCCGCCCTCACCGTCGCCGGCACCCCGGGCGTCTTCGAGCCCCTCCAGCGGCTCCTGGAGGACTTCGGCGCCTGGCACGACTGACAGGCCGACTCCGGACGAACACGAGGTGAACAGGCCCGTCCCCCGACGCAGCGGGCCCCCGGCGCTGGATTCGCCGGGGGCCCGCTGTCGTGCCGCAAAGCGATCAGACGCTAGGCGCTGACCTCCACACCGTGTTCGGCGGCGAGGCGGCGCAGGTCGTCGAGCTCGCCCTGCTCCACCTCGACGAGGAAGTCGTCGCCCTCGTCCCGAGCCCGCGTCAGATCGGTCTCGGTCGCCCTTATGCGCTGCAGAAGTCCTGCGGTGAATGCGTCCATGCTGCGCCCCCTCGTCCTGGGTCGTGGGTCGGTGGCACGGGGGTGTGCCGATCGGAAGGGGCGATCACGTCTCCTGCAGGTGCCCAGCGCTGCCCTGGCCGGGCGGCGACGGTGCCGGACACCCACGCCCGCTCTGCGGAAGCGGATCGCACAGTGCCGCATGGTGGTACGGCACATGCAGAGCGTGATCGCGGGGTGTAAAGCCGTCCTCCCCCCGCTCCCTTCGACGGAAACCTCAACCGTCGGAGAAAATCCCGCATTCCCGCTCTCACACCTCTCTTTCAGTTGGCCCTCACCCGCCTTACAGCCGACTTATGGCCGAAAAGGGCAGGATGGAGCCAACACTGACCCGGCTCCCTGCCCGCCGCGTGCCCGAAGCGCGCTACGCGGGTGGACACAGGAAGGACAAGCGACGTGCGCGTACTCGTCGTCGAGGACGAGCAACTGCTCGCCGATGCGGTGGCCACCGGACTGCGCCGGGAGGCCATGGCCGTCGACGTCGTGTACGACGGTGCGGCCGCCCTGGAACGCATCGGCGTCAACGACTACGACGTGGTCGTCCTCGACCGCGACCTCCCCCTGGTCCACGGCGACGACGTCTGCCGCAAGATCGTCGAACTCGGCATGCCCACGCGCGTGCTGATGCTCACGGCCTCCGGCGACGTCAGCGACCGCGTCGAGGGTCTGGAGATCGGCGCCGACGACTACCTGCCCAAGCCGTTCGCGTTCAGCGAGCTGACGGCACGCGTGCGTGCCCTCGGCCGGCGCACCAGCGTGCCGCTGCCGCCGGTCCTGGAGCGCGCCGGGATCAAGCTCGACCCCAACCGCCGCGAAGTCTTCCGCGACGGCAAGGAGGTCCAGCTGGCCCCCAAGGAGTTCGCCGTCCTGGAGGTGCTGATGCGCTCCGAGGGTGCCGTCGTCTCCGCGGAGCAGCTCCTGGAGAAGGCCTGGGACGAGAACACCGACCCCTTCACCAACGTCGTGCGGGTGACCGTGATGACCCTGCGCCGCAAGCTGGGTGAACCCGCGGTGATCGTGACCGTCCCCGGCTCGGGCTACCGGATCTGATACCCGTGGCATCGACTCCCGCGCCCCCTCAGGCGCCCCCGAAGCCCACCTGGGACCCCAGGAGGCCGGCGCCGCCGCTGCCGTGGCTGCGACCGACCATCCGCATAAGGCTCACGCTGCTGTACGGCGGCATGTTCCTGATCGCGGGCATCCTGCTGCTGTCGATCATCTACCTGATCGCCGCACAGGCGCTGAACGTCGGCAGCGAGCTCCCCTTCAAGATCACCGAAGGCCGCGTCGCCAGCGACATCTGCAACCTGCCCTCGGACGTCCCGTCCGAGGTCATGAACAAGGCGATGGACAAGTGCGTCAACGACCAGCGCCAGCACGCCCTCGACAGCCTCCTCAGCCGTTCCCTGCTGGCCCTGCTCGGGCTCGCGATCATCGCCTTCGCCTTCGGCTACGCCATGGCGGGACGGGTCCTGTCGCCGCTCGGCCGGATCCTGCGCACCGCGCGCTCGGTGGCCGGCTCGGACCTCTCCCGCCGTATCGAGCTGGACGGCCCGGACGACGAGCTCAAGGAACTGGCCGACACCTTCGACGACATGCTGGAGCGCCTGGAGCGGGCCTTCACGGCCCAGCAGCGCTTCGTCGGCAACGCCTCGCACGAACTGCGCACACCGCTGGCGATCAACCGCACGCTCCTGGAGGTCCACCTGTCCGATCCGGGTGCCCCGCCGGAGCTCCAGCAGCTCGGCAAGACCCTGCTGGCCACCAACGAGCGCAGTGAACAGCTCGTGGAGGGTCTGCTGCTGCTCGCCCGCAGCGACAACCAGATCGTCGAGCGCAAGCCCGTGGACCTCGCCGAGGTCGCGGGGCAGGCGGTCGACCAGGTGCACGCCGAGGCCGAGGCCAAGGGCGTGGCGATCCGCGGCGAGCAGAAGTCGGTGGTCGTCCAGGGCAACGGCGTCCTGCTGGAGCGGATCGCCCTGAACCTGGTGCAGAACGCCGTGCGCTACAACGTCCCCGAGGACGGCTGGGTCGAGGTGACCACGGACGTCCAGCACGGTCAGGCGGTGTTCACGGTGTCCAACACGGGCCCCGTCGTACCGGCCTACGAGGTCGACAATCTCTTCGAGCCCTTCAAGCGGCTGCGCGGCGCCGACCGCACCGGCAGCGACAAGGGCGTCGGTCTCGGACTGTCCATCGTGCGGTCCGTGGCACGGGCGCACGGCGGGCACATCACCGCTCAGCCGCGCGAAGGGGGTGGGCTGGTGATGCGAGTCACCCTTCCGGTCTGAGAGCATGGCCCCCGCACCGAGATCGATACACAGGGATGTTCGCTTTGCGCGGAATTTTCTGGGCACTTGGAGAACTGCCCCCTGTGTGATCGATCACAAGGGAGAATTTCCAGCCATCCACTCTCCGTGATCATGTGCCCTGTCGGAAAGCCGGGAAAATCCGGGTTTTCAGGGGTCCTGATCACGGGAAGTACACGGTGAGACGCCTTTGAAGTGCGGGATTCGGACCGTGTACGGTCCCGATCGCCATCCAACCCGATCACTCAAGAGGAGTCCGGTTGGGTGTCGATTGAGTAACAGACCTTGATGTGAGGCAAAATCTCCGCCTCGGGTCGGGCACAAGTCCGGCCTCTCACGCGTTACGTGCGCTGGAGACACCGCAGACACCCAGAGGGGGAGAGCGACATGGCAACGGATTACGACACCCCACGCAAGACCGACGACGACGTCGACTCGGACAGCCTTGAAGAGCTCAAGGCGCGTAGGAACGACAAGTCGACCTCCGCAGTGGACGTCGACGAGTTCGAGGCCGCCGAAGGCCTGGAACTGCCCGGAGCGGACCTCTCGAACGAAGAGCTGGCCGTCCGGGTGCTGCCCAAGCAGCAGGACGAGTTCACCTGCATGAGCTGCTTCCTGGTGCACCACCGCAGCCAGCTGGCCCGGGAGAAGAACGGCCAGCCGATCTGCCGCGACTGCGACTGAGGGCGGGTCGGGCATGACTGGCTCGACCCCTCCCTGGAAGCGCCGCTCTCCCCGACGGGGAGCGGACCAGGGGCCGTCCGACGGCCCCCACCGCGCGCGTGACGACGAGCGGGGCTCTGCTGATCCGGGAGCCTCGCTCGAACCGGTGGCCGACCGGACTGACCTTCCGGTGCCCACCGATTCGACCAGGACGCCCGCGCCCGTCGCGAAGCGACGGGTGGCGGCGATCCGGGACAGGGCCCGGGAAGGGGTCCGCAAGGGCGGCAGCCGGGCCAGGGCGGGCCTGGCGTACCTCGCCGACCGGATCATCGAGAACGCCCCGCGTATCCCCGTACGGGACCTCGCGACCCTCCGCCGCCAGTTCCCCGGGCTGGGACCCGAGCAGCTCGCGGACAAACTCGTCGCGGGCGCCGCGAGCGCCACGGCGACGGTCGGAGCGGGGGTCGGTGCCGCGGCGATGCTTCCCGTGCCGCCGGCGATGCCCACCGAACTGGCCGCCGAGATCACCGGCGTGGCCGCGATCGAGCTGAAGCTGATCGCCGAACTCCACGAGGTCTACGGCGTACGGCCGCCCGGCAACCTCAAGGAGCGCAGCACCGCGTATCTGAACTCCTGGTCGGGGGAGCGCGGGATCGACGTGAAGAAGCCGTCGACGGTGAGCGGCGCGCTCAACGGCCCGATGAAGCAGCAGCTGCGGCAGCAGATCATGAAGCGGATGATCCGCGACCTGCCGAACCTCATGCCGTTCCTGGTCGGCGCGGCCGTCGGGGCGGTCATGAACCGCAAGGACACCAGAAGGCTCGCCGAACGGATCCGCAAGGACCTGCGCAAGGTCCAGGTGCCCTGGGACGAACTCCCCGCGCTGCCGGCCCTGGAGGTCCCGGCGAACCCGCTGGAACTGGAGAAGTAAGACTTCCGTGAGAAGTGCGGGCCGCACCGTCCGTACGGCGGGTGAAGCCCTGCACGAACGTTCTAGGCGGCGGCCGTGCGGGCCTGCTTCAGCGCCTCGGCCAGCCGCTCCGGCTCGCGCGTCGACAGGTACAGGTACGGCGTCGGGTCGTCCGGGTCCGTGACCTCCACCTTCAGCGCCCTGGGGATGTAGGCCCGCAGCAGCAGGAAGGCGCGGGTGTCGGCCTTGTAGGTCCGCCAGGCGCGGGCCTCCTCCGGGTCCAGGATCTCCGCCTCACCCAGCGCCGACACCGGGATCTTCGCCTCGCCCGCGATCAGCGAGTCCCCCACGATCCGGATGCGCATCGAGCCGTAGGAGCTGGCGACGACCGCCGCCGCCGCGGTGCCGCCGACCAGGCCGCCGAGCAGCGGGAGCGTCCCGAAGGGGAGCAGGATCAGCGCGAAGGCGACCCCGACCAGGAAGGAGATCAGCCACCAGGAGCGGGGGGCGGTGAGGCGTTCGTCGTACGGGACGGCGGAGGGCTGCATGAATCCAAGCTTGGCACGGTGTCCTGATGGGGCCGACGCGCGGGTAAGGTCTGCGCCTGTGAGTGGTACTTCCCCGGCTCTCCAGCCGCCCGCCGACTCGGCGCGACCCGTGCGCCACCCGGACGCCCCCGCGCCCGGCGAGCTGCTCGGCGCGCACTACGGCCAGTGCTTCGGCTGCGGCGGCGAGCAGTCCCACGGGCTGCACCTGGAGGCGCGGGCCGGCGAGGGGGTCTCGGTCACCGCCGAGTTCACCGTGCGCCCCGCCCATCAGGGCGCTCCCGGCCTGGCGCACGGCGGTGTGCTCGCGACCGCCCTCGACGAGACCCTGGGCTCGCTCAACTGGCTGCTGCGCACGATCGCCGTGACCGGACGCCTGGAGACCGACTTCGTGCGGCCGGTGCCCGTCGGCACCGTGCTGTACCTGGAGGCCGAGGTGACCGCGGTGGCCGGGCGGAAGATCTACTCGACCGCGACCGGCCGGATCGGCGGCCCCGAGGGGCCCGTCGCCGTCCGCGCGGACGCCCTGTTCATCGAGGTCAAGGTCGACCACTTCATCGACAACGGCCGTCCGGAGGAGATCCGGGCCGCCATGGACGACCCGGACCAGGTCCGGCGTGCCCGTGCCTTCGAGGTGAACCCGTGAGCCGTGACCCCCTGAACGTGCTGATCCGGCGCGTCGACCCCGACGTACCGCTTCCGTCGTACGCGCACCCCGGTGACGCGGGGGCCGATCTGCGCACCACCGAGAGCCGTGAACTGCGGCCGGGGGAGCGGGCGGTGCTGCCCACGGGGGTGTCTGTGGCGCTGCCGGAGGGGTACGCGGCCTTCGTGCACCCACGATCCGGTCTCGCCGCCCGCTGCGGTGTCGCTCTCGTGAATGCCCCGGGGACGGTTGATGCCGGGTACCGTGGGGAGATCAAGGTGATCGTGGTGAATCTCGACCCGCACGAGCCGGTGCGGTTCGAGCGTTTCGACCGGATCGCCCAACTCGTCGTCCAGCAGGTCGAGAGGGTCCGCTTCCAGGAGGTCGCGGAGCTTCCCGACTCGGCGCGGGCCGAGGGGGGCTTCGGGTCCACCGGCGGTCACGCCGCCGTGGGCGACGGGGGCGATACAGACGCTGAGGCCGCCGTGGGCGGCACAACGGGTGGGAATCGATACGCTTCGGTCGTATCCGACCGGGAAGGACAGTGACGTGTTCGGACGTCGCAAGAAGAAGGGTGCCGCCGAGGACGCGGCCGGCGAGGCCGAGCAGGTCGTCGACAGCGTCGACACTGAGGCGGACGACGTAGAGGGCGAGCGCGAGCGCGTACGGCTGGAGCCGGAGCCGCGTCCCGACGGACCCTGGGACGACACCGAGGTCCGCGACCCCGCGGAGGGCCGGGTGGACCTGGGCGGTCTGTTCGTCCCGGGCGTCGACGGCATGGAGCTGCGGGTCGAGGTCGCGGGCGACGCGATCGTCGCGGCCACCGTCGTGCTGCGCGACAGCGCCATCCAGCTCCAGGCCTTCGCCGCTCCCAAGCGCGAGGGCATCTGGGGCGAGGTGCGCGAGGAGATCGGCTCCGGCATCACGCAGCAGGGCGGCATCGTCGACGAGGTCGAGGGGCCGCTGGGCTGGGAGCTGCGCGCCCAGGTTCCGGTGCAGCTGCCGGACGGCACGGGCGGCTTCCAGGTCGTGCGGTTCGTGGGTGTGGACGGCCCGCGCTGGTTCCTGCGCGGTGTGATCTCGGGCCAGGGCGCGGTGCAGCCGCAGGCGGCCGGGCTCCTGGAGCAGATCTTCAGGGACACGGTCGTGGTCCGCGGCGAGGGCCCGATGGCGCCCCGCGACCCGATCGTCCTCAAGCTCCCGAACGACGCCCAGATGGTCCCCGAGGGCGTCCAGCAGCAGGACGAGGGCTCCCGCTTCTCCGGCGGCATGGGCCAGCTCCAGCGCGGACCGGAGATCACCGAGGTCCGTTAGTCGTACGACGTCAAGGGCCGTACCCCGTCGCGGGGTGCGGCCCTTTGTCATGCGGTCATGCGCGAGGGCTTGACGCTGTATTGGTCTGTACCTACGGTCATCCGCCAACAGCTGTGTTCATAGGGGCGCCTTACGTTCACATACGAGAATGGAGTCGCTGTGCGTAGTCCGATACCGCTGGTGATCGTCACCGCGTTCGCCATGAGTCTGCTCGCGAGACCCGCAGACGCCGCTCCCGCCACCTTCGTCCATCCCGGAGTCACCGTCTCCCAGGGGCAGTTGGACTTCGCCCGCGGCAAGGTGACCGCGGGTGCCCAGCCCTGGAAGGGTGCCTTCGACGCCATGCTGGCGAGCAAGTACGCCGATCTGAACCGCACGCCCAAGCCGCGGGCGGTTGTCGAGTGCGGGTCGTACTCGAACCCCAACTACGGCTGCACCGACGAGCGCGAGGACGCGATCGCCGCCTACACCGACGCGCTCGCCTGGTACATCACCCGGGACGAGCGGTACGCCAAGAAGTCCATCCAGCTCATGGACGCCTGGTCGGCGGTGATCACGGACCACACCAACAGCAACGCGCCCCTCCAGACCGGCTGGGCCGGCTCCTCCTGGCCCAGGGCCGCCGAGATCATCAAGTACACGTACAGCGGGGGTTGGGCGAACTCCGGACGCTTCGCGACCATGCTCCGGAACGTCTACCTCCCCGAGGTCATCAATGGCTCCAACTCCAACGGCAACTGGGAGCTGTCGATGATGGAGGCGGCCGTCGGCATCTCCGTCTTCCTGGAGGACAAGACGTCGTACGACAAGGCCATGGCAAAGTTCCGCACCCGTACCGCGGCCTATGTGTACCTCGCCTCCGACGGTGAGCTGCCGAAGACCGTGCCGAGCCAGAACCTCAACACCCGGGACAAGATCGTGGGTTACTGGCAGGGGCAGTCCACCTTCGTCACCGGGCTCACCCAGGAGACCTGCCGGGACCTCACGCACACCGGGTACGGCATCTCCGCGATCTCGCACGTCGCGGAGACGAGCCGGATCCAGGGGCAGGACCTGTACGGCACGGACGTGGGCGAGCGGCTGCGGCAGGCGCTGGGGTTCCAGGCGAAGTACGAGCTGGGGGCGGCCGTGCCGAGCTGGCTGTGCGGCGGGTCGCTGAAGCCGGGGCTCGGGCCGGTCACCGAGGTCGGGTACAACGCGCTGCACAACAGGCTTGGCATGGGCATGACTAACACGCAGACGCTGACCGAGCGGAACCGTCCGGCGGGCAGCAACAACCTGTTCGTGGCCTGGGAGACCCTCACCCACGGGGACAACCCGAGCTGAAAACGTTGTAGACCGGGCGCCGGGCGGTTGATACTGGCGCCCGGTTTCGCGGTTCCGCGGGTCTCGCGGTTCCGCGGTCACACGGTTTCACGGGGGAGGACGTATGACTCAGGTGGTCACCGAGACCATGGTGCGGGTGGAGGACATCCACAGGTCGTTCGGCGAGGGGGCCGCCGCGGTGCACGCGCTGCGCGGGGTCTCCTTCGAGGTGCCGCGCGGTGAACTCGTCGCGCTCAAGGGGCGCTCGGGCTCCGGGAAGACCACGCTCCTCAACATCGTGGGCGGGCTCGACCGGCCCGACCGGGGGCGGGTCGAGCTCGACGGGGTCGACATCGCGGGGCTGGACGAGGACGGGCTGCTGGCGCTGCGCCGGGACCGTATCGGCTTCGTGTTCCAGTCCTTCGGGCTCATCCCGATCCTCACCGCCGCCGAGAACGTCGGCGTGCCGATGCGGCTGCGCCGGATGGAGGCACGCGCGCGTGAGGAGCGCGTCGAGTTGCTGCTGGCCCTGGTCGGCCTCGCGGACCACGCGAAGCAGCGGCCCGGTGAGCTCTCCGGCGGCCAGCAGCAACGCGTCGCCATCGCCCGCGCCCTCGCCAACACCCCCTCCCTCCTCGTCGCCGACGAGCCGACCGGCCAACTGGACGCGGAGACCGGGCACGCCGTCATGGAGCTGCTGCGGGCCGTCGTACGCAGCGAGAACGTCACCGCCCTGGTCGCCACGCACGACGCGACCCTGCTGGACCTGGCGGACCGGGTGCTGGAACTGGGGGACGGGGAGATCGTGGGGGCGTGAGGGGCGAACTCGGGGCGCGGTTTTCGGCTGGGGTGGTGCGTTGCGGGCGGTGTGAGAGGGCTCCGGAAGCGGGCCCTCCGTCCTGTGCGGGTGCGCGGCCGCAGGGCCCCGTGGCGCGCGTGGCTCCGGGCCTGACGGGGGCGCGGGGGAGTGCGGCTGTGGTCCGGGAGGGTTGGGAGGGCGTTCCGGGGGCGCTCGGAGGCCTTCGGGGCGGGCTTGAAGGGTGCGGTCCCTGGCCTGGCGGCCGAGGCGGCGGTGGCCGGTGGTCCTGGCCGTGGTGCCGGGTGCGGGACACCTTGCCCGGGGCAGGACGACCGGTCGGATCGCCGAGCCCGTCGCGGACGCCGGGCTCGGAGTGTTCAGCCCTCCCCGGGACACCCGTCCGCACCCCCGTCAGGGTTCCGTCAAAGACCGCTCGCGGAGCCCCGCCCGGACGCCCTCGCGGTGTCGGCGGTCGTAAGGTCGTCGCTGGTAGGTGTCGACCGGAGACGATGGGGACATGGGACGCGGCAAGCTTCGGATCTATCTCGGTGCGGCGCCGGGCGTCGGGAAGACGTACGCGATGTTGTCCGAGGCGCACCGCAGGATCGAGCGGGGCACCGACTGCGTCGTGGGCGTCGTGGAGCATCACGGGCGGCCGCGCACCGAGGTGATGCTGGGCGGGCTCGAGGACGTTCCGCGCAGGGAGGTCGCGTACCGGGACGCCGTCCTCACCGAGATGGACGTGGACGCCGTCCTGCGCCGGGCACCCGCCGTCGCCCTGGTGGACGAACTCGCCCACACCAACGCCCCCGGCTCGCGCAACGCCAAGCGCTGGCAGGACGTGGAGGAACTGCTCGCGGCCGGGATCGACGTGGTCTCGACGGTGAACATCCAGCATCTGGAGTCGCTCGGTGACGTCGTCGAGTCGATCACCGGGGTGCGGCAGCGCGAGACGGTGCCCGACGAGTTCGTGCGGCGGGCCGATCAGATCGAGCTTGTCGACATGTCGCCCCAGGCGCTGCGGCGTCGGATGGCGCACGGCAACATCTACCAGTCGGACAAGGTCGACGCGGCCCTGTCGAACTACTTCCGGCCCGGCAACCTCACCGCCCTGCGGGAGCTCGCGCTGCTGTGGGTGGCCGACCGGGTCGACGAGTACCTCAAGCAGTACCGCAGCGAGCACAGGGTCTCGACGATCTGGGGTTCCAGGGAGCGGATCGTCGTAGGGCTGACCGGGGGCCCGGAGGGCCGGACGCTGATCCGCCGGGCCGCGCGCCTCGCCGAGAAGGGGGCCGGCGGTGAGGTGCTCGCCGTCTACATCGCCCGGAGCGACGGGCTGACCTCCGCCTCGCCCAAGGAACTCACCGTGCAGAGGACCCTCGTCGAGGATCTTGGCGGAACCTTTCACCACGTGGTCGGCGACGACATACCGGCCGCGCTGCTCGACTTCGCGCGGGGGGTCAACGCCACCCAGATCGTCCTCGGCTCCTCCCGCCGCAAGACCTGGCAGTACGTCTTCGGACCCGGCGTCGGCGCGACCGTGGCCCGCGAGTCGGGGTCCGACCTGGACGTGCACATCGTCACCCACGACGAGGTCGCCAAGGGGCGCGGCCTGCCCGTCGCACGCGGCGCGCGGCTGGGGCGGCCCCGCGTCCTGTGGGGCTGGCTGGTCGGTCTGGCCGGACCGGCGGTCCTGACGGTCCTCCTCACCACCGTCGACCTCGGCCTGGCCAACGACATGCTGCTGTTCCTGGCGGTGGTGGTCGCGGCGGCCCTGCTCGGCGGGCTCTTCCCGGCGCTCGCGTCGGCCGCGCTCGGCTCACTGCTGCTGAACTACTTCTACACACCGCCCCTGCACCGCTGGACCGTCGCCGACCCGAGGAACATCGTCGCCATCGTGGTCTTCGTGGGCGTCGGCATCTCGGTGGCCTCCGTGGTCGACCTCGCCGCCCGCCGCACCCAGCAGGCCGCCCGGCTGCGCGCCGAGTCGGAGATCCTGTCCTTCCTCGCCGGGAACGTGCTGCGCGGCGAGACCCGTCTGGAGGAGCTCCTGGAGCGGGTGCGCGAGACCTTCGGCATGGAGTCGGCGGCCCTGCTGGAGCGGGCGAGCGACGTCGAGCCGTGGACCTGCGCCGGGCGGGCCGGGCTCGGGCCGCCCGTGGAGCGGCCGGAGGACGCCGACGTCGACATGCCGGTGGGGGACCACATGGCGCTCGCGCTCACCGGCCGGGTGCTGCCCGCCGAGGACCGCCGGGTGCTCGCCGCCTTCGCCGCCCAGGCCGCCGTCGTCCTGGACCGCCGCAGGCTCCGGGAGGAGGCCGACCGGGCCCGCACGCTCGCCGAGGGCAACCGCATCCGTACGGCACTCCTGGCGGCCGTGTCGCATGACCTGCGGACCCCGCTCGCCGGGATCAAGGCGGCCGTCTCCTCGCTCAGGTCCGACGACGTGGCGTGGTCCGAGGAGGACCGGGCGGCGCTCCTGGAGGGCATCGAGGAGGGCGCCGACCGGCTCGACCACCTGGTGGGCAACCTGCTCGACATGTCCCGCCTCCAGACCGGCACGGTCACCCCGATCATCCGCGAGATCGACCTCGACGAGGTGGTGCCGATGGCGCTCGGCGGGGTGCCGGACGGGAGCGCCGAGCTGGACGTCCCCGAGTCGCTGCCCATGGTCGCCGTCGATCCGGGGCTGCTGGAGCGGTCGGTGGCCAACCTGGTCGAGAACGCCGTGAAGTACAGTCCGCCCGGCACCCCCGTCCGGGTCTCCGCCAGCGCCATCGCCGACCGGGTCGAGGTGCGCGTGGTGGATCGCGGTCCCGGCGTCCCCGACGAGGCCAAGGAGCGCATCTTCGCGCCGTTCCAGCGCCACGGGGACGCGCCGCGCGGCGCCGGTGTGGGGCTCGGGCTCGCCGTGGCCCGGGGCTTCGCCGAGGCCATGGACGGCACCCTCAACGCCGAGGACACGCCCGGTGGCGGGCTCACCATGGTGCTGACGCTCCGCGCGGCACACACGCGCGTGGAGCTCCTCACCGATCCCTTCGCAGCGGCACGACCCGAAAGGCAGGCCCCATGACCAGGGTGTTGGTCATCGACGACGAGCCGCAGATCGTGCGCGCTCTCGTGATCAACCTCAAGGCGCGCAAGTACGAGGTCGACGCGGCGCACGACGGTGCCACCGCGCTCCGGCTCGCCGCCGACCGCCACCCCGACGTGGTCGTCCTCGACCTCGGCCTGCCCGACATGGACGGCGTCGAGGTGATCCGGGGGCTGCGCGACCGGTCCCGGGTGCCGATCCTCGTGCTGTCCGCCCGGCACTCCTCCGACGAGAAGGTCCAGGCGCTGGACGCGGGCGCCGACGACTACGTCACCAAGCCCTTCGGCATGGACGAGCTGCTCGCCCGGCTGCGGGCCGCCGTGCGCCGCGCGGAGCCCACCGGGGGCGGCGAGGAGGACGTCCTGGTGGAGACCGGCGAGTTCACCGTCGACCTGGCCGCCAAGAAGGTCCAGAAGCACGGCAGGGACGTACGTCTCACCCCCACCGAGTGGCACCTGCTGGAGGTGCTGGTCCGCAACACCGGCCGGCTCGTCGGCCAGAAACAGCTCCTCCAGGAGGTCTGGGGGCCGTCGTACGGGACGGAGACGAACTACCTGCGGGTCTACATGGCCCAGCTCCGGCGGAAGCTGGAGGCGGACCCCTCGCACCCCAAGCACTTCGTCACGGAACCGGGCATGGGATACCGGTTCGAACGCTAGTGCCGCGGGTACAACGCTGTCGGCGCACCCCGGTACGCTTTCGGATATGAGTGCTGTTCCGCGTTCCGAGAAGCCGGTGGGCCGGTTCCGGCGCATGCTCGACCGGCTCTCCTCCTCGCAGGAGGACCTGGAGTCCGAGGAGCTGCGGGAGGACACCGAGACCACCGGCTGCACCCGGATCGGCGACTGTCACGACCGTCAGGTCGTGACCGTTACTGGTACCTTGCGCACGGTCACCCTGCGTCCGCGCGCGGGCGTCCCGGCCCTGGAGGCCGAGCTGTTCGACGGCTCCGCCGCCCTGGACGTGGTGTGGCTCGGCCGGCGCTCCATCGTCGGGATAGAACCGGGGCGCAAGCTGATCGCCTCCGGACGGATCTCGATGAGCCGGGGCCGCCGGGTGCTGTTCAATCCGAAATACGAACTCCGACCCCTCGGACGGGAGTAGCCGGTGACGTCTCTCGACAAGCCGACCGAAGACACTCAGGCCGACGACGCACGGGCGGTGACCGAGGCCGCCCTGTTCGAGGCGTTCGGCGGCGTCCGGGGCATGGTCGAGACGGTACTGCCGGGCCTGCTGTTCGTCACGATCTTCACGATCAACAAGGACCTGCACCTGTCGGCGATCGCCGCGCTCGCGATGTCGCTGCTGCTGGTCGTGGTCCGCCTGGTCATGCGGGACACCGTCAAGCACGCCTTCAGCGGTGTCTTCGGCGTCGCCTTCGGTGTCGTCTTCGCGATGATGACGGGCAACGCCAGGAACTTCTATCTGCCGGGCATGCTCTACACCCTGGGCCTGGGCCTGGCGTACATCATCACCACGCTCGCGGGCGTGCCGCTGATGGGGCTCATCCTCGGCCCGGTCTTCAAGGAGAACCTCTCCTGGCGGACCCGCAACCCCGGCCGCAAGAAGGCCTACGCCAAGGCCAGTTACGCCTGGGGCGGCATCCTGCTCGCCAAGTGCGCGATCCTCTTCCCGCTGTACTGGTGGGCCGACACCGCACAGCTCGGCTGGGTCCTGGTCGCCCTGAAGATCCCGCCGTTCCTGCTGGCCGTCTGGCTGACCTGGGTCTTCCTCGCGAAGGCGCCGGCGCCGATCGACGTGTTCGCGGAGATGGAGGCCGAGGAGAAGGCCGAGGAAGAGCGCAGGGCGGCGCAGGCCGCGGAGCGGGACGACACGGAGGCCGCGGGCGGGCGGCACCGGCGCGAGGCGTAGACCCCGGTACTTCCGGTACGACGACGGAGGGCGGCCCCCCGGGGGGGGGGGCCCCCCCGGGGGGTTACCCCCAAAAAGGGTATTGAATGAGGGCAGACACCCCGGAGGATCGGGAGAGGGGGGGGGA